>JBJXHF010000034.1:0-29870 GCA_046160805.1 Pyrinomonadaceae bacterium
TCCTAAGCATCAACATCTTTGACAAAACGCAAATAAATACGCTGTTTCAAGACTCTTATCTACATGTTTTCAAAGATCACAACTGTAACCAGTTGACTTTATTCGACTTTTAACGCAACGCTAGTGACCACTTTTCACTTATAACTTATTCCGAAGGTAACAGTTTTTCAACGAACGATAATAACTTCTAAAACAAATACAGGGTTTTTTAGTATTATCAAGTGACACTTTCAGCTTTGTCGGTTATATTTATTGACGCACCTTCCGTAACTAATGAAAATCCTTCGTGAAATTCTCTGGCCTTTGGCGGCGGTTTTGGCGGCATTTGTTGTCGGCGGATTGCTTGTGCTGTTGATCGGCGACAATCCGTTTGAAACTATATGGCTTTTGGTCGGCAGTTCATTCGGCTCGAAGACGGACATCGGCTACATGCTGTTTTATGCGACGCCGTTGATCTTTACGGGGCTTGCGGTTACGGTTGCGTTCAGGTGCGGGCTTTTGAACATTGGTGCCGAAGGGCAGCTTGTAGTTGCGGCGTTTGCAACCGCATGGGTCGGGATAAAGTTTGGCGGGACAATTGTCAATGTTTTTGGAAAGGATGTCGATTATTCGTGGGTGTCGCTTCCGGCAATTATGCTCGTGCCGTTGTGCATTTTAGCGGCAGTGGTTGCGGGCGGGCTTTGGGGAGCGATTCCCGGCATTTTGAAGGCGAGGTTCGGTTCGCACGAGGTGATCAACACGATCATGCTCAATTTTATCGCCATGGCGCTGGTGGGTTATTTCACGCAGTATTACTACAAGCAGGCGGGCGATCCGATAATGCAAACCGTACCAATAGGCGAGGCTGGTCAAATCCCGCGCATAAGCCAGTTCGTTCCCGGAATGCCGGAGTTTGTGCCTCTCAGCGTCGCGTTTCTTATCGCCGTGCTGATGTGCGTTCTTGTTTATGTCTTTTTGTGGAAGACGAAATGGGGCTATGAATTACGCGCTGTCGGCGAAAATCCTTCGGCAGCCGAATACGGCGGCATTAACCCGAAAAAACAGATCGTGATTGCGATGACCATCTCTGGAGCGTTGGCCGGAATGGTCGCGATCGGCGAGGTAATGGGCGACCGTTATCGCTACTATCACGATTTCTCCGGCGAGGTTGGATTTCTAGGAATTGCCGTCGCGCTTTTGGGGCGAAATCATCCGCTGGGAGTTTTCTTTGCCGCGTTGTTCTTTGCGGTTTTGCGGCGCGGTGGAATTTTTGTTGACGCCTTTACGGAGTACGTCTCTAAAGACCTTGTCGAGGTCTTACAGGCAGTTGTGATCATATTCGTCGCCAGCCTGCAGCGTTTTTCAAAGAGGTAGAATGTCTGAAATATTTACCATTGCTTTAATCTTTTCGAGCCTGCGTTTGGCGACGCCGCTGATCTTTGCGGCGCTCGGCGGAATGTTTTCCGAACGCTCGGGCGTCATCAACATCGCGCTCGAAGGGCTGATGCTTGCCGGCGCGTTCACAGGAGCTGTCGTTACATATGAACTGAGCAAACCGGAAGTCGGAATGACTCCGGCTCTAGTGCCGTTTGTCGGGCTCGCGGCAGGTATTGCCGCCGGAGCATTTATCGCTTTTTTGTATGCCGTGGTGACGATAAAATTCGAGGCCGATCAGGTCGTCGCGGGTTTTGGGATAAATATTTTGATGCTCGGCCTGCCCGCGCTTATTTCCGGAGCCTTATACGATTCGACCGGCTCGACTCCGCAGATAGGGCAGGAAGTGATGCTGCCCGAGTATTTTAACCGGCTCTCGATCGCGACGATTTTTGCTCTGCTGCTTGTTCCGGTCTGCTGGTATGTTCTGTACAAAACGCCTTTTGGACTGCGGCTCCGAGCCACAGGCGAAAATCCATCGGCAGCCGATGCCGCAGGCGTTAACGTAATCAAATTACGCTACATAGGCGTCGTGCTGTCAGGCATCTTGGCCGGAGCGGGCGGAGCTTATCTCTCGATCGGCCAGTCGTCGCTGTTCACGCGGGCAATGACCGCAGGCCGCGGATTTATCGCCCTGGCGGCGTTGATCCTTGCAAAATGGAAACCCGTTCCGGTTCTGATCGCGTGCCTGTTCTTTGGATTTACCGAGGCACTGACCATCCAAATGCAGGGCGTCATCAAAATGCCATCGGGCGAAGATATTCCGGTCCAGTTCATACAAATGATCCCGTATGTTTTGACGATAATTGTGCTGGCTGGGTTTATTGGCTTGTCTCGTGCGCCTCAAGCTTTGGGAATTCCTTATAGAAAGGAGAACTAGTCAGAACCACCTGCTGTAGCGGGTGGTTTAACGCGATCTGTAGAGACCTCAAGATTGAGCGACAACAATCTTCAACCACCCGCTACCACAGGTGGTTCTGACTTATGTCATACGAAAAAGCTGCCGAGGCGGCTGCATTTATCAAATCAAAATACTCGGGTGAGATAAAGACCGCAATCGTTCTTGGCAGCGGTCTTGGCGCGTTTGCCGATGAATTAACTGCCGTAGTCAAAATTCCATACGACCAGATTCCGGGATTTGCGCGTTCGACGGTCGAGGGTCATGCGGGGCAGCTTGTTTTGGGCGAGATCGATGGCGTTGGGGTTGCGGTTCAGCAGGGGCGTTTTCATTATTACGAAGGCTACGAGATGCAGCAGGTCATTTTGCCTGTTCGGACGTTCGGCGTTTTAGGAATTAAAAATTTGATATTAACGAACGCCGCAGGCAGCTTGAATCCCGACATGACGCCCGGTACGCTGATGCTCATTACAGATCATCTAAACTGTCTTGGCGTGAATCCTCTGCGTGGGTCGAACGACGACCGGTTTGGGCCGCGTTTTCCTGATATGAGTGACGTTTATGACAACGAGTTTCAGCAGATCGCATCGGACGAAGCGAACGCAATCGCGACAGACCGTTTTGAAAAGAAACAAGACGAAAAATTCACCGATTTCCTGAATCGCGGCGTCTATTGCGCATTGTCCGGTCCAACATATGAGACACCGGCCGAGATTCATATGTATCGGCTGTTCGGCGCCGATGCCGTCGGGATGTCCACGGTTCCCGAAGCGATAGCTGCGCGGCATCAGGGAATGCGTGTACTGGGCATTTCATGTATTACAAACCTCGCAGCCGGGATGAGCGACGAACCGATAAATCACGACGAGGTTATGGAAACAGGGGCGCGCGTTGCGGAAGTTTTTAAAGAATTGTTAAGACGAGTTGTCGCAAGGATGAATTAAACAGGATAGACAGGATGCACAAGATAAAACCTGATTCCTGTATCCTGCCTATCCTGTCCATCCTGTTAGAATTGACTTTATGTTTATAGGCATCTGCGGCGGAACGGGTTCTGGAAAAACGACGATAGCGCGCTCGATCGTCGAGGCCGTCGAAGCGCGCAATGTCGTTTTGATAGAGCAGGATTCTTATTATCGGAACTTGGCGGACATGCCGCTGGATGAGCGGCATCAAGCTAATTTCGATCATCCCGATTCGATCGACAGCGATATGCTTGTCAATCATCTGCTGCGTTTGAAGCAGGGCTTAAAGGTCGAGATGCCCTTGTATGATTTTAAGTCGCACACGCGCAGCGACCGCATCGAGATAATCGAGCCGAAGCCGGTTGTTATCGTCGAAGGCATTTTAATCTTTGCCGAATCGCGGGTGCTCGACTTGCTGGATGTGCGCGTATTTGTCGATACGCCGGACGATATTCGTTTTATTCGCCGGCTGCAGCGCGACATAAAGGAACGCGGCCGCACGGTAGAGTCTGTTATCGGCCAATATTATCGGACGGTGAGGCCGATGCACCATGAGTTTGTGGAGCCTTCGAAGCGGCACGCGGATATTATTATTCCTGAAGGAGCACAAACGGGCGTTACGGTCGAATTTCTATGCAGCATGGTGCGCGAAAAGTTAAACACCGAAGTTGCGAATCCCGATCGTAACTAATAACTATCAACTATTAACTATCCACTGAAGAATAGAAATTTTCCCTTTTTCAGTTGATAGTTAATAGTTGATAGTTAATAGTTTTAGAAATGATGGAAGGTTTGGAAAAGGAACTTGTCGAAGCGGCAAAGCGCGTGCGCGAAAACGCCTATGCGCCGTTTTCGGAATTTAAGGTCGGCGCGGCGCTTGAGACTGACGACGGCGAGATAATCGTCGGCAGCAACGTCGAATCGGCAAGCTACGGCCTGACCGTCTGCGCCGAGCGCGTCGCCGTCTGGAACGCGATCTCGCAGGGCAAACGAAAAATCAAACGAATCGCCGTCGTCGCCGACACTGAAGATCTAACACCGCCCTGCGGCGTCTGCCGCCAGATCATCTGGGAATTCGGCGGCGACATTCCCGTAATATTCGCTAACCTCAACGGCAAGGTCGAGACCGTACAGATGAAAGACCTGCTGCCGAGAGCATTCGATACGAAGTTTTTGAAGTGAATTACTGAAGAATTCCCACAATATTTTCCGACACATTGTGGATTGCAAATAGAAGGTCTTTGTTCGAGGCGAGCAGTAATACAGACACAAATATTAAGCTGGAATACACCCACATCGAACGTCGCGATCTCAACAGCGACGCATTTGCCGAAAGCGTTTTATTCTCCGAAAGTTTAAGAAGACGTTTCACACGTTGACTAAGGTTATCCTGTCTTCCATCGATCAAAAAAGAACCGAGCGGCATCGCCGGAGCCGTGTTTGCAGGGGCGATTCGGGCGATTTTGATGAGGGTTTCGGCGAGGTCGAGCGCCATTCGATTGCCGCCGACGTTCGCCGCAAATTCATCGGCGGCCGATTCCGTGTTGTCAGTCCATGCGCGGTCGAGTTCGCGTCCGATCGGCAAGATAAGCATGTCGCGGCAAACACGCAGGAAAGCTCGCTTGAAATTATCATGCGCGCTCAGGTGGCCGTATTCATGAGCTACGGCGGCTCGGAATTCGTCCTCGGAAAGTGAATCAAAAATTTGCGAGGCGACAAACATCCGAGGCCGGAGCATGCCGACCACTGCGATCACCGGGAAAGGATGTCGAAAACGATAGACCGGAATATTTACTTCGTCAACCGCAATCTTTTCGGAATTTTCTAACCAATTTGCTGAGAGCCGCTGCGTGGCGAGCCACGAGCGAAAAACGCGGAAAAGCGCAATTGCTATCCCGATAAAGGAAGCAAACGCAACCAAGCCCAGCTCGAGTGTAACTACTTCATCCGTTGAATGAGGTTCAAATAAAATATAACCGGGAATCACGAAAGCCAAAACGAAAATAACAGCCGCTGCGACCGGAAAGGCGCGCAAGGCAAAAATGATCTGTTCCTGCCTGCGAAATGAAAGTCGCTTTGCCGGTTTTGAGATCACTCGCCACAGCGCCGACGCCGTGAGCGAAGCAAACAGATTCAGCGTCAGCAGAAAGGCAAAGACAAGACATATTCCGACGAGAAAATACATTGCGTTTATTTTGCGCTTTCAAGCTCGCGGCGCTTTTCGTTGACCAGGCGTTCGAGCTCGTCGAGGTATTGACGGTCGCGGTCGCTGACGGCGTCAACTATACATGCCAGAACCGGCTCGACCGATCCCAAATTCGCGTCAAGCAGATCGCCGATGACGTCACCCGCAACGCCGCGCTCCAACTCGCCGGCAGAATATTTTGCGGAATAGAGAAACGCTCTGCCAACTTTTCGCCGTTCGAGCAAGCCCTTTTTGTAAAGCCTGTCGAGTGTAGTCATGATCGTCGTATAGGCGATCGTTTCGTTTTCTTTTTCCCAAATTTGCTTCACGCTGATCTCGCCTTTCGCGCGAACCTCGGCGAACATTTGACGCTCCAGCGTACCCAGCGAATCAAAAACCGCATCGGACAAACGCCTGAAACCCCGCAATCTGAATTTTGGCATTAGCATACCAGCGAGTATGAGAAAATTTGCACTTTTTGTCAACGAATCCATCCAGCGTATGTCAGTTTTTTGTTATAATGAAATGGTAAAAATGCCCGCAAAGAACGATGATTCCGATTACATTGAGTAGTGAGCAATGGAACCAAAAGATAGTCCGTTTGCATACGTTACTGACCAAGATGCGCTTTCGCCCGATGAGCGAGAGGCGTATTTTGATTTCTGGGCGAGTCGCACTATGTCAGAGCGCCTCCGAGAAGTTTTTCGTCTTAATAAACTGAAATGGGGTGAGGAAGTTTTTAAGCGCGGCATCGACAAGACTAAGTTAAAGGTTGTCAATATGGTAACGGGTGAGGAGACGATCATACTCAACGGGGAGGAAAATAAATGAAGAACATTCTGACTTGGTTGATTTTGTATTGTTTGGTTCTTGTGCCTTTCGTTTTAGGGAAGCCGAATCGAAACAACGCGATCAATGTTGACCTTCTGATCCTTGATGGAACCATTGTCACGATGGATGCGCAGCGGCGAACCATCGAAAATGGCGCGCTCGCGATCAAAGGTGACAGGATCGTTGCTGTTGGGACATCGGCGGAAATTAAAAGGACTCATCGAACGACACGCACGATTAACGCCCGAGGCAAGGTCATAATTCCCGGACTTATCAATACACACACACATGTGCCGATGACTTTGTTTCGGGGTATCTCGGACGATCTCGATCTGAACGACTGGCTGACGAAATATATTTTTCCGGCGGAAGCGAAGAATGTCGATGAGCAGTTTGTTCGCGCCGGAACGCGGCTGGGGCTGGCGGAGATGATACGCGGCGGGACGACGACCTATTGCGATATGTATTATTTTGAGGACGCGATTGCCGAAGAGACAAAAAAGGCCGGCGTTCGCGGTGTGCTTGGCGAGACGATCATTATGTTTCCGGTCGCCGACAACGAAACGCCGGAGAAAGCCATTGAATACACTGAAAGATTTATCAAAAAGTGGAAAAACGATCCGCTTATAGTCGCGGCGGCGGCTCCGCATGCGCCTTATACGGTTTCTGGTGAGAAACTGTGGTTTGTTCGCGAACAGTCAGAACGGTTAAATTCACCCGTAGTCATTCACGTCGCCGAGACGAAAAAAGAACGCGACGACATTCTCGCCAAGCATGGCAAAACGCCGGTCGAGTATCTGGAGAGCATCGGTTTCCTCACAAGCCGCACGATCGCGGCACATTCGGTTTGGCTGACCGACAACGAGATCGATATTTACAAACGTCGCGGCGTCGGCTCGGCGCATTGCCCGCAGTCGAATATGAAGCTTGCATCCGGCGTCGCGCCGATTCCGGCGATGCTTGTTAAAGATGTTGCCGTCGGCCTCGGCACCGACGGTGCGGCGTCGAATAACGATCTCAATATGTGGGAAGAAATGGACACGGCGGCAAAGCTGCACAAGCAGTTTTCAGGCGACCCGAAGACGCTGCCGGCGGAACAGGCTTTTGAGATGGCGACGATTCGCGGAGCGCGGGCATTGCATCTCGACAAGATCACCGGCTCGCTCGAAGTCGGAAAACGTGCCGATATTGCGATAGTCGATTTTGACGGCCTGCATCAGACGCCCTTTTACAACATTTATTCTCACCTCGTTTACGCTACAAAGGCCAGCGACGTCCGCACGGTCATCATCAACGGCCGCGTCGTTATGCTCGACCGCCGTTTGCTCACGCTGAACGAAAGTGTTATAAAAAAAGATGCAAACGCATACCGCGACAAAATCATCAAGAGTTTGAAGAACTGATTTCGCGGGCCAAACAAGAGGCTCGGTGCGTATGCATTTGGAAGAGATTGGTGGGTCGTTAAAGTGAGCCTTTCCCGACTAGTCGGGATTCGCTTGGCCTTTACGGAAAATGTAAGTCAACGGGAGGACTGAATGCCGTTAAATGTCAGAAGGTTATACTCTTCGGTTTTGTTGGTTTTATCTGGTTTTATTCTTATCACGGGCGCTCAGACTCCGCCTCAGAACACGCCACAAATTATAACGCCGCCTGCGGCTCCTACTTCAGGTGACGTAATGCGCGATCGCATTTCAAAGGCAAAAGCCTTTATCGCGGTGCGCAATTACAGCGCCGCGATCTATGAGCTTGAGAACATTCGCCGCGAGACGAACGACGCCGCGCTCAAAGGCGTCGTCAACGTTTTGCTGATGAACAGCTATCTCGAACAGGGCGACTACACGCGGGCACAGAGTTTTCTCACGCAGTTTTTCAACGAGCAAAAAACAGCAAAGCCAAATGCTTCCGCCGCGTATACGGCGGTTGCCGCGCAGATCATAAAAGGCGCCCGCAGCCGCGTCGAACGTTATCAGGCGTTGGGCTTGCGAGTGTCGGATCGGACTCTGCCGCTTGAGGCGACAAACGATCTCGAAAAAATGCGCGAGACGCTCGAGCTTGTCATCACCCAGTCAAAAGAGATCGGCAAGGATAAGGTCAAAACGCCAGACGCGATGGCTCTATTAGAAGAAGCGAGCAATTCGCGCAGCATGCTCGCCCGCGACGATTACGACGCCCGACGTTGGACCAACGAGGTCGCCGACACGCGCGAGACGCTGGCAAACTCGAGCAAAGTTGTGCTCGACGCCTCAACCGGCGCGCCTGCAAATATTCCCACTGGCGAACTAGTTGCCGTCAACCAAAAACCGCTCGAAAAACCACCCGTTGTAATTCCGGCTGTTGTTGAAAACAAAACCGTTCCGCCTCAAGTTAACGACACCAAACCCGCAGAGAATAAACCTTCCGATCAAACCGTTGCGGCGAACGATAAGCCCGCTTATGTTCCATTGCCGCCGCCGACTGTAACAGAAGAACCAAAAAAGGAAGAACCTAAGCCGGTGATACAGACTCCGAATACCGCGCCGGTCAACGACGGCTCGCCTATGGAGGTAGGTTCTTCGCTAATCGCGTATGCCACCAGCAAAACTCAGCCGATCTATCCGTCAAGTGCAAAAAGCCTGCGAGCCACCGGCGTTGTTAAAGTTGAGGTAACCGTCAGCGAAACAGGCGAAGTCTCACAAGTCCAAAAAACCAGCGGCCCTCCCTTGCTCCAGGCAGCAGCTAAAGACGCGATCCGAAAATGGAGATTCAAACCTTTCTTACGCGACGGCCAGCCGGTCAAGGCTACGGGATTTGTAAGCTTCAACTTCGCTCTGTAAGAATTTTTCATCACAAAAGGCACAAAGGGCACAAAGTAAAAAAAATCTTTGTGTTCTTTGTGCCTTTGTGGTGAATAATAGTGTCATGCTCACTCGCCTCGTAATCTTCACTCTGATGTTTGCCTCAACCGCCTTTTCGCAGATGCCGCCCATTGAGCCGGGCGTTTCGCAGGAGCTGGCAAAGTGGCGCGCCGCGCGTTACAGCGATGTGCGTTACAAACTCGACCTTCACCTCGAAAAAATGTCGCCGGTGCTCAAGGGGACGGTCGAAATTCGCGTCAACGTGCGGCAAATCGGCGGACACACAAATAACACGACCAAGGGCGACGGATCGTTTACGAATATCGGTGAGCTACCGATAATTATTCTCGATTGGCGCAAGATCAAGGGAAAGGAAGAACTTTCGGCAATTTCGAACGTCTTTGTAAACGGATTCCCGGTTCGGTTGAATCCTAATTCTAATCAGTTTGGTGTGATTGTTGATTTCAGAGAAGAGCAGAATTACTTTGAGTTCAACGAGCATCTTGCATTTTCTGATGGCGTGAGGATCGGCGAGAACGTTATCAAGCTCGATTTCACGTCGCCGATACTTGCCTCAGGTTCTGCGATCACGCGCTACATCGACAAAGAGGACGGCTCGGAATATATCTATTCGCTTTTCGTCCCGTCCGACGCGAGCACGGCGTTTCCCGTGTTCGACCAGCCGGATCTGAAGGCGAGGTTTAGTCTGGCGGTGGACACTCCGAAAAGCTGGTTCGTTGTCTCAAATAGCGACGGTGCAGCGTCTCCCCCAAAAACACTCAACTACTTCGGGTTCAATTTCAAAGAAAAGGGCTACGTCTTTGAGGAAACCAAGCCCATTAGCACCTACGTCTTCGCAATCGCTGCGGGACCTTTTTCAAAGATATCGCAAGGAAAATTTGCAACTTTTCCGTCAAACGATGCCGTTCGTATTAACGAATATAACGAAAGAATTCGACCCGCGATTTACGTTCGCAGATCTCAAGCGGAGAAATTTCAAACACATTCTTATGAAGTTTTTCGTCTTAACCGCGAAGCGATCAAATACCTCGAAACCTACTTCGACTACAAATTCCCGTGGCCGAAGTACGATCTTGTGCTGATCCCCGAATTTCCGTTTGGCGGGATGGAGCATGCCGGGGCGACGTTTTTGAGAGAGCAGTCGATCATCTTCCCGCAGGAGCCGACGAAGAACGACGTCATCACGCGGGCGAACCTGATCTTTCACGAGGCGGCGCATCAGTGGTTTGGCGATACTGTTACGATGCGCTGGTTCGACGACCTGTGGCTGAAAGAGGGCTTTGCGACCTTTATGGCCTACAAGGCACTGGAGAGGATCATGCCCGAGTCCAACGCGTGGAAGGTCTTTTACGAACGCGTCAAACAGGCCGCCTACCAGACCGACTCGACACGCGGCACGACCGCCATCTACCAGCCGCTCCCCAACCTCTCCGCCGCAAAATCGGCCTACGGCAACATCGTTTACAACAAAGCCCCGGCGTTCCTCCGCCAGGCCGAGTTCTACCTCGGCGAAGACAAATTCCAAACCGCCGTGCGCGCGTTTTTGAAGAAACATGAGTTTGCGAATGCGGGTTGGGAAGATTTGGTGAACGAGTTTGCGAATGCATCCTGGCGTTCGTTTGCAGATTCGAATCGAAATCAGGTTGAAGAAGAGCTTCGTGTGCGTAAAGCAATAATGGCATGGGCGGACACTTGGGTTAAGAAGCGAGGAGTATCGAAGGTTCGACTGAAATATTTACGTAGTACGCTGAACGAACAGTTCTCCAGCCCAAATACATCTACCCGCCTCCCATCGGAGGAGGTTTATACTCGGAACTATCAAATAACGCAGAGTCACGTCTTAGGCGACAAAACGCTATTTGGTCAGCGATTCAGGGCTTCGGAGATATATGCTAAAGGACGCACACAACTTGGAATATTTAGCACGAGCAGCACCGAGAAGTCTGAAACCTTTCATTCAACGGCGATTGCTTCTATCAATGCTGCTATGCCAGACGCCCGCGATTTACCAATTGCTGTCATACCGAACGCCAAGGACTACGGCTACGGCATCTTTCTGCTTGACGACAAGAGCCGCGATTACGTTCTGAAAAATATCCAGAATGAGAAAGATGCGTTTCTGCGGACAATGATGTGGGGCAGCCTCTGGGACAGCGTCCGCGAGGGCGAGCTTGATCCGAAGGAGTATGTCGAGCTTGTAATTAAGAATATCGGCCTCGAAAAAGACGAAGGCACGATCCAAACACTCCTAAGCCGCGTCACGACGGCGATGAATTACTACATGCCGCCTGCACCTGACCTGCGCTCGCGGCTCGAAGATTTGTTGATCGACAAGATTGAAAACGCTTCGACACAGGGGCAGCGGATAACGTATTATCGGGCGTTTTTGAATATTGTTTCGACCGATAAAGCACGCGACGTGCTCAAGCAGATATTGAAAGCTTCAGCAGGTAACGCTGATAAGCGTCCTGCGGACGCCTTGCGGGCTGGCAGCCCGCGTTCCGACGTGCTTCGCACTAAGGACAAATTCGACATCGTTACGCGGCTGGCTATTTTGGGTGATGCGGACGCGGCGAAGCTGCTTGACGAACTTGCGAAAACTGAGACATCGGACGACGCAAAGCGTTACGCTTATGCGACGCGAGCGGCGTTTGCTACGCCTGAGAACAAGGCGAAGTTTTGGAACGATTTTGTTAATAACAAAGACATCTCTGAGAGCTGGATCGAAGCTGCGGTTGTGCCGTTCAATTCAATAAGGCATTCCGAACTTACATTGCCGTATCTTGAAAAGGCTCTTGCGGAATTGCCGGCTCTAAAACGCAGTCGAAAGATATTCTTCGTCAACGGCTGGCTCGCGGCGTTTATCGGCGGGCAGCGGGATGAAAAGGCTCTTGCTGTCATCAACAAATTTCTCGCCGACAATCCAAATCTCGACAACGATCTGAGACTTAAGATACTTGAGAATGTCGATGTGATCGAGCGGGCGGTGAAGATTCGCGGGAAATACTTAAGAAATTAACCACAGAGGCACAGAGAACACAGAGAAAAAAGAAGTTTTCTGACTCTGTGTTCTCTGTGCCTCTGTGGTGAATCTTTTTTGCTTAGCATATAAGTGAAAATCTGATATTCTGATTGTCTGCCCGTTTTTTAAGATGGTGAGGTTTGCCGCTATGAGAATTTTCTTGGTTTTAGTGCTTTTGGCTGCGGGTTTGATGCCGCTGTTTGCGCAGGATAAGGTTTCCGATCCTGATCGGCAGGTAATGGCGCGCATTACGGTCACGAATGACCTGGACATGCAGCGCATCGCGCGGCTCGGGCTTGATTTGATGGAGTACCGTGAGGGCGACGACCTTATTTTTTTGACGACGCAAGGGCAGCTTGACGAATTGAGAAATGCGGGCTGGAACGTGCGTATCGATGAGCGGCTTACGGCCGAATTGCCAAGGCCCGGAGACACGGAAACGTTTATGGGCGGCTATCGCACCGTTGAGGAAACGTTTGCATTCCTCAATCAAATGGCGGCGGCATATCCGTATCTCGCGGAGGTTTTCACTTACGGCCAAAGCTGGGAAAAGACGCAGAATCCGCTCAACGGATACGACCTCAAGGGCATTAAATTAACCAACCGTGAAATTCGCATCGGAGAGAAGCCGAAATTTTTCTTACAGGCCGGAATTCACGCCCGCGAGCTCGTGCCGCCGGAACTCGCGACGCGGTTTATTCAATATCTTTTGGCAAATTACGGCATCGACGGAGACGCGACGTGGCTTTTGGACGAGCACGAGATAATCGTCGTCCCGATCCTGAATCCCGACGGCCGCAAGATCGCCGAGACCGGCCAATCGAAGCGGAAAAATACGAACAGCACTACGGGTAGTTGTTCGCTGGTTGACCGAGGCATTGATCTCAATCGTAATTATTCATTTTGGTGGGGAACGGTGAATATGCCGACCGACCCTCCGTGCGGAGCAACTTGGCCCGGCTTGACCGCTGCGTCGGAACCGGAGATCTACTTTGAGCAAGCGCTTTTGACATCGCTGTTTCCAGACCAGCGTCCGAATGATCGAACGACGCCTGCGCCGCTCGATGCGACAGGCGTTTATCTCGACATGCACTCGACCGGCAACCTTGTCCTCTATCCGTGGGGCGAGGATGAATTGCCGCCGCCAAACATGCAGCTTCAAACGATAGCCCAAAAAATGGCGTCCTACAACGGCTACAATCCGATCCAGAGCGTCCAGCTTTATCCGACGAGCGGTTCGTCAAAAGATTATGCATATGGCGAACTCGGCGTTGCCGGATTGAGCACTGAGACCGGTTTGGGTTCAGGAAGCTGCGGCGGGTTTATGCCGCAATATACCTGTCTCGACGGTGGAACGGGCGGTAATTTCTGGAACCTGAACCGTCCAGTCCTGCTTTATCTCGCCAAGCTCGCACGCACGCCTTATATGACCTCAGAAGGCCCGACGCCGGAAACGTTTAGCGTAACGCGGACTCGGTTGAATCGCTACACTCTCCGTGCACAGATCAGCGATCAGAACAACGGCGGCCAAAATGTCACGGCGGCCGAGCTTTACATCGACGTGCCGCCATGGCGCGGCGGAACACCAATTTTGATGACGGCCGAGGACGGTAGTTTCAATAGCCCGACTGAATTTGCCGTTGCAAATATAACGGTTGCCGGTTCACGTCTTTTGTATGTTAGGGCACGCGACTCAGCCGGCAACTGGGGCGTAATGAAAGGAGCGTTTACCACGCCTCGGCTTACTATAATTGATAATTAAAATTCCGGGCGGAAACACGGGTGTGAACGAGCGTGCAGAATGACTATCGACGGCACGCTCGTTCACACTCACGTTTCTGCCCGTATTTTTGCATCGAATCTTGACAAAAAAGTAATGATTTGCGATTATCTATTTGTCGAGAGTTGTTTATGAAGATTTCAGCACAAGAGGAATATGGGCTGCGATGCCTGGTGCAGCTTGCGAATTTGCCTGACGGCGAAAGCCTGACATTGCCGCAGATCGCCGAGCGCGAGGGCATCTCAACGGCAAACGCAGGCAAACTGATGTGGCTGCTCAACAAAGCTGGTTTTGTTAACTCGACGCGCGGGACAAAGGGCGGTTACTTTTTGGCTCGACCGGCGGGTGACATTCGGCTCAGCGAGATCATAAGAGTCTTGGACCAAGATGTGCTGACCAAGCACTGTGAAAGCTACACGGGCGTGCTCGATTCTTGCGTGCACAACGGCGACTGCGGCATCAGGCCGGTTATTGTGGGCTTGCACGAGATCGTCGAGAATGCGCTTTCGCAGATAACGCTGGCGCAGCTTGTCGGGTCGGAAAGCTCGGTCGATGCGATGTTTCACCGGATTCAGGGAATTCACCGCACGCTCGAAAGGGTATAGCCACAGAGAACACAGAGTTCGCAGAGAAAGAAATGAACCACACAGGACAAAGATAAACACGGAAAAAAAGCAACTTCCTCATCTTTCTCCGTGATCTCTGTGGAAAAAAAATAGTTATGTCAACAGCAGCGGAATTACTAACTAATCGAGAATACAAATACGGCTTTGTCACCGACATCGAGACGGAGACTATAGCACGCGGTTTATCCGAAGACACTGTGCGGCTGATATCGTCAAAGAAAAATGAGCCGGAATGGATGCTTGAGTTTCGGCTGAAAGCCTACCGCCAATGGCTGAAGATGACCGAGCCTGATTACTGGGCAAATTTTGATTATCCGCGCATTGATTTTCAGAATATTTCTTACTATTCGGCTCCGAAAGAAAAAGCCAAGAAAGCCAGCCTTGATGAGGTTGATCCGGAGTTGATCAGGACGTTTGAGAAACTCGGCATTCCGATTACAGAGCAGAAAATGCTTGCCAATGTGGCGGTTGATGCTGTTTTTGATTCCGTTTCTGTTGCGACGACTTACAAGAAAAAGCTGCTCGAGGCAGGTGTGATATTTTGCTCTTTCACCGAAGCAGTCGAGTTATATCCCGACAAGATCAAGAAATATCTCGGCTCGGTCGTGCCTGTAAATGACAACTATTATGCTGCGTTGAACTCGGCGGTTTTCTCGGACGGTTCGTTTGTTTATATTCCAAAAGGCGTCCGCTGCCCGATGGAGCTTTCGACGTATTTTCGCATTAACACGCAGGAAGCGGGGCAGTTCGAACGCACCTTGATCATTGCCGAAGAAGGCGGTTACGTCGCCTATAACGAAGGCTGCACGGCTCCGCAGTTTGATACGAATCAGCTTCACGCGGCGGTGGTTGAGCTTGTCGCTCTGGACGATGCCGAGATCAAATATTCTACCGTGCAAAACTGGTATGCAGGCGACGAAAACGGCAAAGGCGGCATTTATAACTTTGTGACAAAGCGCGGAGCGTGCCGCGGCGTCAATTCAAAAATTTCGTGGACACAGGTCGAGACCGGCTCGGCTATCACGTGGAAATATCCGAGTGTCATCTTGCAGGGCGACAATTCCATTGGCGAATTTTACTCAGTCGCGCTGACCAACAATGCCCAGATCGCCGACACCGGTACGAAGATGATCCATCTCGGCAAAAACACAAAGTCAACTATCATTTCAAAGGGCATCTCGGCCGGCAAATCGAACAATTCATATCGCGGCCTCGTAAAAATAATGCCGAAGGCGGAAGGCGCTCGAAACTACACGCAGTGCGATTCGATGCTGATCGGCGGCCACAGCCAGGCGAATACGTTTCCCTACATTGAGGTGATGAACAACACCGCCAAAGTCGAGCACGAAGCGACGACGTCAAAGATCAGCGAAGACCAGCTTTTTTACCTTCAGCAGCGCGGCATCTCGCAGGAAGACGCGGTTTCGCTGATAATCAACGGCTTTTGCAAAGAGGTCTTTCGCGAACTGCCGATGGAATACGCGGTCGAGGCGACGAAATTGTTGGGATTGAAACTTGAGGGAAGCGTCGGTTAATGAAGGAGAAGACTCCACAAGAAAAGAAGGCGTTGAGCTATGCCAAGGACCGTCGTAATACCTACGGTCAAAACGATAAGGCGTCGCGGAATTCAATTCCGAAAAGAAAGGCAGAGGTGAATCGGGCATATAGAAGAAATGTTTCGGACGCATTGAAAAGAATTGCTGGGACTATAGATTTAGATGTTGCAGACGAGGCCGAGCAAGCAGCGAACAGTGTAAAGCGAAATGAGTGGCGGAAAACGCCCGATACGTGTTTAGGGGAGGTTGTCGAGCAGAGGCTGGAGAATCGAGTTAATCATGTTGGTCAAGGTAAGTCTGCTTTGAAGGCCGTTCGGGACTTCATCGAGAACCTTGAAATCGAGTCGGAGCAAATTGAACAGGATAAATGGATCGCTAGAACTAAAGATTACCTTCGATTGTAGTAAACGCTATAAGCAAGGTAAGAGCGGTTGAGAAACTGAAACATCTGATGACAGTGGCAAAGCGGAATGAGCTTGGTGCGGATATTCGAATTCAAATTGATGGCGAGTTTATAACGCCGACATTGTTGAAATGACTAGACAATTCAATTAAATAGAACCGTTTCAAAAAAATGTATTTGAGCGAAACAGAAAAGAAAACGATCATCGAGATTTGCAAGCGCAATGACGTTTCTTACTGTGCGTTATTTGGTTCGTTTGCACGTGGGGAGGCAACGCCGGACAGTGATATAGATTTGATGGTTCGATTTTCAAAATCGAAAGGCTTTGACTGGCTCGATGCGGCTTTTGAGATCGAAGAAGTACTAGGCCGAAAGGTCGATCTGACTACCGAAGCAGGATTAAACCGCCACGTCGCGCCTTATGTCATGAAGGACCTCCAAGTACTGTATGGAGAAGGCTAATAAGTCGGAGGATTTATAGTATGGACAGCGCACAGATGATCAGATCGACGCCGACAGTTTTTGATGCGGCGGTGCAGGAAGAATTGCTCGGGCGGCTGCAGCGGCTGCGTGACGTTTCTCTTGAGAATGGTCGCGCATCGGATCTTGCAACCTTTTTAAAAGAAGTCGATACGGCGATCGCAAAATTTGAAGAGGGCACGTATGGCATTTGTGAGGAGTGCCATGAGTCGATGAACGTCGAGACGATGCTGGCCGATCCGCTGGCACGCATATGCCTTGACGAATTGACCGGCAAGCAGAAAACTGCGCTCGAGGACGATTTAGAGTTCGCCGCACAAATACAACGCGGCTTGCTGCCCGAGCGCGACATATCGCACGGCGCATGGCGCGTCGATTATGTTTACGAGCCTGCGCAGCTTATCAGCGGCGATTATTGCGACGTCATAGTCGAGGACGGCAGTCTTTATTTTTTGCTCGGCGATGTTTCGGGTAAGGGAATGGCCGCAAGCCTGCTGATGTCGAACCTGCACGCGATCTTTCATTCGCTCGTGCCTCTCAAGTTGGAATTATCAGAGCTGATGGTTCGCGCAAATCGCCTGTTGCTCAAGAGCAGTCTTGCGAACCAGTTCGCAACGCTCGTCGTTGGCCGAGCGAGCAGTGACGGCGAGGTCGAGACTGTCAACGCCGGCCATCTGCCGCCGTTCGTTATCAAAAACGGCGTGAAAAGCGAGCTGAATCATGCAGGGCTGCCGCTGGGCATGTTCTGCGAAGCCGAATTTGAATCGCAAATGGTGCAACTACAAAGCGGCGATTCGCTGCTGCTTTACACAGACGGTGTTACCGAGACCTCAAATGCCGACGGAACGGAATTTGGTGCTCAGCGATTAGGCGACACGGTAAAGGGTTTTCCTGTCGCCGGGCCGGGTGAGTTGATAGCAAGGTGCCTGGAACATGTAGTGGAATTTCGCGGTAGCGCGGAGAGAAAAGATGACCTCTCGATCTTGGCGCTTTCATACGTTTAGGGTGTAAAGTAGTTTTGAAAGCAGTTTATCGCAACGCGGATTGCACAAGCGTTACTGATTATTTCAGTTTCTTCGATAGCGCATCGAAGAAAGAATTATGTGTAGTTAGGTTAAAATACAAAAAGGAGAGGAACGATGAAAAAACTATTTTTGATTATTTTCACTGTCTTGGTTTTGGGCCTGCCGGCTTTTTCCCAGGATAAGAGCTTGTATGAAAGGCTCGGCGGCCAACCGGCGATCGAAGCCGTTGTACAGGATTTTGCCAACAATGTGCTGGCAGACGACCGAATAAACAAGAAATTTGCCAAAACGAACGCACCCAGATTGATAAAAAATCTGACGGATTTTGTCTGCAACGCTACCGGCGGGCCTTGTAAATACACTGGGCTGAGCATGAAAGCCTCGCATAAGAAAATGGGTACGACACAGGGCGAATTTAACGCTCTGGTTGAGGATTTGGTGAAGACGCTCGACAAATTCAAGGTTCCCGAAAAGGAAAAGGGCGAGCTTCTCGCCGCCCTCGGCCCACTGGCCAAGGACATCGTAGAGGTTAAAAGCGATGCAACCGGCACGCCGCTGCCTAAAGGGTTCAAGCCGGCACCGCCGTTGAAATAGCTCAAAGGAGTATTCACCACAAAGGCACAGAGAGCACAAAGAGAAGTTTTGCTTGCTTTGTGCACTTTGTGCCTTTGTGGTGAAAAGAAAAAAATATGAAGTTAGACATTTTTCAAGTTGATGCATTTACGTCTGTACCGTTTCGCGGAAATCCGGCGGCTGTTGTTCCACTGACTGAATGGCTGTCGGACGAAACGATGCTCGCGATAGCAGCAGAGAACAATCTGGCCGAGACGGCATTTTTTGTGCGCAACGGCGATCGGTATGACCTACGCTGGTTTACGCCAAAGACCGAGGTCAATCTCTGCGGCCACGCGACGCTTGCGAGCGCGTATGTGATCTTTAACGAATTAAAGCTCGAAGAAAGCCAGATCAAGTTCCACTCGCATCGCAGCGGCGAGCTTGGTGTTGCGAAGGAAGGCGACAGATTCGTGCTCGATTTTCCTGCCTTTCCGATGACGGAGATCGAGCCGATCCAGATGCTCGTCGAGGCAGAAGTGCCGCCGCTCAAGTATTGGGAATCGCAAGGTAATATGCTGTTCCTTTTGCTCGAGAACCAGAAGGCCGTCGAAGATCTTCAGCCTGACATGCCCGACGTTTTGAAGCTGCCATATGACGAAGTGATAATTACGGCGCGGGGCGACGATTGCGATTTTGCTTCGCGTATGTTCGCGCCTCGGCTTGGCATTCCTGAAGACCCAGTGACGGGAGCGATACATTGTTCGCTGATACCTCACTGGGCGGGCGAACTTGGCAAGACAGAGCTTTTTGCGCGACAAGTTTCAGAACGCGGCGGCGAGCTTTTTTGCGAGCTTGCTGGGGAGCGTGTAAAGATCGGCGGCAATGCCGTTTTGTATTTAAAGGGCGAAATCTATGTCGGAGCCGAAAACGAAAAACGCGCCGTCGCATGACGTGACGATCAGGCTTGCGACAAAAGCGGATTCAGCGGCCATCTCGCGTGTGCTACTTGAGGCGTTCAGTGCAATTCGCGAGCATTACACGGATGAGGCATTCAAAGCTGTGACGCCCGCGCCCGATGAGATCAAAGGACGATTTGCCGAAGGTCCGATGTGGGTTGCTGAACTCTTCGGCGAGGTCGTCGGCACGGTTTCGCTCACAACCGAACCCGAAGGCCTGTATGTGCGAAGCATGGCAGTGTTGCCAAACGCACAGGGACACGGAATCGGCCGCAAGCTGCTTGATGAGCTTCACGAGCACGCGGCAGGCAGCGAGATCGAAAGGATTTTTTTATACACGCTACCCTTTCAAACTGGCGCGCGGGCGATTTACGAAAAACACGGCTACACATGGGTTCGCGACACGTCGGCTGAGGAATGGTACGGCGTTCCGGGCCTTGAGATGGAAAAGGAAATCAACACATGAAAAGCGGAATCTGCCCCAAATGCGGAAGTTCAAAAGTCTACGGACAAGGTGGCAACACCATGGTATCAATGTTGGCGCTTGGACCCTTGCGCTACTTGACACGATCCTCTTGGTTTGTACTGAATGCGGGTATCTGGAATTTTACGTTGAAGACGAGACAGAGCTGGCAAAGCTAAGAGACAAGTTTGGGAAGGTTGAATAAAAGTAAACAAACGAATGTTATTAGAAGTAAAAAATCTGCACGCCGGAATCGACGGCAAAGAAATTTTGAAGGGCTTGAATCTTCGCGTTCAAAAGGGCGAGGTTCACGCCATCATGGGGCCGAACGGTTCAGGGAAATCGACGCTATCAAAGGTTCTGGCCGGGCATCCGTCGTATGAAGTCATTTCAGGCGAAGTGTTTTACGAAGGCAAAAATCTGCTTGACCTCGAACCCGACGAACGTGCCCGCGAAGGGGTTTTTATGGCGTTTCAATATCCGATCGAAGTGCCCGGCGTGTCCAATTCGCAATTCCTGCGTCTTGCCTATAACGAGAAGATGAAGCATCTCGGCCAGGAAGAGCTCGACCCGCTCGAATTCAATGACTACCTGAAGGAAAAGGCGAAGATCGTCGATATGAGCAGCGAGTTTTTCAAACGCTCGGTCAACGAAGGTTTCTCAGGCGGTGAAAAGAAACGCAACGAGATCCTTCAAATGGCCGTGCTCGCTCCAAAGCTTGCGATCCTCGATGAGACAGATTCCGGCCTCGACATCGACGCATTGCGCATCGTCGCCGAGGGCGTTAATACACTGCGGAGCCCCGACAACGCGATCATTCTCGTAACCCATTATCAACGGCTGCTAAATTTTATCGTGCCCGACATGGTTCACGTTTTAGCCAACGGCAAAATCGTCAAAGAAGGCGGCAAGGAGCTTGCTCTTGAGCTTGAAGCGAAAGGTTACGATTGGGTCAAGAGCGCCGCGAAATAATTTTCTCAGAATAATTACTAATTAGTAATTACTGAATTAATAATTATTTTTAAGAAAAACTCTTCCAAACACACATTGCCGATGGCGCAAAAAAGTGAAAACTCTAATAGCAATATGGCCGCGATGGTATTCGCGGTTTTTGCTGTTGCGTGCATTGTTGTATTTTTAGCAAATCGCGGGAGCGACGTAGGACAGCTGCCAAAGCTTGTAGGAAACTTGGGCGGCGGGCCGTTTTTTGGTGACGATGTTTTAACTCATTTGTTTGCAGGCTTCGAGACACTGATCATTGGAGGAAGTTGGCTCGTTACTGGTCTTTTGGTGATATTCATCATTAAAAAACACGTTGACCTTCAAATGGTTGGACGAATCGAGCTTGTAGCGTCTTACGCTGTTGGCGCTGCCGTTTGGTCGTTTATTTGGTTTTTTCTCGGAATCGCCGGTGCATATTCTGCGGCGGCAGCGATCGTTGCGATTCTGCTTTTTCACGCGTTGCTTTTTCTAGCTACACGATTAGAAAAGCGTGTGGAAGACGACGAAGTTGAAGACCAGATAATCTCTATATTCAAAACGAAAGAAACTAAACAGTTGGACAACGATTTACCAAAAACCTCGATAACCGACAAAGTTCTTATTGGATTGATTGGCTTCCAGATTCTGATTTCGCTTATCGCGTCTCTCGCGCCGCCAATCGCTAAAGACACTTTGCTTTATCACTTCGCCGTGCCAAAGGCATTTGCCGCACAAGGCAGCAGTGCGTTTATCGACGGAAACATTGCAAGCTATCTTTCGCTCGGGACCGAGATGCATATTGTGTGGGCGAGATTGTTTGCCAGTGAAAGCGGAGCAGACGCAGCAAGCGGTGTCGTTGTCTGGATTTTCTTTCCGTTGTTACTGATGACGGCATATAGCTGGGCGAGAGAGATCAAAGTTTCACGCACTTGGTCACTGGTCGCGACTGCGATGGTCGCGGCGGTTCCTACTGCTTATCACGTCGCGTCGAGCGGTTATATTGATTTATCGCTTGCGCTCTATATCACGCTTGCGATTTATAGCATGACGCGGTGGTGGAAAGAACAGACTTGGAGTTGGGTGATTTTGATCGTTATCTTTCTTGGAGCGGCGTTGTCGGTAAAGCTGACGAGCGTTTTTGTGTTTGCGGCGTTTGCGTTGATCGTGTTGTTGCGTGCGCGTGAAACGAAAAACCCAGTCGCTATCGCTCCCGGTTCTGACAGTGCTGCTAGTGTCACGCCGGGCAAGATTGTCGTGAGCGGATTTGCGGCGTTGCTGCTTGCGGGAGTGATCGCTTCGCCGTGGTATTTACGGACTTGGGTGGCGACCGGCTCGCCGGTTTTTCCGTTTTATATGAGTATATGGCCAGGCAAGGCTAACGGCTGGGATGTCGAGCGGTCGAATCTGTTTCAGGCGATGAACGCGCAATATGGCGGTGTTGACACGAACAAGCTCAATTACATTACAGCACCCGTTCGTTTATCGGTCGCGGCGCAGCCTGAGCAGCCTGTGAATTACGACGGTGTTTTGGGTGTGGCGTTTTTGATCGGGTTGCCGCTGCTGGTTTGGGCGCTTTGGAAATTTGAATTGCCGGTTGAAGTTAAGATCTGCGCGGGCGTTGCGGGGATAATGTATCTGTTCTGGCTGTTTTCGAGCGAGCAGCTTAGGTATCTGCTGCCGATTGTTCCGGTTCTCGCGATTGCAATCGCGGCGTCTGCGGAAAAGATCGGCGAGAAAATAGGCGGAATAAGAACTGCTGCGCAATACGCATTTATTGCGGCGGCGTTCTGTGGACTGCTTACAACTCTTGCGTGGTTCTGCATGAAGGCTCCGCTTCGGGTTGTATTGGGTGGCGAGACACGAGACGAATATCTGACCCGCAATCTCGATTATTATCCGTACTACCAGACATTGAATACGGACACCCCGACTGATGCAAAAGTGTGGCTTATTAATATGCGGCGAGATACCTATCACATAGAGCGGCCTGTGTTTTCGGATTATCTGTTTGAGGATTGGACGCTGCGCAAGATGGTTTGGGAATCGCATTCGGTTGAGGAACTTAGAACCAAAACCGCCGCGCTTGGCATCAAATATGTATTGACGCGGCATGATTTTCTGTTCGATTACGACCGCTCGACACTCGTGGACGACAAAAAGCCGAGAGTGGAAAATGAGGCAAAGTTGAAGATCGGAAGAGAGTTTATTTTGGACTCTGCGCATACAATAAAGGCGAACGAGAAGTTTAGTTTGATAAAGGTATTTTAAGAATGGTATTGACTACAGCCGTAATGAAATCACAATTTACGGAAAAATTCAGAGAGTTTTTGAAGGGCGAAACGAACGACGCAGCGCGCAAGCTGCGTGAAAAGGCGTTCGCCTGGTTTGAGGCCAATGGTTTTCCGAACGTTCGTGATGAAGATTGGAAATATACGCAAATTGCTTTAGTGGGTAGTGAAAAGTGGATAGTGGATAGTGAAACCACAAACGATGAAGTTGACTCGAATAAATTGCAGAATTTCAATTTTAGACGAAACGGTTTTACCGCTCTTAATTTGGCGTTTGGCAGTTTTCAAGTTATCAGGATCGCAAGGGAAACAACAATCGAAACGCCGATAGAAATAATCTTCGCGGCTGATGAAGGTAAGGCTATATTTCCGCACGTCGTAGTAATCGCGGAAGCGGGAAGCAAAGCCACGATCGTGGAATCTTATGCTTCACCAGCAAAGAGTTTTACTAATGCGGCTGTGCAGGTTGTCGTCGAAGACAATGCAAATCTGACGCATTACCGGGTGCAGAAGGAATCTGCCGACGCGTTTCATGTAGGCACGACAGAGATTACGCTTGGCGCGGGCAGCCGATATGATTCGACGAACATAAATCTCGGCGGCCGTATTTCGCGGAATGATATTGAACTGAAATTTACTGCCGAGGGCGGCGAGGCGTTTGTTGATGGGTTGTATATGCTCAATGGATCGCAGCATAGCGATACACATTCGATTATCGATCACGCTGTGCCGAATTGCATATCGCATCAGACTTATAAAGGCGTTTTGAACGACAAATCGCGGGCCGTGTTTAACGGAAAAGTTCTTGTCCGCGCAAACGCTCACGGCACCGACGCTCAACAATCGAATAAGAATCTGCTGCTCTCTAATGAGGCTCGCGTAGATACAAAGCCACAGCTTGAGATAGACAACGACGATGTAAAATGTTCGCACGGTGCGACCGTAGGACAGCTTGAGGAAGAAGAGTTGTTTTATTTGCTCACGCGCGGGCTGCCTAACACGCTTGCTAGAAATTTGCTGACTTATGGCTTCGCCGAAGAGATAATTAATAAGATAAAGGTAGAAGCGATCAAGAAGGAATTGGATGACGCTGTTCTACACAGATTGAATACTAGATTGGAGGGCTAAAAGATGGGACTGACGTATATCGAGGGTAAAGTAACTGGGAAAAATGAGACGTCCGCAACGCTGGAGTTCTTGGTTGACAGCGGAGCCAACTACACTCTTTTGCCGGAAAATGTATGGAAAAAACTCGGATTGACGGCGAAAAGAACACAAACATTCATTCTTGCCGACGGCACAAAAATTGAGCGGGGCATTTCGGAATGTCATATCGAGTTGTTGGAAAATGAAGGCCATACGCCTGTTATTTTGGGCGAGGCTGGCGACGATCCTTTATTGGGAGTTGTCACGTTGGAAGAATTTGGATTGGTTCTGAATCCCTTTAACCGCATGTTGCAGCCTATGCGAATGTTACTTGCATAGCAGATTGGATTTATGAAAGCAGTAAGAGAAATGACAAATTGGGATGTAGAAAAAGTAAGACGTGATTTTCCGGTACTATCGCAGACGGTGAATGGTAAGCCGTTGGTTTATCTCGACAACAGCGCCTCGTCGCAGGTGCCGCAGTTGGTGATCGACCGTGGGGCGAAATATCTCGCTGAAGAACATTCCAATATTCATCGCGGCGTGCATTATTTGTCGCAGCACGCGACAACTGCATACGAAGCCGCTCGTGAAAAGATCAAGCGGTTTATCAATGCAAAGGAAGCAAAGGAATGTATATTCGTTCGCGGAACGACGGAAGGCATAAATTTGGTTGCATATTCTTACGGGAGAAAATTTATTGGCGAAGGCGATGAGATCCTCGTTAGCCAGATGGAGCATCACTCGAACATTATTCCGTGGCAGATGGTCGCTGAGGAAAAAGGCGCTCGTGTTCGCGTTATCCCGATGAACGAACGCGGCGAGCTTATCATCGACGAATACGAAAACCTGCTGAATGAGCGGACAAAACTAGTTGCGGTTTCTCACGTTTCTAACTCGCTCGGCACGATCAACCCGATCAAGGAGATGGTTGCGACCGCTCATAAATTTGGCGTGCCGGTTTGTGTCGATGCCGCGCAGAGCGTGCCGCATTTTCCGGTTGATGTGCAGGATCTCGATTGCGATTTCTTTGCGTTTTCCGGCCACAAGATGTTTGGCCCGACAAGCAGCGGCATACTCTACGGCAAAAAAGAATGGCTCGATAAAATGCCGCCTTACCAAACCGGCGGCGGCATGATACGAACGGTTAGTTTCGAGGGAACAACGTTTGCGGGCTTGCCAGATAAATTCGAGGCCGGAACACCGGCCATCGCTGCCGGTATCGGCTTGGGCGCGGCCGTTGATTACATAAACTCGATAGATTTTGCGGCTGCGGCTGCCTATGAGCACGAGCTGCTAGAATATGCAACGCAGCGCCTGTCGGATATTCCCGGCGTGACCATCATCGGCACGGCGGCCAATAAGGCTTCGGTGCTGTCGTTCACTATCGAAAACGTTCATCCGCACGACATCGGCACGATACTCGATCAGGAAGGCATCGCCGTTCGCGCCGGCCATCATTGTGCGCAGCCGGTGATGGAATTCTTTGACGTTCCGGCAACAGCAAGGGCGTCGTTCGCGTTTTACAACACCAGAGAAGAAGTCGATAAATTGGCTGATGCGGTGCAGAAGGTTATTGAGGTTTTTGCATAAATATATCAGATTTAAGATTTGAAATTTCAAATGTCAGAACTAAGCGATTTATATCAGGAAGTAATTCTTGAGCACAACAAAAATCCGCGTAATTTTCGTGAGATTGAGAATGCGGATAAGACGGCGGATGGCAAGAATCCGTTGTGCGGAGATGCTCTGCGTGTGTATGTGGCTATGGATGGTGATACGGTCAGCGATGTGTCGTTCAAAGGGTCGGGCTGTGCGATATCGAAGGCTTCGGCGTCGATGATGACACAGGCTGTGAAAGGGAAGACAAAGGACGAGGCCGAGACGATCTTTGATGAGTTTCATAAGATGGTGACGGGCGAGCTCGACATCGAAACCGACGAAAACAATCTTGGCAAGCTGAAGATATTTGCGGGCGTTTTGGAATTTCCGGCGCGCGTCAAATGTGCTTCGTTAAGCTGGCATACTCTAAATGCGGCTCTTCATGGTGAAGAAATTGTCTCAACAGAATAGACAGCTTTAACAACGGATTGACGCGGATTAACACAGATAAGCGGGATTATCTGCCGTGGGTCACGATGGTTCTCTTTGTGATCGCGGCGATATTTGTGTTGCGTTTTGAAGGGCGTGTTTGGTGGTGTCAGGTTGGCGATTATTCGCCGTGGGCTTGGAATATATGGTCAGGGCATAATTCACAGCATTTGATCGATCCGTATTCGTTCACGCATATTCTGCACGGAATATTGGAATTTTGGCTGATCGGTTTAGTGTTTAGGCGCGTTCCGCTAGCATGGCGAATGTTGATAGCCGTGATGATCGAAGGCGCTTGGGAGATCGCTGAAAACTCAAGCTACATCATAAATCGCTACCGCGAAGAGACGATCTCGCTCGAGTATTTTGGTGACTCGGTGATCAACTCGATTTCGGATATCCTGTGCTGCATTGCGGGGTTTGTGATCGCTTACAAGCTGCGATTTTGGAAATCGCTGGGGTTGTTTATAGCGACGGAAATAGTTCTGATCTTTTGGGTGCGCGACAGTTTGATAATCAATCTTATTATGCTGATCTATCCACTCAGTTCGATCAAAGCGTGGCAGATGGCCGGGCAATAAAAAAACCGCCACGATCTCTCGGGCGGCTGTTCGTTCTCTAATAAATATGCCCTTACTTCGTGCGGGCTTCTGCAACAGTTATTGAGCTGAAAAGACCTCGACGCTTCGGCGGCCGAAGCGGCGGGCTTCCGAGCAGTTCGGGACCCAGATGTCGATCTTTTTGCCTTTGATCGCGCCGCCTGTGTCGGAAACTAGATATGTTCCGCTCCATTGGCCGGCGTTGACGTAAACTCGCGAGCCGAGTTTCAAAACCCTTGGATCGGCCGCGATCAAACCGCGTCTGACGCCGTGTCCCATAGCTGTTCGGCCTGACAGGCAATACGCTGTGGCGGAAAACGCCCCGCGGCTCGCTCCTGCTGCGACAGCTTTGGTTGATACGGTCGTTTTGACCAATTTCTTATTTTTGTCGTCGAGATTATTACTTAAACTATTATCAACAATATTATTTTCAATTTTTGGTTGCGAATCATTCGCTACGAGAGTGGATGCTGTCGGAGCCTGTGCGTACATAAATACGACGAACATGCTCAAAAGTGACAAAATCGCGGCTCCTCTAACGAGATATTTCATTATTATTCTCCATCTATTCGTACCCCGTTTAAACGCAAAAATAGTGTCTGAGATTTTGGTCATCAGCCACTATTCGTAAAAACGAAGACTGTTTCGGCGAACTTAACTGTCGCCTGTTCTCGTGCCCACGGTGAGCCGAGACTTACTAGCATAATAGCACTTCAGGCCGCTTCTGTCCACTCGCTCCAAAACCGCAACCCCTTATGTTATATGCAATTGCTGTATTACAAGGCATTTAGCCGGTTGATATTTTGATAGATTTCACTGGACTTGGAAGGCCGGTTTAGCGTATATTTGCCAAACGCCCTGCGCCACAAGCCAGGCTCAAGATACGCAAAAAATGAAAGGTAAAATTGAAGACAGACGACTCGGCGAGAGATTTGTAATCGCATTTCCCATACGCGTCCGTTGGAAGGACGAGAATGGCAAGGAAGTTACACAGGACGGCCTGACCGACAATATCGGGCCCGTAGGCACGCTTGTGTATTTGCCCCGCCATTTGCCAAATGTCGGCAGCAAAGTGCATCTCACCGTAACCGAAAACCCAAAAGACGAAGTGTCCGTAACCGCACAGGTTATTCGCCTCGAACGAAACGCCGCTCATCCTCAGGCCGCTCTCCAACTAACAGACTCGATGCGGCTTTGGAAGAAGAAGGTTTGGGAAACGGCCCGAGCCACCATAGCTGCGCAGGAGCCTGAGGAGCTTGACGATTGGTAAGGTTTCAGAACGCAGAAGTAAGAAGACAGAAATCAGAAGTTACTCCGCAGTATTCTGTCTTCTAACTTCTGTCTTCTCACTTCTAAAATATGAAAATTCTCGTTCTCGGCGCCGGACGTATGGGACACGGCGCCGTTTTTGATCTTATACATAATTCGCCGGACGTCGCGAGTGTGATGGTCGCGGATTTTGATCTGAAAAAAGCGGAAGCTGTCGCGCACGCCGTCGGAACTTCGCGGGTTGAGCCGCGGGAGATAGATGCTGCAGATCAAGCCGATGTGGTCGAAATGATGCGTGGTCACGATTCGGTGATATCGTGCGTGAATTATTGGTATAACGTCGCGCTCTCAAAAGCTGCGATCGAGACGCGAGCGAACTTCTGCGATCTTGGCGGTAATAATTATATCGTTGATGAGCAGCTTGCACTCGACGCCGAGGCGAACGCAGCCGGCATCAACATTATTCCCGACTGCGGCCTCGCGCCGGGAATGGTGTCGATATTGGCAATGCACGGAGCAGCGAAATTCGATGCGGTCGATGAGATTCACATCCGCGTAGGCGGTTTGCCGCAGGATCCGCAGCCGCCTTTGAATTACCAACTCGTCTTCTCTGTCGAAGGTCTCATCAACGAATACATCGAAGCTGCGCGCGTGATTCGCGATGGCAAAATAACAACTGTCGACTCAATGACCGAGGTCGAAAAGCTTTCCTTTGATGGCTTTCCGGCTTTGGAAGCGTTTCAAACAAGCGGCGGCACATCTACGCTGCCCGACACGTTTCTAGGCAAAATTCGTCAGCTTGATTACAAAACCATCCGCTACGCCGGTCACTGCGAGAAATTCAAGACGATGATTGATCTCGGCCTGTGCTCAAGCGACGAGATCGTCGCCGATTTTCAAAAGATCAAACCGCGAAAGGTTTTCGGCGAACTGCTGCAAAAACATCTGCCCGCCGACGGGCCTGATTACGTGCTCGTGCGTCTCGATTTCGTCGGCAAAAAAGAAGGCGAAACAAAACGGCTTCGCTACGACATCGTTGACAAACTCGACGAAGCAACAGGCATGTCAGCCATGATGCGCACAACATCTTTTCCAGCTTCGATAATCGCTCAAATGATGGCCCGCGGCGATTGTTTATCTCGCGGCGCCACGCCGCAGGAAAAAGCGATCGACCCTGACAAGTTCGTCGCCGAATTGGACCGTCGAAAAATACATATTTCCATGTCGTAGTCCTGTGTCCCAACTGTCCCACTTGTCCCATTTCAAAGTGTAAACCCATTTTAGGACAAGACACTTGAGTGCGCCGTCATCAACTTCTGAACTGAGATTTGAAAATTGAAAATAGGGAATGTCGGAAAAAATTCAATTTTCCATTCTCAATTTTCAATTTCCATTCACATCGTTCCAAACGTTCCAACCGTTTCACGCGGTCCAGCCGTTCCGAATCGTTCCAAATCGTTCCAAACTTGAGTGCGTCGTTATC
>JBJXHF010000035.1:0-14269 GCA_046160805.1 Pyrinomonadaceae bacterium
CGAGCGTGCAGACTCGCCACGGGCACGCTCGTTCACACTCGCGTTTCCCGCCAGTAGGCGAATGCATGACTTATGCGAGTTAAGGTTTGCTGCATTGCTAACGAACAGGAAGCGGCTGACGCAATTTCGTTTGGTGCGGCGGCGGTTGGGCTTGTGGGACGAATGCCGAGCGGGCCGGGGCCGATTGCGGATGAGGAGATTTATAGAATTGCGAAGAGTGTTCCGCCGCCAGTGGCGACGTTTTTATTAACCAGCGAGCAGACGGCAAAGGGAATTATCGGGCATCACCAGCGCACTCTCACGAATACGATCCAGATCGTTGATCAACTAGAGGATCGTGACTATAAGACGCTCCGTAACACTTTGCCGCATATCAAATTGGTGCAGGTTATACACGTCATCGGCGAGCGGTCGGTTGACGAGGCTTGCGAGGTGGCGGAATTTGTTGATGCGGTGCTGCTTGATAGCGGCAATCCGACGCTTGCGGTAAAGGAATTAGGCGGCACGGGGCGGCCGCATGATTGGAAGCTCAGTCGGAAGATAGTTGAGACTTGCGGCAAGCCAGTCTTCCTCGCGGGCGGGTTGAATGCAGGCAACATTCGCGAAGCTATCGCGACGGTTCAGCCGTTCGCCGTCGATATTTGCTCGGGTGTCAGAACGGATGGAAAACTCGATCTAAAAAAACTTGAACAGTTTTTCAACGGTGTGCATCAATAAAATCAGAAGGGTCGAGCCAGCCAAATCGCACGGGACTATAACCGACAAACACCATATTCCACGACGGACAGCTTTCATCGCGGATCTCTAAATGCAGATGACAAAGGTATCGGCCATTTGCATTGCCTACTTTCCCGATCAGCTCTCGTTTTTTTACCTCGCCGCTTGTTTTTAGGATCTCATGTAGATGGCCGTAAAGGGATTGAACTTTCGTTCCGTCCGAAAGTGTGTGAGTTACAATAATGACATTTCCCCAACCCAGACCTGCATCGGCTGAATATGTGATAACCCCGTTTGCGATCGCATAAACCGGCTGACCGCAATCTGTATTTCCACCAGTATTCTTGTTCCAGTCTTCCCCAAGGTGGTTATCTTCGCCAAAGTCCAATGCGTTGTACCATTCATCCGCGTCTTTCTTTTGTGTCACAGCTTCTTTCTTGCCAATTGGATAAGCGAAACTGTCCGCAGGGAGAAACTGTTGCAAAGAGGTATTGCTTGGTGGCTGGACGACATCATTTCGTTCAGAAGTCTGGTATTGACACCCGAAGACAATAGACAGGAAGGCTGTAAACGAAAGTGATTTTATAGCGGTCATAGGTTTTGCCGCTTGATTTAGCATAGTTTTTAACGGTGAGAGTCGATGAAGTTCGAGGGTGCGAGCCAGCCGGTTTTGTCGGGGGAATTCATCGCTCCCGGTTGGTTCCAGGCGGCGGATTGCGGCGTCCTTATTTCAAAGTGCAGGCGGCAGAGGTAGCGGCCGTTGGCGTTGCCGACGCGGGCAAGTATCTGGCGCTTTTTGACTGAACCTTTTTGGACGGCGATATCGAGCAGGCCTCCGTAGAGCGTCTGCACACGTTCGCCCGACGGCAGCTCGTGCTCGACGATCATTACGTAGCCCCATTCGGGGCCGGCAAAGTCGGCGTAAACGATATTCCCGTTCGCGGCCGCGTAAACCGAATCGCCGCACGCTTTGTTGCCGCCCTCGTTGAACGTCCAATGCTCGCCGAGACTGTCATTTTGGCCGAATTCCACCTCTTTAAACCACGCGTCCTTGTCCTTCTTCGCCGTAACCGTTTCTTCAATGCCTACCGGGTACGCAAAACTGTCGGCAAGCTCGAGCTTCGGCGTGGGGTCGACCGCCGGCGAAGTGTTGGCGGCCATGCTATTCGGCGCAGGCGTTTGCGAACATGCCGCGGCTATCGCAATGAGGGCGGCGGCGATGTAAATTTTCAAGGAAGCCATAATTTTCGCGGGCGATTTTTGTAAGTTTGCCGAGGATAAGAATATACTAAATGCGAATTTGGACGCAAGGTGTCAGTAGCCCGCACGTAAGTAAGGGCTCAATGATGAGAGATGAGCCCTTACTTACGTGTGGGCTACGGACTGGACGCAATTCTACCTGTATGACAATGAAACTTGACTGGATGCGGGGCACGGCGACCGCTTTGGTGACGCCTTTCAAGCGCGACGGCTCGATCGACGGCGATTGCTTTGTGAAACTCGTCGAACGCCAGGTGAAAAGCGGCGTCAAACTGCTCGTTCCGTGCGGAACAACCGGCGAGAACGTCACTTTGGAAGAAGACGAACTAGCCGAAATCATCCGCATGACCGTCGGCGTGGCGAAGCGTTTGAAGGCACACGTTATCGCAGGCACCGGAACAAACAACACCGCCGCCGCCATCGAACGCACTCGAAAAGCTCGCGAACTCGGCGCCGACGCGGCACTGATCGTCGCACCTTATTACAATAAACCGACGCAGGAAGGAATGTTCGCCCACTTCGCCGAGATCGCGCGTTCGGTCAAGGGCTTTCCGATCATGCTCTACAACGTGCCGTCGCGCACATCATGCAACATTTCCGCCGAAACCACGTTGCGGCTTGCCGAAAAATACGACAACATCGTCGCCACCAAAGAAGCGTCCGGCAACTTTTCGCAAGTAATGCAGATTCTCAAAGACCGGCCAAAGAATTTCAAGGTTTTTTCCGGCGACGACTCGGCGACTTTGCCGCTAATTTCATTGGGCGCCGACGGACTTGTGTCAGTCTGCGCCAACGAAATACCAAAAGAAACCGCAAAGATGGTAGAACACGCCCTGAACGGCTCGTTCCATTTCGCGCGAAAGATCAATTACAAAATACTGCCGCTCATGGAAGCAAATTTTATCGAATCTTCGCCCGCGCCTTGCAAGTTCGTGATGAAGGAAATGGGCTTGCTCGAAGAAAACCTGCGATTGCCACTCGTGCCGGTATCTGCCGAGGCGCGGACTAAGCTTAAGGCAGAGATGAAAGGAATTTGCTGACAGCTAAGAGCTAACAGCTGATAGCTAGATGGAATTATAATACTAGCTGTCAGCTTTTAGCCGTCAGCTTTTAGCTCTGAAATTTTATGGATTTTGACGATCTAAAAAGACCAGGCGGAACTTCCGGCGGCGTGATTGAGTTTTTCCTCGGCCTCGCGATGACGATCTCGGGCGCGTATATGCTCATTAGCCGCGTCGTTGTCGCAAGCGGCTTTTGGAATTGGGGCGGTTACAATTCGTTAGGACTGACGCTCATTCCACTCGTCGTCGGCATCGCGTTTGTCTTTTTCAACGGCAGATCGATCATCGGCTGGATACTCATTTCTGTCTGCATCATTATTATCGCATCGGGCATACTGATGAATTTGCAAATATACTTTCAGCCGACAAGTCTTTTTAACACAGTGATCATGCTGATACTTTTCGCCGGCGGCATCGGCCTGATTGCCAGGGCGGTCGTTTCGCGTTGATCGGACGCCCGGAGAAGTTTATGAACATATTTCAAATAAAGCATCTCGTTGTTATTTTTGCTGCTACTTTAGCTGTGTCTGCATGCTTGGCCCAAACTCCGAAAATACAGAATGAATTGTTTGAACCAAGAATTTTCAAACGAGGCGATAAGACAATGCCATATCGTCTGTTCGTACCGGCAAATTACGATAAAAGCAAAAAATATCCGCTCGTGCTTTGGCTGCACGGCGGCGGAGCGCGCGGAGGCGACAATCTAAAACAGATAACCGAGGGCAACACGCTAGGAGCGACGATCTGGACAAATCCTGAAAATCAGACGAAGAATCCTGCATTTGTTCTCGCCCCGCAATGTCCCGTCGGCGAGTGGTGGGCAAACAATGATTCTGAAATGCGGCCTTCGGCGCAATTGAGGATGGTTGTGGATATGTTACGCGAGATACAATCGCAGTTTGGGATTGATGCAGACAGGCTGTATGTCGGCGGGCAATCGATGGGCGGTTACGGCACATGGTCGATAATTGCGGAATATCCCGATATTTTTGCCGCGGCGTTCCCGATCTGTGGGGGCGGAAATGTAACAAAAGTGAAAAATCTGGCGAATGTTCCGATCTGGGCGTTCCACGGAGATGCCGATACGGCGGTTGATGTTTCAGAAAGCCGGAAGATGATCGAAGCCATCAAACTGGCTGGCGGGAAACCGAAATATACCGAATATAAAGGAATCGGACACACTGTCTGGCATCAGGTGTTTGCCGAGCCGGAACTTGTAACTTGGGTATTCGCCCAAAAGCGAAACATCAAAAATGAATCTGCAAAAAAAAATTGAAGCATTGTTCGATCAATCCGAATTTTCGGTCAACGACCGTACTGTTTACGAGGATTTTAAAGCGGCGTTGCGTTGCGGTGATATCCGTTCAGCTGAGAAAGACGCGGATGGGAATTGGCAAGCCAATTCGTGGGTGAAGCAGGGAATTTTGCTCGGGTTTCGGATGGGCAGGATGGTCGAGATGTCGAAGCCGACTGAGACGCTGCGATTCTTTGACAAAGATACATTTCCGCTCAGGCCGATGACGGTTGAAGACGGCGTGCGTATCGTTATGGGCGGCTCGGCGATCCGCGACGGCTCGTATGTCGCACCGACCGTCGTTGTGGTGCCGCCAGCCTATATCAACGTCGGAGCTTATGTTGACGAAGGCACGATGATCGATTCTCACGCTCTGGTCGGTTCATGCGCGCAAATTGGTAAGCGTGTGCACCTATCCGCCGCTGCACAGATCGGCGGCGTGCTCGAGCCTGTCGGCGCCGTTCCTGTAATTATCGAAGATGACGTTCTTGTCGGCGGCAACACCGGCGTTTACGAAGGCACGATCATCCGCGAGCGAGCTGTCTTGGCATCCGGCGTTATCCTGACACGCTCGACGCCCGTATTCGATCTACCAAACAGCCGCATCATCAAATCCGATGGCGAAAAACCGCTCGAAATTCCCGCCGGCGCGGTTGTCGTTCAGGGTTCACGCGCTGTAACTTCTGGTTTTGGCAAAGACAACGGCCTCTCGATCTACTGCCCGATCATCGTCAAATATCGCGACGAAAAGACCGACGCCTCGACGAAGTTGGAAGATTATCTCAGATAGATTCACCGCAGAGAATGAACGACCACAATTCAAATTGGTTATCTCAAAGGGCGCAGCAGACGATGATCGAAAACGGTTTCGAGCCTGAGTTTCCCGATAGTATTTTTGATCAGCTAAATCAAATAAAAAATACCGGCGAGACTGTTGTTGATCTTTCCGTCAAAGATCTGCGCTCGCTGTTGTGGTCGTCGATAGACAATGCTAGCTCGCGCGATCTAGACCAGATCGAGTGGGCTGAGCGGCTTGATGACGGTGACATTCGCGTGCTTGTCGGAATTGCGGATGTTGGTGCGCTTGTGCCGAAGGATTCGCCGATAGACAAGCATATCGAGAAAAACACCGTCACGGTTTACACGCAAAGCAAGATTTTCCCAATGCTGCCGGTTGAGCTTTCGACTGATTTGAGTTCGCTGAACGAAGGTGTTGATCGGCTTGCCATCGTCGCCGATATGACGGTCAAGGAAAACGGCGATGTGCCGGAGAGCACCTTTTGCCGGGCGTTGGTTCGCAATCAGGCGAAGTGCAACTATGAGGCAATCGGTGAATGGCTTGATCATGGCGGCGAAATGCCGAAAACTTTGGAAGACACGCCGGGATTAAAGGAACAAATCGAGTTACAAAGAGAGGCGGCGATTCGTCTTCGCTCTTATCGACAGTCAAAAGGCGCTCTCGAATTTGAATCGATTGAGGCGTCGGCGGTTGTCGAAGACGGCGAGATAAAAGGCCTGAAGTCGATCCAGTCAAACAGCGCTCGCAGGCTGATCGAGAATTTTATGGTCGCGGTAAACGTCGAGATGGCCGAGTTTCTCGAAGCACACGGCTCGGTTTCGCTCAGACGCGTTGTTAAAACGCCCGCACATTGGGACGGCATTGTCCGAATAGCCGCCGAACACAGCGAGCATCTCCCGGAACAACCCGATCAACCGGCTCTTGCCGCTTTTCTCGAAAAACGTCGCGCAGCCGACCCTGAACATTTCCCCGACCTTTCATTGTCAATCGTAAAACTGATCGGCAGCGGCGAATATGTCGTTGAGCGTCCCGGCGAAGACACCGGCGGGCACTTTGGGCTGGCGGTTCGTGATTATGCGCATTCAACGGCGCCGAATCGCAGATTTACGGATATCGTTGTTCAGAGATTGGTGAAGGCGGTTATTTCCGGTCAGCCTTCGCCATATACTGATGATGAACTCGAAACAATTGCCTCACATTGCAACAAGCAGGAACGAGCCGCTCGCAAGGTCGAAAGAAAAATGAGAAAAGTCGTTGCGGCAACCGTCATGCAACGTCATATTGGCGAAAATTTTGACGCAATCGTTACAGGCATCACGCCGAGCGGCACGTTTGCTCGTATTCTGCGGCCGCCGGTCGATGGAAGAATCGAGCAAGGCGAAAAAGGATTGAATGTCGGCGAGAAGATTAAAGTCAAACTTCTTTCGGCCGATTCGCGCAGCGGCTTTATTGATTTCGCGGCCCGTCACTGATCGGTCGGAGTTTAATCTGTTTGCCAAATTGTCTAAGATAGACAAGGAGCTTTCACAAAATGGACGAAAACGATCAGGAAAAAGAACAGAAACACAGTTTGAAGCAGAACATAACCGGTTTCGGGCAAAAGATAATTGGCGAGATCGAAACGCTCGCCGGCGTAGTGAATGCCGATCCGCTTGCACAGGCTGAGGGTGAATTTAATGTCGAGGTTGGCACTGTTCGCGAAGATCTGGAAGAAAGTGGGATTGAAGAAGAAGAAAATCAATGATGCCTGCCCAAGAAGTTGAGAAGTTTATTTTGCCGAGGCGAATGCAGGGTTTGCAGCCGACGTTGATACGGCAGTTTTTTGAACGCGCTTTGCCGGACAGCATCAACTTTGGTTTAGGCGAGCCGGATCTACCGACGCCGCAATTTTTGCGTGACGAAGCGGCCCGTATCGCCCGCGACGAGCAGAACGGTTACACGTCTCATCCCGGAATTCCGGCGTTACGGGACAAGATCGCCGAGCAGTATCCGCATCTGAATCTGCCGCGAACCGGCGTCGTCGTAACCTGCGGCTCGCAGGAAGCAATGACTGCGGCGTTAATGTGCATCGTTGACGCCGGCGACGAGGTTTTGATCCCGAATCCGAGCTTTCCGGCATACGACGCCTGCGTGCGGATCGCTCAGGGGAAACCGGTTTATTATCGCCTGCCCGCTGACAAAGATTTTGGATTTGATATTTCAAATTTCACATCTCAGATAACTGAGCGGACGAAAGTAGCGGTAGTGATCTCGCCTTCAAACCCGACAGGAAAGATTTTGACGCCTGAGGATTTGAAACAGATCGCCGATGCGTTGAAAGGCACGGGCATTTACTTAATTTCGGACGAGATATACAGCGACCTTTATTTTGGCGAGCGGCCACATTCGGCGTCGGAGTATTACGACAAGACCATCATCGTCAGCGGCTTGTCGAAATCGCTTTCGATGACCGGCTGGCGTCTCGGTTGGGCGGCAAGCACGCAGGCCGACATTATGAACGCCATTCAGGTGCTGCACGGTTTTTTGACTGTTTGCACTTCTACGATCACACAGAAGTCGGCCTTGCTCGGATGGACTCCAGAAGCCGAAGCCGCTAAGCAAAACGCCCGCGACGTTTATCGTAAACGCGGCGAGTTTTTGGTTGATCTCTTTGAAAAAGAAATGGGCCTGCACGCAACATCGCCAGAAGGCGCGTTTTACACGATGCTCGATGTGCGTTCGCTCGGCGACGATCTTGAAGTCGCAGAAAAATGTCTGCAAAATCGAGTCGTGACAGTTCCGGGTGTTGCATTTGGCGACGAAGCGAAAGGTTTTTTAAGAGTCTCGTTCTGCAATACCGAGGAGAAGATGATCGAAGGTGTGCGACGAATGAAAGAAGCATTGGAAATGTGAAGTAAGAGTAGAAAACGTGAAAAAGTACAGAGTTGGAATTTTAGGTGCGACGGGGACGGTTGGGCAGAGGTTTTGCCAGTTGCTCGAAGGACATCCGCAATTTGATATAACGGCGTTGGCGGCTTCGGATCGGTCTGCCGGGAAGCCATTCGCCGAAGCTTGCGCGTGGAAATTGGCGGGGGCGATACCTGAGTCGGTTCGCGATATTGTTGTGTCGCCGATCGAGCCGCCGTTGGATTGTGACTTGGTGTTTTCGAGTTTGCCTTCGAGCGTGGCACGCGAGACGGAAGAGGCTTTTGCGCGGGCTGGTTATCCGGTTATCAGCAATTCGTCGAGCTACCGGATGGATGAGGATGTGCCTCTGCTGATTCCTGAGATAAATCATGAGCATGTCGGGCTTATCGAAACGCAGCGGGCGAATCGCGGGTTTACGAAAGGGTTTATCGTGACCAATCCTAATTGTGCTGTTGCGAGTTTTGCTCCGCCGCTTGCGGCTTTGCATCGTAAGTTTGGTGTCGAAGCGGTTATTCTGACGACGTTTCAGGCGATTTCGGGCGCGGGTTATCCGGGTGTTGCGTCGCTCGATATTATGGACAATGTTATTCCATACATCGCCGGTGAGGAACCGAAAGTTGAGATCGAGGCGCAGAAAATAATCGGCGAGTTTGTTGACGGAGCGATCATTAAGGCTGATTTTCCTGTCTCGGCGCAGTGTTTCCGCGTCAATGTGCTTGACGGGCATATGGTTTCGCTTCGCGTGAAACTCAAGGATAGAGGCACGCTTGAAAAAGTGATTGAATCGATGAGAAGTTTTCCGACGCTCGATCTGCATTCGTCGCCGGAACGTTTTATGGAAGTAACGGACGAGCCTTCGCGGCCGCAGACGCGGCTCGACCGCGACAACGGCAACGGCATGACGATCACTGTCGGACGCGTTTTTCCCGACAATGTTTTTGATTACCGGTTTGTCGCTCTGAGCCACAACACGCTGCGTGGGGCGGCTGGCTGTGCAATCCTGAATGCCGAGCTTTTGATTCAGAAGTCGGTAATTTAAATAATCAGCTATTGGGGCGACAGCGTGGCTATTCGCGTTGCAATGTATAGACAAATAAGTTACACAATGGTAAAGTCATAATGCGAGTTGCGGGGTTCGATTGGGACGAGGCGAACATTGCGAAATGTCAGAAACATGGAGTCTCTATTGAAGAGATCGAACAAGTCTTTATCAATGATCCTTATTGGCGCGTGGACGCCGAGCATTCACATAACGAGGAGCGATTCATCGCAATTGGCAGGCCCGACAGCGGACGATATACATTTGTTTGGTTTACGTTTCGATCCAAACTCCAGAACGCGCTAATCAGGCCAATCGGCGCCCGATTCATGCACAGCAGGGAGATCAAGAAATATGAGAAAACAATTGCCGAGATTCAAAACCGATGAAGAAATCGAAGCCTTCATGAAAAAGGATTTAACGGACTACATTACGCCCGAAAATTTCTCACCTGCGACATTCGAGTTTGAGCCGAAAGAAAAGGTCGTAAATCTGCGTATGTCAACCGCGCTCTTTGACAGGGTCAAGAATGCCGCGAAAAAGAAAAAGATTCCATATCAACGTTATATAAGACAGGCCCTGGAACATTCGGTAAGAGGATAAACATCAAAGTTAATCTCAAATGATCGTACGAAACACACTCGACGGCTTTACGAGGCGAGTGTTTATCGCCATTGCCGCTGTTGTGGCAACGCTTCTCGGCCTGACGCTTGTATATTTTACTTTCGACATTATCTTGCTGGTTTTTGCGGCCGCCTTGCTGGCAATTTTTCTGCGCGGGTTGGCGGAGTTGCTGCGGCCATACATTCAGATAAACGAGCGCTGGTTGGTTCTGATCGTTTTGGTTCTGTTGATCGGAATTCTGGCCGGTGCCATTACGTTTTTGGCGCCGAGCGTTAGTGAACAGGTTCGCGTGCTTCGAGATCAGCTTCCTCAATCGGCCGCCCGCACGGCGGATTATATTTCCGAGTATTCATGGGGAGCGGCACTGATCGGCCATCTGCCGAACACTGAGCAATTACTGGCTCAGTTGGATGCCAGTACAGTATTGACGCGCGTCGGCGGCTATTTTTCATCTACTGTGGGCGTTGTCGGCCAACTTCTTTTGATGCTGCTGCTCGGCATCTATTTCGCAATGGAACCGAGGTTCTATGTGGAAGGATTTACCAGTTTGTTTCCCATTGACAAACGAAAACGAACCGGCGAGGTGCTCGGCGCTGTCTATGAAACACTGCGCTGGTGGCTGATCGGAAAGGCAGCCTCGATGATATTCATCGGACTGTTGACGTGGATCGGTTTATCAATAATCGGCGTGCCGCTGGCGCTCACGCTCGGAATTTTGGCCGGGCTGTTTTCGTTCATTCCAAATTTCGGGCCGATACTTTCAGCGATTCCGGCTCTGCTTCTCGCGTTTATAGACAGCCCGATCAGCGCCCTCTATGTGCTGGGTCTGTATATCGGCATTCAGGTGATCGAATCGAACATCGTCACGCCTCTCATCGACCGCGAGACCGTCGAGCTGCCGCCTGCGCTCACGATTGCCTTCCAACTCGGACTTGGAGCGATAATTGGCGGCTTGGGCCTCGTGCTTGCGACGCCGCTGCTCGCAGCGGTTGTCGTGCTCGTGAAAATGGTGTATATCGAGGATGTGCTCGGTGACGAATCGCCCTTACCGGCAGAAGAAAATCAGGGCGGAGACGGTTAGCAGATTCGTACGTCAATGAAAACACTATGATCGAACGCTACACATTGCCCGAAATGGGCGCCGTCTGGTCGTTGCAGAATAAATTTCAAAAGTGGCTCGATGTCGAGATCGCGGTCTGCGAAGTCCATGCCGAAGACGGAACGATTCCTGCCGATGCGCTTGCCGAAATCAAAACAAAGGCTGCGTTTACTGTTGAGCGGATAAATGAGATCGAGAAAACGACGGATCACGACGTGATCGCGTTTACGACAAATCTTGCCGAAACAATCGGCCCGGCGTCACGGTTCGTGCATTACGGGTTGACCTCGAGCGATGTTGTGGATACGGCGAACGCTCTTTTGCTCAAAGAATCGTGCGACATTTTGCTTGCCAAGATCGAGGCTCTACTTGACGTGTTGAAACGCCGAGCGTTCGAGTTCAAGGATACGCCGCAGATTGGACGGACGCACGGAATACACGCCGAGCCGACTTCGTTCGGATTGGTGTGGGCGTTGTGGTATTCCGAGATGCAACGGAACCGCGAAAGATTGCTTAAGGCTAAGGAAATTATTTCAGTCGGCAAGATAAGCGGTGCGGTCGGCGCGTTTGCCCATCTTGATCCTAAGGTTGAAGAGCGCGTGTGTGCAAAACTCGGTCTGAAAGCCGCAGATGTTTCGACGCAGATCATTCAGCGCGACCGTTATGCCGAATATCTCTGCACACTTGCGATTATCGCTTCGACGCTGGAGAAGATCGCTTTGCAGGTTCGTCACTGGCAACGGACTGAGATTCGCGAAGCGCAGGAGACTTTCAAAACAGGGCAAAAAGGTTCGTCGGCAATGCCGCACAAGCGCAATCCGATTCTCTCAGAACGCATATGCGGAATGGCGCGAACTGTTCGGGCAAATTCGATTGTCGGATTGGAAAACGTAGCTCTCTGGCATGAGCGCGACATTTCGCATTCGTCAGCCGAGCGAATCGTTTTGCCAGATTCGTCGGCGACACTCGATTACATTCTTGCGAAAACCACAAGCTTGCTCGACACTCTCATCGTCTATCCGGACAACATGCTGAAAAATCTTGACCTGACAAAAGGCCTTATTTTCAGCGGCCAGTTGTTGCTTGCTCTCACGCAGAAAGGCGTCAGCCGCGAAGACGCTTATATGTGGACGCAACGAAGTGCGATGAAGGCTTGGGACGAAGGCGGAGATTATCAGGAGTTGATAAAGAAAGACGCGGACATCGCTTCGCACCTTTCAGTTGAAGAGATTGCCCGCGTTTTTGATTTGCGGCATTACCTGCGCAATGTCGATAAAATCTTTAAAAGGGTATTTGGTTGACCTAAGGCTTTCTGTCCTAGCGCCGTCCAAAATAATGTTTTGCTTTCGGCTGCGTGAGTAAAATGACCGCCGTCAGCCCGCACCCGAAACTAAGCACGTCACACATCAACAGCAGGCACATCTGCGCGATCGCAACGCCCAGACATAGCCGTATGCCGGGGTTCTCTGCAAACCTTTTATTCCAGACACCAACGAAAGAATTCCGACAACCAGAAAGATAAATGGAATCGGGATTGCGAGGAGGCCGATGCCGAAAGTAAGTATGCCCACGATGACAACATAAATTCCGCCGACAATCGACCCGAGAATTTCCACAGCGCCGATCACGGTCTGGATGATCGCAACGGCTTGCAGTTTACCGGGAAACATGTCGCCGCCAATCTGGTAACTCATTCATTATCTCCCTTTGGTGTCAAAAAATACGAGAAGCTAGCTACTCCATTTTTCCGCAAATCTGCCGACGATTGGAAGCTTCATCCTGGCACCGCCATAACTCTTTACCGCTGCGACAATCATCGCTATAAAGCCTCCGAAACCTATAAGAAAACTTACCAGTAAGAGAAGCCAGCCGATAATACTTAACAGCCCTCCAAATATCGAGCCGGCTCCTGAGCCGGTTGCCGCATTGGCCGCAACTCCGGCAAACATGCCGCCAAATACAAGCACAAATCCAATGACGAAAACGATGGAGAATACTATTGCGTAGAAAAGTCCCCACAGGATCGACTGAATAGCGTGAAAACGGACAAATTTGTTTTCCTTTTCAATAAAGATCAATATGAGAGCGATAATGCCAATAGGGTAGCCCAAAGCGGCCGCGAGATTTCCATCCAAGCCAATAGCTGATTTTTGGTTTTCCATAATATGCTGTCTCTCCTTTTTTCTATCGATTTGAGTCCAAAGAACAGAGTCCGTGCCGGAATACGTGAAACTTAACACAACACTTTGATTTATACAAGAAACTCCGTCACAATCTACAATTTATTTCGGAGCGGCAGATGAAAGCAATAGTTTACGTAACTCTCAAACCAAGCGTGCTTGATCCGCAAGGCAAGGCGATCCATCATTCGGTCGAACTGCTCGGTCATAAAGATATCGGCGATATCAGGCAGGGTAAATATTTCGAGATTGCTCTCGCCGACAAGATGGACGAGTTGGCAGCGCGCGAGTCGGCCGAACGCATTGCAAAAGACGTACTCGCAAACCCAGTCATCGAAGATTACCGAGTGGAGATAACGTCGTGAAGTTTGGCGTTGTAGTATTTCCGGGCTCAAATTGCGATCACGATGCTTACCACGTCTTGTCGAAACACGTCGGGCAGCCGGTGGATTTTGTTTGGCATCAGGAAACTAACCTGAGATGTTTTGATGCCGTTATCGTGCCGGGCGGGTTTTCGTATGGCGACTATCTGCGGGCCGGTGCGTTGGCGAGGTTTTCGCCGGTGATGAAGGCGATCAAACAGTTTGCTGCCGATGGCAAGTTCGTATTCGGCATTTGCAACGGTTTTCAGATATTGTGCGAAGCCGGTCTTTTGCCGGGAGCGCTAATGAGAAACGAGAGTTTGCATTTCGTCTGCAAACACGTAAATCTGCGGCTCGAAAACCCAAATACGCCTTTTACCTCCGAGGTCGATCCCGATAGAGTTCTTTCGATACCCATTGCACATGCCGAAGGGAATTACACCTGCGACGACGCAACTTTTGATTCTCTAGAAGAGAACGGCCAGATCGTTTTTCGATATTGCGACGAGAATGGCGAAGTAACCGACGCCGCCAACCCAAACGGTGCCCGCTCGAACATCGCCGGCATCTGCAACCAGGATAGAAACGTCCTCGGCATGATGCCCCACCCCGAACGAGCCTGCGAAGAAATGCTCGGCTCCAACGACGGCCGCGACATTTTCCGCTCCCTCGCCAAATCGATCGAGCGAATCGCAGCGTAACCTATTTCACTGCCCAACTGTCCCAGAGTGTCCCAAACTTGAGTACGTCGTTATCAACTTCTGAATTGAGATTTGAAAATTGAAAATAGGGAATGTCGGAAAAATTCAATTTTCCATTCTCAATTTTCAATTTCCATTCACATCGTTCCAAACGTTCCAACCGTTTCACGCGGTCCAGCCGTTCCGAATCGTTCCAAATCGTTCCAAACTTGAGTGCGTCGTTATC
>JBJXHF010000036.1:0-6495 GCA_046160805.1 Pyrinomonadaceae bacterium
TGGACGAGGCCGACCGAATGCTCGATATGGGCTTTTTGCCGTCGATCAAGCGTATCGTCAAGGTCATCCCGGCAAAACGCCAGACGGTCTTCTTTTCGGCGACGATGTCGCCCGAGATCGAGCATATTGCTTACTCAATGCTAAAAGATCCAGCATTTATCGAGGTCAGCAAGCGCGGCAGCGCCGCCGTGCTTGTCGAACAGACGGCATATCCGGTTGCCCAGCAATCAAAAATGCCGCTGCTCCTCGACCTGCTCGATAAGGAAGATTTTGACCGCGTGCTTGTATTTACAAGGACAAAACGCGGTGCCGACCGGATCGCACACATTCTCGAAAAGCGTGAGCATAAATCAAACCGCATTCACGGCGACCGTTCGCAGTCGCAGCGTGAGGCTGCCCTGCGCAGCTTCAAATCGGGACATACCAACGTGCTTGTCGCAACCGACGTCGCCGCTCGCGGCATAGATATAGATTCCGTCTCACATGTGATAAACTATGACATACCGGAGGCACCCGAGGATTACGTCCACCGAATCGGCCGCACAGGCCGTGCCGGAAACAAGGGACGAGCAATCACGCTGTTTACGATCGCAGAAGAACATTCCATGCGTGCCATCGAGAAATTGACGGGCCAAACGGTCGAGCGCGTAGTCCTGCCGGATTTCGGCGGCCACACATTCACGGTTTCCGATCCGTCAAAGAAATTTGTCGGACGTGCCAAAAGAAGTTTTCGTTCTTTCGGCCCCCGACGCGGAAGATAGGCATTTTCAGAGGTTAAAAATATGGCAGTTAAAGCTGAAGTTTATACGGTAGATCAATCGGTCGAGATGATGTGTTCGTCCTGTGATCTGGAGCAGAATCACAAGATCCAAAGCGTGACCAAACAGGGCAAGATCACAAGCGCGATCTGCGAAACATGTGAGACGGTGAGTAAATTTACTCGCGGCGTAAAAACCGCGGTCTCGAGGGGAAACGCAAAAAATTCCTCGCCCTACGACCGAATGCGCAAATACCGCAAAGGCCAGGCCATGACCCACAACGTCTTCGGCCACGGCGAAGTCACCGCCGTCATAGAGCCCCAAAAGATCGACGTCCTATTCAACGACCAAACCCGCCGCCTGATCCACGATCAGGTCTAATTTGGTCTGTCAGAAGCGACTGGGTTCTTATAATTTAGTAGGACCATCCGGAAACCGCAAATTTTTTCCGGATGGTCTTTCTTTGTTATAAGTTCGTTTACTTGGTTTTCTTTCTTTGAAATTTTTGTTCATGATAATATTTATTCCCGGTAAATAAGATTTTCTCATAAACAACATATTATGAAAGCATCTGCAGCGAATTTTCTCACGCTCATTAAAGGACCTAAGCAATTTGTCATACCGATATATCAGAGGACATATAGTTGGCAAATCTCACAATGCAATCAACTAATGCGCGATATTCTTCGGATTAGCCGGGACGATTCAGTTCCAGGACATTTTATAGGCTCGATTGTCTATTTTCAGGAGAGCATTCACACTCAATCGGACGTACCGCAGTTACTAGTGATTGACGGTCAACAACGACTTACCACGATTAGTCTATTGATTGCAGCTCTGGCGGAGTTTATTGAAAACAATCCCACCGAAATTGACACAACACCTACTAAACTTCGAAATTATTATTTGTTAAACGCCGAGGAAGATACAGAGCTTCAATTTAAGCTCTTGCTCACACGCCGAGATAAGGTGACGCTCAAAAATGTTCTAAAGAAACTACCTTTGGGTGAAAACCCCTCTCAACGGGTCACTGAGAATTTTGATTTCTTTAAGGGTCAGATAACAAGCGAAAATGTTGTGGACATTTATAATGGCGTACTCCGACTTTTTGTAGTAGATGTTGCCCTCGAAAAGGATAAAGACAACCCTCAATTGATCTTTGAGAGTCTGAATTCGACAGGTCTTGATCTGTCTCAGGCGGATCTTATTCGAAATTTCATTCTTATGGGGCAGCATATCGAAGTTCAGACCGAACTCTATGAAAAATATTGGTTTCCAATGGAGCAAAGCTTTGGCAATGATTATGCATCTCGTTTCGATTGGTTTATTCGAGACTACTTATCGGCCAAGACTGGAAAAATTCCGGTTATCGGAAGAGTCTACGAAGACTTCAAAACTTATGTGCAGACTGGAAACGGTATTCAGGATTTAGAACGAGTTGTTGCAGATATTTACGATTTTTCCGGGTATTACGTCAGTTTTGTTTTACACAAAGAACCGGATGAAGATTTACTGCACCTGTTCAAGAATATCTCTAAGCTAAAAGTCGATGTAAGTTACCCTTTCCTGTTGCCTGTTTATCATGACTATGCGAACGAACGCATTTCAAAGGATGAATTCGCAAGAATACTTTCGCTTATCGAGAATTATGTTTTTCGACGGGTAATCTGTGGGATACCAACGAATAGTCTAAATAAGACTTTCGGAAACCTATACAAATTGGTTAGCGCGGACGCTTACGTTGAGAGCATTGAGGCAGCCCTTCAGTTAATGGATGGCTATCAGAGATTTCCAAACGATGCAGAATTTGAAAATGAATTACTTACTAAGGACGCCTACAACTTACGATCCCGCAACTATCTGCTAGGCAAATTAGAAAACGCGAATCGAAAGGAAATAGTAAATGTTGACGAATTTACGATAGAACACATATTGCCGCAAAATCCAGACCTTTCGGACGAATGGAGGAGAATGTTAGGGGAAGATTGGAGATCAATTCAAGAGCGTTATTTGCACACTTTGGGCAATCTAACCTTGACGGGCTACAACTCTGAACTTAGTGACCGTCCATTTGCTGTCAAGAAGAAAATGCCAGGTGGTTTTAACGACTCCCCGATTCGTCTCAATGCGTATCTCCGTGACATAGACGAGTGGAATGAGAACGCAATAGTCAGTCGGGCTGTTTCCATGGCGGAAAACGCAAAATCAATTTGGCAGGCACCACATCTTTCAGCGGAAGTATTGGACAAATATCGAAAGGTAAAGGACAAGGCGAGTACACAATACAGTCTTGAAATCCACGACCATCTTACTGGTGAAATGATGGACTTATTTAATTCTCTCAGAAGAAGAATATTGAACATTGACTCGTCGGTTCGAGAAGAAATAAAAAAACTTTATATTGCGTATAAATCCTCAACAAATTTTGTGGACATTATTCCACAGAAGACCAAGTTAAAACTTTCATTGAATATCGGAATCAGCGAAATCGTTGACGAACGTGGCTGGTGCACGGATGTTGCCGGTTTGGGACGATGGGGAAATGGCGATGTAGAAGTAGCGGTTGGTTTAACCTCGGATTTAGACTATGTAATGGGGTTAGTTCAACAAGCTTTTGAGGTTAAAACGGAGAATATTTGAGACTGCAAGGCGCATGGAATTAGCTTAACGAAAAAGGCCGCCTTGTTAGGCAGCCTTATTTCTCTGTATGTGACCTGGCTTCTATTTTCTGCCGCCGCGAAACAGCAGGCCTAATACGAGGCCGACTGCGGCTGAGATTAGGATCGTCTGACCGGGTTTTTGGCGGGCGAATTCCTTTGCGTCTTCGATCATTTCCCGAGGGTCTTTGCCTTGGATTTCTTTGAACTTATCGCCTGCTGTGGCGAACTTTTCGCTCACAAATTCCTGGGCTTTTGATGCCGCGTCCTGAATTTTCTGTCCGTATTCCTGTGCCTGCATTTTGAGATCTCCTAAAAATTCGTCGTCAGTTACCTTGTCTCCACCGTTACCGACAGGAACGAGTCCCTGCTCCAATTCCTTTTCCGCCTTTTTTACTTCTGCTTCAAATTCCGACATATCTTTACTCCTCCAGTGATGATTAAAATGATCCTGCTTTTATCCGATTATACCAGCCGCTGATTGGTTGTAACGAAATCCATTAAACAAATGTTCGCTCGGTTCTCGATTTTCTTCACGGGATGATCAGGATTGACAAATTCCATTTCAAAATGAGAAGCTATCTAAAATAGTAAGTGCTTACTTACTTACCTACTTGAGAAGGAGAGTTTTGATCAAAGAACTTGTTATTTGCGACCCGGTAGGCCGGATGAAAGGCGACAAACGCCGCGAGCAGATTTTGCAGACGGCTGTAAACCTGTTTTCGCAGCGTGGCTTTAAAGGCACTACAACCAAGGAGATCGCGCGAGCCGCAGGCGTGTCCGAAGCGATGGTGTTTCGGCATTTCGCGACGAAGGACGAGCTTTACGGTGCGATTCTCGACAACAAAAGCTGCTCGGACGGCGTACATCGCTTTCCGTGGGAAGCAAATGAAACGCTTCAGGAAGCGATAAAGCAGAAGGACGACTTTGCAGTTTTTTATAATATCGCTCTAGATGCGATGAACAAACACCAGTCGGACGTAGGATTTATGCGGCTGCTGTTTTACTCGGCGCTTGAGGAGCATGAATTGGCCGAGCGATTTTTTCACGACTTTATCGAGAAGGTATATGAGTTTATCGGCGCATATGTCGCGCGGCGGCAACTCGACGGAGCGTTTAGAAAGATAAATCCGCGCATAGCTGTCCGTTCTTTTTTGGGAATGTTGATACATCATTCGCTGAACAATATTTTGTGGGACAAGAAGCGTGTGATCCTGGATATTTCGAACGAAGAGGCCGCGAAGAATTTTGCCGAGATACTGTTGAGGGGCATTCGGGCTTGATCGTCCGAAGAGACAGATCAATGAAAAAAAGCACACAAGCATTTATTCCATTAGCCGCCGTTTTGTTGACGATTGCGTTGTTGAATTTCGGCTGCGGTTCGCGCGCCAACTCTGCGAACGCGAACGCCGCAAACACACAGCCGCAGTTCGTTGACGTGACAACTGCGCAGGCTGTGATTAAGCAAATACCGACATACTTCGAAGCAACGGGCAACCTCGCGAGCGACGCACAGACCGACGTCGCCCCTGCGGTCGCCGGCAAGATAGTTGAAGTGAATTTTGACGTCGGCAGTTTTGTCACGAAGGGCGGTGTCCTTGTGCGGCTCGATCCGCGTGATGCGCAGATACGGCTCCAGCAGGCCGAGGCGCAAGTTGAGCAGCAGCGAAAGGCTGTAGATCAGGCGGTTGCGGCACTGAGGCAGGCGCAAGTGCGGCTGAACGTGCGAGACGGCGAAAAATTCGACATCGAAACTTTTTCTCAAGTGAAATCCGTCAAGGCAAACCTTGTATTGGCAGAAAAAGAATTTGCGCGTGCCGAGAGACTTTACAACACTGGTGACGTTTCAAAATCGACACTCGATCAGCGCCGTTCGCAACGCGATGCATTGCTTGGGCAGCTTGACGAAGCCCGCTCAAATGCTGCCGTTGCCGTCAGAGCGATCAACTCGGCGGAGGCAGCCGTAGCGACCGCAAAATCGGGCGTTGCGATGGCTCAAACGCAGGTCGAACAGGCTCGTAAGGGCGTCAGCGACACGGCGATTTATTCGCCGATAAGCGGTTATGTTTCAGAGCGTGTTGCCGATCCGGGAGAATATATTTCCCCAAGCGCGCCGAATACAAAAATTGCAACGATACTACGAACGTCGCCTCTGCGACTCAAGATCGACGTGCCTGAGCAATCGATTGGAAAAGTCTCGCGCGGCCAGGGAATTTCCCTGCAAACAAGCGCCTATCCCGACCGCAATTTTGCCGGCACGGTCGTTCGCATTTTGCCAAATCTGAACGTCGCAGCGCGAACGCTGACTGTCGAGGCCAAAGTTGCAAACAGCGACGGCCTGCTAAAGCCCGGACAATTTGCGATCGTTAGAATAACGCAGTCAGAACCAGAAAATGCCGTCATGGTGCCCGTCGAGGCAGTAAAAACCGAAGGCGAAACAAATTCGATTTTTATTATCAAAGACGGAGTTGCCCGCCAGCAATTAGTGCAATTAGGCCTGCTCGAAAACGGTTTTATACAAGTAAAACAAGGCGTCGCCGAAAACGACGTTGTGGCAACAAGCAATTTAAACACCCTTTCCGACGGTGTCTTCGTCAGGCAGATGAACTAACTCGGAACTTGGAACTCGAAACTCGGAACTAAAGATATGCAGTGGTTGGCAGAAGTTTGTGTTAAAAGGCCGGTGTTCGCGACGATGCTTATTTTGTCGCTCGTGGTCGTCGGCGCATTCTCTTTTTTTAGCCTTGGAGTCGATCTCTTTCCAAAGATAGACTTTCCGACGATCACGGTGACGGTCGTAAATCCGGGTGCTTCGCCGCAGGAAATAGAGACAGAAATTACAGCCAAAATCGAGGAAGCCGTTAATACCATTTCAGGTATCGATGAGTTGCGCTCTTCTTCAATCGAGGGCATTTCACAGGTCTTTGTTGCATTTGTCCTTGAGAAGGACGTTAACGTTGCGGCGCAGGAGGTTGAGAATCGCGTCCAGACCGTTATTCCGCGTCTTCCCGAAACGGCCAAACAGCCAACCGTGCAAAAACTCGACACGGACGCTGCGCCGGTTCTGCGCATTTCCATTT
>JBJXHF010000037.1:0-3906 GCA_046160805.1 Pyrinomonadaceae bacterium
AGCGGGCGGAAACGCGAATGTGAACGAGCGTGCAGACTCAATAGCGCGGGCACGCACGTTCACACTCGCGTTTCAGCCCGTAGTTGCATATAATCCTCTGAGTTATGACAGTCAAATTCGCTGACATTCAAGCCGCACGCGAACGCCTCAAACCGATTGTAATTTCTACGCCGATGATCGCCGACGCGCGGCTTTCGCGGGAGATTGGTGCGCAGGCGTTCCTAAAAGCTGAGAATCTGCAAAAGAGCGGCTCGTTCAAGATTCGCGGTGCTTACAATAAGATCTCGCAGCTCACCGACGAAGAAAAAAAGCGCGGCGTTGTTGCGGCTTCGGCGGGAAATCATGCGCAGGGCGTTGCCTTGGCGGCGTCGCTCAATAATATTAAATCGACGATCGTTCTGCCGGTCACAGCGCCGCTGACAAAGATAATCGCGACAAAGAATCTCGGCGGCGAAGTCGTTCTGCACGGCAACACTTTTGACGAAGCGGTTGCCCATTCGCGTGAATTGCAGGAACAGCACGGCTTCACATACGTTCATGCGTTCGATGACGAACTCGTCATCGCCGGACAGGGAACTATCGGAATCGGCATTCTGGAAGCTTTGCCTGATGTGACGACGGTCGTCGTGCCGATTGGCGGCGGCGGATTGATCTCAGGGATCGCAACGGCGTTAAAAGAGCTAAAGCCCGACGTGAGAATAATCGGCGTTCAGGCGGAGAATGCTGCGTGGGTAAATCCTTCGCTCAAAGCCGGTCACGCTGTTATGGCCGAGATGGGGCAGACGATCGCGGACGGCATTGCGGTTAAAAGTCCGGGCGAGTTGACGTTTCCGATCATTCAGCGGCTTGTCGATGAAGTCGTCGAGGTCAGCGAAGAGGAGATCGCGCGGGCGATATTCTTTTGCGTTCAGAACAATCGGCTCGTCGTCGAAGGCGCGGGCGGAGCGGGGCTTGCGGCTTTGCTGGCGAAAAAGATAAACGTGAAACCGGACGACACTGTTTGTGCTTTGCTTTGCGGCGGCAACATCGACGCCAATCTGCTCGCCCGCGTTCTCGAACAGGTATTAGTAAGGCAAGGCCGCTATATTCTTTTAAAACTGCTCGTTCTCGATAAACCTGGGATGCTCGCGACGCTGCTTGCGACGGTTGCCGAGACGCGGGCGAACGTTATCGAGGTATTTCACCGCCGCGCAATGTGGCTGGCGCCTTTGGGACGTGTCGGGATCGAAATGCTCCTCGAAGTCCGCGACAACGACCACGCCCGCGAAGTTCAAAAACATCTCGAAGACGCCAACTACCACGTCGAACGCGAAGGCCAGGGCGACTGGGAAGAATAATTCTTTATTTCCCTGATATACGCTGTTAACATAACCTTATGAGTGCCACGCTAACCATTGATCTGCCGGAAGAAGTCAGGAAAACGCTTGGCAATGCTGCTCGCGAACAAGGTGTTTCCGAAAACGCTTATGCCGCGAGTGCTTTGCAGAATTATCTCTTTCTAAATCGCTTCCGAACTCTTCGCGAGAAAATGATCGCGGAATCCGACAAGTCGTACACCGATGAAGAGATATTTGAACTTGTCTCGTGAGAATAGTCGTTGACATGAATGTTCTGATCACCGCGCGTTGGGAGTAATGTTAATATCTGGTTATGCGGTTTGAGTGGAATCTTGAGAAAGCAAAAGCCAATCTGAAGAATCACAAAGTTTCCTTTGAAGAGGCTGAGACAGTTTTTGAAGATCCGTTATTCATTATTTACGCCGATCCGGATCACTCAGTTGAAGAAAATCGGTTCATTGTGATGGGCGAGTCAACTAAAAATCGTCTGCTGGTCGTTTCATACACCGAGCGTCCGCCTGTAACTCGCCTGATAAGCGCGCGAAAAGCAACGCGCGCGGAACGTAAAAATTATGAAGAAGAAATCTGAAATGGAAGACGAACTTCGTCCCGCATATGACTTTAGCCAACTAACGGTTGTCGCCCGCGGCCCTGGTAGACGCAAGCCCTCTGAGATAACAGTTACCCTTGCACCGGATGTCGCGACATCCTTCCCAACATCGGCAGCAGTAAATAAAGCGTTGCGCCTTTTAGTCAAAGTAGCTAGAGATTCACAAGCCCCCGCCCGAAGATAAAATCTCATTCTCGGCGCATGATGATCCGCGACAACGAACACGCCCGCGAAGTCCAAAAACATCTCGAAGACGCCAACTACCACGTCGAACGCGAAGGCCAGGGCGACTGGGAAGAGTAACTCGGAACCATCGGCTTCAGCCGCCATACCATTTGGTGCGCGTCTTCTGACTTTTTGACGCAATCGTTCACTTCCCTTAATTTCCGTAATCTCCGCGCGCCCATTTCTATTGAAATATTTAGTTTTGGCACGAGTCTTGCCGTAACCTTTTCGAACGGTTAGACAAGCAACATCAGTCAATCGCTAGAAATAAAAACTAAATTATTTTTGGAGAAAAAAAAGATGTCACATATAAAAATCGTATTTGTCGTTGTTACTATATTGCTTTTTAATATTGCTGTTCTTAGCCAGTCACATAGGGATCGTTGGATCCATTACGTATCCTGTGATGACGACCTCACTCAACCAATCAAAGAAAATGATGGCCGCGTCGTGAATAGAAAGTGGAAGGCCGACTTTAAGGGTGATTTCGCCTTTCATCACTTCCGTGGTAACGACGCAACGGAGGGTAAAGATGACGATGGTCCTCTATTGCGATACTTAACCCTTGATGGGACATGTTGGGAGGCTCGGTGGGAGTCGGCTACAAACGTCTTCGTCCATAGAAGTGTTAAGACGGGGGAAGTCCGCCGTGGTAATGTTATTGGCTATTTAACCTGGGATCTAAGCAAATGGAAAGCTCAAAGAGAGGGGAACGAATTCGTTCACACCTTCCTAGGCGGGAAAGAATATGAGAAGACAATCCTAGCGAAGATGCTGAAGGGGCTTGGAGACGCTTTCGTTAAGGGAGACGCCGGGATTTACCCACGCTCTGATGCACCGAAGACATCTCAGGGGGCGACTTGGGGTGCTGTTAAATGGATTTGCTCGGATGACCCGCTTCCTAGAGGATGGATAGTCACCGAGGTCGATGCAGTCCCTAGCCCAGATTGCAAGGTCGGGACCCGCCGTAAGAGCCGCATTTTCGATACAAAAAATGCGCCGATCGGATGGCTGGTTGACTGGTGTGCGCACTCAACCCTCCCGCCTGGTTGGGAGGTTGACAAAGACGCCTCCCCATACGGGCGACCCGGCAAATGCGGCGGATGGAATCAATGGACAGTTCGAAGGGTAAGGTGATCCACGGTGAGCTATTCACGTAAACTTTAAGGCTATAAAGGGGCCGCGCCATAGTCATGACGCAGCCTTTTTTAGCGCCCAAAATAAACGCTGATTCCTAAATTAACCATTACGACAGCGTGACCGGGTATTCCGGTGAGAAGTTGCCGAACTCTTCGTTCTTTTTGATGAGGACGGCGCGGATGCGGCCGGTTTCGGGTTGGCCGGGCGTTGTTAAAGCTATCGAGATCTCGCCGGGCAGGCTGGTTAGGAACGCGGCGATGTGCCATGTCGAAGTCCCGTCCTTGATGTACTCGACACGCATTGCGTCGAGGCCTTGCAGCGAGCCTGCGATTTCCAAAGTATGGCCGCCGGTTGGTTTGATCTTGAGAGCGGGCGTGATTTCGCCTTCGGTGAGGGCGTCGGGTTTGACGGCGACGATCATGAGGTCTTCGCCGATGGCCCGCGTGTAGCCCGGGCTTGCCTTTATCAGATCGACGAAATCGCGAAACGCCGTGATTATTCCGATCGTGCTGCCCGCGATCGGTGCGTATGCCGGAAAAGTCGGCGGAGCAGGTGCAGCGCCGCCCGTCGGCGAGCCGCGAAGGATAATGTCAC
>JBJXHF010000038.1:0-19535 GCA_046160805.1 Pyrinomonadaceae bacterium
CAGGCTGGCAGCCTGCGTTCCGACAGTTACTCCACCGTCACCGATTTCGCCAGATTTCTCGGTTGGTCAACATCGCAGCCACGGCGGACGGCGATGTGATATGAGAGTAGTTGCAACGGCACAACAGATAGAATCGGGCCGAGCAAATCGGACGTTTCAGGAATTTCAATTACATGATTTGAGACCTTTGATGACATCGAGTCGCCCTCGGTCAGGACGGAAATAATGATGCCGTCGCGTGATTTGACCTCGACGATGTTTGAATGTGTCTTTTCGTAACGCAGTTCGCTTCCGGCGTTGCCGGATTCGCGCGTATTGACGACGACAACCGGCAGTTTCTCATCGATTAGTGCGTTCGGGCCGTGTTTCATCTCACCGGCGGGATAGCCTTCGGCGTGGATGTAGCTGATCTCTTTTAGTTTTAAAGCGCCTTCGAGCGCGACCGGGAAATTGATGCCTCGGCCGAGATACAAGAAATCCTGCGAGCGGAAGAATTCCTTCGAGAGTTCCTCGATAGTGTCGGCGTCGTTTAGAAGTTGTTCGATCTTAAGCGGTAGTTCAGCGAGGTCCTGCGCGAGTTTTTTTGCATGTGTTTCATCAACTACGTCTCGAAGCTGGCCGAGATACATTGCAAACAGATACAACGCAACCATCTGACACGTAAACGCCTTTGTCGAAGCGACGCCGATCTCAGGCCCGGCGTGCGTCAGGATTGTGCCGTCGGCTTCGCGCGTGATCATCGAACCCTGCACGTTACAGATCGCTAGTATCTTGCAGCCCGACTGTTTGGCTTCACGCATCGCGGCAATCGTGTCGGCAGTCTCGCCAGATTGCGATATGACAATTATCAGATCGCTCTTGCTCAAAACCGGATCGCGATAGCGGAATTCTGATGCATAATCAACCTCGACCGGAACTCGTGCGAGCTGTTCGAGCATATACTTTCCGGCGAGCGCAGCGTGCCACGAAGTGCCGCACGCGGCGATCTTAATGGACGATAGCCCACGAAAATCTTCCTCGGAGATATTCATTTCGTCGAGATAGACCTTTCCGTTGTCGAGCGAAATGCGCCCTTGTGAAGTATCACGAACGGCTCGCGGCTGCTCGTAGATCTCCTTGAGCATGAAGTGCTTGAAGCCTCCTTTCTCCGCCATGATCGGGTCCCAGGTGATACGCTGCACTTGCGGCTCGACCACATTGCCGTCAAAATCCGTCACGCGAACTCCTTCCTTTGTAATGACCGCAATCTCGCGGTCGCCGAGGAAAAATATGTCACGCGTGTATTGCAGGATCGGCGGAATATCGGACGCGACGAAAAACTCGCCATCGCCAAGTCCAACAACGACCGGCGGCCCCTCACGAACAGAAATGATCGTGTCAGGCTCGTCCTTTGAAATGATTGAAAGCGCAAAAATGCCGCGAAGCTCCTTGACCGTTTTTCTCACAGCCATCTCAAGCGACAGGCCGTCTATCTCCATGTAATGGCCGATCAAATGGGCAACGACTTCGGTGTCGGTCTCGGTCTTGAACTCGTGCTCAAGCGCCTGTAGACGCTCTTTAAGCGTCAGGTAATTTTCGATAATGCCGTTGTGAACAACGACAACGCGGCCAGACTGATCGCGGTGAGGATGCGCATTCTCCTCCGTCGGACGCCCATGCGTCGCCCAACGCGTATGCCCGATACCGTAATTCCCTTCCAGCGGATTCTGCCGTATCGCTTCCTCAAGGTTGCGCAGCTTCCCTTCTGCCCGCCGCAGCTCCATATGATGATCGCCATCGACCACAGCAATGCCCGCCGAGTCATACCCGCGATACTCAAGCTTCCTCAACCCGTCAATAATCAACGGCACTACTTGTTTATTTCCAACGTATCCAACAATTCCACACATAAATTAACTAGAATGAAAAACCGAAAGAGCCGTGACAAGGATTTTCTCTTCATTGAGTGCCTCGTACGCAGCTCTTCTCACGTCATCCGTATAAGACGACAAAATATCGAAATGTTCCTGAAAAGAATGAGAATCCGTATAGACTACAATAATTCTATCTCGAAGCTTGATGCCGGACTTCGACAAATAATTCCCGTCCAGTCCTCGAACGATAGTGCACCCACCAAAGTTATAGGTGAACTCATTCTCAAGGGCAAGTAGTAAATTTTGATAGGCAGGTTCGAGAAGATCAGGTAAATAAACCTCAATCCTTCCCTTGGCGGATAGTGGCAATGAATTGCTCCCGTCGTTCGTTAAATGCTTTCGTTCGCTTCAGCGATTCATCTGCTGAAAGCTTTGCCCTCTCAGGACGTTCGACCTTTATCTCGCGAACCTCTTTGAGATTCCTTTTTCCGTTTTGGGCTGTTTTCACGCTCATAAAATAATTCTAGCACAACCTGCTATTTCCAACGTATGTGACAATTCCACAACATAAAGATTCAATTAACAAAAATAAACTCCTGTAATTCCGGGTTTCCATAAACCGCGCCGCCTGTTTTTACAACCAGATTGGGAAGTATCCTGGCTTCGCCTTTACCGTGAGTATGGCCGCAAAGGACTGTCATCGATTTTTCCGGATGTGCCAACATCATACCTCGCAGCACATCACCAACCGCTTTGCCGCTGAAATGGGGGAGCCAGTTATCATCAGAGATTTCTCCTTCATGCCAGCAGCTCTCTTTGAAAGGCGGCACATGCGTCAATACCAGAATTTCGTCGAAACCTGCCAAGGCTTGGGGTAGAATATGCGCAAAAAAAGCAGCGGATTCATCGCCAAGACCATTCAATTCCTCAAACAACGTTTTCTGACTTAAATAGCTAAGCTCACTGATCAGAATATAATCATTGAGGACAACCTCCGAAGTAAAAAAGTTGCCATATCGTCCGTCCGACCAGCCATCATGTCCAAGCAGGCAGGTTTTGGCGGTCAAGGGCACGATGCCGACACTCGGAAGCCATTTTAGGTATTCCGACGACCGGCTCAATACGATCGCCATTTTTCGCGTTTCTTCGATTGAGCCGCGATAGAAATCGTGGTTGCCCAATACAAAATAGACAGGGAGATTCAACTTCGTTTCCAGATATTTTAAGTAGCCTGACAGACTGTTTGCCTCGGCTATGTCGCCGCCGATGAGAAGAAGGCTGGGCTGAGCATCAATTATCTCTCGGCAAAATGCCTCGAGCTTCACTGCATCCAAAAAGTTCAAATGAATGTCCGTTACCCAAACAATTCGACTTTCTTTCCCCTCTCTCACGCTTTACCATCCGCTCTTTCTGATTTTTTGTCTGATGAATTAAGCGGCTTTGCGGGTACGCCGACCACAAGTTCGCCACGCTCGACATCCTTTGTCACCACACTTCCAGCACCGGTCGAGGCTCCGTCTCCTACAGTTATCGGCGCGACGAGCATTGTGTCGGAGCCTATCTTTACGTTGTCGCCGATATGGGTTTCGTGTTTGTTTTTGCCGTCGTAGTTGCAGGTGATGGTGCCGGCGCCGATGTTGGTGTTTTCGCCGATTGTTGCGTCGCCGAGATAGGTGAGGTGGCTGGCTTTTGAGTTGCGGCCGAGTTTGGTTTTTTTAAGTTCGACAAAATTGCCGACTTTTGAGCCTTTGATCATAACGGCGTGGCCGCGAAGATGTGCCATCGGGCCGACGGTGCAATTATCGCCGACGGTCGAATCGGTGATAAAGCAGTTGTCCCGAATCTCGACGCCGTTTCCGATTGTTGAATTTACAATTCGGGTGCCCGAGCGAATGATGCTGTTTTCGCCGACAACGCTTTTGCTTTCTATGGCTACGTTGGGATGAATCACTGTATCGCGGCCGATTGTTGAGCGACCGCTGATGTATGCAGTTTTCGGATCGATAAACGTCACGCCGCTTTCGAGCATTAGGCGTGAGATCGTCGCTCGCCGCATTTCATCCTCCATCTCAGCAAGCTGACGCCGGTCGTTGACGCCTTCGACCTCATGCGGGTCGTCGCAAAGAAAGATCGCAACATCATCGCCCTGATCGCTTAGTATTCGCGGAACGTCGGTTAAATAATATTCGCCCTGAGCGTTATCATTGCTTACTTTTGCCAAAGCCGTGAAAAGTTTCTTTGTGTCGAAACAATAAATTCCGGAATTGATCTCATCTATCTGTTTTTCGTCGTCATTGGCATCTTTTTGCTCTACGATACGCTCGAAAACACCGTTTTCGTCACGGACTACTCGGCCATAACCGGCTGGGTCTTTCAGACGAACAGTCAACACGGTGCAAACGGCGCCTCGACCGCGATGTTCGCTGTGCTTTTGAAAAAACGCGGCTAATGTTTGAGAGCGAATCATCGGAACATCGCCGGAAAGAACAAGCAAAGTTGAATCACTGTTTTCCAGAAACTCGCGAGCCGAGTTCACTGCATCACCTGTTCCAAGCTGCTGTTTTTGCAACGCAAACTCGATAATATCAGCATCATTTTCTGCCAAAACTGCATGCTTTACATCTTCAGCCTGATGGCCAACGACAACGTAGATTTTTTGAGGCTTTAGAGCTAAAGCAGTTTCGCAGACGTGATTGATGAGCGGACGGCCATCCAAATTGTGCAATACCTTTGCAAGGTTGGACTTCATCCGCGTGCCGAGGCCAGCGGCCATTATCAAAGTATTGAGCTCAGATTTCACGAGTAAATTTTACAGGATGGACATGATAAACAGGATTAGATAATCATTAAAATATGCATCCTGTTTATCCTATTTTGAATGAACTTATTTTCCAACCGAGGCCTTTTCCTTAGGCTGCAGCGCGCATAATAATAAAACGCGTGCAAGTTTTCCTGGATGATGCCTGACCATCGGGCCTTCGTCCAACAGGTTACCATATACGATCTCTGCTCCTTCAATCGTTGCCGGCGAGATCGAGCCGTGGACGCCTATCTGCTCTGCACCTTCGCCGGCGTATTTCTTTGACTGCTCATCGTTTATCGGATGATCATTTACCACGACGTAATCAAAATCGATCGCGGGTGCATATTGTCGGACGAGTTCGAGATGATGATGAGATGTGAATCCGTCAGTTTCGCCGGGCTGTGTCATTAGATTGCAGACAAATATTTTAACAGCTTTCGATGAAGCGATAGCTTCCGCAACGCCGTCAACCAAAACCGGCGGCAAGAGACTTGTGAACAGCGATCCGGGGCCAATTGTAATGATGTCGGCTTCATGAATCGCGGCAAGCGTTTCTGGCATTGGCTGGCAATTTTCCGGATCGAGAAAGAGCCGCTTCATTTTGCCTTTTAGCTGCGATATTCTTGTTTCGCCTCGCACAATCGAGCCATCTTCAAGCTCGGCAGCAAGCCGAACATCCGCAACGGTCGCTGGGTAAATATGGCCTTTGCTTGCAAGAATCTCGGATGATAACTTTACCGCTTCGGCAAAATCGCCCGTTATTTCGGTCATTGCGGCGAGAAACAAATTGCCGAAATTATGCCCGCCGAGGTCGCCGTCACCACTGAAGCGATGCCGGAAAAGCTGTGACAGCAGTTGAGAATCTTCGGACAGCGCGACCATGCAGTTGCGTATATCGCCGGGCGGCAGCATTTGCAGTTCCTCACGCAAACGCCCTGAGCTTCCGCCGTCGTCCGTAACGGCGACGATTGCCGCGAGATTTTCGATCCAGACAGGCTCGATGTCGCCGGTGTTAACGTATCTTTTCAGTCCCGAAAGCAGCATAGAAAGGCCGTTTCCGCCGCCTATTGCAACGAAATTTAAGCCGGTTGACTTGTCGGAGAAGAGGTGATGCTTCATTAGGATTGGGAAGACCGAGGAAATCTGACTAGGTAAGAGTTATTGCTAGTTAACACGAAATTTCAGCCGGCGAGCGCTGCCGACTGCTGAAATTCTAACATTTTGGGTTCAGTTCCGACAATGAAATAGTCAGAACCGCCTGCGTAAACGGGCGGCCAGACTGTCGCATTAGATTCGCACGTGAATAAGATGATGCCGGTTCTCCACAACGAACTGGCCACCCGCTTACGCAGGGGGTTCTGACACGCTGATCCTCGCTGAAAAAAAATCTTGTCGTTATCCGTTACGTTGTGTTAGATTTAAATCTAGCGGTTCCTCCGCTGAAGGCCATCCGGCCGAATTGCCTTACCAAATCACCCAAGATATACTTGCTCGTTAGCCCTTTGCAAGCAATAAAACCCCATGGCAGATACGCCTTTTATCTTACAAGAACACCAGTTTCAAAGGCTCAAGAGCGTCCTAGCCCGGCTATGTGTCGAGTGCGCGGCGCGCGTCGTGTTTCTGATCGACCGCGACGGCCAGCCGATCGCCTTTCACGGCGACATCGGCGACATGGACACCACGAGCTTTGCTTCTCTCGCCGCCGGTAATGTTGCCGCGACCCACAGCATGGCAAAACTCATCGGCGAAGACGCTTTCCCCTCGGTCTTTCACGAAGGCGAGAAAGAGAGCATCTTCATAAGCATCATCGGCCGCAGCCTGCTGGTCACCGTGTTTGACGAACGCTCGACTTTGGGCCTCGTGAAGATCCGCACCGCACGCGGCAGTTACGACGTTGCCCGTGTCCTCGACGAAGCCACCGAAGCATCCGCCAACTTCCGCATAAACCAAAACTCGTTCTTCAACGAGATCACCGACGAAGATATTGACAGCCTGTTTAGCTAATGGAGAATGGAAAATTGAAAATGGATAATGTAAAAAAATCCTAATTTTCAATTCTCAATTCTCAATTCTCAATTATGACATTCATAAACTACGCATCAAGGGAAATAAACTGCAAGATCGTCTATTACGGTCCGGGGCTTGGCGGCAAGACGACGAATCTGCAGTACATATACGATTCGACCGCTCCGCAGGCGAAGGGCAAGCTCATCAGCCTCGCCACGGAAACCGACCGCACGTTATTTTTCGATTTTATGCCGCTCGAACTTGGGACGGTTCGCGGATTTAAAACTCGTTTTCATCTCTACACGGTGCCCGGCCAGGTTTATTACGATGCATCTCGAAAGCTGATCCTCAAGGGCGTCGACGGCGTCGTCTTCGTTGCCGACAGCCAGGACGAGCGAATGGACGCTAATATCGAAGCCCTTTACAATCTCGAGGACAACCTCCAAACACAGGGCTACGACCTGATGCAGATACCGTATGTGCTCCAGCTCAACAAACGCGACCTGCCCAACGTAGCCCCGATCGAAGACATTGCGAGTGAACTTTGCCGCAAAGACGAACCAATATTCGAAGCCGTCGCCACAAACGGCACCGGCGTTTTCGACACGCTAAAAGCCGTCGCCAAACAAGTCCTCACTGAGTTAAGAAAAGGTTAGCCGCAAAAAGGCGCAAAAAACGCAAAAAAGAGGCTGGAATATTTTGTTCCGGCCTCTTTTCTTATTTTGCGCTTTTTGCGCCTTTATGCGGCCAAATCTTACTTCGGCATCAGGACTGAGTCAACAACGTGTATAACGCCGTTCGACTGCATGACGTCGGCGATAGTCACCTTTGACTTGCCGCCTTTCTCGTCCGTAACAATGACGTCCTTGCCTTCCAAAGCAGCAGTGAGCGTGCCGCCGGCAACCGTTTTCATTGCAAATTTGCCCTTGCCGTCTTCGATTCCCTTCGTAATCGCAGCAGCATCCATTTTGCCCGGAACAACGTGATAGGTCAGAACGCCGGTCAGCAATTTCTTGCTTTCGGGTTTGAGAAGCGTATCGACGGTGCCCTTAGGCAGTTTGTCAAAGCCCGCGTTCGTCGGAGCAAAAACGGTGAACGGCCCGGCGCCTTTCAACGTTTCAACCAATCCTGCAGCTTTTACCGCCGCAACCAGCGTCGTGTGATCTTTTGAATTCGAGGCATTATCTATTATGTCCTTCGTTTTCAACATAGGCGCACCGCCTACCATCGGCCCATCAGCCGGTGCTGGAGCGGCTGCCGTATTCGACACCGCGTTGTTGCTCATCATATTGTTCGCCCTCGCCGCGTTGGCAGGCGCCGTTGTCGAATTGTTCGTCACAGCGCCTCCACAAGCGCCAAGAAACGCCGCCATTGCGGCGATCATTATTAAAAGTGTATATTTCATCTCAATCTCCCAAATTTTTGTTTATATTTTAAGTAAGGGCAGTGATCACAGAACGCATCTTCCTCGGCAGCAAACGCCCCCTTTGACGGCTGTCGCACGATCCGCAAACGATAGATCAATCTCGTAACTGGTTTCGCACTCTAACCATTATTGGATTCAGGAATGGAAATTATTGTAGGCTGGACTACAAAGACCAAATGCACAGTGCAAAATGTAAAATGCACAATGCGGAATCTTAATTCTGCATTGTGCATTTTGCACTAATAAGTGGCGGGGCCGACGGGGCTCGAACCCGCGACCTCCAACGTGACAGGCTGGCGTTCTAACCAACTGAACTACGACCCCGCGCTTGTTCAATGCACAATGCAAAGTGCAGAATGCACAATATTTTTTCTTTATTGTGCATTATGCATTATGCATTGTGCATTGAGAGACTGGTGGGCACGAAGGGACTCGAACCCCTAACTTCCTCCTTGTAAGGGAGGCTGTCTACCAATTGACGTACGTGCCCGAAAACTGATTCAAAGAAAATATTATTGCACGCGTGCCCCGAAAATTTTCAAAAAAACCGCCGCTGATTCAATAACAGAGCGAATTGCAATGCTATCTAATCGCAGTCTGGACTGTCAAGTTTAAGATGCGCAAGGCGCGCACGTTAGTAAGGGCGGTACACGCAACGTCAAATATCGCCCTTGCTTACGCGCGGGCTTGCGCACATACTTAAAAAATCACGTTTCCGCGCCAAGTAAATGAAAGGTTTATTCCATTCCTTTGTTGCATTACTTCTTTTATCGGCTCTTTTTGCGGTTGGTCGATTTTCTACGGCACAACTGATTTATGAGGATGCCGCCGGACCGACAGCGACACCGACCTGCACACCGGCAAACATAATTCTCGACGGCGGATTCGAGACCGGCGGCATTCCGAGTGCCATTTGGAACAACCCTCAAACGTCAACGAATTTCGTAACCCCTCTGTGCGACGAAGCTACCTGCGGAACGGGCAGCGGCGCTTCGCCGCCGCGAACCGGTTTGTTGTGGGCGTGGTTCGGCGGCATCCCGCTCCCGGAAACTTCCGCGTTGGGGCAAGATGTAACAATTCCGACTGGCACGGCGTCGCTGCATTTTTGGATGCGCATCGGAACCGTGACCGAGCCGTTAACGGACGTGCTCAATGTGAAGATCGATAATATTATTGTGCAGAGCTATCCCGAGCCACCGACGGCCGAGACTGTTTATACCGAACGCGTGATCGATCTGTCCGCGTTTGCCGATGGTGCATCACATAACATCAGGTTCGAATACATCGGCCCATCGAACGGCACCGGAAGCTATGTCGTCGATGACGTAACACTTCTTGCAAGCGGCGCAGGCTGCGCGTCGCCGACCGCGACGCCTACATTCACACCGACTGCTTCGCCTGCTCCGTCATGCACTCCGGCCGAACGTCTCTCCGACGGCACGTTTGAAACCGGAAATCCGTGGTCGCAATGGACGGTGCAGACTTCGACGAATTTCGGCACTCCAATTTGCGACACACCATTTTGCGGCACGGACGCTGGAACTGCTCCGCCGTTTAGCGGTGATAATTGGATCTGGTTCGGCGGAATCGCCGCGGCTGAAACGGCGACCATAGGACAGAACGTAATGATCCCAAGCGGCGGCCCGGCAACGCTGACATTTCAATTGCGTATCGGCAAAGTGATTATGCCGTTCACCGACACGTTGACAGTAACAATTGACGGGACTAACATCACAACTTTCACAGAACCTACCGTTGCCGAAACTAATTACACGCTGCGTTCGTTCGATGTGAGCGCATTCGCCAACGGAGCTTCGCACGCGCTTTTGTTTACATACACAGGCGTAACAACCGGTAAAGCAAATTTCACGGTTGATAATGTATCGCTGATCGCGGGCGGCGCGTGTTCAACGCCAACGATCACCGGAACGATCATCTACGGCAACACGATCACCGGCCCGCCTCCGCCGTTTGTTTCAAATGTGCTGTTGAGTGGCAGCGGTTCGATTCCTGTCTCAGCTTTGACGATTTTTCCCGGAGGAACTTACACGCTAAGCGGATTTGGCTCGGGAGCCTACACCGTCACTCCAACCAAGACAGGCGGTGTCAACGGGGCGATAAGCTCATTCGACGCTGCACGGATCTCGCAGCACTCTGTCGGAATTCCGCCCGGCCTAAACGCCACACAGCTAATCGTCGCCGACGTCAGCGGCAATGGAATGGTCACATCGTTCGACGCCGGACAGGTCGCGCGTTACGTGACTTCAACTTCAGGCTCGGGATCGACTGGAAATTGGATCTTCAGTCCCCTCAATCGCACCTATCCTAGTGTCACCGGTAACATCGCAGGCCAGGATTACACCGCACTGCTGATGGGCGAAGTATCCGGCAATTGGAGTAATTCTCAGTTCTCGTTGCGAGGCAGAAATGCGATCTCGGCTTCACGTTTGGAGCGGTAGTGATTGAGCAGCATTCGCGGTGCGAATCGCGTGAGCAAAGAGACCACAGCCAGTTTCAGCGATCTGCGATAACGGTTTGCGACTCGGAAGGCAACTTCGGCTTCGCGGAAATCACCGTTTACGAGAAATGATTTTCCCTGCTCGACGGCGAGGTCCGCTTCGAGACCGGCGATACGGCGTTTTACGATTGAGCGCTGTTCATCATTGAGATCAAAATCGCGCTCGACGCGCTCAAACGCGTCGCGTTCGCGCTCGACTCTGCTTATCGAGTCTCCCGAAAGGCTGTCGAGACGGACGCGGTATTTCAGAAGCTGTTTTCGCTGGTAGCCGATCTTCGCGCCGTTTTTCGCAAGACGCAGCCACAGAAGAAAATCGTGTGCCCGCACATGTTCTCGCTCGAACATTCCAACGTCGATCAGGGGTTGTTTTCGGACCATCGTTCCGGACGTGATCACATTGCAGCGAAAATCGAGAATGCTCTCGAAATTCGCTTCGCCATCTGACGGCGCGGTCTCCATGAAGGTCTGACCGTGAAACGAATGCATCCCAAAAAGCACCGCGTCGCAATAAACCATATCGTAGTTATGGCGTTCGAGAAAAACGGTTTGGGATGCGAGAAATTCCGGCCTCCAAACATCATCGGAGTCGAGAAACGCGATGATGTCACCGCGTGCGTTCTCTATGCCTGTGTTGCGTGCCGAACCGGCGCCTGCGTTTTCCTGGCGAATGTAGATGATGTCTTCGAGATGATGTCGAATGGCTTGTTCAAACTGCTTTGTATCGGGCGAGCCATCGTTGACGACGATGATCTCGTGCTCGCGAAACCTTTGTTTGATAACCGAATCAAGAGCCTCGCAGATGAATTCGGCCGAATTGTATGCCGGAATTACGACCGAAACTCGCGGCCGCTTTTCAAAAACGTTTCGGCCCGTTCGTTTTTCGATTCTTTCGTTTTGGCGTTCGTGCGTCATCTGGCTTGGCGGATCGGTTCCCAATTAGCGAAAGTTTCGCCGCGCAGGAATTTGTAAAATGCAACGAGCGACGCAAGATTCGCGAGAACAAAATAGAGCGGCATCGCAAGCAGGCTGAGGCGTTTGCCCGCTCGCTCAAGCAGCCAGCCCGCAAAAGCGAACGCGTAAAACATCACCTGAAACGCGAATGCAGCGGCATAAAAAGTGTGTGAATTAGCCAACGCGACGCTTACAATAAAAAACGCAAGCAGAATAAACGGCACGGCGTATCGCAGAAGCTTGTGCGAAATAAGTTCGACGGCAAAAAAACCGCTTTTCAGCGGATTGAGCATATCGCGGTTCCGCCAGAGGTCCGTAAATGTCTGCGAAATAACTCGGACACGCATGCGCAACTCCTCATTTGAGCTGCGGTTTGTCCGTTCAAAGCACACGGCATCCCGAGCAAATACACTTCGCAGACCCTTGCGGTAAATACTCGTGCAGATCAGAAAATCCGAACACGCTTCTGCATACATCGGTTCGTAGGCCGATTTTCTAACTGCGTAAAGACAACCCGATGCACCGATCAGCGAGCAAACGCGGCTCTCGGCGATCTTGATAAACGTCTCGTAATTCCAATAACTTTGCGCGCCCTTTCCGACGCTCGTGCTGTCGTCATCTACATATATCAACCGTCCGGCGACACAGCCGACACTCGCATCCGCAAAGTTGGGCAGCAAGTGTCGGAAAACGTCTTTGCGATATGTCGTCGTCGCGTCGGAAAACAAAATGATCTCGCCTGTTGCCTCCACGACGGCTTTGTTCTGTGTCGCGGTTTTGCCGACGCGGCCTTCCTGGCGAAATAAACGCACGCCTCGCTCCGCAAACTCACTGACGATATTCTCTGTCCGATCCGTCGAACCGTCGGAGGCGACAAGTATTTCGAGCATGTCTTTCGGATAGTCAATCTTCAATGTGTTTTCCAGTTTTTCACGTATCGCGGCTTCTTCGTTAAAAGCCGTGATGAGGACTGTCACACGCGGGTCGATCTCGGCGCTCTTTATGTTTTTTGGAAACAAGACGCTCGCCAAATACACAAGCACCGGATAGCCGACGTAAACGTAACAAAGCAATGCCACGCACGACCAAAAGAATATTTGTTCCAATTCGATGGTCATTCACCATTCACCATTAACCGTTCACCATTGTTTTCGGCGCTGTAAATTCTGCGGAATGCGACCGCGTAGGCGATCAGGTAATAGATGAACCAGTTGTAAGCGACCGACGCGAAAAAGCTGGACACCATGTAGCCGATGATGCTTGCCTGCAAGCCTATCGCGAGATAATAAAACCAGTCCTGTTTGTCCTCATCAAAGTGTTTTCGTTCGATCGCCGCCAGTTTTCGAAACGGGCTTACCATAAAAATAAGATATGCAATGAGGCCGAGAATCCCGATTTCGGACGACACTTGCGTAAATGCGTTGTGCGTGTGCAGATTGTGAACGCCGACGATCTGAAAATTGCCGATGCCGATGCCCCAGGGGTTTCGCGCCGTCACAATCAGCGAGCGTTCGAGCAGCTCACGCCGCTGATCGCTCGAACCGACAACATCAAGGCCGGGAATAAAGATAGACAGCATTCGCAAACCGTAATTGCCCGGTGCTGCAAGGATCGCGATGCCGCCGATCACTATAGATGCGATAGTCACGTTCAGGCGGTATTTGCGGCCCAGCTTCCAAGCCAAAACTGCGAGGCATACTATCATGCCGAGAAATCCGCCGCGCGAATATGTCACCATATTTGCGCCGACGAAAAGCGCGGCAAGTGCAAAATAGACAAAACGCATCAGCTTATTTTTTGCCGCGATGCCGAGCGTTATGACGAGCGGCGTCATCATCACAAGGTGCATCGCCATCTCGTTCGGATTGCCAAACATACCGCCGACATCGACCTTGATGCGGTAGTCCTCGACATTGAACTCGCCTTTGAGATAAAGATCGAGAGCGGTAAAGCTCAAATAAAGCGCGATGCCGAACGACAACCACATCATTCCCATCAACCGCTTTCGCGTGCGGACAACATTGACGAGAACAATGAAAATAATTACCGCTTTGACGAAAGAATCGTTGAATGTTTCCCACGCCATTCCCGGGTCTTTAGCGATCGGCATCGTCAAAAGCGTGATAAACGTCATCGCGAGAATCGCCTTAACCTCGGTCGAAAGCATCGTCAGATTGCCCTCGGTCGCAAGCTGGCTCGGAACAAAGATCATCAACGTCGCAAGAGCAAAATAAAAAGCGGTCGCCGACAAAAACCCAAGCGCCGGAACAAGCTCATAAGGCCGAAACAAAACGAGAATCGAGAAAAGATACAACCCGAAATAAGTCAGAAGATGCCCGTTTCTGACAAGCCAACGGTCGCTACCGAGCAGCTTTCGATCCTGCTCTTGTTTCTTTATTTTTTTTGCCGCTTTGTGATCGGTTTGTGCGTAAAGAGGTTCTTCGTTCTCAATCACAACGCGCTCAAAATCCGCGCTTGCCGGTTCATCGGTTTGCTCGCGCGGATCGGCTTCTTTTGGGTAGGCGTAATTAAGATTTACAAGATTTTTCGACTCGAGCGCCGTCGCATCATTTCGCTCACCAGACGGTCGCAGCGATGGCTGATCTCCATACGACTTCCTGCCGGCATTCTGTAACGGTTTATGATCCTTTTCTTTTGAACGTTCGATTTCACTATTCACTATTCACTATTCACTGTTCACTAATTACGCCGCGACCTCTTCGTGTTCCATCGTGATCATATCGCGCACTTTTTGCTTGAGGGCTTTCTCAAATTGCCTCGCTTCGTTGACGCCGCTGAATGAAAGCTGCTGCAAATTGGCCTCGATGCGTTTGCGGTAATCCGAGACCAGCGAATCGGACACACCGAGCATCTCGGCAACCTCCAATTGCGTGCCGCCGTCGGAGATCAGATAGCAGTGCCACAGCACGTTGATCATGCGGTCGTACTGTTTCGCTTTGCCGCGAACGGCTTTGTTCAAGGTTTGTAAAAAACCGTCGACGAAACCTGCAGCCGCGACCTCGGCCTCGTTGCGAAGTAGATCTTCTTCCGGCGTCTCGCGCGTGTCTTTAAACTCAAACGGCATGCGGTCGTCGTCTTCGCTGTCAGTGCCGCTGCCGACGGGCACGAGATGAATGTCCATGATCGGCAAACGCGACATGACAAACGAACGCAGCGAGCGAACATCGACAGGCGAATCAATGGCTTTAAAAACGCGAATAATCAGTTTTTCCAGTTCCGGGTTGCTGATAACAATTTGCGCGTCGCCTGTGCAGCCGACCATGCGCGTGTCGCGTCCCAAGAACGAAACCGATTTCACACGCTCGTCCATTTCCTGAACGTCGCGACGCGTCTTTTCGTATTTCCAGTCCGCAAGCCCGTAAAGCCGGTCGGCCAAACGACGATGAACATCCGGATGATTGATATTGTCAAAACGCTTGAAAGCTTCACTCGTCTGGATCAATGTCGAAACGCGGCGTGCTAGACGATAGCTTTCGGGATAGCGTTTGCGAAGCTCCGCCGTCAGCATGTTGGTCAGCTCGATCTGGCTGATTTCGGCCTCGATCTCGGCGTCCGACATCTCGGTGTCGATGTAATGTTGAAAACGATCCTTGCTTAAAAGAGCAACGAAAAGCTCCTGCGTGAGGTCCGTGTAAGCGTTATGCTTGCCTTCTTCGACAAGAAAGCCGGCCCGCTTCGACGCCCTTACCAAAGGGTGCGACGAAACGATCCGATGAAGCTCGGTCCAAATCTGATTTACGTCAGAGACCTTTAGGCTGTCATTCCAATTCCCGACCTTAATTTGTCTCTGCTGGATCGACCTGGGTAATCGTTCCTTTGTTTTGAGTTCGTTCATATTTCGGCCTTTCCGATTTTTAGTTGTCCTGACAATTCAAGTCCTACCTTCCTATTGCTGCGAGCCACCGCAGACAGCTGGACTCGAAAAATCGCGCACCGGCGCCATTTTGGGTTCGTAACCAATTGCAAATTATTTTGTTGTAATGAGAAGTAAGGCAAGACACTGCCGAGCACTATGCGGTCGCGTCTTTCGTCTGGCAAGTGAGAGGGTTTGTTCTCACTACCTTCACTTATAATAGTAGCAACATTTCACAGAATGAGCAACAATTTTTTGCTCTGTTTAACACAATTCGATTTACTCTCGTAACTCCCACAAATAATGCAGTTGTTGTCATGGGAACGCCATATTTCTACCGCCGCGTGCAATAGATTTCCAACTTCTTCTCTGCAATCTCCGCGGCTTTGCGGGAAAAAAAATCCTTTCTCCCGCAGAGCCGCAGAGATCGCAGAGATCGTCGTTAATATTTTATATCCGAACTTTTGGAAGCAATCGCCCATTACGGATTTATTTTGTTGTAACGAAGAGATGTCTGCCTCACACCCTGGAGTCATAGGCTGCGATTGATTAGGCTGAATTGTGTTCTATGTTCCAAAAAATAATGACAAACTTTTGCAAGAGCGAAGACTGCCCTTCGTCCGATGAGCTTCTCGAATATCAAAATAACGACCAGCTCAAAACTCGTCGGGACGAAATAAGCAAGCATCTGTCGAAGTGCGAATTCTGCTCGGCTGAAGTGGATTTCTATTCCCGCTACCCGCAGGAAGAAAACTCAAACGAAACGGTCGAAGCGGCAGGCATCCCAGAGCCGCTCTTCGAATTGGCCGAAGCCCTCCTAAAAAACCGCCACCTCGACGCCTCGTGCCTCGATGTGCTTCTAAAAAAGAAAACAAATCCCGTCGCCCAGAAGGCTGAACCGCTCGCGTAAGCGAGTGGCAAAAACGTGGAATTAAAGTGACGCTCCCTGCCACCTGCTTATGCAGGCGGTTCTGCCTCACTCCAACTCAACCCGTCCGTCCGTCACCACAACACCCGGCTCGCCTTCGTTGAACATTATCCGTTCCCACGTCAGAGATGTAACGGAGCCAGATTTTCCGACCCTCGTGAACATGAGATTCAGCAAAACACCGTCATCGCTTATCGGCATCGGGCCGTAAACTACTACTCGCAGAAGGCCGGGTTCGATCGCGTTTGTTACGACGACGAGGCCGCTACTAACGGTTCCATCTAGAATAACCGGATCTGCTTGAGGCTGAATAACACTTGGGTCATAACGGAGATCGAACTCGTAAGAGATGATTCCCTTATTCTTCGCTCCCTGAACGCCCACGGGAATGACAACCTCGCTGTCGGTTGTCGCTAAACGCGGTAAACTTACCGACACGCTTCTTTCCGGCCCGCTGTTGCTGACTGCCGACTGCTGACTGCTGACTGCTCTCGCACCGGTATCGGTCCAGTTTCCTGAAACCTCGCCCATCAGCAAAGCCGAATAATCCTCACCGGTAACATTCGTCGTAACAGAGGGGTAAACCCTAAACGAAGGGCTGAATAGCCAGTTTCCGGACGAGCCCGTTTGCGAACCGAGTGCTGCGGCGTAACGCGCTATCAGCGCTGCGTCGAATGATGAAATGTTACTGTTGCCGCTGACCTCCGCGACCGTCAGTTGTGCAGATGTAAAGGTTGTGACGCCGGTGACGTACTGCGATACGCGAGCCGCGTCGAACGAGGTTATTGAGGCGTTTTGGCCTCCCGATTTGGATGCGTTCGCGGCATAGCCTCCCGAACCGAATCCTGTCAGCAAATAATCGCCGGCCGCGTCCGTTATATAGGATACGTTCGGAGATCCCGACGCACTCACAAGAACGTTTGAAACTGGTCGTGAGGCAGGTGCGCCGATCGCGTTGCCATAAGTGACGGTTCCCGCAATAGAAGCAGGAACAGTAACGGTAACGTCGGCATTCGAAATGTCGAAGAATATGTTGCCGACCGCCTCGACCTTTATGCGTCCCGTTGTCGTCGCTATGCTCGGGATCGTGACGGCTTCGGTGCCGTCGTTGGCAGTGCTTGCCGCAAGGACGTTTGGAAATGTGTTTCCGCCGTCTGTCGAAAGCGAAATCTTAACGTTAGCGGCACTAACGGGAGCCAGAGTTGTGTTGGCAACATCCCATGTAACCGTCTGCGACGAACCGCCTGCAAACGTTGCGGCTGTGTTCGGAGCCGTCACCTGAAACGGCCCGGCAAGCGCAGTAACCGACACGGTCATGTCTTTGAACTGCGTCTGGCCGATCGTCGAGCCGGGAACGTAAGGCCGATTGTCCCTGACGGTCAGCCTGAAGTTTAAGTCGCGCGTCACCGAGCTTAATGCCTCGACGACGAGCGGCACAGCGTCGTCAGTGCCTGTCGCGGATGTCGTAGTCTGACCTGCAAGGATAGTCGAGAGCCTCGGGAACAACTTTGTCGGCGAGGTGTTAGAAGGAAAAGAAAGCCAATTTGGCCCGATCAGCTTCGCAGAATTTGCATTGGCTGCCGCGACCGTAATTCCCGTGTTCTGCGCCGAGTCGTTCTGCTCCCAGTTATAAGTTATCGGATCGCCTTCCGGATCGGTCGCCGATCCAGTAAGCGCAAATGGAGTCAGTATTGGAATATTGTAGTTGGGTACCGCCGCGACAACAGGCGCGCTGTTCGCCGTCATCGGTATCGTCTGGCTCGCCGGACACGGCCTCGTCGCGAGATTCGCCTGCACCTGGCCGATCGAAGTTTCATGGAATATATCAATCGAATGATCTGCCGCATCAACCTCAGTTATCCCGGCGTAACCCATGATCGTAATGCCGGAGCCGACTTCTTTATCCTGTCCCATGTCTTCGGGTATCGGAAGCTGCCCGTAAGAGAACGTGTGATTCGCGCCGATCTGATGCCCGACTTCATGCGCTACATAGTCGATGTCGAAATTATCGCCTTGAGGAATACCGTCCGACGGCGAAGTAATGCCTCTTCCCTTGTCATGATTTGCGCTGCAAACGCAGCCTATGCAGCCGGCATTCCCGCCGCCGCCCGATGCGCCGAACATGTGGCCGATATCATACATCGCCGACGTAATTCCCGCCGCCGCTATCGCACCCGCAAGTTCGTCGTTCCAGTTTCCGAGGTCTTCAGAATAAGGATCGGTTGCAGGATTGTAGAAAATAATGCTGGTCGATTCAGAGATGAGGTTCAGGTGAAGGCCGAGGTCTTTCTCATAAACTCCGTTGGCCCGCGTGAGCGTTCCGTTATATGCTGCGAGCACCAACCCAACCTGCGCAGCGCTGGTTGCACCAAAATAGTTCGAATACTCGCCGTTGCACGATTGGGCCAGACGCATGGTCCTTATTGTGCCCTCGTTGCTATCCGGAGCTTCGATCTGCGACTTCCAACTGGAAAATAGCCTTCGATCTTCAGTAGTGCAGCTAAAAGGCAACTCTCCTTTTCTTCGCTGAGACCTGAATACGGCATACACGCTGCGGTCGGCGGAATATGGCTCGATGATCTCCGTTTGGCCTTGCTTGTCTTCCGAAGCGGTCCGAAAAACGGTGCCTTGAATACCTTCCGGCGAAAAACTTAATTTTACCGTTGCGTACCTATCCGTAATTCCACGTCCCGAAAAGGCGCGAATATCAGGAAACCTCGCCTGCAGCTCCGGCTCAAAATTCGAGGCCTCAAAAACTTCAAACTGCTCCAGCCGCCCGTCGGCATTCGGCAGCAGAATCACCGCCGACGCCTGCGCGCCGCGATCAACCACAGCAAATAACTGCTGCCGCAGCGGAGCTATATCGAGATTAAATAACTTGAAATCCCTCGGAAATGATTGCCGTAAAACGGCTTTGTCTTTAGCAATAGCGTCGGAGCTGCTGTTCTTTACGGACCAAATAATATTTTGAGCGGAGACGCTAACGGAAAAACCAACACTTAGAACGACGATAAGAAAAATCGGATAAGTTTTTTTCATAATTTATGTCAACCTCAAATCAGAATGAAACGAGGTTGGCATAAACACATGAACCCTGTTTGTCGGCTGCCTTACAAAGCACCAACGGCGGAAACGCGAGTGTGAACGAGCGTGCGGCTTCATCAGCGCCCGCACG
>JBJXHF010000039.1:0-15653 GCA_046160805.1 Pyrinomonadaceae bacterium
AACAAACGGCAACGGCCATTATCCAAAACCTCGAAACGTCCTCGGCGGCGAGTTGAAAAACTGTTGCACCGATCCGATGACGGGCTTTTACCGCGACGGCTATTGCCGCACAGGTCCCGATGATGTCGGACGCCACACGGTCTGTATTTTGGCGACTGATGAATTTTTGGATTACTCGAAATCCGTCGGCAACGACCTTTCAACGCCGATGCCGCAGTATGCTTTTCCGGGTGTCAAGGGCGGCGACAAATGGTGCCTGTGCGTCACGCGCTGGCAACAGGCGCTTGAGGACGGCATGGCTCCGCAGGTCTATCTCGAAGCCACGCACGAATCGGCTCTTCAAATCGTCAAGCTCGACGATTTGAAACAATACGATGTGAAGAACAAATGACCGCCACGAAAGAACAACCCGATCAATTTACATTTGATTTTCATAAAGAAACTGCGCAGATCGTCGGCGGTTCCAGTGATAATTTAAAGATTAAGATCGGTGATTTTGCCGGGCCGCTGGATTTGCTTTTGTATTTGATCAGGCAGGAACAGGCCAACATTTTCGACATTCCGATTGCCCGCATCACGGAAAAATATCTCGAATATATTCGCTTGATGACACGGCTCGACATTTCGGTTGCGGCGGATTTTCTGGTGATGGCTGCGACGCTGATCGAGATCAAATCGAAGATGCTGCTGCCACGCGATCCGACGTTCACCGACGAAGAGGAAATCGACGACCCGCGTAAAGAGCTGGTTGACCGCCTGCTCGAATATGAGAAGTTCAAATCCGCCGCCGGCATGCTTCATGAACGCTCGACAATCGAAGAGGCTGTTTTCACTCGCGGGCCGATCGAATCCGACGACAACAACGCCGAGATCGACGCTTCTGTTTTTGACCTCTTGACCATTTTTCAAAAGATCGTCGCCCGCCATATCGACGAGGTCAAAATGGAGATCGAGCGCGAAGAGATCTCGCTCGCCGATATGCTAAAAACTCTAAGGCGGCGTATTTTTGAGGAAGAGGAATTGAACCTGCTAAAGTTTTTCGAGGAAATGCACTCAAAACGCGAACTCGTCACGGCGTTTATCGCGGTCCTCGAGATCGTCCGCACCGAGGCCGTCAAATTGATACAAAAAAAGACATTTGGCGATATTATTTTGAGGAAGGTGTCAGAACCACCTGCGGTAGCGGGTGCTTGAAGATAAATATTATGAGCGAAGGAACTGCACAAAAACTTGCAAGGACACCAGCCGAACTAATGGCTTTGGTGGAAGCTTTGATCTTTGTCGCCGACGAGCCGATCACGACAAAGCTGCTCGCCGAGGTTTTGGACGAAAACCGCGAAAGCATTCAGGCCGCTGTTGAAGAGCTGCAACGCGAATACGAATCGCGCGAGGGCGGCTTGCAGATCCGCGAGATCGCCGGCGGCTGGCAGCTTTCTACGCGAACAGAATTTCACGAAGAAGTTCGCAAATTTCTAAAAACTCGTCCATCCGCGAAACTGTCTATACCGTCGCTCGAAACGCTCGCCGTCATCGCTTACAAGCAGCCCGTCACCGTCCCAGAGATTTTAGAGATCCGCGGCGTCCAATCTGCCTCGGCGATAAAAACCCTTCTCGACAAACGCCTAATTGTCGCCAAAGGCCGAAAAGAAACCGTCGGCCGCCCAATGCAATACGGGACGTCAAAGGATTTTCTTATTCAGTTTGGTTTGAAAGATCTTTCCGAGCTGCCATCAATCGAAGACTTCGAAGACTTAGTGCAATAATTTTTACCACAAAGGCACAAAGGACACAAAGTTTTTTCTTTCTTTGTGTACTTTGTGCCTTTGTGGTGGAATAACCCGTATGCAAGAGAGATTGCAGAAATTGATTGCGCAGGCCGGTATTGCGTCCCGACGCGCTGCGGAGCAAATCATTCTTTCCGGCGAAGTCTCAGTCAATGGCGAAATCATTACGACGCTTGGTACTAAAGCCGATCCCGAAAAAGACCATGTAAAAGTTCGCGGCAAGCTAATCACAGCTAAGCTTAAAAACCGACCGAATGTCTATATCTTGCTGAACAAACCAAAAGGCTATCTGTCGAGCGCCTCCGATCCTGAAGGGCGAAAACTAGTCACCGATCTTGTGAAGGGCAAAGGCCGATTGCATCCTGTCGGACGGCTTGATTACAACACCGAAGGCTTGATAATCCTAACAAACGACGGCAAGTTTACAAACTTTGTCGCTTCGTCAAAAACGATCCCAAAAGTTTACGAAGTAAAAGTAAAAGGCTTGCCGAACGCGAATGCGATCAACAAACTCCGACGCGGCGTGCTGCTTGAAGACGGTTTCAAGACCGCTCCGGCCGAGATAAAGGATCTCAAACCAACCGAAAAAAACGGCTGGTACGAAGTCACACTTTACGAAGGCCACAACCAGCAGATCCGCAAAATGTTCGACGTTATAGGGCATTCGGTCGTCAAATTGCGGCGCACAAAGATCGGAGACGTGAATGATCCTTATCTCAAAATCGGCGAAAGCCGGGCATTGACGACGGAAGAGATACAGTCTTTACAAGGGCAAAACCGCCTGCGTAAGCAGGTGGCAAAGGCGCCGCGGATCGACAGACGTCCGACATGACCGCGTTCACGCCACCTGCTTACGCAGGCGGTTCTGCCTATATCAACGCGCGATGCTCGACCATCAGACACATATCCTGAACAACCTTGATACCTGCCTGTGCTAGCTGTTCAGCAACTTGGTCATTACGTATGCCGAGTTGAAGCCATACTGCTTTAGGTTTCTTAGAGAGAATTTCAGACGTGTGTTTTGGTATGTCTTCGGAGCGGCGAAATATATTTAGCAAATCGATCTCGCCGGGAATTTGATTTAAATCACGATAGACCTTTTTCCCAAGAATCTCTGTCACCTCAGGATAATAAGCGGGCACAGGAATGATGTCATAACCCGCGTCGGCCATGTATTTTGGAACATAAAACGCAGGCTGTGCTGAATGAGATTCAGGCTTTATGCCGAGCACGGCAATTGTTTTCGTATTTTGCAGCAGTTCGCGGATTTGGTCATCGGTTGTGAGCAGGTTATCTTTCCAGTTCATGTTCCAAGTGTAGTGACATATGTACGAAAACCGCAACTCAAAGATTTTTACGTTAAACTTTGTCCTCAGAAATCAGTTGTGCGAACATAATTGTTTGTTCCACGCACCAAATTATGAACTTTGAACTATCAGAAGAACAGCAGCAGATAAAGTACAGCATACGTGAATTCGCCGAGAGCGAGATCGGGCCGCATGTGATGGAGTGGGACGAATCGCAGCATTTTCCGGAGGAATTGCGGCCGAAGCTCGCCGAGCTTGGTCTGATGGGCGTTTTGTTTCCCGAAGAATACGGCGGCGCGGGAATGGGTTATGTCGAATACGCGACGATCATAGAAGAACTTGGCCGTGTCTGCGGCTCGGTCGCGTTGTCGGTCGCGGCACATAATTCGTTGTGCTCGAATCACATTTACACTTTCGGTAACGAAGAACAGAAAAAGAAATATTTAGTTCCGCTGGCAAAAGGCGATAGCTTTGGCGCTTGGGGACTGACGGAATCGCAGGCCGGCTCGGACGCTTCGGGAACCCGAACAACGGCGGTTCGCTCAAACGGCGGTTGGAAGGTCAACGGCTCGAAGAATTTCATCACTCACGCTATCGCCTGCAACACGCTCGTCGCCGTCGCCGTCACCGACAAAGCTAAAGGCAATCGCGGAATTTCGGCATTCATCTTTGACAAATCAATGGAAGGTTTTCGTTCCGATAAAAAAGAGAACAAGCTCGGAATGCGTGCATCGGAAACTGCATCTGTCGTCTTTGAAGATTGCTATGTGCCCGATGAAAACCGTCTCGGCAACGAGGGTGAAGGTTTTATGCAGGCGATGCAGGTGCTCGACGGCGGACGAATTTCCATCGCCGCTTTGTCGGTTGGTATCGCTCAGGGCGCCTATGAAGCTGCTGTCCGATACGCAAAAGAACGCCAGCAATTTGGCAAACCCATCGCTGAGTTCCAGGCAGTGCAATTCAAGCTCGCCGACATGGCAACACAGATCGAGTGTGCACGCCTTCTAACCTTGCAAGCTGCCGCGACAAAAGACGCCGGCAAATCCGTAACGCAAAAATCGGCAATGGCAAAGCTATACGCATCCGAGGCCGCCGTTCGCGTATCCGAAGAAAGCGTCCAGATCCACGGCGGCTACGGCTATACAAAAGACTACCCGGCCGAAAAATACTGGCGCGACTCAAAACTCTGCACCATCGGCGAAGGCACTAGCGAGATACAGCGGCTTGTGATTGCGAAGAATCTTTTGAAGGCGATGTAGATTATCAGTTTTCAGTTATTAGTTATCAGTTATTCCGGAGGTTTTCTTCGGAATAACTGATAACTGAAAACTGATGACAAAATTGTTTCATGGCGTTGCATTTGTGCAACTGCGTGTTATAATTATGTTCTAGTCTAAAAATCAAAAAGGAGAGCATTATGAATTCAAGTACCGCAACTAGTTCCGGCCGGATTGCATCGGCCTTGTTAGCAGAATTAGAGAATGAAGCGAAAGTCACGCGCACGTGTCTCGAACGCGTCCCGGCCGACAAATTTGACTGGAAACCGCATGAAAAATCAATGACGTTTGGCCGCCTCGCGGTGCATTGCGCCGAGATGTTCGGCTGGACAAAAGAGACGCTGAAAAGCGACGTTCTGGATTTTGCAGCGTTTGATTACAAGCCCTTCGAGCCGAAATCGACCGACGAGCTGCTCGCATTCTTTGACGACCATATCGCCAAGGCAAAACAGATACTGACCGAGACGCCGGACGAAACATTTATGACCGATTGGACAATGCGAAATGGCGAACAGGTCTATTTCACAATGCCAAAAGTCGCCGTCATGCGTTCGTTTGTGATGAATCATATAGTTCATCATCGAGGCCAGCTTTCGGTTTATCTGCGGCTCAACGACATTCCCGTGCCGTCGATCTATGGCCCGTCAGCCGATGAAGGACAGATGTAAACAAGTCAAAAGTGAAAAGTTAAAAGGAAAATGGCGGGTCGAACGGCTCGCCATTTTTGCAAAAGCGCGAAAAGTGAGAAAATACCGCTTTTAGATGTTGACCACGGAGTTGATCTCAAAAGTCTTAGCAGGCGAGCCGCGTTTCATCGCGCGTGCAATTACGCTCGTTGAAAATGGCGGCGACGGGGCGGCTGAGTTAATGAAAGCGGTTTTTCCTAAGACCGGAAAAGCGATAGTAATTGGTATTACAGGTTCGCCGGGCGCGGGAAAATCGTCGCTGGTCGATAAATTAGCTCTGTTTTACAAAGGCCAAGGAGCGAAGGTCGGCATTATTTGCATTGACCCGTCGAGCCCGTTTTCGGGCGGTGCGATTCTTGGTGACCGGATTCGGATGGCCGAGCTTGGCACTCAGAAGAATGTTTTTATACGATCGATGGCGACGCGCGGCAATCTCGGAGGGCTTGCGAGGGCAACGGTGGATGCAGTCGCTATTCTGGACAGTGCAGGGTTTGACAAGATAATCGTAGAAACTGTCGGCGTCGGTCAGGACGAGGTCGAAATCGTAAAAACAGCGGACGTTTCAGTTGTTGTGCTCGTGCCGGGGATGGGAGACGACATTCAGGCCATTAAGGCTGGAATAATGGAGATCGGAGATGTTTTTGTCATCAACAAGGCCGACCGCGAAGGCGTTTTGCGGACTCAAAAAGAGCTTGAGTCATTGCTCAGCCTCGCGCATCGTCCCGATATGTGGAATCCGCCGATAGTCAAAACCATCGCTACCGAAAGCAAAGGCATCGAAGACCTCGCAGCGGCCATCAATGCCTATTACTCCTTTCAAGCCGACGGTGTTGAAAACAAAACGCGGCGCCAAGCCATAGCCCGCTGGCGTCTGCTTGAGCTTTTGCGGGAAAGACTCTTGTCCGATCTTCTTAGCCGAAATGGAACCGGCGAAAAGTTGGACAAGCTTGCATCTGAGATCGCGGACAAACGGAAGGACCCATACTCAGCCGTGGAGGAGTTATTAGTGTGAAAAAAAAACGCTGGGACAGTGGGACAGTTGTTAGGAAAGTCAATGAAATCAATGGTTTAGCCTGTCCCAACCGTTTTGGGACACTTGGGACAGGGTGGCTAGGGATATATGAAAATAAATCATCTCGGTATTGCAACAAAAGGCATTGATGAAGCCCTGAAATTCTGGGGCGACGCGCTTGGGCTTGAAAACGTTCATACCGAGGTCGTGGAAGAGCAACAAGTGCGCGTAGCAATGCTGCCCTTGGGTGAAAGCCGTATTGAGTTGCTAGAACCGACAAGTGATGACTCGCCGATTAGCAAGTTTCTGGAGAAACGCGGCGGCGGAATTCATCATATTGCGGTGGAAGTTGACGATATTGAAATGGCTTTAGAGAAGCTCAAATCGCAGGGCATGAGGCTTATAGACGAAACGCCGCGTATCGGTGCCGAAGGCTGTAGAGTCGCTTTTGTCCATCCTTCGGCGGCAAACGGCGTGCTTTTGGAACTGGTTGAAACTATAAAATAGCAAATTTCGTTAGTTGAAATGGCAATTATTTGATAATATGTCCGTTTGGCATTCAAACAGATTTTTTGTAAGTGAGGACTTGAGAAGTTGAGCAATTTAACAAAAGGACTAATTTTAGTCGTCGTCATTTTGGCGATCGGAGCCGGGCTTGTGGTCTGGAAGAAGAAGGTCGGCGGCCAGTCGAGCGAATCGTTTAATGAGATCACCCGGCCGGAGATCGAAGCGCTTCTGTCGGACGTGGCGAAGAGCAATCCGATGGTTTTGAAGCGTCTCGCTTCCGACCCGGAAATGAAAAAACAGCAGATCGACAATCTGAAACAGCTGCTTGCATTTGCGAGCCAGGCGCAGCGCGAAGGCATTACTGCCGATCCGATTCATCGTCAGGAGCTTGCCAACATCCGTGCCGAAATTTTGGCCGTAAACTACGACCGCGAGATCAACAAAGACAAAGGCCCGATGCCGCAGCTTGGTTTTATTACCGAGGAAATGATCACGGCATTCTGGGCTGACGAAAGTCAACCGAGCAGCGGCTCCGGCTGGTTCAGCGGAATGATGGACAAGATCGGACTCGGCGCACCCGAGGAAACCAGGTCGCATGAAGCCGAGTTTGCCGATTTTCTTGAGACAAAGATCGCAGTCCTCAGGGCAAGCAGTCCAGAAATGAAAGACCGCGAGATCAGCGACGAGGAAAGAACTCAGGCCCGCGACATCTTCGCCAAGACACGCATATATCTCGCCGAATACAAACAGAAAATGAACGCCGGCGAACTCTCGCCCGAATTTGTGACCAAAGCCAATCTCCAGGTAAAGCTGCAGCAGGCACAATATCTGGCCAAACTCTATTCCGAAAAGCGTGCAGAAACTGACAAGGTCTCGGACGAAGATGTTACGAAATACATCACAGAACATCCTGAACTCGACCCCGCGGAAAAACGCAAAAAGGCGCAAGAGATACTTGACAAAGCCAAAGCCGGCGAGGATTTTGCCACGTTGGCAAATGAATTCACCCAAGACCCCGGAAATAAAGGCCCGGACGGAACGATGCAGGGCGGAATTTACACCGACGTGCCGAAGGGACGCATGGTAGTTCCTTTCGAAGAAGGTGCATTGGCCATGCAGGCCGGACAGGTTAATCCAGAACTCATCGAGTCGGATTTTGGCTTCCACATCATCAAACTTGAGCGAGCACTCGGGCCCAGTGCAAACAAGGATCCTAAAGCTACAGGTTCCGCGGCCGGCGATACATACGACGTTCGCCACATTCTCATCTCGACCGGATTTAAAGACCCTGAAAACCCGAACGCCCGTGAAATGCCCGTAAAGGAATATGTCCGCACCAAACTTGAATCCGACAAGGAAAAGAAACTCATCGAGGAGTTGGTCGCGGCCAATAATATCCGCGTACCGGAGGATTTCACAATACCTGAAGTAACCGACGAGCAGATCCAGCAGAACAGACAAAAACAAATGCCGCCAGGAGGAATGCCGCCGGGAGCGCCTCCGCAAGGAGTCCAGGTCACCGGCCCCGACGGCAAGCCCGTAACGACGGAAGAAAAGAAACCGGAACCAAAGAAGAAGTAAATAGTTAATCGTAAATCGTAAATAGATTTCACTCTATTTACGATTTACGATTCACGATCACGATGCAGTTAGGCGATTACCGAATTGAGATAATTCCCGATTGCGAATTCAGATTGGACGGAGGGGCGATGTTCGGTGTCGTCCCTCGCGTTCTTTGGGAACAAGTCTGCCCGCCGGATGAACTAAATCGCGTCAAGCTGACGATGAATTGCCTGTTCCTCGAAACGCCCACGGAAAAGATCCTGATCGAAACCGGCATCGGCGAAAAATGGTCCGAAAAAGAAACGGCGATCTACGGCATCTATCGCCGAAAACCGTTTGCCCAATCCCTGCTAGAAATCACAGGCTGCAAACCTGAAGACATCACAATAGTCGTCAATACCCATCTCCACTTCGACCACGCCGGCGGCAACACCGTCGGAACGCAGGCTGCCAGCCCGCGTGCGTCAGAACCACCTGCGGTAGCGGGTGTTTTAACTCAAACAACAGTCAAGCCTCAATTTCCAAACGCACGTTACTTTGTTTCACAAAACGAATTCCACGCTGCGGAGAACCCGCACGAACGCGACCGCGCAAGCTACTTGTCCGAAAACTGGCAGCCGTTGATCGAATCAAGCCAACTTGAACTAAAACCCGATGATTACGAAGCCGTCGAAGGCCTAACCATCGAACAAGTTCGCGGCCATTCCGAAACAATGCAAACCATAAAGCTGACCCGCGGCGGCGAAACGCTTTACGGTTTCTACGACATGATCCCGACACGCCACCACCTGCCCCTGCCGTGGATAATGAGCTACGACCTTTACCCAACGGAAACTTTGGAATACAAAAAAACGATTCTTCCTCAGGCAGTCAGTGAAAATTGGTTATGCCTGTTTTATCACGATATTGAAATGCCGCTTTGTCGGCTAGTGGTCGCAGATGGCAAAATAGAGGCTCACAACATTTAGTTAGGAGAATTATGATGAAACGATACTTGATCACATTCTCAGTTATTATATTTGGCTTATCCGTCCAAACAGTTTTTGCTCAGGATCAAAAGCAGGACGTTAAAGAGACTCTTATCAAAGCAGCACGTTTTTTGGAAGCAAAGCCTTTTGATAAAGATGCGAAGGAAATGCGTGGTCGGGCAGTACTTTTTATTATTCAAACTGACCAAGTCAGCGTTACCGTGTGCGGCGGCGATCTAATGAGGCCGCTTTTGGACAAGAAAAACAAGAATGGGTCTGAATTGATCGGACAATATACGATCGGTATGGCGGCCTTCAAACTTGAGAATCCGGATAAAAAGAATGATGAGAACGCGGCCCAACTCGCGGGCATTGAAAGCGCACTAAAAGCCTACGAGACGATGGTAAAAGAGAAACCGAAAACAAGTTTAGCGGGAATGGACGATTTGGTCGCGAAACGGAACAAAGGCGAACTTAGAGGCCTTGTGGATGCGGCTGATTGCACCAAGAAAAAATAGCGTCGAATAGAATGGAACAAGTAACCATCGGAATCATCGGCGGCAGCGGGCTTTATCAGATGCCGGAACTTGAAAACGTGCGTGAATTGGCGGTCGATACGCCATTCGGCAAGCCTTCGGATGCATTTATTATCGGTGAATTGGACGGCGTGACGGTAGCGTTTTTGCCGAGGCACGGACGCGGGCATAAGTTGACGCCGAGCGAGCTTCCCTTTCGGGCAAACATCTACGCGATGAAATTGCTTAGCGTCGAGTATATTTTGTCGGTGTCGGCTGTCGGAAGTTTGCAGGAAAAATACGCTCCGACGGATTTTGTAATACCGGACCAGTTTTTTGATCGCACACGCGCACGTGCGCAAGAATCGACATTTTTCGGCGAAGGCATTGTCGGGCATGTTACTTTTGCTCATCCGGTTTGCGATGAGCTCGGCGATATTCTTGAAGCCTCGTGCAAAATGGTCGGTGTCAAAACCCATCGCGGCGGCACATATCTCTGCATGGAAGGGCCTGCGTTCTCGACCAAAGCCGAGTCGAACGTCTATCGCCAATGGGGCATGGACATCATCGGCATGACAAACCTGCAGGAAGCCAAACTCGCCCGCGAAGCCGAGATCGCCTACGCCACGCTCGCCCTCGTCACCGACTACGACTGCTGGCACGAAACCCACGACGCCGTCACCATCGACATGGTCATCGAATACCTAAACAAAAACGTCCGCAACGCCCAACTCGTCCTAAAAGATGCCGTCAAACGCGTCGCCGCCAAAAAAACGCCCAATCAATATGCAACCGCTACAAAAAACGCGATCTTCACCGCACCCGAAAATTGGCCGGCTGAAACGGCGAAGAAACTCGAGGCAATAATCGGAAAATACCGCTAGCCAAGATTGGAAAACTTTTGGTTCGGTTTATTCATCTGATTGGTTAGTTATGAAGAAATACCCTTTTTTGCTATTCGGCCTTTTATTGTTTTGCATTAGCTCCGTTTATTCCCAGCGCAATGTCACGCCCGCCATCGACCGCGATCCTGTAATGGAGCAGGACGCAAAGCATAATCTTGATGTCGCGTGGAATGCTTTTAAACTCAAAAAAGCCTATAAAGGTGTGCTGATGCGTTTTGAGGAAACCTATGCTGCGTATCCTGAGTTTTCCAAAATAGACGAGTTCCTTTATCTCGCTGGAATGAGCAGTTATTATTTGTCCGAAAATAAAGGCAGGCAAAAGGTCGATCTAAAATTAGAAAAAGAGAAGGAAAAGTTTGCCCCTGCTAAATTGAAGGAAGACGCGATTGCGTATCTTTCCACGATAATAGACAAATATCCACAAAGCCGTTTCCGCGATGAAGCGGAAACGGCACTTAAGTTACTAAAGCCAGAGATGAAGTAATCCAGCCTGCTTTACTACTCTCTATTTTACGGCGTCTTTGACCGCATCGACAGCGTCACCGACGCCGCGTTTGACTTTTCCCCAGGTTTCCTGAGTATGGCCTGCGGCGTTTTGAGCTTCGCCTCTTGCCTCAAGATCAGGGTCGTTTGTTACCTCACCGGCCTTATCCTTCGTCCAGCCTTTTACCTGTTCCCATTTTCCTTCCGCTTCGTCTTTATTTGGTATTGACATAATTTCCTCCAGCAACAGTTTTTCTTCGGGCCAAACAGCCCAGATTCACGATATTTTAACCGTCGAAATGTTTCTGTGCGGTGGCTTACATAAGCGACGACGCTCATGCCTGAATTTTTTGAAATTGACGGCGAATTGAGTCTATTACCCAAGTGCCGATAAAAGTTCGGCTTTTAGTTTTTGAAATAGTAGTTAACAGGCCGATCCCGAGTTCTTTTCACTCGTGGTCAAAACCAACGCTCGATTCCGGCATCAGACAGTCATTGCCCTTGACCTTCTGATAACGGCGGAATCACAAGCGAAAAAGATTTGTCATATGTTAAACCGAGAGTGCCAAATTCTCATCCGTCATTTATCCCGTCTTTCGCTATTCTTGTGCTTCGGCATATTTTTGATTTCGTGCGGACATTCGACTGCGAAGTTTTTGACTAAGGGCGAAGAGTATTTGCAAAAGCGAAAATTCCACGACGCTTTAATGCAGTTTCGCTCGGCAGCCGAATCGGACAAGGACTCGGCAAAAGCGCATTGGGGAATGGCGCGGGCGCATGAAAATCTTGGCCAGTTCCAGGAAACGCTGAACGAGCTTCGCAAGGCCGTCGAACTAGACAACACAAATCTCGAAGCGAAGGCAAAGCTCGGCAATTATTTTCTGCTGCTTCAGCCGCCGATGATCGCCGAGACGGAAAAGATCCGCGACGAGATACTCGCGGCGGACGATAAGTTTATTGAAGGTCACATTCTTGGCGCTTCAATCCTCGCTGCACAGGGCAAGCCGGATGCAGTAGTCGTTAACGCTGTGAATAACGCAATTGCTCTTGACCCAAAACGCATCGAATCATACATCAGCCTCGAACGTCTCTACATGACACGCGAAAAGGCTCCTGAGGCCGAGGCCGCGATACAAAGAGGCCTTGAGGCAAACCCGATTTCAATTCCCGGTTACGTCGAGTACGGCAGATTTTTAACCTATGCAGACCGCGACGCGGATGCCGAAGCACAGTTCAGAAAGGCGATCGAGATCGGCTCGACAAGCATCGAGGCGCATTCTGGAATTGCGGAATTCTATGTCACAAGCCGCCAACTTGAGAAGGCCGAGGCCGCTTACAACAACCTTGTTCAAATCCAGGAAAACAGTCCCGAAAGCCGTCTTGAGCTCGCTGAATTTTATGCCGATGCAGGTCGTGTTGACGATGCGATCAATGTTTTGAAGGAAATCCTGACGGATTCGCCGGAATATGTTCGCTCACGTTATAAACTCAGTCAAATCTATCTCGACCGCAAAGATTTTGTCGGTCTTAACGAACAACTCGACGCTCTTTTTGAGATCAACGATAACGATACTGAGGCTTTGACGCTCAGGTCGCGTTTAAAGATACAGCAGAACAAACCCGACGAAGCCGTTAAAGATCTCGAAGTAATTCTAAAAGTATATCCAAGCGACAAAGATGCGCTCTTTTTAATGGCGCTGGCACAAATATCACTCGGGCAGATAGATCAGAGCCGCGTCTTTTTAACCGATCTCGAACGGTATCATCCAACTTATCTGAAGGCTGGCTTGTTAAAGATTCAGGCCTCGTTTGCAACCGGCGACGCCGAAAACGCTCTCAAGCAGGCAAACGAATTAATGACTGCGACCAACGCGGCAATACCGAATGTGGAAACCAACCCCCAGGAAATGCAGGATTTGCGTGTGCGTGCATTGTCGTCTCGCGGGCTTGCATACCTAGAGCTTGGAAAATTGGCAGAAGCGAAGACTGACCTACAGGAAATTGTCCGGCTGTCGCCACGCTCTTCAGCGGCAATGGTCAACCTTGCGAAAGTATTTACGGCGGAAAGAAATGCATATGGCGCTCTTGAGCTTTATGAGAATGCGCTCACGGCCGACACACAGAATTTTGACGCCGTCAGCGGCGTTGTGGCTGCGTCTATTCAACTGAACCAAACCGCAAAAGCTCATGCCAGGATAGACGAGCTTCTTATCGCTAACGCAGGTAAAGACGACGTTCTTGCAGCCCTTCATTATTTGAAATCAACAGTATTTTCAGCCGTAAAGAACACAGCATCGGCTGAACAAGAGATGATGAACTCTATCGCTCTGGACGAAAATTATCTCCCGTCCTATTCGGCTTACGCGTCGCTCCTCGCATCGCAGAATCGTACCGACGAAGCAATTGCACAGTATCACAAAATAATCGAGAGACGGCCTGCGGCGCAGGTCTATGCCATGCTCGGAATTCTCGAAGACGCCCGCGGCAAAACTGCCGAATCCGAAAAAGCTTATCGCAAGGCTCTGGAAATTGCACCGGAAACTTCAATCGCTGCCAATAACTTGGCATGGCTTATCGCGGAGAACCAAGGAAATTTGGACGAGGCTCTACAGCTTGCGACAGCGGCCGTAGGCAAGAATCAAACGGTTGCCGGATTTTATGACACGCTTGGTTTGGTCTATCTCAAAAAGGGCTTGTATCCGCCGGCGGTTGAACAGTTCAAGAAGGCAATCGCATTGGACGAAGCGAAAATGCAGAAGACCGGAGCGGCAGCAACGCCCGGCTATCGCGTTCGCCTCGGCATGGCTTTGGCGAAAGCGGGTGACAAGATCGCTGCACGCCGTGAGGCGGAAGCTTCGCTTCGGAGCCTGAACGCTTTGAATCAAAGAGAAATCCGCGACGCTAAGAGTATTTTGGCGAGCACTCTTTAGAACGAAGAGAGCGCAACAAAAAAGGTAAGAGACTATGAGTGTTGAATTCAGACAAAGAAAACCAGGCGAGCTTTTTCAAATGGTCAAAAGGCAAAAGTGGCTCATACTTCTGCCGACGATCACGCTGACAGCGGCAATCGGATATGTTGTGTATAAACTGCCGAGCATCTACGAATCAACTTCTCTGTTGACCGTAAAGCCGCCGACGATTTCGTCGAATCTTGTCCAATCGCTCACAAATGAAGATCTTTCGCAGCGTCTGCAGACGATCAACCGGGAAGTTCTCAGCCGCTCGTCGCTCGAACCGATGGTGCAGAAATACGACCTTTACAAACAGGAACGCGCCGCCGAAATACCGATGGAGCTGATCATCGAAAAGATGTACAAAAACATCAAGGTCGATCTCGAAGAAAGCGGCAACGTTAAGGTCGCGGCCTTCCGCATCCGTTACCGCGACCGCGATCCACAAGCAACACGAAATGTCGCCGCCGAGCTCGCCAGCAAATACGTCAACGCGCAGGTGCAGACCCAGACAGAGATCGCGGAATCTACCAAAGATCTTTTCGAGAGACAGTTGAATGACAAGAAAACGGCTCTTGACGATCTCGAAAAGCAGCGTCTCGACATAATGATGCAGAACGTTTCAACGCTGCCCGAATCGGAACAGGGTTTGGTTGCGCAGTTGCAGGGGCTTCGTCAGCGTGAGGACACCATTGCGAAAGAGAAGCAGATGCTTTTCATCGAGAAAGGACGCCTGAGTGACTCGATCGCGGCAAACAACCGTCAAATGCGAATGATCGAGGATTTTGGCGAGAAGGAAACTCAGGACACGGCACGGCAGGTTTCCGACCCGGAAAATTCGCCTGCATACGGCGAGCTAATGAAGAGACGCGCCGATCTTAATGCCCAACTCGACAATCTTCTAAAAGTTTACAAGGAAAAACATCCGGCGGTGATCGCCAAGCAAAGCGAGATCATACGGGTGAACGAAGAATTTGAAAATCTGAAGAAGAGCAGCGAAAAACGCGTAGCCGTTGCAAAGCAATCGAGCTCGCGCAAAGCAGAGCTTCAGAAAAAAAGCCTTGAGCTTGAAAACGAGCGGATACAGGCTCAGATCGGACAGATCGAACAACAAATTGCCGGCAAAGACATCGAGCGTCAACAAAATACCGGCCAGATCACGGCTCTCGAAGCGCGGATCAACACGATCCCGAACGTAAAGGTCGCACTTGAAGGAATCACGGCACAGTATCAGTCTGCCAAACAGACCTATGACGAAATCCTAAAGCAAAAGAACGTCGCCGAGACGGTAGTCGGCGTCGAGGCGAGCCAACAGGGAGAAACGATACGCGTCCAGGACCCGGCAAACGTGCCGCAATCACCCGTCGCGCCAAAACGATTTCTGTTGACGTTGTTAGGAACGGCGATTGGCCTTCTATTCGGATTTATTTTGGCGGCATTTTTCGAGATTCCTAAATTGTTCAAGATCCAAAATATTGAGGACGCAAAACATTACACCGGACTTCAAGTGCTTGCGTCGGTTCCGCCGCTTCTTTCGGCTGAAGAAAAGATTTGGATCGGACGCTCGCATTGGCTAAAACTTATGGCCGGAGCGGCAGCAGCACTCGGCATTATTCCCTTGATCGTACTGATACTTCAGGCGACGCATTTGTTTGAGAAATTGGTTTCTTAGTTCTGAGTCCACGCTGTAGCGTG
>JBJXHF010000040.1:0-7453 GCA_046160805.1 Pyrinomonadaceae bacterium
CACTGACCGACACGCTCGGCCAGAGCCGTTACATAATGTCGAACGGTTTCGGAGTCTATCGCTTCGGCAACCTTCAGGTTGGCCAGACCTACACCCTGAGCGTCGAATCTCGCAACGCGAAATTCACCCCGCTCACCGTAAGCGTCACCAGCCAGTCACTGAATGTTGATGTGATCAGTGAGCAATAGGGCTGCGTCGTTGTTGAGATTTTTGAAGAAAGAATCGCCGTTGTTATAAAAGCATTACGGCGATTCTTGACGCTTGCTCAATTTGGGTTATAATAATTGCACTTAAGTCCTGTCTTACTTTGCGGATGTTTTTATTTTGTTCGAAATGAATAGTCGTTCGATTTCGGTCTTCCCGCGAGGCAGCTAACCGAAATAATAGGAGAATACTCAAAATCATGCTTAGCAAACCAACTTCTTACAAACTTTATCGTCTCATGGCATTTAACTTTGCGGTTTTTGCACTGGGTTTATTGATGAGCGTTTCGGCTTTTGGAGCCGGGAACTCTCGACTCGCCTTTATCGATTCGACAACTGAGCTTTTTGGTTTGCAAAGCAGTATTGCGCCTATTTTTTCGCAAAGTTCGGGCAATTTGCCATTTACGGTTTCGTCCGTTACGTCAAAGCCGCTCGGCGGCGTGACTGTGGCTCTCCCGATTTTGAATTCGACGCCGGGATTAATTTCGATTCCGATCACGGTCGGACAAACGACAGGTGAGGGTATCATTTCGTATGATGTGAACATCGATTATAATCCGGCGGTCCTTCAGCCGGCTGGCGGCCTAACTTGCACCGGCAATGCCTGCTACACCTCTGCGGGAACAATAAGCAGCACCATGTCGGTCACGCCAAACGCTAACTTTAGCGGGCATCTGATCATTTCGGCCTTTCAGGGACAGAACCTGACTGGAGCCGGAACATTGATTTTCGTAAACTTCAACGTTATCGGAGGTCCGGGAGCGACGACGCCGATTACGTTCACCGATTACCTCGACCCGAATATGCAATTCCATTTCGGATTTGTGTGGAACGAAGGTGACCCGGCAGCGATAATTACAAATGGAAGCGTAACGGTTCCTGGCGGCGGGCCGACGGATACTCCAACAAATACTCCGACGGTTGCACCGACTTTCACCGCGACCAATACGTCAACAAATACGTCAACACCAACGGCGACGGCAACTTTCACGCCGACATTTACTTCGACGAACACACCGTTGGCAACATTCACAAATACTGCAACGCCGACTGCGACAGCGACCTTTACGCCGACATTTACGGCGACCAATACGCCGTCGAATACAGCGACCAATACGCCGTCAAACACAGCCACGGCAACGGCAACCGTGCAGTTTACTCCGACTAATACTCTGACGGCAACATCAACCGCAACGGCTGCCGGCACACCGTCAGGCATTCCTGTGTCGCTGCCAAATATTTCGGCTACGCCCGGAGTGGTTGCAGTTGCGATAACTGTTGGAGATTTGACCGGCCAGAGTGTCATTTCGTATGACCTTAACGTCGATTACGATCCGACAGTCGTTTTGCCGGCGGGCGGGCTGGCTTGCACGGGCAATGCCTGTTACACGCAGGCTGGAACATTGAGCTCCACCATGTCGATCACCGCAAATGCGAATAACAGCGGGCACTTTATTATTTCGGCATTTCAGGGACAGTCGTTGACCGGAGCAGGGACATTGCTTATCTTGAACTTCAACGTCATCGGCACACCGGGACAGTCGTCACCTTTAACATTTGCCGATTACACCGATCCAGGCCCGCAATTCCATCCCGGATTCGTATTTAACGAAGGCGTTCCGGCGGCGTCGGTAACAAACGGCAGCATTACAGTTGCTGGCGGACCGTCGAATACTCCGACCGATACACCGGTGGCAACATTCACAAATACTTCAACGCCGACGGCCACCGCGACCTTTACGCCGACATTTACGGTGACGAATACGCCGTCAAATACAGCTACCAACACGCCAAGCGCTACGGCAAGCTCAACTTTCACGCCGACATTTACGGCGACAAACACGCCGTCAAATACTTCGACGAATACGCCGTCAAACACGGCGACGAATACGCCGTCAAACACGTCGACAAATACGGCGACAAATACGGCGACAAACACGCCTTCAAACACAGCTACGGCGACGGCGACCGTGCAGTTTACGCCGACGAATACTTTGACGGCAACCGCAACCGCAACTGCGGCGGGCACACCGGGGGGCATTCCAGTATCATTGCCGAATCTGACCTCGCCGCCGGGAATATTAGCAGTTCCGATAACTGTCGGAGACACTACCGGTCAAAGTATCATCTCGTATGATTTGAACATCGATTACAATCCTGCCATCGTGCAGCCTGCCGGCGGCCTGGCATGTACCGGCAACGCCTGCTTCACGCAGGCTGGAACAATAAGCTCCAGCATGTCGATAACTGCAAACACGACCTTTAACGGCCACTTTATTATCTCGGCATTCCAGGCACAGAACCTCGCCGGAGCCGGAACACTAATTATTTTGAACTTCAACGTTATCGGAACTCCGGGACAAACAACACCACTCGATTTCATCGATTACACCGATCCGAACATGCAGTTCCACCCGAGTTTTGTTTTCAACGAGGGCGTCCCGGCTGACGTTGAAACTGACGGAAGCATCACGGTTTCCGGCGGCACGGGTTCTCCGACGAATACTGCGACGATAACTGCGACAAGCACGCCGACCGCAACCTTTACTCCGTCGAATACGCCGACGCCGTTCCCGACAGTTCCTTTTGTCGGACTGACAAGCGCGGGAACTCTCATCGGCTTCAGCTCGGCTAACCCGGGAACGACCACGCCGGCCGTTACCGTTACAGGTCTTGCGGCGCAAGACGTATTGGTTGGAATCGATATCCGACCTGCGGATAATCTGCTCATCGGATTGGGTTACAACTCGACAGCCGGAACGGCGCGTGTTTACACGATCAACCCGACCAGCGGTGCGGCGGTCAGCATTAACACCAATACATTGACGATCGGTACCGGATTGGCGCGTGTCACGATGGACTTCAATCCGACCGCCAATGCGCTTCGCGTCGTAACGAGCGCAGCGGGGAACAACAACCTCCGCATTCCTGCGGGCGGCACCGGAGCTTTGGCGATCGACGCCAATCTCAACCCGGCAAACACGGGCATCAGAGCAACCGCGTATTCTCGTAACAATGCCGGCGGCGGCACAAGCGGCGCCACCACGCTTTACGAGATAGACGGCACGAATAATGCTCTTGTAACTCAAGGCTCGATTGATTTCTTCGCGGGTAACGGAACCTCGCCGAATACGGGAACACTGTTTACAGTCGCTCCGTTGACCGGTGTTACGGGTTCGGCCGTTGTCGGCTTTGACATCTTCAACCCGGCCGGAACGGCTGCAACCTTTGCAGGAAACCCATTCGTCGCGACCGCCAACACTTTGTTCTTCCTTAACATCGCCACCGGTGTCGCGACATCGCAGGGAACAATCGGTGTCGGCTTAACGATGCGTGACATCGCCGCCGGCATTCCGGGCATACCGCCAACGCCGACTGCGACAAATACGCCGACAAATACGGCAAGCAACACGCCCACAAACACGGCGACAAATACTGCGACGGCGACGGCGACCGCCACTGCGACAGCTCCTACGGGCAGCCCGTCGGCAAGCCCGTCGTGCACACCGGCGGTCTTCACAAACCCGGCAGCGATCACGATAAACGATAACGCGGCAGGCTCGCCGTATCCGTCGAACATCTCGGTTGCAGGGTTGACGGGAACTGTGACAAAGGTAACGGTTGACGTGACCGGAATCGGCCACACGTTCCCAGACGACATTGATATGTTGTTAGTCGGACCGGGCGGACAAAATACTCTGCTCATGTCCGACGCTGGCGGAGGCCTCGATCTGGTGGGTGTCAACCTCACGTTTGACGATGCGGCAGCGGCAACTTTGCCTGATGCAACTCAGATCGCAAGCGGCACGTTTAGGCCCTCGAACTTCGACACGACGACTGACGTTCTTCCGGCACCTGCACCACCAGCCGGAGCGACGGTTGCCTTGTCGGTATTCAACGGTCAAAGCGCGAACGGAACGTGGTCATTGTATGTCCGCGACGACCTCGGCATCGACCTCGGCTCGATCAGCGGCGGATGGACTATCCGCATTACGACGAGCAGTTGCGCAACGCCGACGGCGACTTTCACCGGAACACCGATAACCAATACGCCGACAAACACGGCAACCAGTACGGTAACGGGAACGCCAACCTTTACTGCGACTGCGACCGCGACAGGATCATGCACACCGGCGGGAACACCGCAAGTGTTGTATGACCAGACGAACAACGCCGGAACGAACGCGACGAATTCTCAGGACTTCGAAGCGGCAAACGATACGTTCGACAATCGCGGGGCTGATGATTTCATCGTGCCCGCGGGACAGACGTGGACGGTTCAGAGAGTTGTTGCAGGCGGCCAGTACTTCAATGGTTCAGGACCTGCGGCAACATTTAACGTGACGTTCTACCAAAACTCGGGCACGCTGCCCGGAGCGGCAGTGGCGGGCGGAACATTTACCGGAGCGACATACACGAACGCTGCGGGAGTCTTCACTATCACTCTGCCGGGAAGCGTCACGCTGCCGGCCGGAACCTACTGGGTATCGGTACAGGCGAGAATGAACTTCACGCCTGAAGGTCAGTGGGGCTGGAACGACAGGACGACGACGACGAACTCACCGGCGGCATGGCAGAATCCGGGCGGCGGATTCCAACCGCCTCTATGTATCGCATGGGGAGCTCGCGGAGCGACGTGTAATATCGATCCGGCGGCACCCGACCAGATATTCCAGATCGTAGGAACAACCGGCGGCGGCGGCGGATGCACTCCGACTGCGACTGCGACTGCGACTGGATCGCCTTCGTTTACGCCTACGTTTACAAATACGTCAACTGCGACGGCTACTTCAACAGCGACGGCCACCGCAACGGCCACTTTCACCGGAACACCGCCGCCGACATGTACGCCGTCGAGCTTCTCAAACACGGCAGCGATCACGATCAACGACAACGCGGCAGGAGCGCCGTATCCGTCGAACATCGCGGTTTCCGGATTGACGGGAACTGTTACAAAGGTAACGGTCGATCTGACTGGAATAAGCCACACGTTCCCGGATGACGTTGACGTGCTACTTGTTGGCCCCGGCGGACAGAATACTCTGCTCATGTCGGATGCCGGAGGCGGCCTCGATGTAACAGGCGTCAACCTCACGTTTGACGACGCGGCAGCGGCGACACTTCCTGACGCGACGCAGATTGCAACCGGAACGTTCAGGCCGTCGAACTTCGACACGACAACTGACGTATTCCCGGCACCTGCACCGGCAGCGGGAGCGACAGTTGCGTTGTCAGTATTCAACGGTCAAAGCGCGAACGGCACATGGTCGCTGTATGTAAGAGACGATCTCGGCATCGACCTCGGCTCGATCAGCGGCGGATGGAGAATTAACATCACCACGACCGGCCTCTGTCCGACAGGAACGCCGACCTTTACGCCAACGTTAAGTCCGACCGGAACTGCGACGAACACTGCAACGCCGACGAACACTCCTACGTTTACGGCAACAGCGACAGCGACAGCGACCGGCACGCCACCGTCTATCCAGTTCAGCTCGGCGACCTACACCGAGGATGAATCGCAGACTGCGGTGATCACGATCACCCGCACGGTCAACACGACGGGCACCAACAGCGTATCGTTCTCGACAGCGAACGGCACGGCGATTGGCGGCGCGGCCTGCGTTATCGGCAACGGAGTCGATTACATCAGCGTGACGAATCAAACTGTAACGTTTAATCCCGGCGTTGCATCACAGACGGTTAATGTCACGATCTGCGGCGATGCAGTCAACGAACCTGATCAGACGGTCAATCTTTCGTTGAGCGGCGCGAATCTTGGCTCGCCTTCGGCGGCCGTTCTGACGATCAATGATACGGCGTCTATATTCAAGAACGCGGCAAACATCGCAATCACTCCGGGTCAGCCGGCAGCACCGTATCCGTCGAATATCACGGTTGCCGGAGCACCGGCCACTATCGGTTCCATGCGCGTGACGCTCTACGATTTTGCGACCACGGGTTCCGATTCTGTTGACTTCCTATTGGTCAGCCCCGGCGGTCTAAGGTTTATCCTTATGGCCAACGCTGGCGGACTTACTGCTCATGGGCCTGCGACTTTGAACTTCACGGACACGGCCGGAGCGGTCGTTCCGGATAACGGCCCGATTACTACAGGCGACTTCGAGCCGACGTCATACGGTACCGTTGCCAATTTCCCGGCACCGGCACCGGTTGGACCATACAACCTGCCCGGCGGCGCGGTCGGCGGCACCGGAACGCAGACGTTGTTCGGCAACTTCGGCGGCACGAACGCCAACGGTGTCTGGAGCCTCTATGTCAGAGACGACACGACTCCATTCGCTCCATTGGCAACCGGAAACGTTGCCGGCGGATGGGGAATTGAATTCCTGATCTCAACGGCTGCACCAGCGTCAATCTCCGGACGCGTGACAACGGCAAGCGGCCAGGGCATACGCAATGCGAGGATCGTTGTGACTGGTAATTCACTTGAGCAACCGATCGTCGTTACGACGGGATCGTTCGGTTACTACACGATCAGCGGGCTTGCAACCGGTGAGACGTATGTTGTGACCGTCAATTCACAGCGTTACACGTTCACCACGCCGAGCCAGGTGATCAGCCTGGTTGACAATGTGACCGACGCCGATTTCGTTGCCGATTCGCAGGAATAACGGTAAATTAAAACGTTAGCCTCGTTGAAAAACGGGCATAGACAAAAAGCACGAACAAGTCATTCGCTTGTTCGTGCTTTTGTTTTGATTCGGACAGCAATACTGTAGATTTTTACTTTAGTATTAACTGTTCGTTACAGAGTGCCGAGCCAGCTTTGAAATCGGTTTGAATTAGAATATAATTCAGGAAAATAGACAGTAGTCTGAAGCAGAGCGTCGTAATGACGCCCCGTGATTTTTGAAGAGTTTCGTGCCGGAAAATATCTGAGGGGAGAAAAAACTATGTTTAGCAGTCGTAAAGGTTTACGTTTTAGCGGGGTAAGGTTGGCAATTATATCGGTGATCGGCGTTTCGATTTTGACGCTTGTGCTTAATGGGACGAGTGTCGCGGGAGCTTCCGTTTTGGACTCGGTAAAGGAGTTCTTCGGCTTTGAGCACTCGGTCGTCGCTACAAACTTCGCCGCTAAAAATCGGCCTCAGAACAATACGCCGCAGACGCTGCCGTTCACGCAGGACTGGACGAACGCCGGGCTGATAACGGTTGACGATGACTGGAGCGGCGTTCCGGGCATCATCGGTTATCGCGGAGACGATCTCAACACGGTGATCGGAGCG
>JBJXHF010000041.1:0-51952 GCA_046160805.1 Pyrinomonadaceae bacterium
GGCAATTATATGAGTCAGGTTGTTGAGACGAAGACCTTGCCGGTGAGCGAGATTACGATTGAATCGGTCTTGCTGGACGCCGAGCTTTTTGTGAAATACAGCTCGCATGAGAAGGCTTTTAAGCTGCTTCGCGGGTCGCTGGAACGCTCGCCCCGTTCGATCCCGCTTCGCGAGAAGATGCGTGACATTTGCGTCAGGCAAAGGAATCTCAGCGAGGCTGCCAAGCAGTGTCTTGCGCTTGTCAGCCTTTATATTGCCCGCGAGGATTTCGATCTTGCGTATGATCGTCTGCAGGAAGCTAAACTTCTTGACCCGCGAATCTCGGTAGCTCCTGGCCTAGAAGCGATTCGCCGCGCACGCCGTCCTGATTTTGCTACAAACCGCGACCGCTCGCCGCAAAAGGTGCGCACGGATGTGACCTTTGCCGGCAACCTTGCGTTCGTCAACATTTTTGACGCGGTTCAGGTTATCGAGAGCGGCAAAATGACGGGCTTGCTCGTGATAAAATCCGACGCCCATCTTGCTAACGTATCGTTTAACGAAGGCAAGATCGTCGATGCCGAGTGCAACGAAAAAAACGGCAGCATCGCATTTCGCGACATCATCGAAATCAATCACGGCACGTTTGAATTCTCAACTTCGGATCACGAATTTCCGGTCGTCATTCTGGTTTCAAGCAATACGAATTTTCTTCTCGATGTCCTCACCGACCTCGACAACGAGCGCGCCGAAAATCAGCGCAAACGAGATTTTGCCGGCGCCACTATTGACTCGCCGGCCGATGATCATTTGTTAGAGATACTGTAAAAAGCTTCTTCCGTCTAGTCCTTCTGTTTTCAAAATTGACTTGGATTTACCTTTGCGAGCTTGGCGTCTTTGCGTGAAAGAAAGCCAGCTTCACGCAAAGACGCAAAGGCCGCAAAGAGCTCCTAACCTTCGATAACTTTTTCATTTTTAGGTTGACTTCCATACTTCAAATACAACAAAATATAGTGCTTTCCCATTTTCCGGGCACTATAGAATGTTTAAGCTCCAGCGTTTAGAAATAACCGGTTTCAAATCCTTCGCCGATTACACCGAGATCGTTTTTACCGGCAGCGGCATCACTGCGGTTGTCGGGCCGAACGGTTGTGGTAAATCGAACGTGTCGGATGCGATCGCGTGGGTTCTTGGCGAGCAGCGCGCCAAGAGCCTGCGCGGTGGCGACATGAAGGACGTCGTTTTTCAGGGAACCAAAACCCGCAAGCCCGGCGGCATGGCCGAGGTAGTTTTGCACCTTGTGCGCGACGACACGGTTTTTGACATCGACGAAAATGAGCTTGAAGACATCGACGAAACTCTCACCGACATCGACGACAATTTTGTCGATATGGACGAGATTGAAGCCGTCGAGGCCGAGCCTGCTGAAGTCGTTTCCGCGCTTGCGGTTGAACAAAACGGTTTTCATATCGACGAAGACATCGAGGTCGAAACAGTAAAAGTCGCCGCCGTCGGCGCAACGCAGCCGCTTGAGACAAAAGTAAAAACAAAACGCCACTGGCGGCCGCGCGCGTTTGCGTTGGATTTCGCTCCGGGCGAAGCAGTGTCTGTTACGCGCCGTCTCTATCTTTCGGGCGAGAGCGAATATCAGTTGAACGGCAAAACCTGCCGACTCCGCGACATCACCGACCTTTTTGCGGGCACCGGTCTTTCGGGCGCTCATTACGCTATTATTGAGCAGGGCCGTATCGGCCAGATCCTTTCAGCAAAACCCGCTGACCGCCGCAATCTTATCGAGGAAGCAGCCGGCATCTCAAAATTCCGCTCACGCCAGCGTGCCGCCGAATCGCGTCTCGAGTCTGCAAAAAGCAATCTCGGGCGAATAACCGATATAGTCATCGAGATCGAAAAGCAGGTCAACTCGCTTCGAAGACAGGCCGCCAAAACGCGCCGCTTTAAGATATTGCAGGAAGAGTTTCGTAATCTCCTGCGTCAATTGTATGCCGCCGAAGGCAGATATTTAACAAACCTTTCCGATGAATTAAAGCAGCAACTCGTTCGCGCGTCTGAGATCGAAACCGACCTTCAGGCGCAGCTTAAAGCCAAGGAAGATGACGCTCGCGAAGCCACTCATGCGGCGCGTAATGCCGAGGAAAGTTTGGCCGAGCTTCGCAAAATTCATTCCAACAACGCTCTTGAGCGCGATCGCGCCGAGCGCGAGCATATTTACAAATCGGATCAGATAGTAACGCTCAACACTCGCTGCGAAACCTTGCGTGGCGAGATCGCGGCGAGCGACGAGCGGCTTAAGCTTCTCAGATCAGAGCTTGACCGACTGCAAAAAGAAGAGCAGTTTGAGACCGCCGAGCACGAAAAGGCTGCATCAGCGTTTCGCGAGTCTGAAGACATTTATAGACAAGAGGCCGAGGCTTTGGCGGCAATCGAAACGTCGATCGAAACGCTCAGAACCTCGCTGATGCAGCACACCGGCGCGGTCGAGCGTTTTGACGAGATCGGCCGTCAGCTTGAAAACAATCTTGAGCGGCTCGGTTCGCGCGCCGACGGCCTTGAAAAAGAAGGCGTGCGTGCTGACGAGACTTTTTCGGCAAATCAACATCAGGCCGAAACCTTAGCGGAAACGCTCGCCATTGAAGAGAAAAAACTGACCGATCTCAATGCCGAAAAGGAATTGTTGTTGGTGGCAACCGCAGATGCGCGCAACTCTCTTCGCACCGCCGAGAACGAAGTGCAAACTTTGCAGGAAGAGCATTCGGCAAAGAAACATAGGCTTTCAACGCTGCTTGAACTCGAAGAAAAACGTGCCGTTTACACGCCGCAGGTGCAGAAACTGTTTGCCGAGGAGAAAAAGATCGGCGTCCGTCTCGCGGGCGTTTTGGCTGATAGGCTGAATGTCGCACGAGAAGCGGAAACCGCCGTCGAAACTTTATTCGGCAATTTTCTTGAAGCAGTCGTTGTCGAGTCGCTGGACGACGCAAAGCGATTGGCGGATTGGCTCAAAGACAACGACATCGGCCGCATAGCGATGATCATTTTGCCCACAACGGCTGCTCGCGAAAATGATCTCGTTCGGTCAGAGAGTGAGATGATCGCCAATCAGCTTGGCGTGTCGAGCGAATTGGCGGACGCGTTGCGGCAGGTTTTCCCGCGCGAAATGTCTGCGCGAATTGTCAAAGAACTCGATCAGAGTGATGCAGCGGACGGAAATATCCTCGTCAATTTCGACGGCGATATGCTGGTCGGCGGCAGAATGTTTATCGCAGGTAAACAGAAAACTGAAGGCAAGAACGAGTCGCTGCTTGCCTTCAAACGCGAGTTAAATGATCTTGATAAGGATTGTTCACATCTTGCTACTGCGATCGACTTTGCGAACTCTACGGTCGAAACCGCACGCAAAACTCTTGTCGAAAACGAGAGCAAAACCGTTGATCTGCAATCGCTCATCATCAAAGTCGATCGCGGCATCCACGGCTTACAGATTCAGGTTCACGCCGCTCGGGAAGAGATAGCGCGGGCCGAACGCCATCGCAAGGTCGTCGCTGACGAAGCCGGTCAAATTCAGTCTGAAATAGTCGAGCTAAAACAAAAACTTGCCGATGCTTCCGACAATAAGCAGGCAGCCGAAACCGCACGCATCGAATCTTCTTCAGAACTCGAAACAATCGGAGCAACATTAAACGAAGCTCGCACAAAAACCGACGCCGCAAACGCCGTCCTCAATGAAAAGCGGACGATCGCAGCAACATCCGAAGAGAGACGGCGTTCGGCGGTTTCGGCGCTACGCCGTGTCGAGAACGAAAGCAGAGAACTCGAATCGCGCCTTTCGGTTCAAAATCTCGAACTAGCAGAGGCCGAGACGAAGATCAAGAATTTGCATGCGTCGATAACCGAGATCACCGACCGCATCGCGTCGGCGGGCGACGACATCGCCAGCGAGAACGAAGAGCTTAGCGCCGCTGTTGTCGCTCTTAACAATGCACGCCAAACGTCTGACAACACAAGCGACGATCTGGCTAACCTGAACCGAAGGGCCGGCGGAGCGAGAAACGAACGCGCCGAGATCGAAATCCGACAAGCCGAGGCGGTAACTGAGCTAAAAAACACCGCTGAAAACTGCCAGCAAGAATTGACGATTTCGCTTGCGGAGCTTGTCGATTCGGTCGAACTTGATGAGGATTTCGTTCTCGAAAACGCGCGCCGCGATGCCGATGATTTGCGACAAAGGCTCGACAATTTTGGCGCGATCAATATGCTCGCTCTCGAAGAACTTGGCGAAACGGAAGAACGCCATTTATTTTTAACATCTCAGCGAACCGACATCATTGACAGCATTGCCGCAACTGAAGAAGCTTTGCGCGAGATCAAACAGCGCTCGCGAGACAAATTTAAGGCGGCATTCGAGGCGATAAATGCGAACTTTATCGAGTTTTTCCAGGAGCTTTTCGGCGGCGGACGCGGCGAGATGTCGCTGCTCGAATCCGAAGACATTCTCGAAGCCGGCATCGAGGTCGTCGCCCAACCGCCGGGTAAACGCCTGCAAAATATTCTGCTTCTCTCAGGCGGCGAAAAAGCGATGACCGCGATCGCTCTCATACTTGCGATCTTCAAATATCGCCCGTCGCCGTTTTGCCTTCTCGACGAGGTTGATGCTCCCCTCGACGACGCCAACGTCGGCCGCTTTGCAAACAAGATCGCCGGCATGTCCGAGAAAACCCAATTCATCGTCATCACGCACAACAAACGCACAATGGAAGCCGCCCGTGCTCTCTACGGCGTCACAATGCAGGAAGCCGGTGTTTCAAAGATCGTCTCGGTCAAATTCGAGTAAGAGATTTAACCACAAAAACACAAATGGCTCAAAGTAAATCAATTTCTGATCCGCGTTTATCTGCGTTTATCTGCGGCTAAAAATTCTTGGTTTTTCCAACTGCATCACTTTCGGCGGCATCTTAAGTGAGGCATAACTTCATAATTTCCAGTAAACTAGTTCGTAAATGAGAAAGGTTCTTATCATCAGTTTTTGTCTGCTCTTATTTGGCTCGATCTCAAGTGAATTAAACGCGCAGACAAAAAAGTCGAAGAAGAAGGCAACTAAACCGAAATCCACAGTCACTGCCATCCCAAAGCCGACGCCGGAAGCACCTGCCGAGATTCCCGTGAAACGAAACGAACGGCCGACTGATGAAAAGCCAAATAACGGCGCAGCCGCTTTTACGCCGGTTTATTTTTACGAATTCACGCGTCCTGGTTTTGCGTACGAGCGGATACTGATCGAGCATGACGAAGCGGGAAAGGGAAAAATATCGTTTCTAAAAGACGGCTTTGACGAAATGTTGACTGACCCGCTCGAACTCTCGCCCGTTACACTGAAAAACCTGAAAGACGCCTTTACCGCGCTCGATTTTTTTGCGTCGAATGAGAACTATCAAACTCCGCGCGACCACTCGAATATGGGTATCGTCGAGATCACGGTCAAAAAGGACGGCCGCTCTCGAACTGCGAAATACAACTGGACCGAAAACAAACAGGCCAAGTTCCTGATGGACGAATACCGCCGCATCGCGAATGAATACACATGGAAGTTTGAGGTTGCCGTCGCGCTACAAAACCAGCCGCTGCAAACGCCCGAGCTGATGGAGAGAATGGATTCATACATTCAACGAAAAGAGATTTCCGACCCGTTGCATCTTCTCATCTTACTGACCGAATTATCGACCGACGAACGCCTGCCGCTCATCGCCCGCGATCGGGCTGCCAAGATCGTCAAACAAATCGACAAGTCAAAAAAATAACGGTTAACCGAAAGACATTTTTTTACGCATGCAGATAGTTTTTTGTAGCGCCGGACAATACAGCAATGTATAATCGTTGGAATTGCTTGGACTGTTTCTCGGCATCTTTGAGTCCATTAGTTTTTTGCAAACGCCTTTTCTCATCACGTTTAGCGCATTTTCTGGTACAAAAATATGAAAGCAAATCACGGCAGTATATTCAATAAACCAATTGTTTCACTAGCGGCTATTCTTCTTCTCTTATTTACGGTGCAGTTTTTTGCGCAGTCAAAGCCCGCCAGGAAGAAAACCAGAGTTAAACCTTCGATGGCGTCACAATCGGGCGAGACAGGAAAAGGAACGAAGCTTCGCATAAAGAAAAACACGCGCGAAGAAGACGCCAGAATTACGCTCGGCACGGGCGAGCCTGTGACGCCGTCGGAATTTAACGGCGATGTCCGCGATCTTCCGCAATTCGTCACGCAAGAGGAACGAGACATGTTCGCGCTCCGCCCTGAATTTGGATTTGGAAAAATAGAAAGGCCGGAGAAAAAGCCGCTGCCCGGCGCAGTCGAGCCTGAGCAGCAGAGCGCGCCCGAAGTCCCTTTAGTGGCAATGCCGACGCCGATAATTTCGTTCAATGCGATGACGTTTAATTTAAACGGCTCAGGTTTTCCGCCCGATACGGTTGGCGACGTGGGGCCGAATCATTATGTGCAGGCTGTCAATACGTCCGTCGGCATCTACAACAAGACTACGGGCGCGGCGTTCTCGACCTTCACGTTTAACACTTTATGGTCTGGCGCCGCGACGGGAACGCCGTGCGACGCCTCCAACGATGGCGACCCGACTGTTATTTACAGCGCTCTGTACGACCGCTTTATTGTTGCCGATTTTGCCTGGACGGACATTCTGAACGGCCCTTACTACGAATGCGTGGCGGTCTCGAAGACAAGCAATCCCGTGACCGGCGGCTGGTGGCTTTACGCGATCAGGGCGGATGATGCGGCTCACCCTTATTTGCCGGATTACCCCAAGATGGGCATCTGGCCGGACGGCCTTTACATGGGAACAAATATGTTCGACTGCACGTCAGCCGGTTGCGCGACGGCAACCTATCAGGGAGCGCGTGCTTATGCCTTTAACATCAGCAAGATGGTTAACGGAACCGCTCTGACGGCAAACGACATTCAGTTTGCCGACATGTCATCGTCGCACGCCACTGTGCTTCCCAGCAATTACCGCGGCACAGCGCCGCCGGTTAACACACCGAACTATTTTGTCGGAGATTCTCTAACCTTAGCAGCATGGGAAGTTTATAAATTTGATGTAGATTTTACGACACCGGCAAATACGACCTATACCGGGCCAACCAATGTCTCCCAAGCCAGCTATGCTGTACCCCCGCTTACGGTGCCAAATCCTGCTCCGGGAAACGTAAGTGATACGCTTCGTGAACGAATGATGATGCAGGTCCAGTACCGCAACATCGGCGGCGTTGAATCACTATGGGTCAATCATACGACCGGCACCGCGTCGGCTGCGACACCTGTGGGCATTCAGTGGGCCCAGATCAACGTCACCGGGACAACGGTGAACACCACGCCGGTCCAGCAACAGATATATAATAATGCTGCCGACGGCATCAATCGATTTATGGGCGCTCTGGCCGTGGACAAGCAGGGTAATATGGCCATCGGTTACACGGCGTCAAGCTCGAGCCTTGCTCCCGACATTCGCTACGCAGGACGCCTGATAACCGATCCTTTGGGCACCTTGGCGCAGACGGAGACGACTATGCTGCCAGGCGTGACGCGCAGCGTCCAGACCGGCAACTGCGGCGGCGTTTGTACCCGTTGGGGCGATTACAGCGCGATGAGCGTCGATCCGGTGGACGATTGCACGTTCTGGTACACGCATATGTTCTTCCCGGTTCAGGGCCAGAATTGGACTACGCGCATTGGTTCGTTCAAGCACACTGCGTGCACCGCAGCGACGCCGACGGCGACTGCGACGCCGACCTTTACGCCGACAAACACTGCGACCGCTACGTTTACGCCGACGCGAACGAATTCGGCTACCAACACCCCAACGCCTCTTACTCCAACATTTACGCCGACAAGAACGAATACTGCAACGCCGACAAGAACGAATACGGCAACGCCGACAAATACGGCAACCGCGACCGCAACGGCGACCGTTCCGGCTTCGATAAGCGGCACCGTTACCTATGGCAACGCAATCGGAACGCCGACACCGCGTTTTGTGTCGAATGCAGTTATCAGCGGCGCTGGCTCGCCTAATGTTTCCACTACGACTTCATTTCCCGGCGGCACATATACACTGACCGGTTTCGGAGCGGGATCGTACACGGTCACACCGTCAAAGACGACTGGCCAGAACAGCATCGGCTCAAACGATGCGGCGAGGATCGCCCAGCACACTGCAGGGGCGCCAAATCGCAATTGACCGGTAATCAACTGATCGTCGCAGATACCAGCGGCAACGGCACGATCGGTTCGTTCGATGCGGCACTGATCGCTAATTATACGGTTAGTGCCTCTCCGTCCGGATCGACCGGAACGTGGAGATTTGTTCCTGTTAACAGAAATTACGCTTCGGTCAGCGGCGCTATCAACGGACAGGATTATTCCGCGCTCTTGATGGGTGAGGTTACGGGTAACTGGACTAATACGGGCGCTCGTCCGGCCGTCGGGCCCTTACGCAGCACTGCAGTTACGGCGCCTCGTCTCACGACGCCGGCCGGTAGAGAAGTGATCGTGCCCATAAGCATCGACGGAGCGGCTGAAAAGGGAATAATCTCTTACGAATTCGAGCTTAGATACGATCCGGCGGTGATACTGCCTCAGTCCGACGTAATCGAATTTGCCGGAACTCTCAGCCGACGGCTCTCGTTCGCGGTAAACGCAAACGAGCCCGGTTTGTTAAGAGTCGCTGTGTATGGCGCAACAGCGCTCGACGGCAGCGGAATTCTCTTGAACCTCAAATTCAAGGCCGTCGGACTGCCCGGCACGATGACGACTCTCAAATGGGAGCGGATAATGCTCAACGAAGGCGACCCGGCGACAACAGCCATAGACGGCCAGGTAATGATTTCGCCAGCCGCTTCAAACCAAGCCGAGATCAGCGGACGCGTGCTCAATTCAGAAGGACAGGGAATTCCAAACGCCCGCGTTGAAGGAGCGGAAGTAACCCCGCCTTCCAAACAGCGGGTTAACGTTATTGATTTATTTCTTTATCTTGAATATTGAGCAACTCGAGGTAAGTCGCCCTTTAATCATTAGAAAAGCTGTCTGAGACCTAGGCGCTCAGACAGCCTTTTTTAATTATCTCGCGAACGTTTAATTTATTCGTTCCCAGGCGCGTTTCATTACGTTTTCGGCCTGTGGGCCTTTGGGGCCGTCAGATACCTCGAACTCGACTTCCTGACCCTGTATCAGCGACTTAAAGCCGTCGCCCGAGATGGCGCTGTAGTGGACGAAAATATCCTGCTCGCCGGGCTGCTCGATAAATCCGTAACCTTTGGCATTGTTAAACCATTTGACCTTACCGTTAACTTTTAACATCCTTTTTTAACTCCTCCTGCATACTCGAAAAAATCTATGACGGTACGCTCGCTAAGATAATACCGTGAGAACAAAGCGCAACCGTGATGCGAAGGGCGGCACCCCAAGCTGCTAAAAACAAATCTATTTACTCACTCACAGTTCCAGATAAAATCCGATCTTAAACTGCAAGATCGCGGGGAAGTAGTTATGTGTGTTTTTAATAGACGAAGGCAAATTTAGCGGAAATTTAACATCCTGTCAAGACTTTTCTCATTTCATTGCGCATTTTGGTGCGAAAATTGACATAAACAGCCATATAATTGAATATTGAGCTAGCTTTTTGCGCCAGACGATGACATACGAATACGGTAAAGGCACTCTGCTTTCTTACAATGAATACCTCAAGGTTCCCGAGCTTATCGAGCTTCAGCGGCGCCTCTCCGATCCGCACAGCCACGATGAGCTGCTTTTCATCGTAATTCACCAGGCCTACGAGCTTTGGTTCAAGCAGATCCTTCACGAGATAGATGCGACGATAAAATGGCTCAACGAAGGCCGCACGTTTCGCGTAAATCACAGCCTACGCTCCGTTGTGTCCATTGAAAAAGTGCTCGTTTCGCAAATTCATTTGCTCGAGACGATGGCGCAAATCGGCTTTCTCGAATTTCGCGACAAGTTAAACCCGGCGAGCGGTTTTCAGTCGATGCAGTTTCGTGAGATCGAATTTGTTTCGGGCCAAAAGGACGAAAAGATTCTTGAGCATTTTCGCAATGACGAATTTTCCTACAAACGCCTCAACGAACGCTTTGTTGAGCCAAGCCTCGGCGATGCATTTTGGTCACTGTTAGAACGACAAGGCTTTGCGGTGGCAAACCACGAAGAAAAGGTCGCTGCAATTGTCGAGATACTTGCACATCCGGAAAAGCACGCCGATCTTTTCATAATGCAGGACCTGCTCATTGAGCACGACGCTCAGATTTCGCTCTGGCGTTACCACCACGTCCTCATGGTCGAGCGAATGCTCGGAATGAAACGCGGCACCGGCGGCTCGGAGGGCGTCGGCTATCTAATGACGACGCTCACCAAAAAATTCTTCCCCGAACTATGGGAAGCCCGAACGCACCTTAAGCTGTCAGAACCACCTGCGGTAGCGGGTGGTTGAAGTTGGATTTTCATTTACCTAGACAAAAACCGAAAACACTTCATTCGAAAACAGCTTTCCTTTTCGCGTCAGCCGCATATTTTCTCCTATAATTTCAATCAGGCCACCTTCGTTCAAGCGTTCAATTTCAGCCTGATATTTCCCCATCAAATCGAAACCAAACCGTTCTACAAAAAGATTCAGGTCGATGCCGTCTTCCAATCGCAATCCGAGAAAAATAAACTCAGAAGCGAGATCAATGTCTTCGCGCATCACTTCAGCCGAGCCGCTCTTTTCGATCATTTCTACATATTTCGCAGTATCGCGCTCGTTGGCATACCGCTGCCGTCCGTCGAATGAATGAGCCGATACGCCCAAGCCGTACACAGGATCGAGGGTCCAGTATTTTGTATTGTGCCGCGACTCAAAGCCGGGCCGCGAGAAGTTTGATATCTCGTATTGCTCATATCCGGCGGCGTCCAGACGGTCCAGCATTATCTCGTACATTTCGGCGGCGACTTGGTCGTCCGGCTGCGGCTGGCGGCCGGTGCGAACCTGCTCAGCGAGCGGCGTGCCTTCGTGGATCTCAAGCAAATAAAGCGAAAGATGTTCGGGCTGCATTTTTATTGCTTTGTCGAGATTTTTCCTCCAATCATCAAGCGTTTGCCCAGGCAAACCGGCAATCAGGTCAAAGCTGATATTGTCGAAACCCGCTTCGCGGAGCATTTCATAAGTTTGCCGAGCGTCATTCGCATCGTGACCGCGTGCAAGCAGCTTCAATGCCCGGTCATCAAAAGTCTGAACGCCAAAGCTCGCGCGATTTACCCCCAGAGACAGATAATCCCGCAACGTTTCCGGCGTAACCGTTGCCGGATTCATTTCCATCGTTATTTCTTCGAAATTTGAAATTTGAAATTTGAAATTTATGGCTTCCAGTATCCTTTCCACCTGCTTCGCCGAAAGCAGCGAGGGCGTTCCGCCGCCGAAATAGATCGTGTCAACGGCTTTTGTTCCACCTTGTTCCATCTGTTCCACTGTTCCGGAACGGAACAAACCGATCTCTTTGATCAAAGTGTTGATATAGTTCTCGACAGAACCTGCATCGCGATATACATCCGTCGCAAAATCGCAATACGAACACCGCGACTTGCAAAAAGGTATGTGAAGGTAGATTCCGGCGCTCATCAGGTCTATTCTATGGCCTGATGAATGTTGAGCAAATATCCTGGTACACAAATCTGGCGTCGCTCGTCGTAGTGTTGGTAATGTGGCTCACTTTTGGCGGTATCGTCTTTCTGCGTAAGAGGGCGGGTGACACGTCCGGTACAAAACGAAAATCAGGATCGTGGATCGGCCTTGCTCTTCAACTGGCAGGAATCGGGCTTGCCTTAATCCCGCGAATTCCATTCGCATCCCCGATGATCGACCAGCATTTTGAAATAAACGTCGGCGTTCAGATAACCGCGATCTTCCTCGCTGTCAGTTCCGTCTGGCTCGTCGCATCGGCGATCCGGGAGCTTGGGAAACAATGGAGTATCCAGGCACGCTTGATCGAGGGTCACAAACTCGTAACAAGCGGCGTTTACAACATGGTCCGCCACCCGATCTACACCGCGATGCTCGGAATGCTGCTCGCGACTGGATTTGTCGTTAGCAATTGGATCGCACTCGCAACAGCTGTGATCGTTTTCCTAATCGGCACAAAAATACGTACAAATATCGAAGAGAGTCTTCTGCGAGAGGCATTTAGTGATGAATTCGAAGAATGGAAAGCGAAGGTGCCGGGATTGATACCATTTATGAAAGCGATCTCATCCGGAATAAGTGAAAAGGGATAGGTGATAAGCTAGAACTTATACAACTATCACCTATCCCTTTTCACTTATTTCAGAGGTTTCTAATTTATGCTTGAGCGAGTCTTTCCAGGCAGATTCAAGATCGCCAATAGGAGTTTCGATTAATGTTTGCTCGTTTACGGAAATTTTGAGTTCGGGTGAACCTACATTTCCGATCACTTCGAAGGGGCAATCGCTTAGTGAAGTCTTTATACTCTCCAAATTTTCAGGAGCGAAACTGATCACGATGCGCGATGGAGACTCGCCAAAAAGCAGCGATTCGATCGAGAGATCACTGTTGTGAAGATAGATTTCAGCTCCGATTGCGCTGCGGCCAAGTGATGAAAAGCAACATTCTGCGACAGCAACGGCAAGGCCGCCGTCGGAGCAGTCGTGAGCTGAATTTATGAGACATTGATCGGCGAGGCGCATCAGTGTTTCCTGAACAAGTTTTTCCTGTTGAAGATCGATGCGCGGCACATCTCCGTTAGCGATCAGTTCGTCGGTTGTGTGTCCGAGTATGATTTGGGCGTATTCGCTGGCGGCGAGATCGTCATGTGTAACGCCGAGAACTGCGATCAGGTCACCTTCATTCTTGAATCCGTGCGTAATGAGCTTTCGAGTGTCTTCGATAAGGCCGACCATGCCGATTGTCGGTGTTGGAAGAATGCCGCGGCCGTCGGTTTCGTTGTAGAAGGACACATTGCCGGAAACGACAGGCGTATTAAACGCGATGCACGCCTCGGCCATGCCGTCGATGACTTCCGAGAAGCTCCACATTACCTCCGGGCGTTCGGGCGAGGCGAAGTTCAGGCAATTTGTAACGGCAATAGGTTTAGCTCCAACGCAGACGACATTGCGTGCCGCTTCGGCGACGGCGAGTTTTGCTCCGTTTCGCGGATCGATAGCTGTGAATTTCCCATTTCCGTCGAGACACATAGCTATGGCACAACGCGTCTCTTTAATGCGAATCACGGCAGCATCGGCGCCCGGTAAAAGAGCGGTATTGGTGCGCACCATCGTGTCATACTGCTCATAAACCCAGCGTTTTGAGCAGATGTTTGGAGAAGCGAGAAGCTCTTTCAAAGCTTGTTCCAAGTTCCGAGTTCCGAGTTCCGAGTCGGATTGATTTAACTCGGAACTTGGAACTTGGAACTTGGAACTCGGCTTCGCCATCGGCCGCTCATACTTCGGAGCCTCGTCGGTCAGAGCCTTTACCGGCAGATCGGCTTCGATGATGCCGTTGTGGATTATCTTCAAACGGTCGCCTTCGACGACTTTGCCGATGACGACTGCGTCGAGCTCCCATTTATTAAAAATATCGACGACCTGCTTTTCGCGGCCCTGCTTTGCGACGATCAGCATCCGCTCCTGCGATTCGGAGAGCAGCATTTCGTAGGCGGTCATGCCGGTTTCACGCTGCGGGACGAGCGTCAGGTCGATCTCAAGGCCGTTGCCGGCTCGGGCGGCCATCTCGACGGAAGACGAAGTCAGTCCGGCTGCGCCCATGTCCTGAATGCCTTCGATCGCGCCGCTGCGCATCGCTTCGAGACAGGCTTCGAGCAGAAGCTTTTCCAAAAAAGGGTCGCCAACCTGAACGGTCGGACGTTTTTCAAGAGCCGCTTCGTCAAACTCAGCCGACGCCATCGTCGCACCGTGAATACCGTCACGGCCTGTTTTTGCACCTGCATAAAGCACAGGATTACCAATGCCGGAAGCTTTGCCAAAAAAAATCTGATCCTTTCTGACAATGCCGAGAGCAAAAGCGTTCACAAGCGGATTGAGGCTGTACGATTCGTCAAACACAACCTCGCCGCCAACCGTCGGCACGCCGAAGCAGTTGCCGTAATGCCCGATGCCCGCAACACAGCCTTTGAGAATCGCACGGTTTCTGTTGATGACTCCAATTTCAGATTTCAGATTTGAGATTTCAGATTTTGATGCAGGCTCCGCACTCCGAACTCCGCATTCCGCATTTGAAATGGGTCCGAACCGCAGGCTGTTCATTGCCGCGATCGGCCTGGCTCCCATCGTAAAAACATCTCGCAGGATTCCGCCGACGCCGGTTGCGGCTCCCTGAAACGGCTCGATAAAGCTCGGATGGTTATGAGATTCGACTTTGAACGCCACGCACCAGTCATTACCTATGTCAACGACACCCGCATTCTCGCCCGGCGGCACAATGACACGCTCGCCCGTCGTCGGCAGGCGTTTGAGATGAACCCGCGAAGATTTATACGAACAATGCTCCGACCACATCACGCTAAACACGCCGAGTTCAGTTAGATTAGGCTCGCGGCCAAGAACCTCAACGATTCGGTCGTATTCGCCCGGCGTCAGGTTGTGCTGTTCAACGATCTGAGAAGTGACTGCGGTAGTTTGGGTGGCGATCATCTGACGAAAAATTGACTCGTGAAATAAACAAAAGAGTTTATGCGTTTCGGGTGTGTTTATCAAATCCGAAGGCACAGACTCTCGTCAAGGCAGTGTCCTAATCTTGTGGGTTTTCGAGATGACCGATTTCTTCTTTGCGATTTTAGCGTCTTTGCGTGAAAAAAAAGCCGATCTCACGCAAAGCCGCAAAGTCCGCAAAGTCTTGATTAAATTAACGCAACAGCTTTAGGACACGGCCTGTATCAGGATGACTTAATTTGTCGGGATGATCGAGCGGCCTTGATACAAAAAAACGTTTTGCCGAAACTCTTCGGGTTTCAGCGAGTTCAGCAGTTTTGCGCCGTCCGGACGCAGTTCCTTAAGGATTGGCTCGAAGTTTTTTTCACTGTTGAGGAATTTTTCTTCGCCTTTGTATCGTGTCACGAGTATAAGGTCAAAAGCAGTGTTTGTTTCGGAGCGAGCTTCGATCAATTCAAAAGAATCGATCACGCCCTGCTTCTTTGCCTCGACGCGGTAAATTTTCCAGTTGTTTTCGTAATAGTACAAAGCCTCGTTGCGGCGTCCTTCTTTTACTTTTACGAAATCCATCACGACAAAAACGCCGTCCTTCGTTGTTGATGCTGGAGCGAACAGCCTATCGATCTCGGCTTTCAGTCCTTCATATCGGATTTTGCCGTTGCGTGAATACGCGGCCGAGCCGTCCGGATTGAACAAAATCGTCATGGGCAAATTACCCGGCCAACTGGCGGAAACCATTTTAATTGCAGCGCTCTCGTCCGGCGTACGCAGCAGGTACGCAGGCATTTTGGCGTTTGTTTCTTTCAGAAATTTTGGGACGTGAGTCTTGATATCGGCGAGATCGTCCAGCGATACCGTGATGAAGTCGATCTTTCCCCTAAATTCCTCATCGATCCTGACAAGATCGGGAAATTCCTCGCGGCAAGGTTCGCACCACGTCGCCCAAAAATTTATCAGCAACGGCTTACCGTTTGGTTGAAGGAGAGATTTGAGGCCGTTTATGTCAATCTGTTTGACGACGGGGAGAATGATTTTCTCTTTTTTTGGCGCAACGTTTTGGGCTGCGCCGTTCTGGGTTAATAAAACGGCAATGACAAAAGCCACTGCCGTTTTTGCGCCGAATTTGAGAAAAAGCGATAAATTCATGAATTACGAATTCGGCCGTTTGATGGAACATCCAAACGCAGCGGTCGAAGACTTTTCGATCTTCTTTCCGGCGAGCGAAGAGTCAAACGCATTTCGCAGATACTTTTCGGTAATGTTGGTAGCGGTACGATCGTTATCGAGCGCTCCGTGGTAAAGCAAAATATTTTTTGGATCGACAAAAAAGAATTCCGGTGTGAAGTTGGCTCCGAGCTTGTCGGCAAGAAGGCTGTTTTTGTCGATCAGCACCGGAAACTTATAAGTCAACTCAGCATGATTTTTGACCTGCTCGCCGTTTTCCGTGACGTTCGAATTGATACCGATCACGTTAATGCCCTTTGCCTTGTAATCGGTTGCGATTTGATTTATCCGCTCGTTATACATGCCGACTACCGGACATTTTGACGAGACAAAAATGACCAGTGAGCCTTTTGTGCCCTTCAAATCGTTCAGCGTGTGCATCTTGCCGTTGGTATCGGCCAATGAAAAATTCTCCATCGCGGCTCCGATGCTCAAACCCTGGGCGTTTGCCGCAAGGGCGAATGTAAAAAATACTGTAAATAGAAATGCTGCTCGCTTCATAATAATTTGCTCCTAAAATTTGATTTATCTAAGTTTAACAGTCTCTGCCTCAACCGGCATAAGGGTTGTTTGCATTTTTACGAAGAATATTGAAAAAGTGTTTCGCTAAACGGGCGGCCAGTTGGCCCGCATGCGTCTCTGCGACAGTCGGAAAGTTACGTCATATTAGGAAAGTTACGTCATATTCGGAAAGTTGCGTCATATTCGGAAAGTTGGTATTTCCATTTGAGCGAAACTATGCCAGCATGATGCGGGATCGTTGAAATTATGCGATTTTTTGATCTTTGAAAACTAGACGAGCATGGAGCTAAATTGCGCAAGTCCGCACGTAAGTAAGGACGGTACACTCAAGTTGAGAGTACCGCCCTTGCTTACGTGCGGGCTTACGCAAAAAAAACGCATTTCCACTTCAAAAGTTGATAACAACGCACTCAAGTTTGGAACGCTGTGGAACGGCTGAAACGCGATGGAACGGTTGGAACGTTTGGAACGATGCTAAGGGAACCTGAAAATGGAGAACGGAAAATTGAAAATTTGTCGATATTCCTCAATTTCAATTCTCAACTCTCAATTTAGAAGGTTGACAACGACGCACTCAACCCAGGAGTTGACTGTCGTGGTTGTTTCCTGAATCTATCTTAATCATTTTTACGAAAATCATTATGATGACAAGGGTTTATTATGCCAACAGTTAGAAATGAAACCGACAGAGCAGTTTTGATAGAAAGATTGAATAGACTTACTGGCAATGAAAAGCCGTCGTGGGGCATGATGAGTGTCAATCAGATGATGTCGCATCTGGTACAAGCAGGCGAATTACCATTCTCTGTGAGCCTTCCGGACAAAAGTAATCTATTTTCAAGGATACTGATCAAACCATTGATTTTGTATGTCCTGCCGATGCCCAAAGACGTAAAAACATCACCGGAATTTAACCAGCGGCAGAACGGTCAAAAACCATTGGAATTTGATGTTGATAAAGCTTTGGTTATCGATTCGATCAATAAAATTGCCGACCTGCCTATTGGGCAAGACTGCAAACATCATCCATTTTTCGGAAAGATGACTGCGAAGGAATGGGCAGTCATAGCCCATAAACATATCAGCCACCATTTGAAACAGTTCGGTGTCTGAATTAGCCGAACAAGCGCGGCAGCCGTCGCTGTAAGTTCTTTGGCAGCAATATTTCCATCGCGTCATCGACGGTCACGATGCCCGCGATATCGCCATCGTCGTCGATAACGGGCAAAGCGAGCAGGTTGTATTCCGCGATTGTTTGAGCGACATCTTCAGCAGACTCTGACGGATGAGCAAAACGAAACTCGGATCGCATCACTTCATCGAGTCTTTTGGTTGGATCGGCCAATATCAATGAACGAAGCGAAATCAGGCCGCAGAGTCGCCATGAATCTTTTTCCTCGACAACATAGAGGTAATAGATCATGTTCGGCGTCTCGGCCATTTCGCGAAGCGAACGGATTGTCTCGCCGACTGTCAGGTCTCGTGGAAAAACGACAAACTCCGTCGTCATCAGGCCGCCGGCGGTGTCGTTCTCAAAATGCATCAGCTCAGCAACGTCGGCTTTTTCGTCGGGTTCCATCAAATTGAATAAGGCCTGAGCCTTCTCATTGTCCATCTTTTCCAAAACGTCAACTGCGTCGTCGGGAGACATTTCCTCGAGAATGTCTGCGGCCCGTTCGCCATCGAGATCCTCTAGGATTTGCGCCTGAGCCTCGGTGGACATTTCCTCGAGCGTGTCGGCTGCGGTCTCATCATCCAAGCTCTCGACGACCTCGGTGCGATGGATAGGTGAAAGCGACTCGGCAAGTTGGGCGATTTCGACCGGATGAAGCCGCGAAAGCTTGTCTTTTGAAGACTTTAGCTGCACTGTAACGGTTGCCGTATCGGTCGCGAGATAGCCTACGTCGGCCCAATCGATCACCTCAACGGGCCGGTCGCTGCCGTAAAAACCTTTTGGCATCAGCCGACGAACAAACCCTTGCAAGCTTACGTCAGCACCGGATACACGCCAAATGTCGCCGGCCTCGATCAACTGCACATCATTGACGCGAACAACGCGTTTGCCGTCAACGTCGATCAACTGGTTGTCGAGCACGTCCTTGCCGAGCAAAACCTCGCCTTCACGCCGGATAAACGGCGTAAGGTTGAGTATCGCCGATGTCATTTTCGCCCCGTGCAAGCCAAGTCCTGCAAGATCACGAGTCGGCATAAAGAAATTACGGCGGCGATAACGGGCGACAAGGCCGATCACAGGCGGATATTCTTCCTCGCCGTATCTGACGAGAACGTCATTGATCGCCGCAATCTTTTCGTTGCGGGTGTCGAAGATCGGCCGATTGAGGATTTGCGAAACATACAGCATTAGCAGAAGTCAGATATCAGATGTCAGAGCTAGAGCATATCACTAACATCGAACATCTAACATTTAACATCCAAACACAAACATTGTTAAATATTTATAAATTTTGTGGAAACACTCGATCTTTGTGCATTTTTATTAGATAGACGATTCTACCGCCGTGAAAACGGCTTGATTCGCTCAAACCCCGTCCGCCTTGCTACCACAATGAAACCATCACACCTCGCTCTAATCCTCATAGCGTTCTCCACCGCTCCCGCCTTTTCGCAGGACCGGCCGCGTGTTCTGGACAATTTTTCTACTGCCCGCGGAGTTCATGTCTATCGCACCGAAACTATCCCGGTCGCTGTAAAAACGAAGTCAAAGTCGGCGTCAAAAAAGATCGCCAACAACAAACCGCTTGTTCAAAAGACCGCCATGACGCAAAAGGTCGCGCAAACACGTATGAGCGTGACAGAAGGTTTGGCAGACCAGGAGCTTATGCGTCAGAACTACAACAGATCTGGGATGTCGGTAAACTCACAAATGAAAGGGTTTACAACCGGTGACTTTCTTATTGATTCGTTTATAGTCAATTCGAGCCGCAAATACGGAATCGATCCGCTGCTGATCTACGCGCAGATGCATCAGGAGTCGTCATTCAAGCTGAAAGCCTTGTCACATAAGGGCGCAAGCGGCCTGATGCAGCTTATGCCCGCGACCGCACGACGCTTAGGCGTGACAAACATTTACGATCCGAGACAGAATATCGAAGGCGGCGTCAAATACATGCGAATGCTACTCGATATGTTCGGCCAGGATATGAATCTTGCTCTGGCGGGCTACAACGCGGGCGAAGGAGCCGTGATGAAATACGGCAACAATATACCGCCCTACAACGAAACCCGCGAATACGTCCGCCGCATCTCGGCCCGCTACGCCTCGATCTCGGACGGCACGTACTCACGCAATTACCGCCGCGTGAATGACGCGCAGGTGGCAAAACTCGAAAAGAAAGTCGCGCCGCCGCTTACAATATTTGAGCCCGTCGTCATAGCCGTCCGCCTTTCCGACGGACGAATGCGGCTGGTTAATCAGTGAACAGTGAACAGTGAAAAATGTCCTTAACTGGTCATTATCAGCTATTCACTTTTTCAACCCTCTTCTCCAAATAGTCGAAAAGACCTGCGGCCAGTCGCGCGATTGGCCGCGTTTTTTTGTCTAAAATCGATTAAATTCGCAAATAGTTTTGCCCCGAAAAGTGGCGCAAGGTGACTTCGAGAAGCTTCACCCAGACGATTTCGAAGAACTTATCGGGGCGATCAATCCTTCGCCGCTGTTTTCATAAATCCTATTGACTCTCCAACCACACTTGATAGTTGATAGTGGAAAAGTGGATAGTTAGGCGATCCTTTTTCTGACAGTCCACTGTCCACTAATTCACTATCCACTATCGCTGGGTTATCATTTTGCTTGATGTATTGCATAAAATGCGGGGCGGACAATCTGGACACGGCCCAATATTGTCGAAAGTGTGGCGAAGATGTTGGCAGTCAGCAGGCGGCGGTCCGCAGTCAGCCTGAGGAAATCGAAGAAGAAACTCGTGTCGTTACTCGAAGTCCAATGTCCAAAGTCCAAAGTCCAAATGCCGGGACTGCCGTTGTAAATGAAGAAGCCGAGTTGTTTTCGATTTCGCCGACTTTGTTTTTTGTTAAGGCAGGTTATGTCGGAGCGGCAATCGGCGCTTTGTTGTTGGTCGGGTTTACGAGCCTGCTTTTGTCGAGTTACGTGTCGCCCTGGCTTTCTGTCGTGCTAGGGCTGCTGTTGTTTTTGGTGCCGGCCTTTTATCACGTCAGGCAGAAACTTACGAGTTACTTGCTGACGGAATCGAAATTGGAGATTGACTCGGGCTTTATTTCGAGGACGACCCGCAATGTTCCGCTTCGGCGAATACAGGATGTGACGGTCTCGGCAACGCCGTGGCAGCGTTTGTTCGGAATCGGCGACCTGATGATCGACAACGCCAGCGACGAAGGCGGAAAGCTTGTGCTCAAGAACATTAACAAGCCGAAAGTTTACGCGGATAAATTGCTCGAACAGATGCGACGCCTTGAAAGATGAGATGAGATTAACCACATAGGAACATAGGACACATAGAGACAAGAAAGCACTTCAGCGTTTTTTTCTTCTATGTGTCCTAATGTTTCTATGTGGTTAGAATTTTTGTATGAAGACAATATTCGTCACCGGCGGTGCGGGGTTTATCGGTTCGGCGTTTGTCCGATTGGTGCTCGGGCTAAATTCTGAAATACGAATCATCAATTTTGACGCGCTGACATACGCCGGCAATCTCGAAAATCTTAACGGGTTGGACGAGAGCCGACATAAATTTGTTAATGGCGACATTTCTGATGACGAGGCCGTTTTGGCGGCGCTTCCTGATGAATGCGACGCGATTTTTAATTTCGCCGCAGATTCGCACGTTGACCGTAGCATAACTTCGGCGTACGAATTTCTGAGAACGAACGTTACGGGAACGCAGGTTTTGCTGGACGCCGCTCGCGAAAAAAGCGTTAGACGGTTTGTTCAGATCTCGACCGACGAGGTTATGGGCAGCCTGGCCGAAGGCTCGGACAAGCTTTTTACCGAGGCGTCGCCGCTCCAGCCGAACTCGCCTTATGCGGCGTCGAAAGCGGCGGCAGAATTAATGGTGCGCGCGGCACGCGAAACTTTTGGCATCGACACAATAATCACGCGATGCGGCAATAATTACGGCGCGCGTCAATTTCCCGAAAAACTCATCCCTCTGATGATCGCTAACGCTATGGCTGACGAGCCGCTTCCGGTTTACGGCGACGGCCGCAATGTGCGTGACTGGATTTTTGTGGACGATCACTGCTCGGCGATTTGGCTGGCGTATGAGAAGGGAATTTCGGGCGAGACCTATAACATCGGAGCACGAAACGAGCGTGAGAATATCGATGTCGTGACCGCTATTCTCGACGCTTTGGAAAAACCGCACAGCTTAATCAAATTTGTCACTGACCGGCTCGGGCATGACCGCCGATATGCGATTGATCCTTCAAAAGCAGAAAACGAACTCGGTTGGTTGCCAGCGACAACATGGGAAAATGGTTTGGAGGCGACGATAGATTGGTACAGATCAAATCAGGCTTGGGTCAATCACGTTCGCAGCGGCAAGTATCGGGAATATTACCGCAAGATGTACGGCGAGCGGCTGGAGCCGAGTGTTCAAAATCAGCCTTCGCTGCTGACCAATCAAAAATAAAATTCTAGCTGCTAGCTGCCAGCCACAAACTGCCAGCTAATGCTTACCGTTCACGGCGCTTGCTCTTTCTTGCTTTTCCATGTGAGGCGTTGATTCGTCTTCGTCGCCGGTTGAATAATATTTATAATAGCCTGAGCCGTAATAATCGTATTCCATCGAGCCGGCCTTGATGCCGTTGAGGACGACGCCGTAGATTCGCGCGCCGATGTTATGGACGCGCTGTTTGAACTGGCGCATCAGGTGGATCGAGCTTTTATTGGCCATCGCTACGAGGACAACGCCGTCAACGAGTGTAGAGAGTATCGCGGCGTCGGTGAACGAGATCGCGGGCGGCGAATCGATGATAACGTGCTTGAATTTGCCTGACAGGAATTGCAGCAGGTTGCGCATTTCGTTTGAGCTGAGAAGCTCGGCCGGGTTTGGCGGTATCGGGCCGCTCGTTATGACCTTCAAACGAGGCAGATCCTTGTAAGTGCGCAACAGGTTGTCGGTTTCCTTGTCGCCGGAGAGATAGTTTGTAAGCCCGCGCGTGTTTTCGAATCCAAAATGGTTGTGCAGACGCGGACGGCGAAGGTCGCAGTCGATGATGACGACGTCGGCGTCGGACTGGGCAAGAGTGATCGCCGTGTTGATCGCGGTCGTGGTTTTACCTTCCGAAGGCTGCGAAGATGTGACCAGTATGGTTTGCGGCGGCTTGCCGGCGGATGAGAAGAGCAACGACGTTCGCAGGTGGCGATAGGCTTCGGCTGTCGGCGAATTTCGCTCGTCCATTGTTATGAGCGCCATCGATTGTGATAGAACACCGTTTCCGTTCGTACCCGTCAACAGTTTACGTTTGTCCGTATTCAGATGATGCGGTATCAGAGCGAGCGTCGGCAATCCGAGATGACGGCTGATGTCATCCGAGGTGCGAACCGAATCGTCAAGATAATCGAGCAAAAACGCGAGTCCGATGCCTGCCGCAAAAGAAAGAAGCAGCGCGACGAGAATATTGCGACCGCGCTGCGGGCCGATCGGCTGGGTCGGTGTCATCGCGCGATTCTGAACCGAAATATTTGTCGGCCGCCCGGTGGAGAGTGCCAATTCCTGTTCCTTTTGCCGCTGCGTATAAGTGTCCAGAAGGTCGTGATTGGATTTGATCTCGCTCTTTAGCGTGGTCAGTTTTGTTTCGGCAATTCCCTCGACATTTGCCCGAGCCGCGGCATTGTCAAACGCCGCAACTGAGCGCGCCAAACGCTGCTGCGAAGCGTCCAACTGCGCGCGAAGGCTGGAGAGAACCTCACGTTCGGCATTCTGGACAAGCGTTTTGCCTTCAACTTCGATCTTATCCGAGGTTTCCTTATTAATTCGGATTTTTTGAACACCAAGCTCCGCGATCTCGGCGTCAATTTTTTTTACGAGATGATGTTCCTCGGTGTAAGTTACCAGTAACTCTTTACGTCTTTGGGTTTTTTCGTCGATGCGTCGGCCTATTTCCTCGTTTCGTTTTTCCAGATCGGCTATTCGATTTTGATTAGCGGTACGCGCGGCCAGGATCGCTTTATTTTCGCCGACGATTGCAAGGATGTCGCCCGTTTTGCTCGCGTTGATAGCAGCGTTAAACATCGCATTGAGCCTTTCGACTTCGAGCTGAGCGTCATTCCTTTGCGATTGAAGGATCTTTAAATTATCCGCCCTCAGCCCGCCGCCGCCGTCTACGAGTGGAAAGTCGCCCGAACGCATCGCTTCAATAAAATCGTTTTCCTGCTGGGCGATGGTCGCTTTTAATTCTTCGATCGATGATCCGAGGTCTTCGTAAGCCTTTTGAGCACCGGCCGTCTCGCGGTCGGCGTCTTCCTTGATAAATTGCTCGGCTACGCGATCGGTAACTCTTGCCGCAATCGCCGGATTTGAAGTTTGCAGCATGACGTTGACGATGTTCGTTCTCTCTAACTGCTCAACTCTCAACCCGCTGACGAGAATTGTTGCGTAGAGTTCTGCTCGCGAGTTTTCTTCGGGCGTCAACTGCATCTGGCCGCTTTTATTCGAATCGAGTGATGCTCCGCTGACGATCGGCAATGAGTTTTCCGGCTCGGCAGCTTTTTGCCCGCCGGAAAATAGTGAACGAATTCCTGCAAGAAGGCCGCGATTCTGGTCGCCGAAAAGATTAGGGTCGCGTTGAAGGCCGAGCGAGACGACGACGCGCTTCATCAGGTCCGGATTTTTCAGCAGTTCGAGCTGTGTATTGTAATATTTCTGGTCGTCGCCAAAATTGATATTGATCGCGTCCTTCTGGGTTTGCGGAGCCTTGCGAGGCTCGATGATCATGCCTGTTTGGGCCTGATAGACCGACAGCATTCGGAAAGAATAAAATGCGACGGCGGCCGTAACGAGGATAGTTATCGCCAGAATAATCGGCAGGCGTTTATAGACGACATTGATATACTGCCTGATCGAGCGCTTGTTATCGATAGCGTCGTCGTAGCCGGACGAATAAGGGTAATCAATGTGTGCGGGTTGTAAATCGTGGGTTACCGGTAAAGGCGTCAACCGCTGGTCGTTTTCCATACTACTGCTCGGGTCCAAATCTCACCGCGGCGCGCGGTTTAAATTGACGTAATCTTGCTTTATACCATATTCAGGCCGAAAATTCACCAAAATTAACGTATAGCGTGATTGTATCACGTTTGGCGCGTCTTTGATAGACACTCGCATGCGGTGTTATATTGTTCATTTGCCCTAATGAGAGAATAATGGGCAATGTATGGTTATGACGGTATTTTCTGAAAACGGCGGCAATGATTTCGAGCTTGGCATCGTGGGCTTTCGATTTTCCGATCTTTTTGAAGCGGGGAAGTTGAAGGAACTGGCCGCGCGGTTTTACGCCGAGATTGAGAACAGCGATCCGGTGCTGCACTCGGCTCTGACCAAATATATTGCCGCTCGCGGAGTCGGTTACGAGCGGAAAGTCGAGTCGAAAATTCTGACGGACTCTGCTCCTTACCTCTCGGATTTTATCGCTCGCTTGTTTAATATCAACCGCGAACGCTCGGAACTTGAACACGACATTCTTGTCCAAAATCCGGTTTGGAAATTCAAATTTTTCGTCCAGCGTCGTGCGATCAAGAAATACAAGGCCGACGAGATCGCTGAACTCAATGAACCACAGCTTTGGCGTGCATTGACCGAACTGCGGAACACCGCGTTTGATGAAACACTCGTTCGGGACGAGGAATTGTCGATTGCCGAGATGACGTGTCGGCTGTTGGACGCCGAGGACGAGCTTGTCAGAACCGGGAGCGATAGCGACGGCATTTCTGAAATGCCAAAAAACGTAGCCGACACGGTGAAACGAGTAAACGAGACTTACGAAAAACTGAAAGATTCACCATTCGGTAAGCTGTTTTCACAATTTATCATCGAAGAAGACGCAACCGGTGATCTTCTTACAATTCGCGCTGCTTTACGTCTTGTCGAAGCATGGTCTGCGACCGCATTCTTTCACAAGTCAAAAAAATGGTACAGCTTTAGAACCGCACACCCGCTCGATTATCAAAATCTAGTTCATTTGATCCATCCCGAGCCGGAATTACCCAACATCATGCGCGGCGCCGACGAAGAATTGCGACGGCGCGACGGATTTAAGCTCACTGATGACCGCGGCACGATGCGCGACGCCCTGTATGAGATCGATTATTGTCTTATCTGCCATGAGCGTGAAAAAGATTCGTGCTCGACGGGACTTCACGAAGCGGACGGCCCGGTAAAGCGTAATCCGCTCGGCATCAAACTCGATGGCTGTCCGCTCGACGAAAAGATCTCTGAAATGCACATGCTCAAAAAACAGGGCGACGCGATCGGCTCGCTGGCATTAGTGACGATCGACAATCCGATGTGTGCCGGAACCGGCCATCGTATCTGCAACGACTGCATGAAGGGCTGCATTTTCCAAAAGCAGGAGCCTGTCAACATACCGCTTGCCGAGACGGCGACGCTGACCGACGTGCTCGGCTTGCCATACGGCTTTGAAATCTACAGTCTTCTGACGCGCTGGAATCCGCTCAATGCTAAACGGCCTTACACTCTGCCATACAACGGCAAGAATGTGATGGTCGTCGGCCTCGGCCCGGCAGGCTATACGCTCGCTCATTACCTTTTGAACGAAGGCTTTGGCGTGGTCGGCGTTGACGGTCTTAAGATCGAACCACTGCCTGACGAATGGACAGGCAAGTCAGGTCGAGCGGCGTCATCGGGCGGCGAGACCGCCGCAAATATCCATCCCAAGCCCATAAAAGACATCAACGAGATCACCGAACAGCTTGATGAACGAATTCTGTCCGGCTTCGGCGGCGTTTCGGAATACGGCATCACCGTCCGCTGGGACAAGAATTTTTTGACGATGGTGCAGTTGATGCTCACGCGGCGAAAGCGGTTTCGTTCCTACGGCGGCATCAGATTTGGCGGAACGGTCACTATCGAAGACGCGTGGGATTTTGGTTTTGACCATATTGCGATTGCAACCGGTGCCGGACGCCCGACGATTGTGCCGATGAAAAACAACCTGATCCGAGGCATCCGCCAGGCATCGGATTTCCTCATGGCGTTGCAGTTAACAGGTGCGTTCAAACAGGATACGCTGTCGAATCTTCAGGTGAGGCTGCCCGCAATCGTCATTGGCGGCGGACTGACTGGTATCGACACGGCAACCGAGCTTTTTGCTTATTATCCGGTTCAGGTCGAAAAAATGCTCGCGAAATACGAGCAGGTGGTCGCTGAATTTGGCGAGGAAAAGGTCGTCGAGAGTTTTGATGAAGAAGAGATTCGCGTCCTGCAGGAGTTTCTCGAACACGGCAAAGAGATCAGGGCAGAGCGTGCGCGTGCAGCCTCTGCAGGTGAAGATCCGAACTTCGTTCCGCTGGTTCGCGGTTGGGGCGGCGTGTCTTTGATTTACCGCAAACGTTTGCAGGATTCGCCTGCCTACCGGCTCAACCATGAAGAAGTGCAAAAGGCACTGGAGGAAGGCATCGACTTTGTCGAATGCATGAACCCTGCCGAAGCCGTGCCAGATGAATACAACGCAGTCCAAGCCATCATTTTCGAGCGTCTAAATTACGTCGCAGGAACTGGAAAATTCGAGAACACCGGCGAGATGCACGAGTTTCCGGCGCACACCGTCTGCGTCGCGGCGGGCACTTCCCCAAATGTGATTTACGAAAAGGAAAAGCCCGGCACATTCAAGATGGACGAATGGCGGCAGTTTTTCCAGCCGTTTAAGATCGAGCGAAACGGTGACGGGAAACTCCATCTTGTCGAGTGTTCAAAAGGCGAGATAGGTTTTTTCACTTCATATGAGCACGACGGAAAATTTATCTCGTATTACGGCGACAACCATCCGAAATATGCCGGAAACGTCGTCAAAGCGATGGCGTCGGCAAAAGACGGCTACGAAAAGGTTGTCGAGCTTTTTAACGTTCAGAGTGCAAGCTTTAGCTTGTCCGCCGAACAGGAACAAGCTAAAGCTTGCACTCTGAACGAAACATTCGACAAACTTGTGGCGAAGCTTGACGAACAGCTTCGCGCCTTTGTCGTTAAGGTTGACCGACTAACGCCTACGATAGTCGACGTGATCGTCAAGGCTCCGCTACAGGCACGAAAATTCGAGCCGGGACAGTTTTATCGCCTACAGAATTTTGAAACTTCGGCTCCGGTAATTGACGGTACGCGGCTGATGATGGAAGGTTTGGCACTTACCGGCGCGTGGGTTGATGAAGAAAAAGGCCTGCTTTCGATGATCGTTCTTGAAATGGGCACCTCGTCTCGGCTTTGTTCGTTGTTGAAAGAAGGAGAGGAAGTTCTCGTTATGGGGCCTACGGGCGCGCCGACTGAGATCACTGAAAACGAGACAGTTCTTCTTGCAGGCGGCGGGCTTGGAAATGCCGTGCTGTTCTCGATCGCTCGGGCTCTCAGAAAGAACAAGAACAAGGTTATTTATTTTGCCGGCTACAAAAACGGCCACGATCTTTTCAAACGCGAGGAGATCGAGAATGCGACTGACCAGATCGTCTGGGCGACTGATTTTGGCGACCAGATCATCCCGCAGCGTCCGACGGATGCGCATTTTCGAGGCAATATCGTTCAAGCGATGATCGCTTATGCCGAAGGGCGTTTGGGAACGCAGACTATTGACCTGAAAGATGTTAACCGCATCATCGCCATCGGCTCAGACCGCATGATGAACGGCGTGCGCGAGGCTCGGCACACAACACTGAAACCATATCTTAACGAAAACCACGTCGCAATCGGCTCGATCAATTCTCCCATGCAATGCATGATGAAAGAGGTCTGCGCCCAATGCCTCCAACGCCACGTCAACCCCCACACCGGCGAAGAATTCTGGGTCTTCTCCTGCTTTAATCAGGACCAGCATCTCGATTTCGTAGATTTCAAAAACCTAAACGAACGCCTGCGTGCAAACAGTATTCAGGAAAAATTGACAAATTTGTGGTTGGATCGGGCGTTTAAACAACTCGATAACTAGGTTATTGCATACGATATCCGTAAGCTGCTGCGTAGATTAGATTAATCTTAGACGATTGGAACCACTTTACGATCTGGTCATGCTGAGCATTCGGCGGGTCCCAAAATTCGTTTCCAAGAAGTCCTCTATCTAGCTTGCCGGAATTATCCTTCCAATATTCTAGAACTGCGTCTTGATTTTGCTCGATCAACCCGAGGAACGGCTCAACGTCTAGTTCCATTAGTCCGATCCCACACATCCATTCATCGATTTTCCAATGTTCACCTGAGCGAACAATGTGCTCGACTACCAAGAGCAAAAAGTCACTCAGTGTACGCTGCATAGATGATGACCACTGTTGAAAGCCAGCGTCCTTGACCGCACGTCCGGTCACCTCAAGCGACGGCCACGAAAAATTCTCGCCAGTAATTGAAAGTTCAAGAATTCTAGGAAGAAAATACAGATAGTCATCCTTCTCGGCTACGGTCAGAAATGCCGAGGCGGCGTATGAACTCAGGTCGTTCCCCGGAATCGCTCGGAGCGGAGTCGATAGAAGGACTTCGATCTCGTCCGCCGACAAACAGCATGGACACGCCGGAATCGTTGACGGATGAGGTACAGTCGAGAATTCGCAATAAAGGCTTTCAATTGCGCGGTGCAGGCTAATGGGAAGCATTTTTACACCTTCGTCGGGGACGCATTAAGCTCGACACCTAACGCTCTTAGAAGTTTAATCACGGTTTCGTATCGCGGCTTCGCTCCTGGTGCGAGTGCTTTATAAAGACTTTCACGACCGAGACCTGCATCTTTAGCAAGTTTGCTCATGCCGCGCGCCTTTGCAACGTCCGAGATTGCGACAAGAAAAACGTCGGGATTTTCATCCTCCAACGCAGCATTCAGATATTCTGCTATGACAATTTCATTGTCCAGATAGTCGGCAGCGTCAAAAGGTTTTAGTTTTTTCATAATTATCATCCCTCTAATTCTCGTAAGATGCGTTTTGCTTCGCGAATGTCTTTTTTCTGTGATGATTTGTCGCCTCCGCACAAAAGCAGATAGACTACTTTTCCCCGACGAGAGTAATACAACCGATAACCCGGTCCAACATGAATGCGCATTTCGGAGATGCCTTCTCCGACAGGTTCGCAATCTCCGAAGTTGCCTTCTTCGGCTGACCGAATTCGGGTAATGATACGAGCTTTGGCGATTTGATCGCGAAGTTTTGTCAACCATTCGTCGAATTCTTCCGTTCGGAGAAAGGTGTTCACAACATATAGTGTATCCAAACGGATACGTCATGGCAAATATTTTATTAGGAAATTTTAAACCTTCAAGACTGCTTCTATTCTTCCGACGATGTCGCCGCGACGATTTTTGACCGGCATTGGAGAAAGGGTGGGTAAATCTGTTTTCGATAGTATGTATAGTTGGCGGAGAATTTCGGTCGCGACCACCGGACGGGCGCGGTGGTCGTCGCCGTCTTCGATTTTTAGGGCAATGCCGAGACCTGTGGGCCAATTCTCGTTTGGGAGGACGCCGCAGAGCCAGATGCCGTCGGCGCCGACTTTTGAGATTATCTTGCCCGGCGCGGCCTGCATCAGCATTGTGTCGAGGCGTTCGCTGCCGCCGATAAGTTCTGGGAATTTCATCATTGCCGCGACGATGCGCTCGCAGGCTTGCTGAGTTGGTTTTGGAAATTTGGACGGCGTGATGAGATTGATAAAGCTCTTTGCCATCGCTGCTACAGGAAGCGCAAAATTTGGAGCGGCGCAGCCGTCGATGCCGAGTGCGATCTGGTCTTGCGGCGTTTCTGTGAAGTCCGCGATGCAGCGCAGGATCCTTTTTTGGATACGATTTTCGGGCGAAAGATATGTCGCCATATCGGCGCCGATGTGCATTGCAAAGGCGAGCATGGCGGCGTGTTTGCCGGAGCAGTTATTGTGAAGCTGCGTTGGTTCCTTACCGTAGCGCAGCATTCGCTCGGCCTCTTGTGCAAAGAACGGCGCGTGAGCGCCACACTGAAGATCGCTCTCGGACAAGCCGATCTTCGCAAGCATTCGTTTTGATCTTTCAACGTGCATCGCTTCGCCCGAGTGCGACGCTACCGCCATCGCGATTTCGTCTTCGGTAAACCCAAACGCCTCGGCAGCACCGCTCGTGATAAACGGTATCGCCTGAAACGGTTTTGCGGATGAGCGAAAGAACGTGACCGTCGAAGGATCACCGGCAGACGCTACGGTGCGGCCTTCGCCGTCGATCACGATAAAATGGCCGCGATGAACGGACTCAACCGTCTCGCCGCGAATGACTTTTGCAAGAATCTCAGAGTTCATAAGAATTTTAGCCGCAGATGAACGCAGATAAACGCGGATCAGAAAAGATCTTAGAAAATAATTTTATCTACGTCATCTGCGTTTATCTGCGGCAAAATTAATTCGCGGCAGCGAGCATCGACCGCGCGTTCTCACGGGCGGCGTCGGTTATTTGTTCGCCGGCTAACATGCGGGCGAGTTCTTCGATCTGCTCGGGTGAGTTTAGCTCGCGAGCTTTTATCAATGTTCGCCCGCCAAGTGTTTCTTTTTCGACGATGAAATGACTGTCGGCGAGCGATGCGATCTGAGGCTGGTGCGTGACGCACAGGACTTGTTGGGTCGCGGCAAGATCTTTAAGTTTGCGTCCGACTGATTCAGCTACACGGCCGCCGATGCCGGCATCGATCTCGTCAAAAACCGCTGTTTTTTGATGACTGCTTGCTTTCGCCGTAGTTTTTAGAATCAGCATCAGCCGCGACGCTTCGCCTCCGGACGCAACTTTAACGAGCGGCTTTGGCGATTCGCCGGGATTTGCCGAGAAATAAAATTCAACACGGTCGAACCCGCTTGCGGTAAAAGAACTGTCGTCCGGTGACGCCTCTATACGCGTCTCAAATCGTGCCTTTTCCAAAGCTACGGCTTGCAGATTTTGTTCGATTTGTTTCTCGAATTTTTTTGCCGCCGTTGCTCTTTTATCGTGGAGCTTCCCCGCAAGATTTACATACTCGGTTCGCAGATCGGCAAGTTTGCTTCTTAATTTCTCTTCGCGGAACTCAGCGGTCTCGATATTTTGCAAACGCTCTTCGCTTGCACGCAAATGTTCAAGCACGGCAGTTATTGTATCACCATATTTTCGTTTTAGCCGCGAGATCTCGGCAAGTCGGTTTTCTATTTCCTCAAGCCGTTCGGGCGAGAATTCAAGATTAGATTTAAAATCTCGAACGGTAATTGCAAGGTCTTCGATAACAGCTCTCGCGCCGGATAAACTTTCGGTGTAGTCGCCGAATTTCGACTCATATTGAGACAATTCGGCTATTCTTCGCTCAGCTTTTTCCAATGTTGCGGCGGTCGATTCAGCGTTATCATACAGAAGCGAAAATGCGTCGCTGCTGAGAGTCGTTAGCTTTTCAACGTTATTGAGACGCCGCTTTTCTTCGTCGAGTTCGGTATCTTCATTTGGCTGTAGATTTGCGGTGTTGATCTCGTTCGTTTGAAAACGCAGGATGTCGATAAGCTGCAGCTTTTCGGCAGAGTCCTTTTCAAGCGAGGCAAGCTTAGTGCGGACGGCCGCCATGTCAGAAAAGGCACTCGCAACCTTTTCTTTTAAAGCATCAAAGGCAGCAAATTCATCGAGCATATCTATATGTGTCTCGACGTCATAAAGCGAGGCTTGCTCGCCCTGGCCGTGAATATCGACAAGATGGCTGCCGATTTTTTTCAGGAGATTTTGCGTGACAAGCTGGCCGTTAATAAAAATGCGGTTCTTGCCGGATAACGAAAGTTCGCGGCGAACGATGAGTTCATATTGGCCGGAATTATCGATGCCGCTCTTATCCAATAAAGACAGCAAATTATCGTCGGGCGTGACGGAAAACAACCCTTCGATGACGGCGGAATCGCGGCCTTCTTTGATCAGGTCGTTTGTGACACGCTCGCCGGTGAGGGCTCCGAGGCTGTCAACAATGATCGATTTGCCCGAGCCCGTTTCGCCTGTGAGCAGATTTAAGCCGCTGCCGAATTCGATAGCGAGTTCGTCGATGAGGGCAATGTGTCTTATTTTTAATAGCGTCAGCACTATTTTTTTGCAATGGCCTTGTCGGTTTTGATCCATTTGCTGCCCGAGAAAATCGCGTCGGGCGGAAACTGCTTTTCGATGTCGGTTACGGACCAATCCACGATGCGGTCTTTGCGGTAGAACAGAAACTCGGCAAGCTCGCCCGACTTCAGATTACCCAACCTTTGAATTACGTTAAATCCGCTTACGTCATATTCTTCGAGACCGCGAAAATTTGCAAGGTCGCCTATTTGCCGGATAAAGCTTGGAGCGACAAAGCTAGCGCGTCGGCGGTCGGTAACCACAGCGATATCCGCAACCGAAGACGCGCCCTCGATTGAACTGTCGATAACATTTGCGCGGCGGAAAATGAAACTATACAGGCGGCCGGAGCTGTTTGCTGGTAATGAAAAATACGCGTTCGCGTCCTGAGTTTGCTCGCTTCCGGTCGCGAGCGAATCCAGCCCGGACATAAACGCAACGAAATTCATCTTAACCAAAAACAACTCGTCTTTACTGTGAAGTCCGCCGGTTTCGATCAGGATCGTCGGTGTTCCCCATGCCGAAAAATTATCGCCGAATGCCGTCGGTGACCATTCGTCGCTATAGCGTGAAATATGGCCGGGAATAAATTTTTGCAGCGATGCTGTCATTGCCGATGCGAGGCGCTGATTGCGTTCGTGGCCGAGACTCGTCGTTTTTGCGGCGTCACCAAAAACTACGAGCAGCGAGATCGCTGCCTGATTCGTCGAGGTTCCGACAGTCGAGAGCGCCGCCTGATTATGAAGATTGATTCCGATCGCCGGATTCCAATCGTCACGTAGTTTTTTTAGCAGTTGAGCTTCCGGCGATTTCAGATCGAGCGCGTCGCGGTTTATGTCAATGCCCTGAAGATTGCGTCTTTGATATATCTCGGCACCGTCAGGATTTAGCATCGGAACGGCTCGGATCATCAATTTCTCTTCGACTTTTCTCACCCAATCTTTACCACGGTTTTTTTGGAGAAACGCAAACATATCCACAAGAGCCGAAGTCGCGGTCGGCTCATCGCCGTGCATCTGCGACCAGAGAAAAACTTTCAGCGGCCCTTTTCCCCATTCGATCTGGTAGATCTCACGGTTGGCATAACTGCGGCCAACTTCATTTACCGTCACGCCGAGTTTTTTCAATTGGTCGAGATATTTTCTTAGATCTGCATGTCTGAGATCGGATGGAACGATGCGCGAAATATGTTCCCTTTCCCAATCGGCGGCATATTTTTCGGCTGTCTGCGCTTGTGCATTCATAGATAAACTAAGAGCGATAAGGAAGGAAAAAAGAAATAGCCGCATACATATTAAGATAACCGAAACTTATGGAAAGCCAAAAATAAACCTTTTAGCCGTTAGCTACTAGCTTGTCAGCACTTTTGAGTAAACGGCTTCAGTCGCATCGACCATCGCACCGAGGCCGAAATTTTCGAGAGCCGTTGCTTGTAATTGCGAGCCCAGAAAACGTCGGCGTTCGGCATCGTCCAGGAATTCGCATATCTTTTCGGCTAGAGCGAGCGGTTCTTGAATTGGAGCTAATGCGTTAGTTCCTTTAAGGAGATCTTTTGCTCCGTCGGTTGCCGTGGCAACAACGCAAGTTCCGGCAGACATTGCGTCCAGAATGGCGAGGCCAAAGCTTTCGGAATGTGACGGCGAGACGAAAATGTCGGCGGCATAGAGCAGAGAAGAAAGATCGTCGAGCCAATCGAGCCAAATAAAACGGTCTTCGTGGCCTAAAACCTTAACCAAACGCCGCAGTTCGCGGCGGAATTTCTTGTCGATTGAATTGTCCTTGCCGGCGATTATGAATCGGCAATCGGGCTCGCTCTTTAATATTTCATTTGCCGCAAGGACGAAATCGCGCTGCCCTTTTAGAACCTTAAGTTCGCCAACCGTCACGACAAGCGGAACGTTTGGTGGAATTTTGTGAAACTCTCGAAACTCTGCGGCAAGTGTAATTTTCTCGTCCGCCGTTTTATCTAAAACATCAATGCCGTTAGGTATCAAAGTTACTCTTTCGACTGGAAATACCTTTTCGAGTTGCGCCTTTACACTCGTCGAAACACCGATTGCCGCGCCCACATTCCGGAGAGCAAACCTGTGAAACGGCTTTAACGGAAAGACCACATGTCGTGTCAGAACGAGTTTTGTGTGGCGTGCAACACGGCAGGCGATGCTTGCTGCTATGTAATCCCTGGCGACGTGAGCGTGCAGAACATCGATCTTGTGCTTTTCGATAAACCGCGCAATCCGTTTAGCGCTGAACATGCCGAATGAATTTCTGATTGAAACGTGCAAAAAATTTTCGCTCGGAATAAAGTCCAGCCTCTCTTGCCACTCATTAGTCGGGCGAAGCGCAACAAACACCTCGTGGCCGCGCAAAGTTAGCTCGCGGCACAGATCGACCAAATGGCGCTCGCCGCCGCCGAAGGTCTTCGCAGATGAAACGTGCATTATCCGCATCTTGCAAAGTCTATAACGAACCGCCGAACAAAAAAAGGCACGCTCCATAAGAAGCGTGCCAGAAGGCTTTCGCCATGGGCGAAAACTAGAAGTTTAACCTGGCCCCAATCTGAACCTGAAAAGGCTGGCTGCCGGGCGCGTTTAACAGATTGATCTTACCTTGGTTCAAGCCTGGACGCTGATCGCGAAGCTGAAGGAAATTTACATTCGTGACGCCATCCAGACCGCAGCGGGCATTCGCGGGAACGCAATAAAGCGTTGGCGAGCCCGAAGCGGTGCTTTGCGCAAGCTGTAGATTTGATCTTCTGAGAATATTGAATATCTCGCCCGAGAAAACAATATTTGTGGTCTCGCCGAGCCTTACCCGCTTTTGTGCGCGAACGTCAACGTCATAGATCGGACGATTTCGAAAGTAGTTTCTCGGCAGTTCGAGGCCCGGAACGACATAAGGGCGTTCGTTGCCAGCATTGTTGTCGCCATTGAGGTCGGAGCCGATAACGGCATTAAGCGGATTGCCGGAACGCAGGCGAATGCTGCTGGAAAACTCAAAGCCCAAAGGAAGAAAGACAAGTGGCGTCGCCACGAACTGATGCGTGCGGTCAAGCCTCGACGCATAATACTCACCGCGTCTGCTGAAGGGGTCATCATAGAGAACGCCGCCCGAATCTCGCTCATTGTCATCATCGGATTCGTTTTTTGACCAGGTATAGTAGGCATAAATCTGTCCCCATCGCTTGTTGATCCTCGTACGAGCCGTCACTGAGCGATAAAGGGCGTTTGCTGTCGAGTCGCGAAGTTGAATCGTTGCTAACGACTGCACGGGCCGATTGGAACGGACATAGATCGGGCGTCCGACAACGTCAAAACTCGAAGGTGCCGGAAGGTTGATATCTACATTTCTTTGCAGATGTACGGTCTTAACCCATGAAAAATCCAGTCCGAAGATAAAGTCGCGATACATCTCGCGCTCAAATCCGCCGCCGAATTGATATGAGACCGGGTTTTGGAAATCGGGTGAAATGCCGATCAGACTTGCCTGCTGGAAAAATCCCAGTGCCGCAGGGGGAAGAGGAGTTGCCGCTCTTAGACTGTCATTGATTGTCTGAAGCTGCGCTCCACTAAGGCTCGGAAGGGTGGCAAGGTTGAAGGTGTTTAGATTGATATTCAAAATCGCGAATTGGCGATAGACGGTATTCGGTGCGCATTGATTAAATAAGGTGCTTATACCCTCACATCAGGTGTGATAAGGTTGGTTTGTGCTATATTAGCATGTTCACGCTTTATCTATGGCCGATACGGGTCTGCAAAATACAGAAGAATCCACGTTGCTGGAAAAGGTATCCGCAAGTCGAGCGGTTCACGGCTTGGTTCAAATTGCTGCCATTGGAGGGTTTGTGTTAACTAACCTTACCATATTTGCAGGCATTATTGGGTTCTTGTTTGCCTTCCCTGCTTATTACCGATATTTGGCGATAGCAAGTATCGTTGGCTCTGCCCTATTTACCACATCCGTTACGGTGCTTTACTTGGTTTTTATTCGCCCGAAACTGAAAGCCTATAAGAAATTAGTTGGACAACCAGACGCGACGGATTACGGCGAAAACGGGCTATCAATATTAAGGCTCGGTGACGCCGAGCCGGACGGTGAACTGCGCGGCAATTACCAAGTTGTTTATGCAGCAAACGAGCGGCACAAAGAGAAGATCGAAACGCTAGAAAGTGATATAAAAAATCTAACCAATGAAAAAGCCAAGTTGGACAAGATCGTAAAGGACATCGCGTGGCTCCGAACCCGCGCTGAGACTGAGAGAGTTTTCATTCAGGATCATATTCACGTTGAAAGTTTTGATTATATAGGTCAGTTAGAAAAAATGCCCGGACTTTGCTTTATGCTCACCGTGCGAAACGCATCTGTTTATGACATCGTTATCGAAAAAATTGTAGAGGGCTTTCTCAAATATCACGGCGAAGAATGGACAGGAACTAGAATTACATTAAGGCGGGTTGTGGGTATCGAATCGACTAAGACGGTAAAATTTGGTCTCCAGTATAACCTACAACAATCAGACCTCGACTATTTTCTGGCGAATCGGGATAATTGGAAAGACGGGGATCAATTATGCGCTCTTGAACACACGAATTTACATCTAACTATTAGAGGTGCAAAAGCGGATGATAAGATTGATCCGCAACCCTTAATACTCAAAGGGATAGATATATATGACAGAGAAAAAAGACAAGCAAAAGCTGACTGAAAAAAAGACTTTGGATTCTGACAACGAACTATCGGAATCCGAAGAAGAAATGTTTACTCAGGGGGATTTTGAGGATGCCTTAAAACGGGTTAGCCGGATATGCGAACCTGACGAAGAAAGCTAATAAACATTGGCGTTTCTTCGTCGTGGCGGCGATTGTATCTAAAGGCATATTCGTTGACGTAGTTTTGTAGATACTTTCGGGTTGAACGGCCTTTATAGACGCCGCGTAAACCGCCTTTGAGAAGTGACCAAAAGCCCTCAATTGAATTTGTATGAGCATCGCCAATCACATAAGCCTTTGCCGCATGGTGAACCGTTTGATGCTTATAGCCGTGATATTTGACAGAGTTGTAAGACCGTAATTCGTCGGTGTAAACCATTGAATCCGGCTCGACCGTATCTTTGATAAACGGTATAAGCGTTTCGGCTTTGACGTTTGGGGCAACTTCGGCGATAACCGAACCGTCGCGTTCGGCGGCTCCAACGACAACGGTTTTATTTTCAGAACCGCGTCCAGTTTTGCCTTTATGAAATCCGCCGATGTATGTTTCGTCAACTTCGACTTCACCGCCAAGTTTTTTATCGGTTTCATCGAGCATCGAACGGATTTGTTTGAACATACGCCACGCGGTTTTATATGTAACGCCTAATTCGCGTTCAAGCTGTTTAGCTGAGATGCCGCATCGCGTAGAGGCCATTAGATAGGTTGCATAGAACCAAAGACGAAGCGGCGTGGAGGATTTGTGATAGATCGTTTTTGCGGTCGGTGAAAAGTGGTTGCCGCAGAATTGGCAGGAATAGGTTTTACGAGCCTTCACTCTGTAATGATTCGTAATTTTTTGACACTTAACGCACAGGATGCCGTTCGGATAAAGATGATTTTTGAGCCACTCTAAACAAAAATCATCACTAGGAAACTGCTTTTCAAAATCGCGGATTGTGTATTTGACGAGTTTTGGCTTTTGCTGTGCTTTTTTCATATAAGTTAAGTCTTTTCTACGACTTGAGAAAATTATAACTTAGTATATACCTGATGTCAAGGGATAAGCACCTTAAATAATGCCTGACTTCCACCGGCATTAAAGGCATTTCCGGCATTCGCGCATTGAGCAAGTGTCAAACCGGTGACAGCGACATAATTGGGGTTAGCGTTGAAGAAATTCGTAAAATTGAAGTTGGAGGCCGTTGTCGCATTCGGAGAACTTCCCGGAAAGGCTCCAACCCCAAGTTGCACTGAAAGGTCGCCGGCCGGATTTCTAAAGTTATTGAAAGGTGCGGCCAAAACGATGGCCGGCGTCCTTGCATAGTAGATACCACTGAAGCCGCGAATTACTGTTTTGCCATCACCTTTTAGATCGTAAGCAAATCCGAGTCGTGGACCCCATTGATGTGTGCTGTCAGGGATTTGTGTCGGATCGACTGAACGGCCGCCGAGCAAAGGAAACGTCGCCGAGGTAATGGCGTTGATGACCGGAGTATTGGTAGCCTCGGCAGACGGGTTGAATTGCTTCTCATAGCGCAAACCATAGTTGATAGTCAGCTTCGGCGAGACTCTCCATTTATCCTGGCCGAAAAAAGCCAGTTCCTGTACGTCGAAGTCAGCCTGCAGGTTACCGATTTGCTGATTGAATCTTGCCTGTGTTACGTCGAACCTGCCGAGCCGGATGCCAGCCGGAGTGGAGGACAACGCATTCAAAACGTCGGCTGTGGGGTTTAACCCCGAAAACGTATAGTTGCCGAACTGATTAAAGCCAAAGATTTGTCCAATGGAAATTTTGCTGTACTCGCCGCCAAACTTGAACTCATGACTTCCGTTGGTGAAAGTCATGGCGTCAATTATCTGGTAACGCTTGTCATCCTGAATGGTCGGCAGAAACGAGCGTGTTCCGAGTTCGCCTATGCTGGTCACTACGCTAACTTGTTCAGCATTTGCGAATCGTGGACGCTCCTCTTTTGCCCACTGGAAGCGAAAGTCATTAAGGAGTCGGGGGGACAAATTGCTCACGAGCTGACCAACGACTACATTATTCTCATCATTCTCGGTACCGTTTGTCGCAAGCGAGCGGAATGTGGTCGGATCGAGGGTCGTTTCGCCCGTGGAAACACCGTTGAGAGCTTCATTCTTGCTGTAGTTATATCGAACACTGAAGCGGTTTGCATCATTAACAACCCAGTCGATCTTTCCAAGAAATGCCCTGGCGTCGTTTGTCTGGTCATATGGCGTGCGGGTGCTCCTGTAAAATGCGGCCGGCTCAGCCCGTGGGTCCGCCGGAAGAAACACAAGCGAGTCGGGCAAAGTTGTGTATGCAACGGCCCGGCGAAGCGAAACCTTTTGCTGTTCGTACGAAGCGAAGAAAAACACATTGTCCTTTGCAATTGGACCGCCGACCGAACCGCCGAACTGAGTCTGTGTCGGAGCAATGATTAAGGGAATGTTAAGTCCGGCGAGCTTTTGCTCACGCAGCGCGTCGGTAAACTCGTTACCCAGTGCAAGGTCCTCTGGCCGCCACAAAAGGAACGCGGAACCGCGAAAGTCGTTAGAGCCGGATTTTGTAATTACGTTAACGCCGCCGCCGGTGCTCCGGCCAAACTCTGCCGAATAACCCGATGCGACAACCTGAAATTCGCCGATCGCCTCCTGAGGCAGCGTAAACGCCGAATTCGACCGCTCGCCGCCGCGTATGCCGCCAAAGAACGGCTGGTTGTAATCGACGCCGTCAACACTGAGATTTGAGTTGATGCCGCGTTGTCCCGACAGAGAGATTTGGCCGCGTGAAGGATCTGTTTGAGCTGTCGGTGTGCCGCCTACGAGATCCTGAAAGCGACGTCCGTTTATCGGCAGGTTCTGAATGGCGGCAGCATTCTGGATCGAGTCGAAGGTACTCGAAGTAGCCTGAATACCCTCGGCTGTAACCTGAACCACCGCGGTAACCGCTCCCGCCGCGAGCGCCACGTTAGCGTCGGTTGTACGGCCAACCTGCACTTCGACTTCGGACGTATTTTCTCCAAACGAAGCGGCCGTGGTCTTTAACGTATAAATCCCCGGCTGCAGGAGAACGAACGAATGAAGTCCGTCGTCGCCAGTTGTCGCCGTTTGCGACTGATTGGTAGCTTTACTCGTTAGCGTAACAGATGCTCCTTTGACAACGGCACCCGTAGAATCGGTAACCGTTACACTGATGTTTCCGGTTCCGCCGGTCTGTGCAAAGAGGCTGCCCGCGAACGCAACCGCCGTGAGTAGTATGGATAAGAACTTTAGTGAAATATTTTTAGTCATTTTGTCTTTTGACCTCGTTTGATTAAATTTCCTGTTTTTCAATTTACCCCTATGTAAGGCGCAGGTTTTCGTTTTTGGATTTTTATCTTATTTTTCGGACTTTCTGCTTATCAAGATATTCTTTTTTACTAAACGCAAGGCTGTCCGCAGCCGTTTTTGGGAGCCTTGATTGAGTAAGAGAGTTTTATCAGGCAAATTCAGTTCCTTGAAATCGAAGTAAGCCGAGAACTCTTTGTCACTGAATGCTACCTCATTGAGGTTAATCCTCTGTTAATTTTTTGATTGTGCCAGGGGAATTGGCACATTTGTCGGATATAACATGCAACCTTTTGAACGTGCGTCGCGTTTAAAGGTAAATGCTTTTGCGTCGTTAAATATAACGCTCGTGAAAATGCGAGTCAATTTCGCCTGTTATAGACGGGAAAATTTTGATACTTGACTTTTTTGTAAAACTAAACTAAATTGGTCAGACATTTTTATTGACGATGCATGCATCTAAGAAGAATGTATATAGAAAAGCAGAGAAAAGGGGGAAAAATGGCACACGGAGCAGCATACGCTACAGAAAAAACGCCATTGCATCATCGCATCACGGCAAGCATGCCGGTTCAGGCGAGCTGGATTGATTCGGAAACGGGCGAGAAGATAAAAGTTGAAGGGTTGACCGAGAATATTGGCGAAACAAGCGCCCTGGTTAATCTTGAAATCTTGCCGCCGGTCGGTTCTCATGTCCGATTGAAAATATTGGAAGAAGGGAAATCGATCATCGAAGTTTCAACCCAGGTCATCAGGGTCGAGCGTGATCCGAGCAAGCCGATGGCTGCGCTTTCCATCATGGAGAACATGAAAAAATGGAAATCGACGGCTATCACCGCAGCTCAGAAGTGGGTGACGAGGCATTGGCAACTAAACTACGAAGAAGAATGGGCTAATTAATACCTATCCATTCGTCATAATAAAAGAAGCGGGAAATCCATTTGGATTTCCCGCTTTTTACTTGTCAGTTACTTTGACTTTGTTAATTGCTTGATGAGCAAGGATTGGAACTCGCCGAGATAACCCGTGCACACGGAGACGGCGTTGTCGAACGCGGTCCCTGAACAAGGACCTGGATAGGTGTTCCGTTCTTATAAAAGCCGACCGTCGCATACATTGTTGCAGGCGGCTGGTTGGCGTCGAAACGGAAGTTATACATCGTGCCCCAGCGAATGGCGTTTGCATTGGGATTCTGCGCAAACGTTTCTGTATTCCACATCATAGAGAAAGCAGACAGAGTTGTAGTCCATGGAGTGCTGCTGTAACCGGCATCGCCCATTGTGCCATCCGCACCCGATCCCGGATGCTGCGGCGGCGCATGGAAGCCGATGTTGGTAACGCTTACTCCAGTCCCGACCGGTACGCTGAATAACCTTATGCCTCGATCGAGGTTCTGGTTATACAAGGCATACTCGTAATGCCACACGCCGGCTGACGGCTGAGTTACCTTATAAGCAAGGATCGCAACTCCGTCGAGGCCGCGTTCCGGCTCGATGGTAACACGCGTAGAACCGGTCCAAGCTTCAACGGCCGGCTTTTCGCGCACCGTCGATCCCGCGGCCGAAAAGCTGAACGGGCTGCCGGTTCCGGACACGTTATACTGTCTGTAAGACGAGTTGTTATACATGTTGCACTGTCCCGGATTTGACTGGCACCATGCATATTCATGCGGCGTGATGTATTGTGCCTCGGCAAAATATGTCGCTCCTGCATTAAGCGAGGTGTTGAGATCAGCGATCTCTGTGAGGACTCTGTGCGTTGGGCCGTTGTGCGTGTGCCCGGTGTGGCTGTTATTTGTGCTTGTGCCGGTTGGGAAAAATCCGGTAAACGGGTTTACCCAGGCACGCGAACCCAGGCTCGGGCCCGAATTGAGGCTTGCGCCGTAGGGATCAGAACAACCGGAGCCAAGTAAGGTTCCAGTGCCGGAGGAGTTACAGCCAAGACTGCAGATATTATTCTGTAAAGCAGTGAACGCATGTTTCATTTGCGACTGGCCGATCTGCTCAAAGCGCTCGTTGTTCGTCGCGCCCCCGCTCATTCTGTAAAGATTTTGCGGGATCACCGGGTGATCGTTGTTCGGGTTTGCAAACCAGTTTAGTGGGATAGTGCCGAAATTACACGAGTCGGTTCCGACTGCCAGGCCGACCTGCGTTCCAAAGCTGCTGCCGAATTGAGCCAACCCAGAGAGGTCGCCAACGACTACATCCGGGCCGGGCCTTGTACCCGCCTCGCCGCGCTCCATCGGCGGCAGGACATTTTGGGTGACCTCGCCGTTTGTTACATGAGCAACTTCGATGGCACGCATGTTTGCATTTGCATTAAGAGTTCCGATAACAACGCCGGCGTCGGACGGCCGCCCCAATGCTGCGGCAAACTCCGGCGAGATCAGAAGTCGTGCATCTTCCATGCTGAAGACACGCTGATTGGGATCGAAATTGTATAACTGCCCTTCAATATTGAAATAGGTAAAGCCGGTGTTCTTATCGCGAACCGCAAGCTCATAGTTTCCGCCCCAGGGCAGGCTCTCGATAACGAGCTGACGATACGAGGCGTTCAACGGAGCAGGTAATGTTACATTTCTGCTTGGCGTTATCTCCATCGAGCTCGGCACCGGACCGCGAAGCTCGCCATTCAGGACGAGGATCGCAAAAAATGTGTCCTCCACAGCCGAGAAGCCGAGAGTCGTCTTTCGCGCCGACGCATTGGCACCGCTGAGCCTGTTTACATCCACTTCCATCGTGACGTTTCCGTTTGCCACGATCATCTTTTCAAAGGTTCCGCTTTCGATACCCGATCCTGCAATATCCTGTGCAGATACGCCGAAAGCGATACCGATCAATAAACTAAACACTAATACCGACGAAACGATATGAAATCGGCCGTCCAGCAATTTCTTATTCATCTTTTTTTACTCCTTTTTGGTTTCCATCGGTCAAATAAGAGGCTCCTTAATACGACCAACAATATTGTTTATGAGAATAGCATTAAACTGTAGCCCGAAACAAGAAAAATGTCAATAAGGAAAATGCGTTTTTTAAATAGGGGCGACAAAATTATAGTTCGGTCATAGAAGCGGCGTACTATAAGCATCTTAAATATATAATAAGGCGATAAATCCATCTTAAATCGTTATAAAAAAATTCTTTGATGTGATTTAATCGAACCAATTCCTGCCGTATTCGCAAGGGCGGACAAACAGCAGTTTTTATGAAAAGTGGCTGCGAAAGCAAAACAGCAAAACCGCAACGAAAGATCGAGCTTCCGGTTCATGCAAGTTCAGCGGTGCCGAAGGCAGACAGCATTGCCCATTCGCGCACCAGTATTTGGCGTGCAGTTTCTCTTATTGTTCTCACAGTGCTTATGATCGTTCACTATATCCAGTGGCGAGTCATGGGCACAACGGTTTCGCCGATCGAGCCTTCGGAGGCGATGTACACGCTCCAGGATGGCTTCATAAACGCGGGATTCATATTTTTTACGCTGGCAATTCTTGCAACCCTGATCTTTGGCCGTTTTGTATGCGGTTGGGGCTGTCACATTGTGGCGCTTCAGGATTTTTGCGCATGGCTTTTGAAGAAATTCGGCCTGAAACCAACACAGTTCCGCTCGCGCATGCTGATCTACGTGCCTCTGATCGTCGCGCTTTATATGTTTGTTTGGCCGACATTCAACCGATTTTTGTTCAAGCCGGCGGCTGAGCCTCTATTTCCGCAATTCACGAATCACCTGATCACAACCGAATTCTGGGCCACATTTCCGCCATTCTTCGTTGCGGTGCCGTTCCTTTTCATTTGCGGGTTTATGACCGTCTATTTTTTGGGGCAAAAGGGTTTTTGCACCTACGCATGTCCTTACGGCGGTTTCTTTGTCCTCGCCGATAAAGTGGCTCCCGGCAAGATCCGCGTAACCGACGCCTGCAATCAGTGCGGCCATTGCACGGTCACCTGCATGGCCAATGTAAAGGTCGCCGCCGAAGTGAGAGATTACGGAATGGTCATCGATCCGGGCTGCATGAAGCACATGGACTGCATCAGCGTCTGCCCCAATGATGCATTGTATTTCGGCTTCGGCAAGCCTTCAATAATTGCGGATCGCACATCGCGGACTACAGACTCAAATCCAAAATCCAAAATCCAAAATCCAAAATACAGCCTGACCTGGCCCGAAGAGATTTTCGCAGCCATTGTTTTTGCGGCCAGCTATTTCGCGGTTTGGGATGTTTACCAGCTTGTCCCGATGCTGATGTCACTTGGTATCGCCACGGTCACTACATTTCTCGCTGTCAGAGTGCTCCAGTTGTTCAAAAAGAGAGATCAATCTTTTTACCGATTCAAACTAAGGTCTTCGGGCAAGATACAACGAGCCGGATGGGCATTTGTGGCTTTCGCATTTGTTTGGATAGGCTGGAATGCCCATAGCGGCTGGGTTGTTTTCAACGAGCGCGAAGGCACACGCGGCTATGAGAGCGTTCAAATCCCGGACGAACTTGCACTAGCACAGTCAAATCCCGACCGCTGGCTAAGCGCCTCGGATAAAAAGAACATCGCGACAGGCAAAGAGCATTTTTACCGTGCTTTTGACGCCGGTTTTCTCGTTAACGACACGCTTGTGCCAAAACTTGCCTGGCTCGAATACCTGTCGGGCAATACCGAACAGGGAATCAAACTACTCAACCTCGCCGCAAACCGTCAGGAAGGCCGTCCAAAAGCCCTGAGCCTCTACTATCGAGGTGCGATCCTCAACCGCACCGGACGTTACAATGACGCTCTCGATAATCTCGATAAAGCCTTGAAAGAGTCGCCCGACCTGATCGTCGCCCGCGAACAGCGCGGCGAAGCCCTCTGGCAACTCGGCCGCCGCCGCGAAGCCGTCAAAACCTGGGCCGATGCAGTTGACTCCAACCCCGGCCTCGTTCTGGCAAATTACTACCTCGCCGGTGCCGCCGCGACGCTCAATGCCGCCGACGAACAGGCCCGTTATGAAAAAGAAGGCGATAAAAACGCCGCCCGCGACCCATACTTCCAATGGATGGTCGGCCAACGCCTCCAAAACCTCGGCATGACCTCACTCGCCGAAAAACACTTCCAAATAGCCGCCCAACTCGACCCCAAATTCCGCGTTCCATAGCGGGCGGAAATGCGAGTATGAACGAGCGTGCACACGGAGATGAAGCCGCACTTTCGTTAACACTCGCGTTTCCGCCCGTAATACCACTCTGCGCCTAAATCCTAGTCCGCAGCTGTCTTCTGTAGTTCGTCTGTGCGATACGCTCGCCTTCTCGGCATCGCGTTCGGCGGGACGCGGGTGAACGAAGCGCCCGATGGCCGCGAAGCGTAAACGGCCTTGATGCCGACCGGCGTGTCGCCGTCGGCGCCGAAGCGTTCCGAGTAATACCCGTTGCTCGATTGCAGCATATGCCACATACCGGTCGCGGGACGCCAAACCGCGATGTCCAATTTCCCGTCGCCGTCATAATCGCCCGGCACCGGCACGTCGCCGTTCTCGCCCCACGGAATGGCATCATAATCCACATAATTGTCCGCCCCATAGGTAATATACCAGCAGCCATTGCCCTCGCCGTCGTCGTCCGGCCGCCACACGGCCAGATCGATCTTCCCGTCGCCGTCATATTCGCCCGGCACCGGCACGTCGCCCTCAAGCCCAAACTGCTTTTCATGCGTCACGCCGTCCGAATAATAAGACAGCGTGATCATGCCGTTCTCCTCGTGAATCACGCCGAAATCGGCCTGCCCGTCACCATTAAAATCGGCGGCGATCGGATCATCATCAGTTTCGCCCCAATAAAAATCAAGATGGCCTTCGCTTGACTGCTCCACGGTCCAAAGACCAGTGTATGGATTGAACACGGCTTCATCAGCCAGATCGGCACCCTCAAAAATCCGCCAATTGCGCCATAACGGCTATTTAGTATTAGCACGGCAAGCGAGGCTCATATGCGGTTGTTAAACGAGATGTGTGAATATATAATTTAGCGGCAAGAGAGAAATTATGAAAAGTAAAGCCAAGCTTCTTCAGGGTGATGCGAAAGAACAACTTTCAACATTGCCCTCGAATTCGGTTGATCTGATCTTTACTTCGCCGCCTTACGCCGAGCGTCGAAAGACAACTTACGGCGGGATCTCACAATACGAGTATGTTGATTGGTTCATGCCGATCGCCGATGAGCTTTACGAAGTTCTTAAACCTACGGGAACATTCGTCCTTAACATCAAGGAAAGCGCTTTCAATGGCGAACGAAGCACTTATGTCCTTGAGTTGATTCTCAAAATGCGAGAACACGGATGGCTTTGGACGGAAGAATTCATTTGGCACAAAAAGAATTCTTATCCTGGCAAATGGCCTAATCGCTTTCGAGATTCATGGGAACGGCTGCTTCAGTTCAACAAAGAAAAGCAATTCCAAATGTATCAGGAAGAGGTTATGGTGCCGATGGGCGATTGGGCTAAATCACGATTGAGAAACCTGAGCGACACCGATAAAGTTCGCGATTCTTCAAAAGTTGGAAGCGGTTTCGGAAAAAATATCTCTAATTGGATAAACCGAGACATGGCTTATCCGACGAATGTCATTCATTTGGCAACCGAGTGCAACAACAAAAATCATCCGGCCGCATTTCCGGAAGAATTGCCCGAATGGTTCATAAAGCTTTTTACAAAAGAAGGCGATACTGTACTTGATCCTTTCATGGGTTCTGGCACAACTCTTTTGGTAGCAAATCGAATGGGTCGTAAGGCAGTTGGCATTGAAATTGTTCCCGACTATTTAGAAATGGTTCGCGAGAAGATTGAGAAAGCCGAGCCTGTTTTGTTCTAATCTCACAAATGAAAAAGCTGAATCTGAAAGACGTAACTCGTTACGTCGAGGAAAATATCGGCACGTTTCATGAAAAGAGACTTCAAAGTCTCGATGGGCTGAAACTCCGCAAAGTTCTCAATCGAAAGAATCCATATTTGTTCAAAGCAAAGAACGTCCTGACCTCGGAAGAAATAATCAAAGGCCTGCTCGATGCACAAATCTCCTCGAGCGAGGAAACGATCTTCGGCGATTGGCTTGAAGGCTTGGCAATCTTCATAAACGAGAAAGTCTATGCTGGCAGAAAGTCCGGAATGGAAGGAATTGACTTGGAATTTGACTTCGACCGCACACGCTACATCATCAATATCAAGTCCGGCCCGAACTGGGGAAACAGCACACAAATCAGAAAGATGATCGAAGACTTCAAACGCGCAAAGAAGATTCTGAAGACAAGCGGCTCAAAGTTTCCAATCGAGGCGATTAACGGATGTTGCTACGGTCGAGACAATAACCCCGAGAAAGGCGACTATCGCAAACTCTGCGGTCAACGATTTTGGCACTTCATCTCGGGCAATGAGCGTCTGTATTTAGACATAATCGAGCCACTGGGTCACAAATCGAAAGAATGTAACGAAGCTTTCATGCAGTCTTACGCTATGATGATCAATAAATTTACGAAGGAGTTCTCGAACGAATTTTGTAAGGATGATGGAACGATTGATTGGAACAAGATCGTAGAGTTTAATTCTAAACAGTGACGAGGATACTTCCGTTCGATGCAACGAATGCCGATTGTTTGTAATAAATGTTGTCGGAACGCGCCCGCTCGTTAGAACTATTACGGCTTTGCCGTTCGATGTGCGGCGAGGCTCCGCTTCGCAGTAACGCCTTCTTAACTCTCGCGGCTGCGCCGCCCTTTCTACAATCTGAGAAGCGGCGGTTTGCAAGCACTTCGAAACACGAAGGGGGCCGGTCAGATAGCGTGTAGTAATCCGTCACTGCCTGCACGAAGATGCCAAACGCCCCGGCATGGCCGGTTGACGGCAACCTCAGTTGTCATTCTGCCGTCGCTTCCGGTCTCGTCAATGGTTTCCCAGGTCGCCCCCGCGTCTGACGAACGGATCGTGCGGTCGACCGGTGGACCATCCAGCGGTGCAAACACGGTAACGGCAGCAGTTACGCGTCGCGGGTCCTCAGAATCGACGGCGATCGAGGTCGCGCGTAAAGCATCATATACCCGATACCAGCGAGCGCCGCCGTCATCGGATCGCATGATACCGTGATTAAACATGTCCGAATACGAGGTATGCCCGAGACCTGCAAGTAGGATCGTGTTGCCTTCGAAGTGGGTTATCGCGAGAGTTTGAACTGACCAGCGATGCATGTAGCTATGCTCTATCCGATCCCATGATCGCCCTCCATCAATGGACTTAAACAATGTGCCTCTCGGAATCTTCGAGCCGTTTCGCGGTTTTCCCGTCGCGGCCCAGATGACGGGACGCGAACGCTCTTGTCCTCTGTTATCCACCGCCAGACAATTGACATCAAATCTCACCGGCCGCTTTGGCGCTTGTTGTACGGGCACAGGCCTATTTTCAGATATGTTCGCCGAAACAATGCTCCGCCGCTGATCGAATGGCATAGCCATAGCCATGCTTCGCAGCACATCCGCCGGCACCCCCACTTTTCCACGCACTGCGCCTCGCCTTTGCGTCGCGATGTTCGGAAAAATCTCCCTTTTTACTGCCGTACCTAAATCAACATGCGTCGCTCCGCCGATAATCGACGTCCATTTTCCCGAAATATCGCCCTTCTGTCCAGAAGCTCGCATGTTAGTAAGGGCGGAACCTTCAACATTCTGACCTGAGCCATTAGACCAATTCCCCGAAACATCACCCATCAACAAAGCAATAAAATCCTCACCCGTGATGTTGGAGGTGAGGGATGAATACGAACGATTCACCGGAACAAAAATCCAGTTTCCGGTCGAGCCTGAATTATCGAGTCCGGCAACGTAACGAGCTATCTGTCCTGCATCGAAAGACGACAGCGTGCCGTTCCCGCTGACATCGGCTACTATAAATTGATTGCCCGTCAAAGTGATAATCCCCGCAACGTACTGAGCGATCCGTCCTGAATCAAATGAACTTATGCCATTTCCGACGTCGCCAATCTTTGTCGGCGTGACAGTATAGGAACTCGAACCAAACCCCGCGAGCAAATAAGTCCCTTGTCCCGGCCCCGCTCCTAAAGTAGTCGCCGACACATTTGGCGACCCAACACCGCCTACCAAAACGCCCGGCACAAAACGCGGCGAGCCTAGCCCGTAGGTTACCGAACCAGCTATCACAGCCGAAGCAGTCTGCGTTGACTCGTATGCACCAATGTCAACCAACACGCCGACTCGTCTTGGAAAACCTCTCTGATCGTCGATCAAAAACATCTGCGTCTGCGGATCGACGGCCAGCGAGTTATTCCCCGCGTCGATAGCGGGACTGCCGGGCAAAAGAGCATGAGTCATCGTCCCGCCGCCGTTATCAACGAGCGGCCCCAGCATCGGGTTCATGTTCAACAAATCGCCCGCGATCCATCCCGAACTGCCGAACGTGTTGCCGATAATATTGGTACCCTGCGATGCGAAAATGCCGGATACATCTTCTTCGTTTGTAGATGTGGACGTGTTTCCGGCGATGATCGAGTTTCGGACGAATGCTGCGCCTCCACTATCCTTTCTGATGCCACCACCACCACCTTTGGATTGGTTGTTACTAATTGTTGAATTAGTTATTGTTAGCGGTCCGTTTGCGTAGATTCCGCCTCCAAGCCCAGCCGTGGAGAATGCACCGTTTGCAATGTTGCCGCTGACAGTTGAATTTGTAAGAATCAAGTGGCCATAGCTTGCAATGCCTCCGCCATGCACTGCTGCAGTGTTTCCAAAAATTGCGCAATCGATGACATACATCGTGCCGAGGTTCGAGATACCCGCCCCGGAGCCAATATATTGATTATTTCTTACAACCGTATTTCGGATAATGGCGGAACCATTGCCGACCAAACCTATATCCGGGTTCCCTGAAATGATCGAGCGTTCGACAGCCATCGTCGCGGACGCGTCACCGCCAATTACCCCTTGTCCCGCATTTGTTATTGTTGAATTGATAAGCGTGAGACGTCCGGAACTAATACCTGCAGCAGTGTTATTCGTAACAGTTGTGTTTTGCATATTTAACGTATAGGCGGTTACGGCAATACGATTATTGCTAAATACCGAATCTCTGACATTAACTGTTCCCATCCCATCGAAACCGTAAATTGCACCTCTTTGATGGTCATGGACGTTGAGATTGGCCAGCGTCATCGTGCAGCCAAAACAATAGATAGCAGAACCCAACCCAAAGTTATCCGGTTCATAGAACGCGAGATTATTGGTAAATTCCATGTTCGAAAGGTCAAGATTGCCGTTGCCGTTGAAAACACGAATTGCACCGCCAAATGCGTCTTCAAAGGTCGCTCCTACTCTTCCATCGCGAAGTTTCATACCCGACATCGTCACGTTGAGATTTCCGGATATGAAAAAGATGCGCCCGGCCAGATTGCCGCTTATCGTGACGAGGTTTTTGCCGGTGCCGGTGATCGTCAGGTTTTTGTCGATGGTTATCTGGCCGAGAACGAGCGTGATGGTTTGGGGGGAATTGAACAGAGAGGAAAAAACAACCGTATCACCCGAAGCGGCGGCAATAACCGCTTCGCGCAACGAACAATCAGCGTCGCACACGCCGTCGTTCGTGTCCGCAACCTTCGTAACAGTCACCACCGCCCCGCGAGCGCCACCAGCCGCCGCAAAGACTAAAAAGACGCAGAGTAAAAAAACTAACAAAACGGGCACGAGAGATTTCATAAAAAGACGCCCCTAAATTTTAATTTGAATGCGCTCACAGAATACTCCCAGCCAATAAAAAAAGCAATATTATTGCTGGTGCGGGCGGAAACGTGACTGTTAAGGAGCGTGCGGTTTCATCAGCGCCTGCACGCTCGTTCACACTCGCGTTTCCGCACGTATTTCCCTGTTGCATGGATAATAGATTGAACTTATTGTGAAATATTTCGTATAATGGGTAGTGAGTTGTGTTATTTGATAAATTGAGTGGGAAGTCTTTACTCCCGGAGTCGTGAGCAGGTCACAATTTTAGACGTACTTGTGTCCCAGCGAAGATAGCTTTGGATCAAAAACCTGAAACGCTGTAACTATACGATTTATTAGAGTTACGAGTTTTGTAATACAATGCGGCTCACTTTTTCAAAAAATCGTGGAACGGAGGGCAAAAAACGCCATAACTCCAATAAGAACTGTAAGTTGCGTGTCCCAGCGGACGCTTGGAACGGCTTGGAACGA
>JBJXHF010000042.1:0-4115 GCA_046160805.1 Pyrinomonadaceae bacterium
CGTGCGGCCTCGAGCATCCTTTTTTGTGCCGGTGTTAACTTTTTCGGATTCGCAAAATCCTTCGCGGTCGGCAGTGCGCCGTTTGAGCTGGGTTTGGTTTTCTTGATCGGCATATACTTCACCTCAAGATCAATTGTAATTGGTAAATCGTAAATGGTAAATGGTAAATGCTGAATGGTCACATTTTCGCTTGCGTGCACACCAAATCGAGAGTAATATAAACCAAATTAACGCGTCTCAGGCCGATCTTCTTTGCTGTTTTTTAAGATGACCGACGGAACGAACACAGAGAGTTATTCCTATGATGCGGTTGGCAACAGGACGATGTCGGGCTATACGACAGGAGCATTCAATCGGCTTACGGCGACGAATTCGGCGAGTTACAGTTACAATAACAATGGCTCGATGACGGGAAAGACCGTCGGTTCGACAAGCTGGTCGTATGGCCGAGATCGCGAGAACCGGCTCATCTCAGCCTCGACAGGCGACACAATGAACTATGCGTATGATGCACTGGGACGCCGCACGTCATCCCATTTTGTGCCCTTCATTGCTTCTACAAATGACCCTGCGCCGACGAGATTCACTTATGACGGGCCGGACGTTATCCTCGACGACAATTCGAATCTTGAAACAACCTCCCTCGTAAAATATCAGAACGCACCGGGCATCGACAACAAGCTGGCAATGACCGGCGATCAGCGAACGAACTATTTTCTGCAAGATCATCTCGGCTCCACGGTAGGTTTGGCAGCCACAAGCGGCGGTGTGGAAGCAAATAGCTACGATTCGTTCGGAAATTCAACCAACTCATCATTTTCGTCACGCTACCAATTCACTGGCCGTGAGTTCGATTCCTTCTCCGGTCTACAATACTCCCGCGCAAGATTCTACGACCCGCAAATCGGCCGCTTCATCTCCGAAGACCCGATTGGGTTTGCGGGCGGGATTAATCTGTACGCATATGTGGGTAATCGTCCTACTATGTTCGCAGATCCTACAGGCCTCTTCCCCTCGTGGTGGAAATTCAATTATCATGCTGACATAACCAGACACGGCTTGTACGGATTAGCATCGCCTGGCCAGATTGAGGCCGTTGTTAGTGCAAACACTGACTACGATCGTAGAACGCAAGACTCTATATACGCCCCATATCATGCGATGAGTCGTCCGGGTCAAAGCCCAGAAGAAGCGCGGGCTGAAGCAAACGAATCTGTTAGAAAAAGAATTTGCGAAGCTAGAAAATTTGCAGCTCAAGGGAATGAAGCAGCTGCCATGTCATCTCTCGGCCCTGCTACTCATACTGTTCAGGATAATTATTCTCCTGCACATTCTGGCTTTAAGCCTGCTTGGCCGAATCATTGGCTTTCAAATATCGCTTTCTATCCCGCCCACGTACTTTGGGAAACAGCGTTCCCAGGAAGCGAGAATAAGGATAATGCAGCGCGTGCGACTACAGATGTATGGCGATACTACAAAGGAGCTCCACTGCCAATTGATTTTTTTGGTGGCCCAACCGGGAGCGGCGCTGGATGTCAATGTCCCTAGATAGTAACGTATATGAGAAATCGGATTATTGTTGGTATTATCTTTGGTCTATTTGCTGTTTGTTTCACTTTGGCAGCAGATTACGGACTAATCGCATTTAATGAGTATCGCTATCACAGCCCATTGATCACGTTCTTATTCGCACTGGTTAATTTGCCGATTGTAGTTGTAATGTCACTCTCTAGCGCGGGGTATTCGCAACCTGTTTCGACCGCGCTCTTTTTCATATGGTGGTTTGCCGTTGGTTCCTTTGCATGCTGGGTTTTCGAAAAAATTCGGCTGCGATCATCTATCAAACGACTGTAACTACAATTAGGATCGGATCGTCTCAATAGCAATGGTGAATCAAAACGCTCCCAGCATCGACAACAAACTGGGAATGATCAGCAACGGACGAACCCACTATTTCCTGCAGGATCACCTCGGCTCGACAGTCGGCATAACCGACGACGGCGGCAATGTGATCGAAACAAACGGCTACGATTCATTCGGCAACCCTACAAATTCAACCTTCCACACCCGTTATCAATTCACAGGCCGCGAATTTGACTCTTTCACGGGTCTCCAATACTCGCGCGCCAGATGGTATCACCCTCAAATCGGCCGCTTCATCTCCGAAGACCCGATTGGATTTCAAGGTGGTGATATTAACCTCTACGGGTATGTAACAAATAATCCGTTAATGTTTCGCGATCCTTCGGGCACGTTCGTTCCCATTGTCGCAGGTGGCGTAGTTGTGGCTATCCTGATTCTTACTTCACCGAGTTATGTGAACGCACCTGCGCCCGGTGATCCAGTTTATCGACCAGATAACCCTTTGCTTCTTAATGCGGCAGGTGGTGCGGCTGTCGGAGCTGTGTTAGGAAAAGTGTGTAGAGCGGTCGGACCCGCACTAGGTGACTTTTTCGGTGGCGCCTCGGGAAGTCGAATTCCTGCTAACGTACCTAGATTTGGATATGCCCCAGAAGGACCTTTGCCATCTCAAAACGTCGGAGGTGTTGATATTCCGCTTCCACATCCCGCAGCCCAAGGTCCGCATACGACTTTGGGAACAAGAATAGGTAGTAACGGAGTGCCTTACAGACAGTCAGCCACATTTCCAGGACAAACGTGGCCGAAGGCAAACGGGCAAGATGTTCCTTGGAGTCGTGTAGATTGGACTAATCATGGACGCCCTTGGGATCATCTATCGCCTCATCAGCATCCCTTTTCCCTCCAACCAAATGGTACTTGGAAACTTGGATCCAGTACGAGGTGCGACTGTAAATAATTATGGATGCGCTTTTACAGATCATCGTTCCTAATATAGCCCAGATCGAAGGATTGCAAAGGCACGAAACCTATGAGTTGGACGGCGTTTCGTACCCAATTGAACCGCGAATGCTACATTGGCGGGATGTTTCCCTTAACATCGACAATAAAATGACCTATATCGAGAGTCTTTTGCCGAAAGATTACGTACGTGACGATTGGGTATGGTTAAAAGTGTCGGACGAAAATCTAGACAAATACGCGGACTTTGTAAATAACGCAGCTTGCGAGGAAACCGAGTCTACCTTAGAGACCTTTCTTCATAACTTGCTAGAGAATACAAATAAGTGGGTTGTAATGTTTCTATTACATTACGACCAAATAGATCGGATTTATGAAGCTGATATTAATCAATGTATTACTGAGCTTAGAGAAACTTTACATCGCGATAAAAGGAGTGAGGGTTTTATTGTTTATAAATAGTTCTGTCGATAAAATTACTGGTTGTAGAGAGTGGGGCAGGCCTGTTAACGTGACGGATGGACGCGTGGAGGTTTCGGCGGGAAGCAAATGATTACCAACCGCAGTGAAAAAGGCAAAAGCGGCCTAATTTACTGCGGTTGACGACATTACGTGGGATTCGTCGAGTTCGACTATCAGGCCGTCGCGGTCGTTATTGGGCGAAAAAGAAGGCAGCGTTTCCTGGCCGAAATCTACGCCGCTGATCATAAAGTTGCTCGGGTCGAGTCGGCGTCTTGTTTTGCGCCGATACATGGCTTTGTCGGCGGCAACGATTATTTGATCGAACGTCTCGCCCTGAACCGGAAAATCTGACGAGCCGATGCTGACGCCGACTGATGCGTAAACGTCCTTTTCGATATTGAGCTTGCAGTTGGCGACGCCGGTTTCGATTCGCTGGCAGAGATCGGCTACGTCTTCGGGGCTAGTGTCGGGGATAATAGCGACAAATTCGTCGCCGCCGTAACGGGCCAGGAAATCGTAATCGCGAAGCTGCTCGCGGATGACCTTCGAGACCTCGATCAGCATCTGATCGCCGATCTTGTGCCCGAACGAATCGTTTACCGCTTTGAATCCATCGAGATCAAGCATAAGAAGTTGGAAGTTTGTTCCGCCACGGCTCGCGCGTGCGGCTTCTTTTTCGAATTGAATTTGAAGGCTGCGGGCGTTCGGCAAACCGGTCATCGGATCGGTAAGAGCGTTTGTCTTCGCCTCATCGTGTTCGAGCGATTTATCTATGGCCTCGGCGCCAATGCGGGCAATGGTTTCCAAAAGCCGCAAGTGCTCCTCGCCATATG
>JBJXHF010000043.1:0-22509 GCA_046160805.1 Pyrinomonadaceae bacterium
TAGTCGTCAGCCTGTCAAAGTCCAGGTTGCGTAAGTCAACCGCATAGATCGTGCTTCCACCGCCCGGCGTTGCCGTTGCCGTCGCCGTCGCCGTATTAGTAAATGTCGGCGTAGGTGACTGCGATCCCGTAGATGTTGCCGTCGCTGTTCCAATCGTGCAGCTTGTCGTCGTGATGCGAATAGTCCATCCGCCGCTGATCGAGCCAAGATCGATGCCGAGGTCGTCTCTCACATACAACGACCAAGTGCCGTTCGGGGTTGAACCGTTGAAGACCGACAAAGCAACCGTCGCTCCCACTGGCGGTGCCGGTGCCGGGAACACGTCGGTCGTCGTATCGAAGTTCGACGGCCTGAACGTTCCGCTTGAGATCTGCGTCGCGTCAGGCAGCGTCGCCGCTGCTGCGTCGTCAAAAGTTAAATTCACCCCAACGACGTCAAGGCCTCCGCCCGCGTCGGACATGAGCAGAGTGTTCTGCCCGCCCGGGCCGACAAGCATTACGTCAACGTCATCCGGGAACGTATGGCTCACGCCCGTCAGATCGACAGTCACCTTTGTAACAGTTCCCGACAATCCTGCGACCGTAACATTCGACGGGTACGGCGCTCCCGCCGCATTGTCGTTGATCGTGATCGCCGCAGGGTTCGAGAAGCTCGAAGGCGTGCACGCAGGAGTGCCTGACGGGCTGCCTGAAGGCACTACCGTCGATGTTGCTGTGTTCGTCGGCGTCGCAGTTACCGGCGTTCCGGTCGATGTCGCCGTCGGCGACCCCGCAACATTGGTTGTAATACGCAGTGTCCAGCCGCCGCTGATCGAGCCGAGATCGATGCCGAGATCGTCTCTTACATACAAAGACCACGTACCGTTCGGTGCTGAGCCGTTGAAGACTGACAATGCGACCGTCGCTCCCGCAGGCGGTGCGGGTGCCGGGAAGACGTCGGTCGTCGTGTCGAAGTTCGACGGCCTGAACGTTCCACTCGCGATCTGCGTCGCGTCGGGCAGCGTCGCTGCCGCAGCGTCGTCAAACGTCAGGTTCACGCCTGTCACGTCGAGGCCTCCTCCCGCATCAGACGATAAAAGCGTATTCTGCCCGGCCGGGCCGACAAGCATTACGTCAACGTCATCCGGGAATGTGTGACTTATTCCGGTCAGATCAACCGTCACCTTCGTCACAGTTCCGCTCAATCCCGCGACCGTGATGTTCGACGGATACGGAGCTCCCGCAGCATTGTCGTTGATCGTGATCGGTGCCGGATTTGAGAAAGTGGTCGTCGGAGGCGGCGTTCCGGTTGCAGTAGCAGTTGCTGTGTTTGTTGCCGTTGCTGTCGCTGTTGCCGTGTTCGTAAACGTTGGACTTGGGCTGGCAGTTGCGGTATTCGTCGGACTTGGGCTTGCCGTTGCCGTTGCCGTTGGAGGGCCGCATACCGGGGCTGTCGGCCTCCAGACGTGCATGCTGTATGTGCCGGTCGTCGGTCCCGTTACATCCGAGATCACCTGTATGTAATAGGTCCCCGCGGCCGGGAACGTGAACAAGTGTGACTCCGAGCGGCGAATTATGTGTCCTGGGGGACAGTTGGTTGTGCAGGTCGTGCCGTCCGAGTCCACGGTGACCAACGTCGTTCCGACGTCGTTCACGATCCTGAAATTCGGATTGTACTGCCCAACGGTCGTCGAGGTGCCGTCCCGTTCCGGATCGCCGTCCACATGTATCACCATCCGCTCGTTCGCGGTCGCATTAAAGCTGTAGGTGTCGATGTCGGTGGTGGCCGTAACGGCTCCCGAGACGACCGTGCCCACAGTGTAGGCGTTGGCGGTCGGCAGGGTCTCGTTAGGCTCGACCTCAGGGATGCTCGCTCCCGACGTGCGCGTCAGGAACAAGGTGTAAGGGTTAATCAGCAGAGTAGTGCTGAACGGAGTAACCCTGATTTGCTGAGCGCCTGATGTCGCGATCGGAGCGCCGGCGATTCCCGCCGAGGCGGCAGCCTGGCTGCCGTTGACGTCGTCGAACTGGATAACTGCACCCGCAGGATCGAACAGAGTCAACTGACTGTCTGTGGAAGTCGTCGCTCCCAGCGTATATGCATAACTCCAGACCCGCTCTCCGGCATTGGCGTTGAACTGATAATAGTCATTATCCAGCGCAACGCCCACGCTAGCTACGAGCTCGATCTGGTTGTTCGATCCCAGGTTCTGGGCCGTGCCGCTGGTATTATTCGGCTCCGACTCGAGATAGTTCGGACGACAGCCGGTGGTAAAGTTGGATGACGGCGAGTGATTACCGGTGCCGCATGCATTCACTGCCCTTACGCGCCAGAAAAATTGAGTAATCTCGCCAAGGTCGGTAGTGGGCTGCCATGTGGTCGCCGTAAGGCCGGTCGCCGAGGCGACGATGTTGGTAAACGTGGCGTTGGTCGAAACATCTATGTCATAAGTAGTCGCACCCGGTGAGGCCGCCCACGTAAACGTGGGCCTCAGAGCCACGGCCGTCGCGCCGTTTGCGGGTCCACTCAACGCCGGTGCGGCCGCGAGGCCGTTCGAGACGTTGAGCGTCAAATTCTGGTTACGAACGAGAGGTCCGGACGTGCCTGTGACAGTGATCGTATAGCTGCCCGATGCCACGCCCACCGTATTGCTGACGGTCATCGTCGAGCTGCTGCCCGGCGTGACCGGATTCGGCGAGAAGGTAACGGTCGTGCCAGCCGGTTGGCCGGTCGCGCTCAAGGTGACCGGATCGGTAAAATTCAGGATCGAGGTCGTAGTTATCGTATAAACGCCATTGCTGCCCGCGCATATAGCCTGAGTCGGGGAAGTGGTACCCACTGTAAAATCCGGATTGTACCCTTGGAATGACTCCGTTACCGCTGAGGCCGACTGCACGCTGGCCCCGAAACCCATGCCGCGCCGTCTGAAACCTTCGCGGACGTCGTCCGCATCGCCGCTTGATATGGCAGTGGCGGCGGCAATGATTGCGTCGCGCTCCTGAAGCATGGTCGGGTTGAGCGGCGTCAATTTCATGCCGTCCGTAACGACTTGAAGCACCGTCGTCGTTCCCGAAGCAAATCCGCGTCGTGCGATCATAAGAGCGCGAACTTCCCAAAGAGCGCTCTTCCAGATTTCGCCCGCATTGTGCACCTGCGAGCAGTTGCCTGCGGTAGCGATCGCGGGACTCCTGGGAAAGGCGCTCGTAATGGCATTCGTGGGCGTTCCCAGCGTCGTATCGCAGCCCGTATTGATATGTTTGAAGGTCAAAGGGTTGTACGGGCAAGGCTGATTGTTACATCCGGGCCGCGGCGGGCCGCCGGTTGAAGAGATCAACGCCGTCGGAAAACGCCTGATGCCGTAGTAATAGTTCCCCGTAAATGTTCCGCCGAGTTGAAAAAGTGAGTGTCCGCCGACAGGGTAAATGCCGTTGATGTCGTCGGTCGGCTGCGCGAGCATTGTATGTGCGTACCAATCGCCCCAGCCTTCGCCCATCATTCCGCCCTGATTGCCGAGTCCGCTGCTGTTGCCGTGCAGGCGGTTCGACGTTCCATGAGTGACCTCGTGAATAAGAATGTCGCCGTCGGCGGTTCCGTCGCGGTCGGGATTGGGGCCGGTCCACAGGAACATCTGCATACGCCCGGCTGTGCCGTCGGTGCCCGATGAAAAGTTTGCGTTATTCGTTCCCGAAGAATCCTGTCCCTCGGAGCTGACACGGTCGTTTGCCAGGCCGCCGCGTCCGAAGTTGTCGTTCTGGTAGTTGCGAGCCTGCTCGTTAAAGCCGCGCAGGTATAATTCGTCGTGATAGAGGTTCATCAGGTAGAACATCTGCGTGACGGAGCCTCGCTGAGCTTGCGCGGTCAACGGATCGTCACCCGGCGGAGGAAGCCCGGGCGGAGGGTTCCATGTTGATGAGAACACTCGATTCGGCGTTCCGGTCAGCGGAGCGTCGACACCGTTTGGAGCAACGCGGTCAACTCCGGCTATAGTCGCGTTGCCTTCGGAGGTGTTCGCGCCGTCGGTGATCCAGCCGAGGTTGTTGAACGACAGCGGGCCTTCATTTCCAACGAGCGTCACATCGGAGCGAGTGGCCATCGCACCTTGCGAACCGACCGTCGGATCGTTGGGCGGCGACGAAATATACGGAGACATAGGAGCCACGCTGTCGGCCATATTTATGTAAGCCGTCGGGTTTGCATATATATTGTATGTCGCGGGCTGGGTTTGATCGTCGGTGATGTTCTTGTGCCACAGCACGACGCCGCTTTCTGCGTCAACGATAACGTAATAAGCGTTGACCGGACGCCAGAACAAGACTCTCCACGAGGGAACGGCAATGCCGGGCTCGGTCGGGAAATATATTTTCTCGGCCGTTGTCGCCCAATCGCCGCCGCCGAAGACGACTTTAAGGTCGGTCGATTCAGCGTCGTTTCGCGCCGTGTCGGACGGGCGAAGCTCGTGATTAATATGTTGTGCGGCGATCTCGACCGCATTAAGAGGGTCTGCGAAATTTGAAGAAACGCGGCCATAATCTACACCCGGAGCAAGATTATTGATGATGCGGATCATTTGGCCAGACCTGGTAAATCCGGCGCTCACTTCCCCTCGGAAAACGGGAATGCCGTTGATCTCCTGCTCGAGGCGCACATACGAGATGTTGCCGTCAGGATTCGTATAATCTGCGGTAGTCTTGAGTGTATCGACCTGAGCGCGGTTGACGCCTGTCAGTTCCTGATTGCCCTTTAGGAAATTTCGGAGGATTTCGGGCCGCCGTGCGGTTGACGGGCGGCTAAGCCATTCGATTTTGCGTGCGTAAACGTCGGGCGTAAACACTTCAGGAATTCTGATGTCGAGGTTGTATTCGACTTTGGCCGTCGGATGAGCCTGCTTGAATGCAGCTTCGCCGCGAACAAAACCGTCGCGGATGTCCGCTACGTCCGAGGCGCTGCGGCCTGCCGACTGGCGAAAGCCCGCTAAAGCGTCCATCGCGCTATCGTCCTGCTCCTCGCGGATGTCCCACATTTTGGGAATTCCCTCGTCGAGGCTCACGGTGCGCTGGATAAGCCCCTTGCTTTTCCCGCTCGCCGCCTTTGTTCCGAAGGTGTAAGGCAGAACAATAACCGCCGTCACCAGGCCGAGGACTAATAAACACAAAAGAAGACTCCGACGAGCTTCCGCTTTAGATCTTTTCAACATTCCCAAAACTCCTCCGAAAGATTTTTTTTATCGCGTAAACTTCCCGCACGAACTATCTCTCAATAGATCGATCTATTTTACCCCGGGTCGTTCTCTTGAAGTTGAGTAACAGCTTACTATAATACAACACACAATTTTTACCAAACGCCGAAAATTGGTAATTGGCAATTGGAAAATTGTCAATTGGAAGAAGATAATTCATCTCCCAATTAACAATTTGCCAATTACCAATTACCAATTACCAATTAAAATGTTCGACCTTCGCTATTCCTGAGGATCGGCGATAAAGTCGGCGTCTGCTACGTTGTCGATGAGGCTGATGACCTGGCTCGGCGTGGTGAATGTATAACGCCTTGCGTTTACCGTCGCTACGTAGGTCTCGCCGGTCGGCAGGCCTTCGAATATGAAGTAGCCGAATGAACCCGTTGTCGCGACAAGCGGCTCGGTGAGCGAGTTGCCGCTGATAGATACGGTCGCATTGCGAATGCCGAGGCCGTCTGCCGTTAGGACGCGGCCTGCGATAGCTGCATTGGCCGCCGTCGAGCCGAGAAGCTCGAGTCCCCAGCCGCCGTTTACACAGCCGGTGATCGAGGTCAGCGTTCCGGCGTCGTCGCGCATGTAGAGGCTCCAGACGCCGTTGCCGCTCGTACCGCCGAATACGCTAAGGAGCGAAGGCGTGCCGCCGACGGTGCTGCCTGGCTCGTTATACGGAGCGGGCGGCGCAGGTGCGGTAAAGCTCGCCTGTCCGGGAATCCAGCTCGTAGCCTCAAACGTTCCCGTCGTCAGCGGTGCCGAATCCGGCAAGACCTGACCCGCCAGATCGCTGAATGTCAGTGTCACCGGCGTTGTAAGATCTGCCGTGCCGCCGGCGTCGGCCATCAGCAGGATATTCTGCCCGCCGGGGCCGACAAGCAGGAAGTCCATGCTGTCCGGTATCGTGTGTGTCACGTCAAACAGCGTCACGCGCATCGAGCCTATCGATGGCGCATTCGTGACGGTGATAGTCGATGGGTACGGCACTCCGTTACCGCCAAACGTTGTGCAAATGGCCGTTCCGTTGCGTATTGCATTTGCGGTGTCGTTGATACTCAGAACCGCAGTGCCAAGCTGGCCGACATTTCCGCCCGTCAAAGTGAGATTGACGGTCTGGACGGGTTCACCAAGCGTATCGCCGCAAAGTTGGACATTTACAGTCTTCGACGTTTCGCCGGGATTGAATACCACGGCCTGTGCGACGCTGATATAGTCAACTCCCGTTGTGCAGGCCGCACCGCCCGTCGCCGAGCCGTTCGACGTTGCAAAATTCACCGAAGTCGTGCCCGTCGTGTTGCCCGTCCGGTTGATCGTAATCACAGCCGTCTGCGATTCATCATCGGTATAGGTCGCCGAACTGAACTGAACGGTCGCTGTAGTCGGCGTTCCGGTTGCGGTTGCGGTAGGAGTAAACGTTGGGCTTCCGGTCGGCGAAATCGTTACTGTTGGGGTGGGCGTTGACGTGTTTGTAGCAGTGGGAACAGGCGTTCCGCAACTGCTGGTCGTCGTCACGTTCAATCTCCAACCAGCTCCTATGCTGCCGACGTCGATGCCAAGATCGTCTCTTACGTACAGGGACCAGGTGCCGTTCGGGCTTGAGCCGTTGAACACTGACATGGCAACCGTCGCTCCGGGTGCCGGAGCGGGTGCCGGGAACACGTCGGTCGTCGTGTCGAAGTTCGACGGTCTGAATGTGCCAGATGAGATCTGCGTCGCATCCGGCAGGGTCGCCGCTGCCGCGTCGTCAAATGTCAGGTTGACGCCCACGACATCGAGTCCGCCTCCGGCATCGGACATGAGCAGCGTGTTCTGTCCGCCGGGGCCGACAAGCATGATGTCAACGTCATCCGGGAAAGTGTGGCTTATGCCTGTCAGGTCAACTGTCACCTTCGTAACCGTTCCCGTCAATCCGGCGACCGTGATGTTCGACGGATACGGCGCTCCTGCCGCGTTGTCGTTGATCGTGATCGCTGCCGGGTTTGAGAAGCTCGAAGGCGTGCACGTCGGCGGCGGTGTTCCCGTGAAGGTCGCCGTCGGTGTGGCAGTGCTTGTATTTGTTCTCGTCGCCGTATTCGTCGCCGTTGACGTATTCGTCGGCGTTCCGCTTGGGCTGGCCGATGGCGTGTTGGTTGCGGTATTTGTCGGCAGAGGCGTTCCGCCGCAGTTGTCGGTCGTAATGCGAACCGTCCAGCCGCCGCTGATCGTGCCGACATCAGTGCCGAGATCGTCTCTTACAAACAGCGACCACGTGCCGTTCGGATTTGTGCCGTTGAATACGGACAACGCGACTGTCGCTCCGACTGGAGGCGCAGGTGCCGGGAAGACATCGGTCGTCGTGTCGAAGTTAGACGGCCTGAACGTTCCCGATGCAATCTGCGTCGCGTCGGGCAAAGTCGCCGCCGCCGCATCGTCGAATGTCAGGTTGACGCCCGTTATGTCGAGGCCGCCTCCGGCATCCGACATAAGCCGCGTATTCTGTCCGCCCGGGCCGACGACCATGATGTCAACGTCATCCGGGAACGTGTGGCTCATGCCGTTGAGATCGACGGTTACCTTGGTCACATTTCCCGCCAAGCCCGAAACCGTTATGTTCGACGGATAGGGCGCGCCGGCGGAATTGTCGTTGATCGTTATCGGAGCCGAGTTTGTAAACGGCACGATGCAGATAAGCGAGGTCGTGAACGAGAACACGGATGAGTTCTGCCCTGTTCCGCAGGTGTTTATCGCCCGAACGCGCCAGAAATACTGAGTCAGCGAGCTTAGTGTAGCTCCGTTATATGTCGTCGTTGTAAGGCCGCTGGCAGTGTTAACAATATTCGTGAAAGCGGCGTCGGTCGCGATCTCAATCGTATATGTCGCCGCCTGAGCAACCGGCGTCCAGGTAAATGTTGTCTGCAATGGCTGATTCGTCGCTCCGTTTGCAGGCGCCGTCAACGTAGGAGCGCTCGGCGACGCCGTTGTCAACTTGAGCGAGACATTTTGATTTTGCGTAAGCGCATTAGAGGTACCAAGAACGTTGATAGTGGAAGTGCCCGGTGCAGCACCCGTGCCGGTTACGCTCATAGTCGAACTATTGCCCGGCGTGACCGGATTAGGCGAGAACGAAACGGTCACGTTCGCCGGCACGCCTGAGGCCGACAAGGTTATGGGATCGGTAAAGCCCGAGATCGAGGTAGTAGTAACAGTATAAGTGGTATTGAATGTGCCGCCCGGAGCGCAGATGTCCCGGCTCGGCGGCGTTACTGCGAGACTGAAATTCGGGCCAAGCGAACAGTTTGGAAACTTGAACGAGCCTATGCGCATCCGCCACGCTCCGCCGGCCGGGATATATTCGTTGGTGTACCAGAACGTGCAGTCGTCCAGGGGATCGACAACCATATCGGTGTAATCGCCCCAACGCTGGCCGCTTGTCTGTGAAGCGGCGCCGTTGATAACAGATGCTTCGCCCTGCGGCATCGTGCCGAGCGGGTCATTAGCTAAACGGCCCGTGTACCACGAGCTGGGAAAAGTTCCTGTCGCCGCCGAAGCGCTAAAGCCGAGCGCCATGTTGCCGACCGTGTCCATCGCGATTGATCCCATCCAGCGATGAATGCCGTCCGTAGTGCCTGGAGCATACGTGCCTTCCTGAAAGATCACCGGGCTCGAATTCGGGCTGCGGATCTCCCACCAGCGCATACCCGACATTGTCGCCGAAGCCTCGACCGACTGGTTGGTCACGATCGATTCGTGGCTTCCAAAATTACGGTAAGCCGCGCGGAAAGTCGGCCGCTGTCGATAGCCGAGGTGATCAATCCTGGCCGTGGTGTTTGGCTGAGGGATACATGACCTGCCCGAACAAAATGCCGGAACCGTGTCAAACGCCGCAATGGGAATACGCGGTGAAAGTGTAAATGATGAACTTGGCGGCGTAACGAAATTTGCCGTGAATTTCCATATTGTCAGAGCATCCTCAGGAGCGCTGTATGGGCCGCCTTGGTCCATGCTGCCGATAAAATAGTTCGGCGAGCCGGCCGGCGGCAATTGCGCTCCGTCGAGATCCGTGGGCACGAGGCCGTCGCCGACATTGAAAGCTCCGCCGGAACCGCCAGGCGTCGCGAGAAACGAGATTAACTGCGCCGCCGGATTGCCTGCGATCAATTGTGCACGGTTGACGGCATACGCGCCGACGCCTGCGAACGAAGCTCCGGCAAACTCACGCGTGCTGATGTAGAGCGCGTCGGGCCACATTCCATATTTTGGATAGTCGGGAAAATTGGTCCCTGTCGAGAATGCATAGCGAAAATAAGTGCCGGTCGGATCCGGCGATGTGGAAACCGCCACGCAATTGAAAAACTGCGGGCCGGCAGCCGTGAACTGAGTCAATATCCAGCGGTCGTCGAGTTGGTCATAAATCACGATCGGGTCGCCGGCATTTTCAGACTGACATGGTCCGCCAAAGCCCGCCCAAAGCGTGTTTGTGTTTACCGGACCGAATAGCGACGTGCCGGTTTTGTTGAAGACCTGGAGCTGCAAATTGCCCATCGCGACAAAGTGGTTCGGGCCGACATCGCCGTTCGGATCGGGCGGCTGGCAGCCACCGCAGGCGATACCGGAATCGAAACTGACGATCGGCGTCGGCATTACGCTTGGGCCTTCGCCCCCGACAAACATTTGCACGGTCTTGTCGATGTCCTGAATGCCCAATTGCCCTTCATTTCCGGTGTTGCGTTCTTCAAATTCCCGCAATTTACCCAATTCCTTAACCGGCGAGCCTTTCATCGTTCGCAAAGGCGCCGACACGTCAAAATGCAGCGCAGTTTGCACGCCGCGATACATGCCGCGAACGTCCGTTTGCGACCCTGCCGTAACGGTTGAACGTTTCGAGTCATTTTGCGCGCTCGCCTGCCAGGCGATAAAGCCCGACGCGGCGATTCCAAAGACGGCGGCCAAAATAATGATCAAATTGCGATTCAAAGCGATAAAAGACCCGACGGATTTTTTCATGAGAATTTTTGCTCCCTAACGGTTTATGATTTGTGGTAATGATGAAAACCTGCGCAAAATCGGCATGGAATTGACCAAAGATCAGCGTCAAAAAAATCGGTTATTACAGCCCAGGCTGGTTATTCAACAATTAAGTGAGATTGTATTCGCAAGTCCTTGGCATGTCAATAATATACTGTTAGATTGCGGAGAATTTTATAGAGATTTGAGCGAGCGGTCGAGAACGTTTTTGGCATCTGTCAAGGCGTCAATTTTCTCTTTAAAATTAAAAGTTTCCCAGCCGCGAAAAAAAACCACGCCGTAATCCTGCGGATACTCGCGGTTTTCATGAGCGAACCACTCGCCCATCACTGCCTGCGGATCGTCAAGACGCAAAACCGCCGCCTCGACATCAAAAACGTCGTCGAACTTATCCCTAATAGCCTTTTTATCAGCCATCCTCTGATCGATCATCTGCCCGATCTTCTCTTCCAAAAACCGCCCAAGCTCGATAGGTGCCGCGTTCCCCGCATATTTATCACCACTGCCCATCAGCAGCCAATTGAGCGACACACCCGTTTCATTTGCAATCTTTATCAAAACCTCAGGCGCCGGCAAACGCCCCTGATAATAATTCCTGACCGTCGCGTGCGGTATTTTCAACCGCCGCGCAACATCTGCCATCGACTCATTATTGAACGAAGCTTGTAGTCTTTGAACGAATTCCCTGTTCATGCTTATAACGAATGTTGTGTCCTTAACATCAAATGTTAACCAAAGAAAACCAAACTATCAACTATCCACTATCAACTATTCACTGAAGCAAATCAGTTTCCTTTCAGTTGATAGTTAATAGTGGATAGTGGATAGTTGGTGATGTTAACCATGAAGAATTTGCGTTTCAGATTCAACAAAACTTGACACAAACCACGCCGGAAACGTATATTCTGAATTTCGGCCTCGCCCGAAAACGATTGATATTCAGCCGCAAAAGCCGCTTTAAGCCAAGCCACCCTAGCTCAGTTGGTAGAGCATTCGATTCGTAATCGAAAGGTCGTCGGTTCGAATCCGACGGGTGGCTCCATTCTTTTCAATCAGTTACACGCATCGCCTCATTCCTGCGGATCGGCGATAAAGTCTGCGTCAACGACGTTATCGACGAGGCTGATCACGCGGCTCGGCGTGCTGAACGTGTAGCGTCTCGAATTGACGGTGACAACATAAGTCTCGCCCGTTGCAAGTACGTCGAATGTAAAGTAGCCAAACGAACCTGTTGTCACGATAATCGGCTCGACAATCGAGTTGCCTGTGATCACCACATTTGCATTACGGATGCCGTTGCCGCCGGACGTTGTCACTCGTCCTGAGATCGAAGCGCTCGCCGCCGTTGATGAGAGGAACTCGATTCCCCAACCGCCGGCGACGTTGCCAAACGCGCCGCCTACCGTGCTGTCGTCTCTGAGATAGAGATTCCAAGTGCCGTTTGCATTCGTCCCGCCGAAGTTGCCAAACAGCGTCTGGGTAGGCGAGCCCCCGATCGTGCCGTCCGGCTCATTGTAAGGCCCTACGGGCGCGGGTGCCGGGAAATTTGCAACCGGGAAATACGACGTTGGCTCGAAATCGCCAGTCGTAATCGGGCCGTTGTCCGGTACAACCGCACCGGCAGTATCAGTGAAGTTCAAAGTGAACGGCCCGCCGTCCGTCGTTCCGCCCGCACCCGCCATCAAGATAAACCTCTGCCCCGTCGGCCCAACAAGCAGGAGATCAATGTTGTCCTCAGTCCTCGCGGCATAATCGTATATCGTCACGCGCATCGAGCCGATGTTAGGCGGCCCGCCGGCAACCGTGATCGTCGATGGATAAAGCGATCCCGGTCCGCCGCCGTTTATTGCTATGTTCGTTGGATTGCGGAACGTGGTCGCCGTGTCGTTGATCGTCAAAACGGCCGTTGAAGGCATTCCGACGTTGCCGCCCGTCAACGTGAGATTCAAAGTCTGGTCCGGTTCTGCGATATTGTCCCTACAAATCGCCGTGTTAACCGTTCTAAACCTCTCGCCGGGCGTGAAGGTGACTGTCTGATTGGAACTGATGTAATCGACTCCGTTACCAATAACGCATTCTGTTCCGCCGATAGCCGTGCCGTCCGAAGTCGAGAATTCAACACTGTTCGTGCCTGAGGTGTCGCCTGTCCGCTCTATAGTGATCGCCGCCGTCTGCGATTCGTCCTCATTATATGTAGCTGAAGTGAATTTGACAGAAGGTGTTCCCGTTGCTGTCGCGGATGCGGTCGGAGTTGAGTTGGGTGTTGTCGTCGAACAGGCGGTCGTGACGATTCCAAGAGACCATCCGCCGCTTATACTGCCAAAATCGCCCCCACGATCGTCTCGTACATAAAGCGACCAGGTGCCGTTTGGATTTGTCCCGTTAAAGACTGACATTGCAGTTGATGTCGAAGCCACGGGTGCCGGTGGCGGGAAAATGTCGGTTGACGTATCGTAGTTCGTCGGTTTAAAAAATCCGCTCGAGATTTGCGTTTCGTCGGGCAGCAAGAATGGGAATTCGTCGGTAAATGTCAGGTTGACATTCACTATGTCCGCGTCGCCGCCCGCATCAGACATGGGCAGTATGTTCTGGCCGCCGGGGCCGACGAGCATTATATCAATGTCATCCGGGGACGCATGACTCACACCAGTCAACGAAACCCGCACGCGCGTTGCCGTGTTGCCGAGTCCTGCTACCGTGATATTGGAGGGGTATGGCGATCCCGCCGCGTTGTCGTTAATTATTATCGGCGTGGTGTTAGGAGGTGGTTGATCACAGCCTGCCGATGCCGTGGGAGTACGCGTCGGCGTGTTGGTCGCTGTTGCGGTGTTTGTCGGTGTAGGCGTGAAGGTTGCGCTGTTTGTTGCGGTTGCGGTCGCCGTGTTTGTCGGGGTGAACGTCGGTGTGTTGGACACCGTTGCCGAAGCTGTTGGAGTTGCCGACGGACTAGCTGTAGATGTCGGCGTCGGCGTTCCGCCAGCAGAGCTGATCCAGGTTGCTCCTGAGAAGGTTTCACTGGTGGGCCATGGTGCGGTTAGCTGTGGGCCGAAGGTGCCGGTGGCGAAATCATAGACAAATATCGGGCCATTGGCATCGTCGGTGACGAGATAGGCTTTGCCGTCGGGACTGATGGCGAGGCCGTCGATGTCGGTCTGGCCTGCGGGGTATGGAGCGATCGTCGTGACCGTTCCGTCGCCGTTTATGCGCGCCAGGCCGAGGCCGTGCGGCGTCGCGTCGTCATTTGCACAGTAGAACGTGCCGGTATTCGGATCGGCTTCGAATCCGCCGCAATCGACGTCGCCATCGACGTAATCGATATGCACCGTGGCAATACGAGTGGTCGTGTCGATCAGATATATTGCCTCGTTTGCGATGTTCTTTGTTCCGTAAAGATTACCGTTGTAAAACGCGAGGCCGACCATGCTTTGGAGCGCTCCGCCGGTATCGGTGATCGGGCCGAGCGTCGTGACGGTTCCGCCTACCGGCCATTCAAGCAAGGTGGTGCCGCTATTGAAATAGACTTTATTGTTCGCCGCGTCGAATGCCGCACCCCAAACCTGGAAGCCCGAAAATGCAGGAACAGAAGTGCTGTTCGTGACATTGATCAGAACGGCAGGAATCGCAGGATCGTCAACGCCGGCAAAAAGCGGATTTGTTTGTCCCGGTGTTGGTGTTGCAGTCGCCGTATTTGTCGATGTTCGCGTAGGAGTATTTGTCGCAGTCGCGGTCGGCGTATTAGCGACCGAGACGCTGCCATTTGTTGTTGTTGCTGGCGGATTGCCATCATTGAATCGAAAGCCCGGATGGAAAATATTATTCGGATCCGTATAATTCGCGAATACCAACGTGGTGACATCCTGATGGCCGCCGCCGACCAGAAATCTCAGGTTCAGGAGTGTTCCTGAGCCGCTCAAATTCGTCGCCTGCGATGCTGAGATGATAAGGTGCCCGGAGTTGGTGGTGTTCGCTGTGATCGTCATTCCGCTGCTGACGGTTCCCATTTGACTGAAGGCCGGTGACGCCGGCTGGATGATATTCTGGTTGAAACTAATCTGAAGCTTGTAAGAAGTAATCCCTCGTCCGGTCGTGTCGCCGACTGTGATAGGAATGGTGATCACCGTTCCCGCCGCAGCATTCATTATATTGGGCAGCGAGACGGGTATCGGCGGTCCGGCCGGTGTTGCCGTTGCGGTCGCAGTGTGTGTCGGCGTGTTCGTCGACGTAATTGTCGCCGTCGGACCGCCTTGAACTTCGAATGAGCCTATGTCGACTGTTCCGCCGACAATGCGTGAGAAACCTGTACCTCGTTGATCGGTGGTCAAGGGCTGGCCGTTATTGTCGAGAGCGAGGGCGTTGTTTCCCAGATTTATTGCCGTGCTTCCGGGGAGCAGTGCCATTGTGTCGGTGAAGCCGCCGTTATTCGTGAGCGGGGCGAGCAGAGGGTTGATCGGTGAGCCGGAAGTTCCTATCTGGTCGTTTGGGCCGGGGAAACCAAGCCCGTTACCTACGTTGCCGATCAGGTTGTTGCCTTGTGACGCGAACGCTCCTGTTACGTCAGGATTCAAGCCGTCGCCGGTATCAAAGTTTGCTGCAACGATGCAGTTTCCAAGAACGGCAGGTGAGCCTGACCTGCTGATCCCGCCGCCGTCAACCGAAGCTGAATTTCCGGCGATTGTAGTATTTACAAACGTCGGCGCAGCGGTTCCGTTTGCTACCACGCCGCCGCCGGAACCGGCGTTCGCAGTGTTGTTGGCTATGGTCGAATTGGTGATCTTAAAGGTGCCGTTGGCCTGAATGCCGCCGGCGCTCAGTGAAGCAGTGTTGCCGGTGATCGAGGAATTCGAGACATTAAGCGTGCTCGTCGAAAAATTCTGCATTCCGCCGCCCGACGATGTTGCAGTGTTATTAAAGATTTTGCTGTCATTCACAGTCATCGTGCCGCCGGGGCCGCCGGGCACCGATGCGTTGTTGGTTCCGCCTCCGTTTTGCGCAGTATTGCCGGTGATAATCACGCGGTTTAGTGTCAGATTGCCGCTGGCGTTGTAGATCGCGCCGCCCCGGCCCAAGCCTAGTGTTCCGGTACCGTTACCGGCAGTGAACCTCATATTATTTATCGTTGAGACTACGCCGACGTCCGTCGAAATTATACGGCTGGCATTATTGCCGCTGATAGTCAAAAGGTTTGCGCCGGGGCCGTTCATCGTCATCGAACCGTTGCCGGTGATGACTATCTCGAAACCGCCGAGCGTGATAATTTGCGGGGTGCCAAAAACGACCGGATCGAAATCGATCACGTCGTTTGCAGCGGAAGCGTTCGCGTTCAAGACGGCGCCGCGAAAGGTGCAGTCATTCGGCGCCGCAGTGCAGGCATTGGCAGCTCCGTTGTCATCGGTGCGGTCAACAGTCAAACCGCCGGATACCGGCGTTGCCGTCGACGTCGGCGTTACCGTATTCGTCGGCGTGATTGTCGGCGTCAGCGTAGAAGTATTTGTCGGCGTGGCTGTCCCGACCGGCACCATCGCATACGCACGAACAGAGCCGTTTAAAACTCCTGTGCCAACGATGATGTTGCCGTCGGAAATTCCCATTGCGGACGAAGAAGTGTTCGTGGACAGATCCCAACCCGTGCCTGTCGGAATAATGTCTTGCAGGCGATAGGTTGTCGTGCCGTCATAAAGGAACGGAATTGCGAAAGCTGAGGATGCAGTGCCTACAACCCAGCCGGCAGAATTGACGCCTCGGCCTGAGCCTTGCGTTGTTCCGGCGGGCAACGGAACCGCAGTCATCCCGCCAGCCAGTGACCATCTGAAGGGCAAGCCCGATCCCTGATTTAACATGCTCGAACCCGTCACAAAACCGCCGTTGCCGATGCCGAATGCAATAGCACCGTTCAAGCCGGGCAAAGCTCCGATATCGATTGCCGATCCGGCTCCAATGTCATAGACCATCCCGACGTTTCGAGCGGCATTGTTCGGATCGATGCCGATGCCTGCGATTCGGTTTGAGTCATTGATGCCGAACGCGGTCGTGAAGAAACTGCCGTTCGATGTTGTTTGCGATATAACAGTCGCGTTCGCACCGTTATAGATCACGCCGCGCTGCAAGCTTCCGCCACCCGCGGAACCAACGGCAATGACGGACGAATTGATGTCGTTCGCGTCGCCGAGCGTTTCGCCCGCAGGCAACGGAAGCTGCGCAACCACGCCGCCATGCCAGATCACCGGCAACCGTGCCGTGCCGAATGCCGTCGTCGCCGCAGTGCCGACGACCGTTCCCGCGCCTGTTTCAGCCGCGCTGTTCGCAACGGCGAAGCTTCGACCCGCAAGATTCGGCAACCCAACGATGCCGCCGCCACCGTTTACCCATGTAAACGCCTGCGCTCCGCCCGTCCTTAACGAGCGTCCAACGACCACTCCGCCATTGGAAAGCCCGAAAGCCTGCGACGCCGTGTCGCCCGCCTGCACGACGCCAATGTCAAAGATCTGATATTGCGGAGCAGTGCCCGATGTTCGTCCTGCAGTGCCCAACTGGCTAAAGTTCGCCAAGGCAAATACGGCGCAGAAAATTAACAGAAGAACGAGAACGAGACGCTTGCGTTTGAACGACAACATGGCTTTTCTCCTCAGAAGGCCAAAAGAGACTCTTTCGGCGCTGTTCGAATATTTTTTACGACGACGAAAGTTTAATCCTAAATGCCGTGAGGGTCAATGGCTTAGAACAACGAGTGGTTCCTTTTTTTGCAACAAGTTACATACATTCGCCTCATTCCTGCGGATCCGCAATAAAGTCCGCATCGACGACGTTGTCAACCAGATTTATCACGCGGCTGGGAGTGCTAAACGTGTACCGTCTTGAATTAACGGTAACGACATAAGTCTCGCCGGTCGCAAGTCCCTCGAACATAAAATAGCCAAACGATCCGGTCGTAACAACACGCGGCTCGACAAGCGAGTTGCCCGTCACAACGATCTTCGCATTACGAATGCCAAACCCGCCCGCCGTCATCACGCGGCCTGAGATCGATGCGGTGCATGCGGCGGCATTATAGCGAGCAATTGCAAAATTTGAGTTCGAGGAGCCGGCGGCAACGATCTTTCCGTTTGGCTGTAACGCTACGGAGTAGCCACCACCAGACGGTGTGGTCACCTTTCCGGTGCCATTGAACGAAGTATCAAGCGTGCCGTCGCGGTTGTAACGAACAACCGCAAAGGTGTAATTTGAATTGATCAGGGCGGAGCCCACCACGACGATCTTCCCGTCAGATTGAATTGAGAGCGATCGACTGTATGTAAAATTCTGACTGCCTGAATTGACAGCCGTCCTCACAATTCCTGTCCCGTTAAAAGAAGTGTCGAGAGTTCCATTGCTGTTATATCGGACAACCACAAAATCGGTTTGCCCCTGGTTGAGGTCATCCGCGTAGCCCGCCACGACTATCTTCCCGTCGGACTGAATCGCGACCGATCTGCCTCCGTCACTACCCTGGCTAACGGCCGTTACGACGACGCCCGTGCCGTTAAATGATGGATCAAGTGTGCCGTCGGCGTTGTAGCGAGCAACTGCAAAATTCACACCGACGTCACCTGCCGCGATTATCTTTCCGTCGGATTGAATTGCGACCGAATATGCAGCGCCATTCGGCGTCAACACCTTTCCGGTACCGTTAAAGGATGTGTCAAGAGAGCCATTGCTGTTGTAGCGTACGAGTGCAAAAGTAAGAGGCGAACTCTGAGTATTGTGCCCGCCCGCAACGATTATCTTTCCATCGGGCTGAATGGCGACCGAATGGGCAACGTCGCCACCGCCGATTCTTGTGGTCACTATGCCTGAACCATTGAACGATGCGTCAAGCGAGCCGTTATTGTTGTAGCGGACAACAGCAATGTCGGGGGTCGAGAAAGACTGAGCACTGGCAACGCTTGCGCCGGCCGCGACTATCTTTCCGTCTGACTGAAGTGCGACGGAACTTGCGCCGGAGCCGCCCACACCGATGCTGGTTTGAATTATTCCGCTGTCGTTGAACGAGGTGTCGAGCAGGCCGTTACTGTTGTAACGAGCAGCCGAAAAGATCGAAGACGATCCGCCCGAGCTTGAGCCGAAGGCGATTATTTTTCCGTCGGGCTGGATCGCCACCGAACTGGCACCGGCAAAGGCGCCGAATCCCATCGTAACAACGCCTGTGCCATTGAAAGAAGTATCCAGCGTGCCCGGCGTCGGGCATGTCATCGCCGGCGTTGGCGTGAACGTCGGCGTCGCCGCGTCGGCGTCGATAATATCTAGGATGGCGGTTCCAGGCGGATTTACACCATAGCCGGCCAATGTCAGTTTGATCGCCTCGGTCGGCTCCTGCAATTCATCGCTGCATAGCTGAATATTTACGATCTTTATCGTTTCGCCTGCATTAAAGGTCAATACGCGCGCCACGCGGACGTAGTCAACGCCCGACATGCCGCAGGCCGTTCCGCCCGTGGCCGTGTAGTCCGATGTTGTAAGACTAAACGAATAGCCGCCAACCGGATTCCCGAATTTGGTTATTGTGATCGCCGCGCTTTGGCCTTCATCTCCACTGTATGTGGCCGAGCTCAACTGCACCGAGAAGCCGCCGCCCGGTGTTTCGGTCACGGTTGGAAATGGTGTTGCCGTATAGGTTGCCGTGGGCGTCGGCGTTCCTGTCGGGGTGCTGCAGTTGGTGGTTGTGATGTGAAGTCGCCAGCCTGCTGCGATCCTTCCCGTGTCGACGCCGAGGTCGTCGCGGACATAGAGCGACCATGTGCCGTTCGGGTCCGTACCGTTGAACACTCCCATCGCGACTGGGCCGCCCGGCGCGGGTGCGGGTGCGGGAAATATGTCTGTTGTCAAGTCATAGTTTGTCGGCCCGGAGCTTCCGCTGGAAATCTGCGCGTCGTCCGGCAGCGCGACCGGCACCGCGTCGTCAAATGTAAGATTGGTTCGCACAACGTCGAAGCCGCCGCCCACATCGGACAGCAGCAAAGTGTTCTGTCCGCCCGGCCCGACCAGCATTATGTCAACATCATCGGGAAACGTGTGGGTAAAATCCAGTAGATCAACTCTGACACTCGTAACCGTCCCGCTCAATCCAGAAACCGCAATGTTCGACGGATAAGGCGCTCCCGTCGCATTGTCATTGATCGTTATCGGCGCAGGGTTAGAGAATGGCAGCGGACAAACTGTCGCGGTTGCCGTCGGCGTAATAGTCGCCGTCGGGGTTGCCGGGCCGTAGATTGTCAAAACCGCAACTGACGGCGTTCCGAGAGTGGTATTGGATGCACTTAATCCAAGATTAACGGATTCACCACCGTCATCTATCGTATCGGCGCAGGTCGTCACATTGACCGTCGCCGTTGCGTCACCCGGGCCAAAGATCACAGGCTGTTGCGACACCGTAATGTAGTCGTTAAAAATGTTGCAAAACGGTCCGCCCGTCGCCGTGCCTCCGCTTAACGTCGAGAAGAATACAACATTGGTCCCGCTAAGGTCGCCTGTTCGCGTTATTGTAATCACTGCCGGCAGAGGTTCATGGGCATTATAGGTTGCCGAATTGAATTGAACCGTAGCATTTGAAGGTGTAGGCGTAAACGTTGCCGATGGAGTAAATGTCGGCGTAAAAGTCGGAGTTTTCGTTGCTGTCGGCGTTGGCGACATCGGCGTCGGTGTCGTGGCCGCGCAGGAGTTGAACAGGGTTTCGACCGAGCTCGTCATAGTGCTCACCGTGTCGAAACCGTCGGCGACTAACACTCGGCCATCGGGCAGCGTGCCCTGTGCGTGACCGGCACGGGCGCGGATCATCGGCGGACCGACGCTAAATGTACCGCTGCTGATACTGAAGATGTGGGTGGTGGTTGTGGAAAAACCGCCCGCATCGGCCCCGTCGGTGATCAGCAAATGGCTCGTTCCGAGTGGCGATACGGCACCGTAGTTGCCGCGGAAACCAATTGTGCCCGCCGAGCCGAGGTCCGTCCAAGTATTCGCCGCCGGATCGTAACGCAGCAGAGTATCCGTCGTAAAGTAAAGGGTTCCGATGATGTTCACGCCGCCGTATACATAAATCATTCCACCGAATGCCGTGCCATATGTGTTGGTGCGAGCGTCCGGCAGAGCTGCACCGGTAGACCACGTGTTCGTCGCGATGTCGTAGATGTAGTTGGTGTTTAAGGCGTTGTTGAAGTCGTCGCCGCCCATAACGTAGAACTTGCCGTTGACCACAGCCCCTGCCGCAGCTTCGACGCCGGCAGGCAAATTCGCACCGCTGGTCCACGTATTTGTGGCGATATCGTAAATCCGCAGGGCGTTGGTCACGCTGGTGCCGCCGATAAAGCCGCCCGCGATATAGATCTTGCCGTTCCAAGCTCCCGCAGTGCCCTGACCGAGAGCGACCGGCAGCGGCGCAACATTGCTCCATGTGTTGGTGACGGTAGAATAGCGTGAGACCTGATTCGACAGGACGGGATTAGCGTCGAGAGATTGGCCGCCGGCGATGTAGAGCTGAGTGTCGGTGGCGAGAACTCCCTGAATCGCATATCGTCCCGGAGGTTGTGCCGGACCCGACACCCAGGCGGCAGGACCGCAAACGGGGGTTGCCGTCGCGGTCGCCGTTGCCGTCGGCGTGTACGTCGGCGCAGTCGGATTATTGAACTCTAGTCCCCATCCACCTTTGACGTTACCCTTTGCGGCGCCTTGTGGACTCTGGGTTTGGTTACGAACGTACAAACTCCACGTACCGTTTGGATTCGCCCCGCCAAAATTGCCAAGCAGCGTTTGAGTTCCGGTGCCGCCGACAGCGCTGCCCGGTTCATTATATGGCCCCGCCGGAGCGCTTGCCGGGAAGTTTGCAACCCCGGCGATCCACGACGTCGGCTCAAAGTCGCCAGTTATGAGCGGCCCATTGTCGGGGACGACGGCACTGGCCGTATCTCTAAAATTAAGCGTTACGGCACTGCTCAGATTATTACCTCCCGCATCCGCCATCAGGATCACATTTTGTCCATCCGGCCCGATCAACAGAAAGTCGGTATCGTCCGAAAACAGCGATTGATAATCATACAGAGTAATGCGCATCGATTCGATGCTCGAAGGCGCTCCCGAAACTGCGATGTTCGAGGGGTATGGCGATCCATCGGCTCCGGCGTTGCTTGAAATATTTGCTGCGTTTTTAAAATGCGACGCCGTGTCATTGATCGTCAAAACCGTTTGTTGCGGGAACCAAGTTTCCAGCCGCAGGCTCACGGTCTCATCCGGCTCCATGACGTTGTCGCCGCAGATCGGGACATTAACCGTTTTCGTCGTTTCGCCGGGAGCGAAAGTGACAATCTGCGTAACCGAAATGTAGTCGACACCGGCGCTACAACTTGCACCGCCGGATGCCGTGCCGTTTTGGGTAGAGAATTGCACACCGTACCAAACATTGAAGTTCCCATCCCGGTTGATCGTAATAGCGGCGGTCTGAGACTCATCCTCCATCGTTGCGCTGAACCACGCAAAAGGAGTCGGCGACGGTGAAATATGCGGCGGCGTCGACGGGAAGGTTGCTGTTGCCGTTGCGGTCGCGGTCGCGGTCGGTGTTATACAACCGGTGCTGACTTCGACATGGATTGCCCATCCGCCGCTAATTGAGCCCAGGTCGAGGCCGGTGTCATCTCTTACATACAGCGACCATGTTCCGTTGGGGTTCGTGCCGTTAAATACTCCCATCGCACTGATGGGTCCGGGCGTAGGCGCCGGAGTGGGAAATACATCTGAAGTCGTGTCAAAGTTGGTCGGCTTGAACGTTCCGGAAACTATCTGCGTCTCGTCCGGCACTGTCACCGGCGCAGCGTCGTCAAACTGAAGGTTGACATTCGATATATCGCTGCTGCCACCCGCGTCAGACATCAGCAAAACGCTCTGCCCGCCCGGCCCGACAAGCATTATGTCGATGTCGTCCGGGAACGTGTGGCTAACGCCGACGAGAGTGGCCGTCACATTCGTTACCGTTCCGGTCAATCCGGCTACGGCAATATTCGACGGATACCGCGAGCTCCTCGTGTTATCCAGGATCGTGATCACCGCCGGATTCGAGAAGTTCTGAAACTGGCATTGCGGCGTCGGTGTAAACGTCGCCGTCGGCGTGGGGCCTACGGCGGCAGTATCTGAATCGACAATTGGGACAATCCCAGCATTGCCTGACGTGCCGAGCTTTGCAAGCACAAAAACGGCGCAGCAAAAGAATACAAGAACGAAAACGAGACGCTTGCGGTTAAACGACAACATCCTTTCCTCCTCAGCAAGCCGAAAGTGAATCT
>JBJXHF010000044.1:0-24217 GCA_046160805.1 Pyrinomonadaceae bacterium
ATGCAAATAATCGGTGCATCCATGCGAAAGTTGCTCCATATTGCCTACGGTGTCATAAAAAACAACCGCCCTTTCGACTCAAACACGGCATCTGCATTTGACTGTTAAGACAGTATCTTTCCGAATACGACGTGGTTTTCCGGGTTGTTGCAGACTTTCGGCTGTGCCGATCTATTGCGGTGAAGCTCAGCTTCACCGAATTGTTTATAAACAATTTTGCTGCTATGCCGCCGCTTGGAGGCAATAGCCTCGAACTTTTAGAAAGACTAACGGAAAAGCACAGCTTTTCCGCAAATAGACGGGCAGAGCCCAAGAAACGTCGTTGATAATACCGAAATTAGTGTATTATCAACGACGTTGGCTCATCTTCAGCTACGGAATTCTATCTACGATGGACGAGCGGATCTATACAGAGCGTCAGACCGTGTTCGGTGTCGCACTTGGCGGCTTATTGGGTGGCGCGTATTTTTTTTGGAAATCGTTCAATGCAGTTGGAAAGCCGAAACACGCGAGAAATGTCGCAATTGTAATGGCCGCGCTTCTGGTCGTCACCATAGGGGCGATGTTCGTTCCCTTTTTCGACAGTGTTCCAGATGTTATCTTTTGGGGTCTGCAAATTGGATTAACGTACGGAATTTACCGAGGTCAGCTCTCAGAAGAGGTTGAAACTCACATCGAAGCCGGAAAGCCTGTCTTTGGCTGGCGAAACACGGTTGCGGTCAGCGTTCTCGCGGCAGTACTTACCTTCGGTCCGCTCGTCGCACTTATTTACACTATGCCAAATCTTTTTGTCAGCATGACGGCGAAACAGTACGGCACATTCAAAGACGAGGTTACTTACGACGCAAGAAATATCTCCGAAGCAGAGATCGATAAGATAGCAAACGCTCTTACATCCGTCGGCTTTTTCGATGAGACTGCGGCAAAAGCTGTCTATGCGGACAAATCAGGCCAGCGTTACACCATTGTGATTGCCTGCACGGAAGAAGTTCGCGACAATCCGGAAATAATAGAGGCTCACCGAGAGCTTCGCGACTTAGTTCAAGAGTATTTTCCTACGAACCCGATTGTTATCGAACTTGCCTTTGATACGTCTGACAATGTTTTTGCTCGTTTGGAGTAGAGACCTGCATTGTCAGTCAATTACTTCACTGCAAATGATCTTGCTATGGAGTCGGTTTGGCTGCGTAGGGAGCGGAGAGAATCTTTTTGTCCGGCAAAGCGGAGGATATAGACGGTCGTGTCGTTTGTGCGCAGGAAATAATAACGGCCGGACATGCTGCGGCCGGAGGCGACGTATTCGAAGTTGAAAACGCTGCCGTTTGACTTGCCGGAGAAGTTTTCCTGACGGCCTGCGATGTAGCCGGGGAGGAATTGACGTTTTGTTTCATCGTCGCTGATGACGTCGGACAAAAGCGCGGTTTTGGCGACGGTTTGTTTGCGCACCGTGAGATGGCCGTCGGTGCGGTCGCCGTAAACGTATTCGACATTGGGGTTGGTCGCGGACGGTTTGACCGTCATCTTCCATTTCGCGTCCGGAAGATTAAAACTGTAATCGGCGTTGGGGTCGCTAAACGAACTGCCCTGCGCAAAGGCCGAAACGGCGGTAAAAACAAAAGTTAAACTGAGCAAAAAAGCGATGGAGAGTGTGCGTGACCTCATTATTGCCTCCGTTGGCGACACCGAAAATATCTTAGCTTAATATTCACCAAATATCGATAACTTTGATGAGTTTCGTCTGAAAATTGTTGTATGTCCTGTAAAACTGCTAAGACTGTCGGGATCGTAATTAGCTCTACTCTGCGATCTCTGCGGCTTTGCGGGAAAACTCAGGAAATCTCCCGCAGAGTCGCAAAGATCGCAGAGAAGGAAAGATTTCCATACTCGCTCTTTTCCATATTTCTTCGTCCTTTTAGGTGAAGTCGGCGTCTAATTTGGCAGGAACATTTTGCAATAATAGGTTCTGGGATAGAGAACAATGAAGAAATACATATCTCTTGTAAATAAATTGGCGGCGGCGGCGGTCATATTCACGATGGTTGCACCGGCGTTTGTGGTTCGTGCGGACAGCCGACCTAATGCGAAAGCGCTTACCGATGATCAAAAAATCCAGCATTTGCTGAACAGGCTCGGCTTTGGAGCACGGCCCGGCGATGTTGAAAAGGTAAAGGCAATTGGCCTACAGAAGTACATTGACCGTCAGTTGAACGGGTCAACGATCGACGATTCGGCTGCGGAGAGCAAAATAAAAAATCTCGACGTTTTCAATATGTCCACTGCGGAGCTTTTTGCAAAATATCCTAATCCCGGCGCATTGCTTCAACAGCTTGAGGGACGTAATAGAAGTCAAGCGAACGCGCAAAACCAGCCTGGAATACCTGCAAACGGTGCGGTTCCGCAAGAGCAGAACGAAATGACGCGAGATCAGCAGCGCGAGCGTCGCGAAAAGATTCGCGATCTTTACGAAAAATATGATTTAAAACCTGCGGCACAGATCAACCCGCAGATCGTTGCGAACCGTGTGCTGCGCGCAGTCTATTCCGAGCGGCAGTTGCAGGAAGTGATGGTCGATTTTTGGCAGAACCATTTTAATGTCTTTGCCGGCAAGGCCGCCGTTCGCTGGTATATTCCGAGCTACGAGCGCGACGTGCTGCGTAAAAACGCGCTGGGCAATTTCAAGGACCTTCTTGTCGGCACGGCTCAGCATCCGGCGATGCTGTTTTATCTCGATAATTTTGAATCCGTCTCGCCGAACGCGCAAGTCAACAGCAATCGGCAAAACGGCCAACGACTGCAACAGCTCATGCAAAACGGCGGACAGATAACGCCGCGAATGCGCGACCGCATTCGCGATCGGACCGGTGCAACCGATGCGCAGATCGATCAACGCATAAAAGACATGCGTCAGAATCCGCAAGCCCCACAGCAGCGGCGAAGGCGCGGCATAAACGAGAATTACGCCCGCGAATTGATGGAGTTGCACACGCTCGGTGTTGACGGCGGATACACGCAAAAAGACATCATCGAGGTCGCCAAATGCTTCACCGGTTGGACGATCGCCGACCCGCGCGGTTACCGACGGGCGGCGGCGGCGATGATAAAAGGAGAAGAAGATCGACGCATCGAGCGTCTACAAAGATTTCAAGGCGTGCCGGACGATGTCGAAAGCGGCGAGTTTTACTTCAATTCCCGCTGGCACGAAAGCGGTGCAAAAACGTTTCTCGGCCAGAAAATCGACGAGGGCGGTATCAAGGATGGCATGAAAGTCCTCGATATCCTTGTCAATAATCAGCAAACCGCAAAGTTCATCGCCCGCAAGCTCACCGTCAAATTTGTCAGCGACAATCCGAGTGAAGGTTTGGTTTCTCGCGTCGCGGATGCCTTTCACAAATCAAAAGGCGACATCAAAACAACACTGCGGGCGGTGTTTACCGACAAAGAGTTTTTCGCGCAGGAAAATTATCGCTCAAAGGTTAAATCACCTTTCGAACTCGCGGTCAGCTCTATCCGAGCGCTTGGCGGCGACACAAATGCCGGCCCGGCTTTCTCGGCAATGCTCAATAAACTCGGCGAAGTGCCGTATGGTTATCAGGCACCGACGGGCTATCCCGACACGGCTGAAGATTGGGTGAATACAGGCGCTCTGCTTGAAAGGTTGAACTTCGCTGTCGCTGTCGCGAGCAACCGCATTCCGGGAACGCGAGTCGATTTAAAGAGTTTTGAATCAAAGGATAATGCGCAAGTGCTGGACAAAGCTGTCTCAACATTGCTCGATGGCGAGATTTCGGCAAACACAAAAGCGATGCTGCTCAAGCAGATCGAGCAGCCTTTGCCTGATGTAAAAGCTGGGAACGAACCAGGCGATCAAGAACTCGAAGTGCCGAATATGCGTGGCGGCCAGCAAGGCGGAGGCTTAAATCGGCAGGCGCGTCTGTTAAATCCGTCGGGCAATCCCGAAGTTTTCAAAGTTGTCAGCCTCGTGCTTGGAACGCCCGAATTTCAGCGGCAATAACACTAAACTCGTCTTCCGAGTGCAAAGATCTTTATTGTTACCAGTCCGGCAACAAAACCTCCGATGTGCGCGGCGTAGGCGACGCCGCCGGTTCCCGCGGGCGTAAGATAACCAAGGACGATTTGATAGACGATCCACAAACCTAACGCGACGAAGGCCGGGACTTCGGTGAGAAAGTTGAAAATGATTGCCCGCACGCGACGCTGCGGAAAGAGAAGCAAATAACCGCCGAGCACGCCCGAGATCGCACCGGAGGCGCCAAGCATTGGAATTATCGAATCCGGTCCCATCGCGATCTGCGCCACTGCAGCAACGAGCCCACAGAAAATATAGAAAGCCACATAGCGAATGTGACCAATCAGATTTTCGAGATTGTCTCCGAAGACAAATAGAAACATCATGTTGCCGAGAATGTGCATGATGCTGCCGTGCATAAACATCGAGCTTAGAAAATTGAAGTAAACGGGCAGCGGTGTTGGGTAGTGATTGATCCGCGCGGTTTCCGCTCCGACCTGTATGACTTGAGGACCCACCAAGTCGATGCCGTTCGTAATTTCCCTCGGCACCAGCGAGAACGCATAGTCGAACGCTTCGTTCGAGCCAAGCTGCTGGAGCAATATAAAAACGAGCACGTTAATGCCGATAAACGCGTAATTTACAAACGGCGTGATCGTGCGGTCGGAATTGTCGTCGCCGATTGGAAACATAATATTCTCCCTTTAACTGGACTTAAGAAGCTCGTAACCTTCGCTCCTCGCAACGAAAGTCGCAGCAGTTATATCGCCGACCACATTGAGCGTAGTGCGGCACATATCGAGAATTCGATCGACTCCGAGAATGATCGCGATCAATGCAGGATCGACGCCGATCATCGCCAGGATTCCGATGATGAACGGTATCGAACCGCTCGGGATTCCGGCCGTGCCGATGCCGCCGAGAATTGCCATGTAAACGACCATCAACTGAAGGCTCAGCGTCAGCTCGACGCCCGCGAGTTGGGCGATGAACAGAACGGTCACGCCCTCGTAAAGCGCTGTACCGTTTTGGTTTGCGGTTGCTCCGACGGTTAGCACAAAGCTGTTGATCTCTTTTGGGACGCCGAGATTTTCTTCGGAAATGCGCAAAGCCGTCGGCAAAGTTGCGTTAGATGACGAGGTCGAGAATGCCGTGACGATCACCGTCCAAACACGTCGGAAAAAGTCGATCGGGCTCAGCTTTGAAAGCAGCCAAACTGACAATGAAAACACGCCGAAGAAATGCAGACTAAGACCGAGCAAAACGGTCACGACAAACCAGCCGAGCGAAATCAAAAGATCAAGTCCGAACACCGCGATGTTGGTAAACAGCAAACACGCGACCGCGAAAGGCGCGAATTTCATTATGATGTCGATGATCTTCGATGTGATCGCGAACAGCGATTCCATCATGCCGACGAAGGGTGATGACACCGACGACGGCAGCAGCGTGATCGCAATGCCGATGAACATGGCGAAGAACATTAGATGAAGCATGTTCGGATTTTCGCCTGAGATCGAGTTGAGAACGTTTCTTGGAACAATAGTTTTTACAACCTGCATCAACGCCGAGTCGGACTTTGCAGCTTCGGCTGCTTTCGCCTGAGCCTCCGTTAAAGTTTTAGCACCGCTCGAATATTTTTCCTTTAGCTGCGCCGCAGTTTCCGGATTCACACGCTCGCCCGGACGGATCGTATTCGCAAGCCCAAGCCCGATCGCAACCGAGATCGCGGAAATAACAAGGCAATAAACGAAAGATTTCAAACCAATGCGGCCAAGCTTACGGATATCTCCGATGCCCGCAACGCCTACAACGAGCGACGAAAATACCAGCGGCACGACGATCATCAAGAGCAAATTTAGAAACAAAGTTCCTATTGGCTGGGTGAAGTTTGCGATTGTCCATGCAACATTCGCGTTGTCGCCGCCGAGCCCGCGATTTACAGCAAGGCCGCTTACTATGCCTATCAGCAAGCCGATCAGAACCTTTGTATGCAGCGCCATCCCGCTCGGCTTGTCCGACGTTTTGTCATCCAGATCCGTCGCTAGCTCACGGTCGTATTGATTGGATGGAATTTGTTCCTTGTCGTTTTCGCTCATATTGTCGGCTCCTTCGTTTACAAAACAAGATTCTGTGTGAGTTTAGCAAAAGTGTAGAGATTTTTGTATTTTTGTTACGATTAGGAAAACCGATGTTTGAGTCGATCCACTTTAATTCAAAAGGCCGCGCAACGACCAGCGCGTCAAAGCCCGAAGTTTTGGTTAAACTGCGCGAAATAGTCGGAGACGAGAATGTCATTATTGATGAGAAAAAGATCGAGCCCTACGGCGCTGACGCCGTAAAGGAAAAGTTCCCGCCTGAAGCAGTTGTTTTTCCCGAATCGACAGCACAGATTGTTTCGATACTAAAGCTTGCAAATGAGCATTTGTTTCCGGTGACTGCGCGCGGCGGCGGTGTTGGTTATACGGGCGGCGCGGTTCCGGTTGACGGCGGGATTGTGATCGGCACTGACCGGATGAATAAGATCATCGAGATCAATGTCGATGATCTGTATGCGATCTGCCAACCGGGGATCAGGACAATCGAATTACAGCAAACGGTTGAAAAGCACGGACTCATGTTTGCGCCCGATCCGGCGAGTTATAAGAACAGCTTTATCGGCGGCAATATCGCCGAGAACGCCGGTGGAATGCGTACGCCGAAATACGGTGTGACAAAGCATCACGTTCTCGGTCTCGAAGTCGTTACTGCAACTGGTGAAGTAATTCGAACGGGCGGAAAGACAGTAAAGAATGTGGTCGGTTTCGACCTGACCGGCCTGATGTGCGGAAGCGAAGGGATGCTCGGCATTATTACAGAAGCGACGCTGAAATTGCTGCCGATTCCGGAAGCGACTTCAACCGTGCGGGCGAATTTCCTAACGATGGAAGCCGCATGTAAAGTTCTGACCAAATTTACGCCCGAGGGTTTGCTGCCGATGGCGATGGAGGTCATTGATAAATATTGTATCGAGGCTGTTGAGGGAAATTTTGCGTTCGGCTTATCCAAAGACGCCAAAGCGATCTTGCTCGTTGCAGTCGATGGCTCAAAAGACGAAGTTGAAAAAAACGCAAAGACAATTGAACGCATAATTGCCGTAAACGGCGGCTTCGACATCATGCGGTCTCAATCCAAGGAAGAGGAAGACAAGCTATGGGATGTCCGCCGCGCTATCTCGCCCAGCCTGATGAAATACGGCACGCTGAAGATCAATGAGGACGTTGTCGTGCCGCGTTCAAAGGTGCCTGAGCTTGTTGCAAAAATTGAGGAAATTGGTAAGCGGCACGATACATTCGTCGCCAATTTCGGCCACGCGGGCGACGGCAATATTCACGTAAATTTTATGTGCAGCCGCGAAGATCAGGCGTCTATCGAACGTGCCCGCAAATGCGTCGCCGAAACATTCCGACTCGCCGTCGATCTCGGCGGCACGATCTCAGGCGAGCACGGCATCGGCTACGTCAAAGCCCCGTATCTCGACTACGCCATCGACCGCCCGACTCTTGAGTTGATGAAGCAGATAAAAAAAGTCTTCGACCCGAACGGGATCTTGAATCCGGGAAAGGTGTTTGTGTAAGGAGCATACAAACGCTAGGCAATCGCAATTGCGCACGGCAATCTTAATATCTAAACTTGATTAATCGTGGAGAATGTTTGGGAAGCGGAAACAATTTTGTTGTAATCTTGCAGCACATTGAGTTATTTTGTTGTTATGAACTCGTTAGAATTCACAACCCGGATCGAGCATGGTGTTATAACTTTGCCTAAGGACTGCGATGAATATGACAATTCGGTTGCACGCGTAAAGGTTACGCTTGAAGAAACTCCTAAAGAACGTCAAGCCCGCAAGGAGAGACTTTTTGAAGCTTTTCGCGCTCTTCAGGCGGCAGATATTTTTCGTGACATTAAAGACCCTTCCGATTGGCAGCGCAGGTTAAGAGATGAATGGGAATAGCATTCTTCTTGACAGCGACGTAATTATTTTAGCGTCTAAACGCGAGATAGACGTTGAAAGGCTTTTGACAACTTACGATAAATTATATGTTTCCGTCATCTCTTACATGGAAGTTTATGGTTTTGTATTTGAAGACGGTGAAGAAAAACATCTTGTTGATAAATTATTTACTGACATCGAGATCGTATATGCCGATAAAAGCATCGCCGATATTGCAATAATTTACCGTAAAAATTCGGCCAAAAAGATAAAACTACCCGATGCGGTCATACTCGCGACCGCCAGATATTTGGAAACCGGCTTCCTCACAAACAATCTCAGCGACTTTCAAGGTGTCGATCCTGTAGTAACCATTTCCGGAGTTGAAGGATTAAGCCGTATTGAGAAGGGTTGAGATTTTTCTACTTCTTCGAGGATTTTGCAAAATAACCTTGGCGGTGGGTGACTTTGGTTTTGTCTTTTTGGAGTTGCGGGTTTGTCAAATGAATCTCGATCTTGCGGTATGAGCCGTCGCGGGTTTGATTCGTTGGCTCGTAAGCGAGCAGGTATTGCGAACGCATTTCTTCCTGAATCTGTGCAAAAGCATCGCGAAGCTCGCGCTCGTCGCGCGGGAAATAAGCTCGTCCGCCGGTGCGTTCCGAAATTTTGTTCAACGAGCCTTTATCAACACCGTTGTAAAAATTATCGCCTATACCAATAGAGTAGATAATCGCTTCAGATCGCAGAGCAGCCTGAACCGCTTCGTCCAGTTTCTTTTTTCCGGAATAATTCACGCCATCGGAAAGTAGAACAATTGCCCGCCGCGTTTTATCGGGGGCAGGACCAAGAATTTCTTCCGAACTAACCCATATCGCGTCCCATATGGCTGTTGAACCCTGCGTGCTATCGCCGTTGATCGGCGGAGTGCCTGTCGAAACGCCGCCGCCGATATAACCGGCCGGCGGAATAACGCGGACACGCTCGATGGCTCGCCGCAAACGCATCAGGTTGTTCGTCATTCCTTGCTCAAGTGTCGATTCGCCGGTAAACGAAATCACCGACACCTCGTCTTTGGCGGGCCGGACGACGGTTTCGAGGAACGAGATCGCGGCCGCCTTTTCTTCGGGCAGTGTTCGCTCCTGTGAAAGGCTAACGTCGATCAAAATGGCAAGGCTCAGCGGTAAATCGATCTGGCGTGAAAACGTCGTAACCTCTTGCAGCTTGCCGTCTTCGAGGATTTTTATGTCTTCTTGCTTAAGATTGGTGAGCAATCGCCGATTGCGATCCTGTGCGGTGAAAAGAACGTTGACGACATCGGTATCGACTTTGATGACCTCGTCATCTTCGTTCACAGGAGGCGTCGGAGTTGGTGACGCTGCTTTTGTAACAGGATTGGGAGGGGTTTGTTGCGCACCGGCCGTGAAATCAATAACGGATATAAGCGTAAAGGCTGCTGCTAACAAAAGAAATAAACGAACTCGCGAAAACATTATGTTACTCCTACTTCAAACTATCCTTAACGGCCCTGTAGCTCGTCTTGGTACGTATTTTATATTTGCCCGTCTTTTCCTTGTCGGTAAATCTGACCTCGATCTTGCGTGCCCGGCCGTCGAGATTCTGGTTCGCCGGTCTGTATGTGATCAGGTATTGCGATCTAAGCTCTTCCGAGATCTTCTTAAACGCTTTTTCCAGTTCGAGCATATCGCCCGTGAAGAAAACTTCGCCGCCGGTGTCTTCGCAAAGCTGCGTTAGAAGTTTGTCGCCCTTGTCCTTTATGGTCCCTGCCTCAACGCCCGGCACGGTGCCTAAGAAACCAGCTTTTGTAGAGATGCCGAAAATGGTCGTCTCGGTTCGCTGTGCGATGTCAATAGCGTCTTTAAGTTCCGCTCTACTAAACGTATCGTCGCCGTCGGTTATGACAACCAAAACACGCCGCCCCGGAACATTACGCAGCTTTTCATCCGCGAACTGCCAAACGGCATCGTAAAGCGCCGTTTGCGAACCAGATTTGTTGACCTTATCAACCGCCTTGTCAAGCAAATCCATCTTGTCCGTAAAATCCTGCCTCAGGTTGATTTCGTGATCGAAAGTCATGAATGCGGCCTTATCTTTTCGTAATTGGATCACCGTATAGATAAAATTCTTCGCCGCTTCTTTCGAAAACTTCATCTTGCCAGCCGCCGATGGCGAAGTGTCCATCAACACCCCAACAAAAACCGGCGGATTTGATTTTTCGGATGAGAAAAACGTCACCTCTTGCTGCACGCCGTCCTCAAAGATCGCAAAATCACCGCGCGTCAATCCGCTGATAAGATTTTTCTTCTGCGTCACGGTAACCGGCAGCCGCACCTCAAAAACCTTCGTCGGCCCGGTATCGTCGTCCGAAACCGGAGGCGTTGGCGTCGCTTTCTGCGCAAAAACAGCCGCAGCAAAAACGAGTAGAAGAAGGACAAGCCTAATTGAAATAAAACCAAACGAACTCTTCATAAAAAATTCTGATTTATGCAGAACAGACGCATATTTTCGATGCCAAACGGACGACAGATGTTGCCCTAACAAGTTGAGTTTCAACTGTCCGTTTAATTCAAAATCTGATCAACTTCAAGAGACAGATTTGGCAGGGCTTTTGATTTTAAAATGTCGCCGGGTTTATATATGCTCGTTAGTTGATAGATTCCGTTGCTCGGATCCTTATGGACTTCGATAATGTTGTTAATGAGATTGACTATCCACACCTCACGAATCTCCGCCGCGGCGTAAAGCGCCAACTTTGTATCGCGGTCGTATTTTAATGTCGAATCGGAGACCTCGACGACCAGAATCACTTCATTCGGGCGCGGATGGCGTTTGCCGTCATATTTCGTAAGATCGGCTAAAACAATATCCGGTTCCGGTTCGTCATAATCGGTTAGTCGAAGAGGGTTTTGTACGCTAACCAAAACGTCGTCTGTCACCGTATTACTAAAGAACCGGTTCAAATAGTTAACCGCCGCCGCATGTCTGTCACCAATAGTCGTCTTCTTTATCATCTCCCCGTCGATGATCTCGGCCTTTTTGTAATCTTTGATCAATCCGAGCTCGATCATTTTATAGTATTCGTCCACAGAAAAACGCAGACGCACAGGCTGAGGAACGAAATTAGGTTGTGATTCAAGATTCATCATAATAAGACACGCACGAAATTAAATTTTACACCTCTTTATAGCGAACCTCAGATCGTCTTTGGTGTAAAGGTCTTCTTCATCTGCGAGAAATGCAAAGGCCTCTGATTCGCCGACAATTTGAGTGATGCCCTCTTGCAGAAGCGAATTTTCGTATCTCCTTAGAACAAAATCGGCAAAATCGGCAACCTCCTCCGCCTTATCAATGGGGAGTTTGGATAAAGTAGAAATTGTGTTCTCTATTACCGCTGATTGTGTCATGATTCAATCCCTCAAGCCCATACTCTAACACTGTTTTAAGCTGTTTATAAAGGAAAGTTTGCAGGTATGCCTCCAAGCGGTGTCTGACGCCGATTTCCATAACGTCGGAGACGGTGATATATTTGTAGCCCACATCGCAAGATGTGGGAACACGTCAACACAAAGTCGAGCCGTCAAAGACGGCGGCATAGCAACAATCGTGGTGATTTATGTCACCGTCTCCGACGGTTCGTGTGGCATGTTCGATCTTTCCCGCAGTTTGCACTGTGGGCTACAAATATGCCGTCGGCGTTGCCGACTGGTGATTAACAGTTTTTGGTTTTCCCCAACTTGATCACTGAGCAAGCTGAAAGGAAATCATTCAAGCAACTTTGGAACAAGTTGGGAAGGCGGGCTTGCTCCCGCTTGTTCGAGAGAAAAAAATCGCAGGATCGCAGTGCCTGACTCCGACTTTTTTACCGTCTGTTTATTAGCGTACTTATGTGATAAAATTCAATTTCGGAGACGCAAATATGGTTATGCATCAAGTGCTCGTGGAAAAAAATTCAAGCGTTCCGCTGCCTGATTTGATTGATTCGGTGATAAACGGCGACGAAGTCATTTTTACTGAAGATGATTTGCCGGTTGCGAAGCTCGTTGCCGTGCGGCAAAAAAAACCCTTCCCGCAATTTGGAAGCGCTAAGGGGTTGTTTGTCATGGCAGAAGATTTTAACGAACCGCTCGTAGATTTTGACGAATATCGAAAATGAAGCTGTTGCTCGATACACATACTCTTTTGTGGTTTATAGTAGGCAGTTCGCATTTGAGCACGGAAGCCAGGACTTTAATTGAAGACTCTGGAAACGATAAATTTGTCAGCATCGCGAGCATTTGGGAAACCGCAATTAAAGCCAGCATCGGCAAAATGTCGTTGTCCTCACCGTTCGACGCGCTATTCCCTCATCAACTGTAAATTAACGGCTTTGAATTGCTTCCCGTCAAAGTCAGCCATGCCTCTGTTGTTCTAACTTTGCCATTTCACCACCGAGACCCTTTTGACCGTTTGTTGATAGCTCAAGCGATTGACGAAAATATGACGCTGGTGAGTGTGGACGAAGTTTTAGAGAAATACGGAATAACTCGTTTGTGGTAAGCAAGCCCGGCTTTCTGACTGCGAGTGATTTACAGTTTTTGTTTTCCCCAACTGATCACTGAGCAAGCTGAAAGGAGATCATTCAAGCAACTTTAGAACAAGCTGGGAGGGCGGGCTTGCCCCCGCTCTTTTTGTCTGTTGCGACATAAAGAACCACAACCCATTGGCGCGTTGCGCACGCCCGTGCTGTCGTGCGTGTTTTTCGTAGAATCAATTGCCAGGATTACGTATTTTTCTCAGCCGAGGGTTTAGCGATCGGAAAAATCAGACGAAAGTAATGTTGGGGACAGTGCTTTGACTAATAAAGGACGCGCACCGCGCGTCCCTCCAAATAAAGCGGGGCTTTATGACAACATCAAGATCATCAAAAAAATCTTTTAAGCGTCAACGCGGTGCGAATTTGGTGGAGTATGCGTTGTTGGTGAGTTTGTTGGCTTTGGCGGCAATACCTTCTGTGACAGGGTTTGGCAAAAAAACTGCATTAACTCTTTGCAAGTCAACCGCAGATGGTTCAATCTATTCATCACAGATAGGATTTGATTCGCAGCTTGGGTGCTTCTTAAATCCATGCTTCAATCCATCAGACCCTGCATGTACAGTGATCATAAACCCTAACGGCACGACTTCTTGCCTAAATTGTGGTGGTGCAGACTAATTTTACCCTATTCGGTCACGCTAATTTTAGCAGCCATAGGTTGAAGAATCGTTACGTTAGTCTGACTAGTTGCACCAATTCGTGAAGCAGATAGCATGTTTGGACCCGGGAAGATGCTACCGAGGTTTACCAAATTCTCGAGAGAAGAATTGATACCCGCCTGAATCGATATCTCAAGAGGAACATTAGGGGGAAGGGGTATATTCAATCCATCCCATCCGATATGAAATATAGGTCTACCATTGGCACTTGTCCCTACCGGTACCGTTGTATTTCCATAATTTATTGGCGGCAGTGTATAACTTGCTAGAGAAGGAACCAACGCATCACCAAAAAACCCCGAAACAGAAGCATCCCAGATTTTAAGCTTAAACACGAAGTTGGAAAGATCTATACTCATATTTGTAGGTTCAGATGGTCTAAAGGCCCTCATTGCAACTTCAAATCTTCTAAGAAAAACTGTGTCGGATAGGGTGCCAATAAATTGTGTCACTACTTGAAAGTCTGTTCCTACGTTGTCATACCAAGATCTATAAGCATTTCCGGTATCAAACCCCCAATTCCCCGGCCCACCCAACTTATCATACAACACCACTAACTGTGGCGGCGTCGCAGTCGGAGTGGCGGTTGGCGTATTTGTTGCAGTTGCCGTATTTGTTGGCGTTGATGTTGGCGAGTTTGTCGGCGTTGATGTTGGCGTCACATTTGCCCAGTTTCCCGAAACTTCGCCCATCAGTAATGCTACGAAGTCTTCTCCAGTGACGTTTGTCGAGACCGATCCGTAAGTCCGGTTGACGGGAATGAATCTCCATGTTCCCGTGACGTTCGGCGGAATGATCGTGCCGCCGGACACAAACTGAGCGATCTTCGCCGCATCGAACGACGAGACAGAGCCGTTGTTGCTCGTATCGGCTACGATCAGCGTGTTGCCGGTCAACAGAGCGCTGCCTGATACGTGCTGGGCGATCTTTGCAGCATCGAACGACGAAATGCCGTTCACGCCGCCTGTTTTTGTCGGCGTCACGGTGTAAGAACCCGCTCCAAAGCCCGTCAGCGTGTATGCTCCAAACCCGTCGGTCAACGCCGAAACATTCGGCGACCCGACTCCGCTCAACAGAACATTTGAAACAAACCGCGGCGGCGGCGGGCCTGAAATCGCGTTGCCGTATGTAACTGTTCCGCTGATCAAGGGCGTTCCCGATGCCGTCGGCGTTGCAGTTGCGGTTGCAGTTGGAGTCGCAGTATTCGTCGGCGTACCGGTCGGTGTATTTGTCGGCGTCGATGATCCATTGACCGTGATGCTCGCCGTCATCGAGGGATGCACTCCGCAAAAATACGGGAATGTGCCCGCTCCGGTGAATGTAAAACTAAAAGTTTGCCCGTTGGATAAAAAGCCAGAGTTCCAAACGCTTGTATTGCTCGTCGCCGTATGCGTTGCGAAATCGTTATTTGTCCATCTCACGGTGTCGCCGACGTTTATGGTCAGATTTGCAGGATTAAATGCAAAACCCGATATGCTGACGTCAACCGTCACCGGGCCGTTATGCGGCGGCCGCACCACAGGCTCCTGGCGAGGCTGTAGCAGCGGCGGCAGCGGCGAGCCGCAGAAGAAGTCAGTGTAATCAATCGCAGACAGACTCGTTCCCGAGCTGCCCGAGGCAGCCGTCAATGCCGTCAGACAAATAACAGCGGCCACACCAATGCGGAAGGTTACGAAACGCGATACGCGGAACAGAACGTTTACCAACACAGCGACATCTCCTAAATGTGAAATTTGCTCTACAAGTATATACGAAATTCGAGCCGGATTGTAAAGGTTTTAAACAAATTGGTAGTGTCTTAATTTAAAATTTTGATTTCAAGATTCGTTTCTGCTCTGCGTTCTCCGCGTCTCTGCGGGAGAACATTTCCCGCAGAGTCGCAGAGACGCAAAGAAAAAAAAGTCTAAATAAGACACACCATTACAATGCCTTATCTTGCGGAATTCATTTGGCGGATTCGTCGGCGGTAAGGGCGATTGGGGCGGTGATACGCTGGATGTCGGCGCCGAGGCTGCGGAATTTTCGGACTATGGTTTCGTAGCCGCGGTCGATGTGATAGACGCGGTCGATAAGGGTTTCGCCTTCGGCACACAATGCGGCTAATACGAGCGAGGCTGAGGCGCGAAGGTCGGAGGCGATTATCTTTGCGCCCATGAGCTTTGTTGCGCCACGCACGACGGCGGTGTTGCCGGAGATGTTGATATCGGCGCCCATCCGGATCAATTCCGAGGCGTGCATAAAGCGGTTTTCGAAGATGGTTTCGGTGACGCGCGACTCGCCCTCGGCTTGGGTCATAAGTGCCATATATTGCGCCTGCATGTCGGTCGGAAAGAGCGGGTGCGGCTCGGTCGTAACATCTTTTGCTTTCAGCCCGTCTTTGCTGCATTTAACGAGCAGCGTGCTTTGATTCAACTCTTCGATTTCGACGCCCGCCTCGCGAAGTTTGGCAATGACTGCTGTGATGTGTTCGGGGCGGCAGCTTTTTATCTCGAGCTCGCCGCGCGTGATGGCGGCGGCGGCGATGAACGTGCCGGTCTCGATGCGGTCTGGGATGATCGTGTGCTCGGCGCCGCCGAGCGCTTCGACGCCGTCAATGTCGATTGTTGCTGTGCCCGCGCCTTTGATTCGCGCGCCCATTTTGTTCAACAGTTCGGCGAGGTCTTCGATCTCGGGTTCCTGTGCGGCGTTTTTTATCACGGTCTTGCCCGAGGCGAGCACGGCGGCCATCATTACATTTTCGGTTCCGGTGACGGTTACCTTTTCGAATTCGATGATGTTTCCCACCAATCGGCCCTTCGGCGCGCGGGCTACGACATCGCCCGATTCGAGTGATACAGTCGCACCGAGTTGCTCAAAAGCTTTTAAGTGAAGATCGATCGGCCGCGTTCCGATGGCGCAGCCGCCGGGTAGGCTCACCTTTGCCTGGCCGAAACGAGCTAATAAAGGCCCGAGCGCCAGAACGCTTGCGCGCATGGTTTTGACGAGCTCATACGGAGCTTCAAAAACCTGGATGTTGCTGGCCGTGACCTTGTGAGTTCGCAGCTCGGGCGTCAGGACGGTCGCGCCGAGGTCTTCAAGCAGGCGGCGCTGGGTTATCAGGTCTTTTACATACGGCACGTTGTGGAGCGTAACGGTTTCGGCCGTCAAAAGCGTCGCCGCGAGACACGGCAGAGCGGAATTCTTTGCACCGCCGATCTCGATCTTTCCTTTGAGCGGAATGCCGCCGCGAACCAGAAATTTATCCATAAATTAATGGAATTTTAACACACGGAGCAAAAAAAGTGTTGACATTATGTGCAAAAATCCGGTAACCTCACTTCAGGATTGCATTTAAATCCCCGGGATTATTTTCCCGGTTTCATAATAGCCTGTCTTTATCCGCAATTTTATTAAACCAAAGGGCATGTAGTCTGTGCCCTAGATAGTACAAATTTATGTCAAACTGTAGACCCGCGTCGAATTCGACATTTCTGCGCACGGCGATTTTCGCCCTCGTGATCTCATTTTCGCTTGTTGTCACGGCAAGTGCGTCCGGCTTTCCATTTATCGACTCGGTAAAAGAGTTCTTCGGCTTTGAGCAGGCTGCTTCGAGCGCTTCTTTGAAGAGCGCTCCTGTTTCCGACTCCGAGCCAAATGGATTAACTGCGCCCGCGGGCGTCACTGTGCCTGTATCGCTCCCGAATGTGGTTGATGCGACGGGCGTCGTGGTCATACCGATTACAGTCGGCAGTTTGAACGGTTTGAATGTGATCTCGTACGACTTGAATATCGACTTTGATCCTTCAGTCGTTACGCCGGCCTCGCCGGCATTCGATAACTCGGGAACCATCAGCAGCACAATGGTTGTTTCGTCCAATGCCAGCAATCCCGGCCATTTGATCATCGGCGCTTTTCAGGCACAGTCGTTGACCGGAGCCGGAACGCTGCTGAATTTGAGATTTAATGTCGTAGGTTCGCCGGGACAATCGACCACGCTTGCCTTCGCCGATTACACCGATCCGACGCCGGCCTTCCATCCGGCATTTCAGTTCAACGAAGGCGATCCGGCAGACGCGACGACGAACGGCAGCATCTCGCTTCCTGCTCCAACGCCGACAAATACCTCGACGGACACGCCAACTAACACTCCTACAGATACGCCGACTGCAACTGCAACGGAGACGTTTACGCCGACGGCAACCGATACGCCGACTGATACTCCGACACCGACTGCAACAGAAACATTTACTGCAACGGCAACGGATACACCGACACCAACTGCAACGGAGACGTTCACTCCAACTGCCACCGCCACCGAAACCTTTACGCCAACGGCGACGGCAACGGAGACTTTTACACCGACCGCGACGGATACGCCGACCGACACTCCGACGCCGACCGCGACGGAGACATTTACACCAACGGCGACTGATACGCCGACAGATACTCCAACTTCAACTGCAACGGAAACATTTACGCCAACGGCAACTGCGACAGATACTCCAACTGACACACCGACAGCGACGGCGACTGAAACATTTACTCCAACGGCGACTGATACGCCGACAGATACGCCGACTGCAACTGCGACTGAAACATTCACACCAACGGCAACCGACACGCCGACGGATACTCCGACGGCGACAGCGACAGAGACATTTACGCCAACGGCGACGGATACACCAATCGACACTCCGACATCGACGCCGACTCCTTCAGCAGCCTGTGTCGGCGTTGGCGGGAATATCGTTGCACCGTTCGACACGACTTATAACTGCGTAGGCCTCGGCCAGGTTCCCGGTGTTCCTTTTGTTTACGGCGGCCTGACAATGAACCCGAGCGATCTGAACACGCTTTTGATCGGCGGCGAGGCGAACAGCGCAAACGGACGAATATACCAGATCGGGGTCGTGCGAGACTCAGGCAATCACATCATTGGGTTTAGCGGCTCAGCAACTCAATACCCGTCTGCGGGAGCGACCATCGGCCAGAACAACGACGGCGGCGTAACATTCGGCCCGGGTAACGTTCTGTTTACTACGCGCTACCCTCAAAACGAACTTGAGCAAAGCAAGCTCGGCAGCACTGCGCCGGACAAGGTCATTGACCTGTCGGCGGTCGGTGTTCTGGCTTCGGTCGGTTCGATAGGCTTTGTGCCGCCCGGATTTCCGGGAGCCGGCAAGATGAAGCTGGTTTCATACAATAACGGCGGATGGTATGACGCCGTATATGCGCCGGATGGCAACGGCACGTTCGACATCACTTCGACAACGCTCGAGGCCTTTATCGGCGGCGGGCCGGAAGGTATTGCATTTGTGCCGCCTACTTCGCCCGTATTTGCGCCCGACAGCGTTTTGATTGCCCAGTATGGGTTAGGCAAGATCGTAACGACGACGCTCGATTCTAACGGCGATCCGAATGGGCCTCTGCAGGACTTCATTCAAGGGCTCAGCGGAGCAGAGGGAGCGTTTATCGATCCTCTGACCGGCGACTTTTTGTTCTCTACGTTTGGCGGATCGAGCCAGGTCATTCGCGTAAGCGGCTTCGGCGCTCCAACGCCTACCGCGACCGCAACCTCGACAAGTACGCCGACGGACACTCCGACGGATACAGCCACGCCAACGGCCACAGCTACGGAAACATTTACTCCGACACCTACGGCGACGGAGACATTTACTCCGACGGCAACGGATACTCCAACCGACACACCGACCGCAACGGCAACTGAAACATTCACGCCGACTGCGACGGCGACGGAAACATTCACTCCGACAGCGACGGCAACTGCGACGGATACACCGACAGATACGCCTACAAATACTCCTACGGCGGCTCCGACATGTGTCCAGCCAAGCGGCAAGGAAGTTTGGTATCGAGCCGAAGGCGATGGCAATGATGCACAAGGGCCGACATTCGAAGATGGAATGCTTGAAAACGGTGCAAGTTTCGGCACCGGCAAGATAGGGCAAGGCTTCGTTTTGGACGGCAACGGCGACCGTGTCCAACTCGGGAATCCGGCGAATCTCCGGATTCAGGACTTCACGATAGAGGCATGGATCAAACGATCCAGCTCGACGGTAGTGACAAACAACCCGTTTCCAGGAGTAAATGCTGGAACATTCCTGGCCTATGGCCAAGGAGGATACGGCTTTATAATCGACGAGGCAACGAGCCGTCTCATATTGACCAGGGTTGGCGTTTCATTCGTTATAGCGCCTACACTGCCGATCACTGATACTAATTTCCACCATGTCGCAGTCACCAAGGTGGGCAATCAGGTTATCTTTTATGTCGATGGCGTAGCAACTGCTCCGGTCACGGACAACGCCGTTTTCACCTTTACGACCAACATTGCTATTGGAACCCGTGGTGATGCCAATGTGCAGAATGCCTTCTTTGGCACGATTGACGAGCTAGGCGTGTATAACCGCGTCCTCACTTCTACTGAGATCAACACCATTGTTAACGCCGGAAACACCGGCCAGTGTTCAACGGCAACGCCAACCCCGACAGATACCCCGACAGCCACGGCAACCGACACGCCCACACCTACTGCCACCGCTACAGACACATTTACGCCGACAGCAACGGCTACGGAAACATTTACACCAACGGCGACAGCAACGGAAACATTTACGCCTACGGCGACCGCGACCGATACGCCGACCGATACTCCAAGCGCGACGGCGACGGAAACATTTACTCCGACCGCGACGGCGACGAGCACTCCGTCGAATATCTTGGTGACGCTGCCGAATGTAACTGCAACACCGGGATTGGTTATAGTCCCGATTTCAACCGGAGACCTGACCGGACGCGGAGTGATCTCGTTCGACATTCAGATCACCTTTGATCCGCTGGTCGCCGTGCCCGCATCGCCGGCTTTTGACCAGACCGGAACGGTAAGCCAGGGTATGACGGTCAATTCAAACGATGCCAATCCGGGACACTTGATCATATCGGCATTCACTACGGGAGTTTTGACCGGTTCGGGAACGCTGATAAATCTGAGGTTCAATGTTGTCGGAGCACCGGGGCAATCGACGCCGCTGAACTTTGAGGACTACACTGATCCGGGCAATCAATTTCATCCGGGCTTTATGTTCAATGAGGGCGATCCGGCGGCAACGACTGTGAACGGCAGCATCTCGATCCCGGCCGCTACACCGACAAATACAGCAACCGATACGCCAACGCCGACTGCGACGGATACGCCGACGCCGACAGCTACGGAGACGTTCACGCCGACCGCAACTAACACTGCGACGGATACACCGACTCCGACGGCGACGGAGACGTTCACACCGACCGCAACTAACACTGCGACGGATACGCCGACGCCGACAGCTACGGAAACGTTCACGCCGACCGCAACTAACACTGCGACGGACACGCCGACGCCGACGGCTACGGAAACGTTTACGCCCACTGCGACAAATACTGCGACGGACACGCCGACGCCGACTGCGACGGAAACATTCACGCCGACCGCAACTAACACTGCGACGGATACGCCGACGCCGACAGCTACGGAAACGTTCACGCCGACCGCAACTAACACTGCGACGGACACACCGACGCCGACAGCTACGGAAACGTTCACACCGACCGCAACTAGCACCTCGACGGATACGCCGACACCGACGCCGACCGCTCCGGTTACGATCACCGGAACCGTTACTTACGGCAATGCGATCGGCACGCCGACGCCGCGCTTTGTTTCGAACGTCGTTCTCAACGGGGCCGGTTCGGTTCCGGTTTCCGCGATAACCGATTCGTTCGGTGCATACTCGCTGAGCGGATTTGGAGCGGGTGCTTACACGGTTACGCCATCCAAGCTCGGCGGCGACAACGGCTACATAATGGCTTTTGACGCGGCACTTATCTCTCAGGAGGTTGCCGGTCCGCCGCTGCCGCAATTGCAGGGCAACCAGTTGATAGCGGCTGATGTCAGTCTAAACGGTGCCGTCACCTCTTACGACGCCGGATTGGTCGCGCATTACGTAGTCTTGCTGCCGCCAACGGGCGCAACCGGAAACTGGATATTCATTCCGACCAGCAGGAACTATCCGGATGTGACCTCAAGCATCTCCGGCGAAGATTACTCGGCTCTGCTGCTAGGCGAGGTCTCGGGTGATTGGAACGATTCGGGACCGCCGAACAGAGCCGCTGTTAACAACGGACCTGTGCGAAGCGGTGTCGTTGCTCTGCCGCGTCTGGCGGCGTCAACCGGCAATGAGATCGTATTACCGGTCAGCATTCATGGAGCTGCAAACAAGAAAATCATTTCTTATGAATTCGACCTCAGGTATGATCCTTCCGTGATACAGCCCGTCGCCCAGCCTGTCGATCTTGCAGGAACCGTAAGCAGCAGCCTTAGCTTTGTCGCCAATGCAAACGAACCCGGCTTGTTGAGGGTTGCGGTTTACGGAGCAATGCCGATAGAAGAAAACGGTGTGCTGCTGAATCTCAGGTTCACTGCCGTCGGCGAAACCGGAAAAGTCTCGCCGCTCGTGTGGGAACGCCTGATGTTCAACAATGGCTCACCGAGAATACTGGCAACTGACGGCGAGGTCGAGCTTGTCGTGCCGTCGTCGTCCGATCAGGCCGAGATCAGCGGACGGCTGCTGACGACATACGGCTCGGGAGTGCCCAACACGCGTATCAGTCTGACCGACTCGCTCGGTCAAACACGCTCCGTCTATACAGACGGATTCGGGTTCTACCGTTTCGGCGCTTTGCAGATCGGCGAGACTTACACGATTCATGTGGAATCGAGATCCTTTGCCTTCACGCCGATGACGATCAGCGTCACCGGCCAACTGGCTAGTCTCGATATGATCGCGAATCAATAGAGAAAAGCTTTAACTAGCACAAAGAGGCCATCCGAAAATTATCTTTTCGGATGGCTTTTTTGCGTGCTGCGATCATCGGGCATATAGATAGTTTTTTGATTGATTTGCGTAGTCTTGATTGAGTTGAGAAACTGCTGCTGATGCCTTATGCTGCAAAGATAACACCTTGCGCCCGTAACAATTTTGCTGTAAGGAGTTCCGTGTTTCTGATGTAACTTTAATGTTTATATAAGTTACAGTGGCGAACCGAATTACGAATCATTTTACATACAGGCTTCAAAATCGGCTTCCACATTTGCTCTAAGTCGCTGTCAAAACTGGATATATGATGGTGAAACATGATGAGCCAAAGAGAAATTTTCATTGACCTGTCCAATTCATTCAGATACACTTTTTAAATCGTTTCTTAAATGCTCCAAGAGCGGTTTTTTGCCCCAGTTAGTGGAGGAATGTAAGTTATGCTGCGGTTTACACGCAAGCGTCATATGTTGGTTTCTGCATTTATTTTCTGCGCGGCGTTAGCCGGCGCTGTTTTCGGCATTGTCGTAAAAGCGGACTCGGCGCAGAGCGTCACGAGCGGTTATTCCTTTGCCGCTTCAACGACGGCTGCGATCTCCGCCGTGGACAATGTCGATCTTTGGGATTTTAAAACTGCGCAGGATTACGCACCCGTAACGCCAAACCAACCCGCCATTTCTTTCATCTACCGGTTGCTCGGAAATAACTCAAGCTACCTGGTAAACGCAAACCCGCACGCTGCGGTCGGCGGGGTCGCGGTTTCGCTGCCGAATTTGACCGCGACGCCCGGAGTTATAACGGTTCCGATCACCGTTGGCGAGTTGACCGGCGAGGGAGTTATCTCGGTCGATCTGCAGGTTACATTCAACAGTTCGGTTATTACGCCGGCTTCTCCGGCTTTCGAAAATGCGGGAACATTGAGCAGCGGCTCGACGATCACCCCGAATTTAAACAATCCAGGCCATTACCTTCTTAGCATATTTCAGACAGCGGAATTAAGCGGTTCGGGCACGTTGATAAATTTGAAATTCAACGTCATCGGAGCGCAAGGCCAATCGACGACGCTCGTTTTTGAGAATTACACCACTCCGCAAAACACTTCTCATTTCGGATTTCGGTTTAACGAAGGCTCACCGACCGCAACCATAACAAACGGAAGCGTCTCAATTCCGGCGGCGACGGCAACGGCGACAAACACCTCAACACCAACAAATACCGCGACAGATACGCCGACCGCAACTGAAACATCCACGGAGACGCCTACAGCGACCGGGACCTTTACGCCAACGGCGACAGCGACAGTAACCAACACGGCAACCAATACTCCGACGCCGACGCCGATCTCTGTTTCATTGCCTAATGTGACCGCGACGCCGGGAATAATCCTTGTGCCGATAACGGTCGGAGATCTGACTGGTCAGGATATTATTTCGGCTGATCTTCAGATAACTTATGACAATTTGGTTGTAACGCCTGCTTCCCCGCCCTTTGACACCACGGGAACATTGAGCAACGCCGCGACGGTGACTCCGAACACGAACAATCCAGGGCACCTGCTGCTGAGCATATTCCAAACCGCAACGTTCAGTGGTTCGGGCACGCTTATAAATCTGCGCTTCAACGTCGTAGGTTCGCCTGGACAATCCACGGGACTCATCTTTGAGGATTACACCACCCCGCCTCCGCAAAACACTTTTCATTTCGGATTTCGCTTCAACGAAGGCATACCCGCTGCCGCCACGACAAACGGCAGCGTAACCATCCCGGCAGCAACAGCGACAAACACCGCAACCGCGACGGAAACCTTCACGCCGACACCAACAGCGACCGAAACATTTACGCCAACTGCGACCGCGACGGAAACGTTCACGCCGACGGCAACGGCGACCGAAACATTTACACCGACCGCGACGGCGACGGAAACATTCACGCCAACTGCAACTGCAACTGAGACGTTCACGCCGACCGCGACAGCTACGGAAACGTTTACTCCGACAGCAACAGCGACGGAAACGTTCACGCCGACGGCCACAGCGACGGAAACGTTTACTCCAACAGCAACAGCTACGGAAACATTTACTCCAACTGCTACGGCGACCGAGACATTTACACCGA
>JBJXHF010000045.1:0-38869 GCA_046160805.1 Pyrinomonadaceae bacterium
AGATGGCCTTCGCTTGACTGCTCCACGCTCCAAAGACCAGTGTATTGATTGAACACGGCTTCATCAGCCAGATCGTCGCCGTCAAAATCACCAGAGGCAGGTAACTCTATCCCATTCGGCTGGCCGATAACCGTCACTGCAAGCGTATTATCGCTGCTCCGCAAACAATAAAACTTCTGCTCGGAGTCTCGATAGATAGCCATGTCCGTCTTCCCGTCCCCATCATAATCCGCCGCCGCCACCTTGTCGTCCCTATTCCCAAACTCCTGCGTACGATAACCCTCCGCCGACCCCTGCACATGCCAATCCTTATGCGCATCTTCCTGCCGCACCACAGCCAAATCACTCCGCCCATCACCGTCGAAGTCGTTAATAGCAGCTTCAGCCTGAATCTGCGTGCCCAACTTTACAGTCCATAATCCCCGCCCATAAGTCGCGGCTAACAGCGTTCTAGAACCGTCCGGATTGACGCCTTTCAAATAGTTGAGATCACTTATTTTCACATTTGCCGGACCTTTCGTGAGCGGTAGCCACTCAACCGGGTCGGCGGTAACATCTTCCGTGACATAGATACCTATGTCAGTTCCAACGTAAATCTTTGAGCGATTGTTAGGATCAATAGCAATAGCGTTTACCGGAACACATGGCAAACCAATAGCTGAAGGGCTTGCGGAGCAATTATTGGCATCGCCCGTTAAATCTGTCCAAGTGTCTCCTCCGTTAATGGTTCCGTAAAGATTATCTTCTGCGTTGTTATTGCCCTGTGAAATGCCCCCCGCAAATCCCACATAAACCGTCTGGCCCGTAGAATCCCCCGGATCAATAAGTATCTTAAGAATCTTCCGATTCGGCAGCGGTGGAATATTGTTATCTACCTGAATCCATTGGGGGGTGGGCTCGGGGCTGGGGCCGATGGCGTTCGCATTGACTGTTTTGTATAGCCTTCCTTGTTCCAGGTAGGGCCATAGCACGTCCATTTCCGCCACCCACATAATATTAGAATTGGAAGGAAGCACATCCATTGCTGTTATTCTTACGGGTTTATATAGACCGCCGGTTGGACTGGGTATTGGCGGATTCACCTTGATCTCACTCCAGGTTATGTCCTGCCCATTTGTGGTATTTATGTTATTCGATCGCCAAACCGAACTCGCACCAAAAGAGAATCGGTTCGGCGCTGTTGGATCTACTATCATCGGTGCAAACCATACCGCATTATAATCGTAATCCGTTATACCATCATAAATAGTTTCCCCGAAAACTATTGCTTCATTGCAATTCATTGCCCTTTCCAAAAGACCATTCGCTTGACCGTAGCAAATATTTTGGTCAACAGCAGCAGACCCTCCGTCACAACTTCCTAGCCATTGAAATGCATCTTGAGTTCCGTTGATCAGCCGGAGGACACAGTTGTCCTGAGTTCCTCCCGAGATTATCCCGGAATTTCCATCGCCCGCAGCGCTGTAGAATTGGGTAGTTTGATACGTTTGATTTAATTTACGCCAGCCGCCGTTAGTGTGTGTTGCAGTCGTAATATCCTCGGCGCGGTAAATCCCGCCGTCATTTGTCGCATAAAACTTTCGATTAGTACCAATACCATAGTTCGGGTCATGAATGGCATACTGCGAATCAGCGTGAGGATGGTCCTCCAAATAGAAATGTCCGGCAATAAATTCAAAACTCCCGGTAGCACCGCCATCGTCGCTACGCCACAGAAAGTTCCCGCCGGTTACTAATAGATCTGGATCAGTAGGTGATACCCAAAACAGAGACATATAACCCCAAAAATACGGAATCCCTCCGAGATTGTTAGTTGTAAATGAGCGGCCTCCGTCGGTAGATTTGCTGATTTGACCATTGCTGCCAAACGGATCTCCATCATTTGCATATACTATAGAGGGATCGCCATCGAAGTAGGACAATTTGACAATGTGTTCCTGAGCGTTTGTCTCGAAAGGCGGATCGGTATTTGGATTTGGATTGGGATTGCTGGTGCGGGTGGCCGTTTCCCATCTTTGTCCGCCGTCCGACGAATAAATCACTCGGTGAAGATTCGAGTTTCCTGCTATCCCGGGCGAGCGGACTTCCGCTATCACATCTCCGGGACTATTTGGGTGTGCCACAATAGAAAGCGCCGTCCTGGCGGCGTACACTTGACTCCATGATTCGCCGCCGTTGATAGAACGCATTATCCCTCGAAACAACGAGTTAGGGCTATCAACACCGGCTAACATGACATCCTCGTACTGCTGAGTGTTTGGATTAAAATAGTGTTTGATAATGGCAATACTATCGATATACCGCCACTCCTGATCAACGGTCTCCTCCATCCGTATCCACGACATACCGCCATTGAGCGATTTGAACAGGCCGCCGCCTGCCAGGCCGTCACCTGAGCGTCCGTCGCCGGTCCCGGCCCAGAGCACTGGATATCGAGCAAACGGCACGTACTCCGCGACCAGACAGTTCACGGCAAAATTTTGAAGGCCGCCATTCATCGCCGTCCATGTAGATCCTCCATTCGTGCTTCTCCAAACGCCGCCGCTCACCGCTCCGGCCCACATAGTGTTGCCGGTGGGGTCGTTTTTGTTTATGACAAGTGAGCGCGTTCGGCCGCCTACATTTTGCGGTCCTCTTGAAAGCCAGTTCATGTTCGCAACGCCTTTGTCTCCAAAACCGTCCGGCGGATTATGCGCTGCCAGGTAAGCGTCACGCTGCGCTACGGCATTAGCAAGGCCGTAGACGGAAACATGGCCATTCTCATCACGCCAGGCGTCGGTTAACCATCGGCGTCCCCATTCAGTGACTGTCGCACCTTCCTTTTCAGATTCCTTTTGTTGAATTTGCGGAGCTTCAGTTTTATGCACCGAATCGTTTGCAAAATAGTAATAACCGCCAAATATAGACGCTGCAACGCAAAGGACTGCGACTGCACATAAAATTATCTTTTTCATTGTTGTTGTCTCCTGTTGTGAAAACGGAATTACTTCCGTCTGTAATGGCAACCCAACAAAAAAGCAGTTAGTGTTGTCGGAACGCGGGCAGCGTTGCCCGCCTGTCTCGCCAACGGCGACGACATATTTGTAGCCCACGGTGCAAACCATGGGAAGAACCGTAAAATTCATCAAGCCGTCGAAGATGGCGACATAACACGCTTCGGGTACTTATGCCGCCATCTTCGACGGCTAATTGTTGTTATGCACACATTCCCATACCTTGCGGTATGGGCTACAAATATTTCACCGTCTTCGACGGTTTATTACTGCCTACTATCTACTACCTACTCATTCCCGGCATCCAATTCCCCGAAACATCACCCATCAACAAACCAATAAAATCCTCGCCCGTGATGTTGGAGGTCACCGAAGGATACGTCCGATTCACCGGAATAAATATCCAATTTGCTGTTGCACCTGTATTATCCAAACCGGCAATGTAACGAGCGATCTGGCCTGCATCGAATGACGAAAGAGTGCCGTTCCCGCTGACATCGGCCACGATGAACTGGTTTCCCGTCAAAGTGATGATCGCCGCAACATGCTGGGCGATGCGACCCGAATCAAATGAGCTTATGCCATTTCCGACGCCACCGGTTTTTGTCGGCGTCACAGAGTAGGAACGCGACCCAAATCCCGTGAGCAAATAAGTCCCTTGTCCCGGCCCGGCACCTAAAGTCGTCGCGGAAACATTCGGCAGCCCGGCACCGCTCACCAAAACGTCCGGTACAAAACGCGGCGAGGCTAACCCATATGTAACTGACCCTGCTATCACAGGCGAAGCGGTCTGCGTTGACTCGTAAGCCCCAATATCCACCAACACTCCAACCCGCCTCGGAAAACCTCTCTGATCGTCGATCAAAAACATCTGCGTCTGCGGATCGACGGCAAGCGAATTATTTCCTGCGTCAATAGCCGGACTGCCGGGCAAAAGCGCATGAGTCATCGTCCCGCCGCCGTTATCCGCGAGCGACCCAAGCATCGGATTTACATTCAAAAGGTCACCCGCGATCCAACCTGAACTGCCAAACGTGTCGCCGATAAGATTAATCCCTGTAGAAACGATTGCACCCGAAACATCCTTCTCGTTAGTGTTCGTCGATGCGTTTGCGGCAATCACGGTGCTCGTGATAGTAGAAGTTCCCGATGCATCCGCCCTAAATCCCCCGCCGTTGCCGCTAGTCCGGTTGTTTGAAATCGTCGAGTTTGTGAATCTGACATTCGCATTCCCTTTCCCGTAAATTCCACCTCCCAGCGCGGACGAAAGGTTAGTTCCCGCGATATTTCCGCTAATTGTCGAGTTGGTGAGATATAAATGGCTCACGGTAGAACTCCGAATTGCCCCGCCATGCAGACTAGCTGTGTTTCCGCTGATCGTGGAATCGATAATATATAATGTACCCGTATTCGCGATTCCGCCACCTTCATCGTTTCTAGAATTGTTGGTTACAACACAATTTGTGATTGTGGCAACTCCACTGTTTGAAAGACCAACGTTAGTGTTTTCCGAGATGATTGAATTCTCGACGCTCATGGTTGAGACCGAGTCACCGCTCGCTACCCCGCGCCCATTGCCTGTTATTGTTGAATTTCTAATCGTAAGGAACTGACCGCTCACTCCTATAAGAGAATTTCTGCTGGCGTTTACATTTGAAATATTCAGCGTCCGCGCTACGATCCCAAACGTATTATCGCTTACGACTGAGTCCGTAATATCTAATCTTGGGAAAGCAAAAATTGTTGTCCCCGGACCATTGTTGTGGTGGGCATTAACGTTCGCCATCGTCATAACGCACTCATCACCGGCGATAGCTGCGCCCTCGCCATTGCCTGTTTGCATATCGAATGCAGTATTGTTGACGAACTCCATCTGTGCTAGGTTCAGACTTCCTCCAAAAATAAGAATTGCACCGCCTATCGCGCCTCCGCTCGACGTAGCGCCGACTTTCCCATCACCCAGCTTCATGCCCGACATTGTGATGTTGAAATTGCCATTAATGTAAAATATGCGCCCGGCATTGTTACCGCTGATGGTGACGAGATCTTGGCCTGTCCCCGTGATCGTCAGGTTTTTGTCGATGGTTATCTGGCCGAGGGTTAAGGTGATCGTCTGCGGGGTGTTGAAGAGCGGGGAAAAAACAACCGTATCACCCGAAGCCGCGGCAATAACCGCTTCGCGCAAAGAACAGTCCCCATCGCACACGCCGTCGGCTGTGTCCGCCGTCTTCGTAACCGTCAACTCCGCCGCACGCGCGTCAACAGCCGCCCCGCAGAAAACAATAACGCCGCAGAGCAAAAAAATTAACAATGTGGGCACCGTGGGTTTCATAACAAAATCGCCCCCTTGATTGTATTTCGATTGCGCCTTCATCTTACACCCAACAGCGTCAGCAGAGCAACCACTAAACTTCACGAAAGCACACCAAAAGTTTTCGTGACATTTCGTGTATTTTCGTGGTTGCGTTGTGAGACGACATGGACGACGAGAACGACGAGAATGAATGGAAAATGTTAATGATGACAACGACGCTTACCGAAGGGAATTTCGGCGGCCGCCTCGTGAAAAAAGTGAAACCTAGATGGGTAAAACGGATACTTAGACGCAAGTTAAATGTCATTTCAGCGGCCAGAACGCGCAAACAACGCCCATAAAATCGCATAAAACTACATTAGCGATGTCTAAAGTGTGGAACGTTCCACATTTTGTGAAACAATTTTCGGGGGAAGAAATCGAGGGTAGATTTGACGGGATTTTTTTTGTTACACGATTCGGAAAATATGAAAAAAGGAAAAGGCCGGAGCGGGGTGGCTCCGGCCTGGATTCTTGCGGATAGCTGTTGGATTTCAAGGGGTCAGACTAGCGGTTACTTCTCATTGTTTTGGCGGGTAAAATCGTCTTATCTGATCTGCGTCTCGTAAGCGGTTTTGACGCGAAGCTGTTGGTTGCGGTTGAGGCGAATATGCTTTCCGCGTTGGACCACGACGGCTCCGACGCCGAATGCGGCACCGACACCTGCTCCGACAGCCGCTCCCACAGGGCCGCCGGCAATGCCTCCGATGATGAGGCCTGCTCCGGTCGGAGCACCGATCTTAATGGCGTCCTGCTTATATGAATTTTGTCCGATGGCCGTTCCTTCCTCGTCAACGCGCTTGACGTTGTCGCCTTTGACGGCCAGGACTTCGGTCATGACCGCACTGAAATTGCTCCAGCGGCTGTCGCTCAGGATTATCCGGTCGAATGACAGTGACATTTCCGAACGCTGCTTCAAACGGCCAGGCTGTCTGATCTTGCTGACGCGGCCTTCGATAACAGCACCGGCGATCTCGGACGGCGCCGCAACTCTGGCCGTAAATTTCGTGCCTTCGCGGCTCTGTTGAGTGCTGAGATCGTCCTGAAGCTCGAGGATCAATTCCGTATCGCGGGGAATGATGATGATCGCATTGCCGCTAGTCGAGCTGTCGGGCACTGAGGAGGTTTCCGTCTGAGTTGTTCCGGTGATTGCCGTTTGGGTTTGATTATTAGGCACGCTGCGTCGGTTAAGATCGGCCGGCAGATTTGCATCGAACGAGCGTTTTTCAAAGCCCGTGTCATAGCCCGATTCAAATCCTTGCTGATACCCATCACGGTAATCGTCGATCGAGCCGTAATCTTTACTATATGCTCTGTCGGCTCTTGTGTAGTCGGCATGGCGTGAGTGGTCCTTAGCCTGGCTGTCTATCGCATCTTTATATCCCGACATAAAACCGTCGGAATAACCCGTACGATAACCCCGCTGCAAAGCCGCGTTAGATTCCTGGGTCTGAGCCAAAGCGAGCACCGCAGAGAAGCCAATAAAAACTAGGGTGATTAAGAATGCGCTTAAAATAACCGCGAATATATTTCTATCGTCTTTCATTTATGTACTCCTCTGAATTTTGCATGTAATACTAAGAAAATGAGTTGTCGCATAAGGTTATACATTAATATCTAATCAGTTGCAAGAGCTTTTTTAATATTTTTTTGCTTAATCTCAAAAAGCCCTATTAATAGAGCGCTTAAGAAGGGAAAAATGTCTCGAAATACTTGTCTGACCCCGGCTGGAGACGAGTCCGAAGGATCATTAAAGTGAGGATAGATCAGAAACTCTTGCGGAAAAGATACGAGGCGCGGATGAAAAATGTCCGGCTGTTTCGCGCAAAGCCGGGCTCGCCCTGGTTTGTGTAGGGGTTGAAGCCGTGGTAATTGAAATTGTCGTTGTAACCGGCGTAAAAGGCCGTTCCGGGGTTTGGGTTCCAGCCGAAGAGGAGTTGACCGCTGGCGTTCGACATCAGGGTGTCGTAATCCCAGCGGGCACGCACGTAAGTGAACCGCGTAAAGGAATACGTCGAGCGAAGAGAGAAGATATTCGTGTCGAATGCAATAAGCCTCGTGTCGTCGCGCTTTAGCTTGCTCTTTCTATAATCGAGCGATACGCGTAGCGGATCAATCGGTTTGTATTCAAAACCAATGGTCGCATCGAACTGCCGACCGGTGCCAGGATCTAGTGCCGGCGGCGGAGCTATTACGTAAATGTCAGGAAAACCGCCGACCGGATTTGTCTGATACAAATACAATTGACGAAGATAATCGGCATATTCCGGGCTGACCAAATAATTTTGAAACGCCGCGCTCGCACGGGGATATCGAAAGCCCGCGCCGAAATCGTAGTCAAAGGCGTTAAAGATCATGCCGGTAAAGCCGTAAAAGAATAATTGCTTGTTGACATTTTTACTAACGTTAATGCTGTAGTAGAACTGTTTAGCGGAACGCGTCGGCGCTCCGACAAATCCGCCCGGTAGGCCCGTTAACGGATTGCGTTTTGGCCCGAATTCTTCCTCGTAATCTTTTTCGTGACCGGTACCTGCTTCGGCATTGATAAAGAGATTGCCCTGCATTGCCAGATTAACACTGGTCCCAAGCAGGCTGTCCTGACCGCGTCCTCGGAAATCAAACAAGTAGCGCGCAAACTGGCGCCAGTCGGTGCGGATCAATGTTGATTTGGGCCTCGATTTTGTGCTGAGCCGGTTTGCGAAAAAAATAGTATTCGAATCAACGCGGCGTGTAAATCCTGAGTCGGCGCGATAGTCTTTCGTCCGGCCGACGGCTTCCAGATACCATCCATTATTTTCGGCGGTGTAGTCGAGGCTCCAGAAATAGCCAAATCCATTGCCAACGCGATAGTCAACCCTATCCCGCACAGGGTCATAAAAACGCTTTTTGGAATAAGTCTCCAAAACCTGAAACGTCATCAGCGTCTTCGGATTTAACTTGAACCTGCCGTCAAACCCGCCGAGAAAATTGCGGTTCTTTGGAAACGATCGAGCGGTGGCAAAAAAGCCGATGTTATTCTCGCTGCCAAAATCGCGCTTTACCCGGAGGACGCCGAACATCGCGTTCTTGTCGAGAAACGGTTCGATGGATGAACACTGTCGCGGCTCGCGGCCATTTGCAATGTCATCCGCGCGGCCTTCCTGACAGACAAGCAGATCGTCGCGATCATCCTGCCGGAAATTACCCGGGTCATTATCGGATGCTGCCAAAAATCCGAACGTAGTTTTTCCCTTTTTCCCGGAAAGTTTTACTGCGTAATCCGGATCGACGATCGTGCGCGAATAGAATGGCTGCATCGGCGATTCGAAAATATCCTTGCCTTCGAGAAAGAACGGGCGCTTCTCCTGAAAGAAAATCGGAAAGCGTTGGTTCGCAGCGACGACCGGGGCGTCGGCTTCGATCTCGGCGTAGTCGGGATTGATCGCCGCGTCAAATGTGATGTTCGGGCTGATCGTGTATTTGAGGTTGACGCCAAGCTCATTCTTTATCGGATCGTTCGTAAATTTTCCGGGATCCTGGACGCCGATCGGATTGAAGACGGGATCGAATTCGCCAAATACGTCAAAACCAGCACGAGCTATCGTCCGTTTGCGCAAGCCCGTTTGCGAAACCGTTATGCTCGGCACAACTTCTAGAGTCCGCTCGTATTTGATTTCTTCAAGCCCTGTAATCCTGCCGTTCTTTATCAAAAATCCCGAGACATCGCGGTCGTCCGGCATCCAAGTATCGAATTCGTCATTGAAGCGGTCGATATTTCTGGCCGCATTGAAACCCCAGTGCTTTCCTTTGCCGGCGGCGTAGCGCAGTGATTTGAAAGGGATTTTCACCTCGACCGACCAGCCCCAATCTTCGATCACGCCCTTCGATTCCATTACGATATCGACCGTAAAATCCGCGCTTCGCCCCTCGGTAAAAATGCCGTCCTGTTGTATGCCAAGCGGATTAAAGCCCAACACATATGCCCGACGCTGGTCGTCATAAGTATCTAGCCACATGCGGACGTTGTCTTCGCCAAAAACGTTATCGCGTTTTGCGACGGTCGCTCGGATTTTGTCACGCTCATCCCAACATTTAAAGGCGACGTAGAGATGTAATGCGTCATACATCATGTAAACCTCGGTCGGCTTTGACGGAGCGGTGTTGTAGCCAGGACCAGTTTGATAGAAATCTTTGAATACAGCCGCACGCTTCCACATTTCTTCGTCAGGCCGTCCGTCGATCACTAACTCTGCGGATGTCTTGGGTATCGTAATCGGCCTGGCTTTTTCCGGCGGCACGGCAACCTTTCCTGATCGTGCGGCTTCGCCGCCGCCATTTGATGTCGGGCTAATGGAATTTGTTGCAGGCGCGACAGACTGAGTGGATTGTTGGGCAGTGACGCAAAATACGAAAAAAATTATTGCCAAAACAGGACCGAAATTTTTCATAACTGCACCTAAAAATCAGGAATTGAATTTTATGATATTGAAAAATCGAAAATGAAAAAATGCTATTGACTGAAACGCCGTTCCGGTCAAGAAAGTTTCAATAATTTGAGTTGAGTGAACCGCGAAGCGTTGCCTGGGCCTACAAAATAAATATGTCAGGAACTGTGTTCCGGAACAAGCGGAACAAGGTGCAACAACTGTCTACGCAAATTGCAAAGTGCACAATCACGACGAAAAATAAGGTTTATCCGCCCTAACGGGCATTTTTCAAACGTGTATGGTAGTATCAATGTTTTCGTTTTCCCCGCCGAGAGCACGAGATTAAATAGTACAAATGATAGAACGAGAAACAGTACCACCAATGCTGACTTCCGAAGAACAAATACACCACACAATCGATGATGCCTACGACATTGAGGAGGTCTGGGAAAAAGAAATAGTCGTCGGCGATGTCTTTCGGAATCTGCTTCATCATCCGGCGCAATTGGTCACTCGGTGGAATTGGAAATCGGTCGTTTTGGCTGTCATCATTCGCGGCTTGATCTACCTATCCATTTATCTGATAAGCGGCGAGAGTTGGACGGTTACGATGGCGGCGGTTCTGGTCGAAATTCCGTTTCGCCTGATTACGACAGGCGTGGCAGGAGCGCTAGTTCAGTCGTTTCGAAAAGCAAAGCCGATATGGCTGGCGAATACGATCGTGTCGATCATGCTTCCCGCGTTTAGCCATACGGTGGAATTTACCGCGCATTATGTTCACGAACGTTTTTTTTACGATGTTCTTGCCGCCACAAAAGACGGTGTTACGCGCTACCGGACATTTGCCATCTCGGTTTTGTTTTCCGTCGTCTCAGTCCTTTTTAATCTTTACGCGATGCGAAAAGGCGCCTTGCTCGTAGGCGCAGGCGAGGCAACACAGTCGCTTGGAAAGGACTTGATGCAGATGCCGCGCCTCGTCAGTGAATTCGTCATCGCTCTTCCCGTTTTCATTTGCCGCTTTATCGAACGCGGCAAGCTGCATTATGCTTTCGGCGTGTTTGTGAGCTTCGGTGTTTTAGTCGGCGCGATACTCGGAGCGGCTCGAGGAAAATGGCAGTGGGGCTGGAGGTCCGCGATAGGCGCGTGGTCGCTGCTCTTGTTTGCAACCGTGCTGGCACTTATCTTCAGACGAATTTTTGGCCACGGTGCCTGGAAAAAAGAAAGCTAACATTTGATAAATGTTCGAATTGGTTTTTGCGAGTTTGAGAGCGCGTCCCTTTCGGACGCTGATCAGCGTCGTCGGCGTATCGCTCGGCGTTGTGCTCGTCATTTTGTTCACCGGTCTTGCACGCGGAATGACAAACGACCTCGCAAAACGCGCCGCCAACTGGAAGGCCGAGATCGTCTTCACGCGTCCCGGCGGAATGGATACGATGAGCTCAAACACCGCGGTGAATCTCGCGTATGCCGCGAGGCTGCTCGAGATCGAAGGCGTGCAGTCAACCGTGCCGGTTATCCGTTATGTCTCACCCGATGCTAGGGGCAAATGGGGAATAAAACAAGTTGACGGCGTCGATTGGCAGCCGTTTGCCGAAATGAACGAGATGAGGCTCGTCCAGGGCCGCGCCGCGACCGCGAATGACGAGATCATCATGGACGAGCGCGAGATCGAGAGTGAAAAACTCAAGCTCGGTGACACTTACGAACTATTCGGCGGCAAAGAATACAAGATCGTCGGTGTTTTCTCGCCGCCTTCGGGCGCAAGAACAAAAATGTCGCTGGCCGCGCTGCAGGAAGCGCTACAGACCGACAAATGTACTTACATCCTCGTAAAGGTCAAAAATGGCGCTGATCCCGCAGTGGTCGCCGCCAAAATAAACGAAGTCCTGCCCGGCAACAAAATAAATCTCACTAGTGAACTTATTATCGACGCGCAGGAGCGTATTCCCGGCCTGAACACCTTTTTGCGTGTCCTTGTAATCCTCGGTGCCTTTGTCAGCACGATCTTTGTCCTGCTCTCGATGTACACGACAATCACCGAACGAAGGAAAGAGATCGGCATTCTAAAATCTCTCGGAGCTTCGACGACATTCATCGTCAGCTCAATCGAAGGCGAGGCATTTTTTATCGGAGTGCTCGGTGTGGTGTTGGGTTTTATTGTCGCCTTTACGGCTTCGTATATTATCGGGCGAGAGTTTTCACTCGCTTTTGAATTCAGCGTAGGCTGGATGCTCACTGCAATTGCCATTGCCGTTGGCGGCAGCCTCTTCGGAGCTCTTTATCCTGCGTGGCGAGCCGCAGGTATCGATCCTGTCGAAGTCATGGTCAATGAGTAATCACGCGCCAAATACGATCTGAAAGCCGTTACAATCTTTGATCGTGATCTCGGTGCAATCATAAATGCGCTTGATCGGCCCTTCGACAATATCGACGCCTTTTTCAAGAAACTCCTCATGCAAGGCGTTAATGTCGGACACAAATATGTAGACATCATTACCCAAACCTCTCCTCACATTTTCATTCACCTGAGTCTTATCGCTATCCGATTTCCCGAAGTGAATTTCGGCGTTATCGCGTCGCACCATTGAATAAACCGGCGGCTCAGCAAAGTAGCTGAGTATCTCGAAACCGAGTTTGTCGCGGTAAAACTCCGCGGTGGTCACGACGTCGGGAACGACGAACTGCGGAGCAATTCCTGTAAAGTTTGCTTTGCTCATTCTTAGTGTCAACTGCCAGTCATCATTAAGCCAATTTCCTCAACGGAAGTGGTTTTCGGATCGACCTCACCGACGATTTTGCCTTCTCGGATGACAAGTAATCGGTCAGCGAGAGCGGTGACTTCTTCGAGCTCGGCTGATACAAGCAAGACCGCAGAGCCGGCATCGCGAAGGCCGATCAGTTTGCGGTGAATGAATTCGATGGCGCCGATATCGACGCCGCGAGTCGGTTGGGAGACGAGCAGGAGTTTTGGATTAAGTTCAAACTCGCGGCCGATGATGAGCTTTTGCTGATTGCCGCCGGAAAGTGATTTTGCGGGCAGCGCAGGGTTTGGTGGGCGAACGTCAAAATTCTCGATGATCCCGCCGACACGTTTTGCTATCGCCGCGTTGTTCATCAAACCGGTCGCCGAAGCGACAGGCTCACGATAATGCACGCCGAGGATCGAGTTTTCGGCCAGATCGGAGTGCAGCAGCAGGCCACGCTTATGTCTGTCTTCTGGAATGTGAGCTATCCCAAGCTCCTTTAATTCTCGCGCGGAGTGATTGCTTACATCTTTGCCGGCAAATTCGATTTTGCCCGAGGATGGTTTTGTAAGCCCAGAGAGAGCTTCGATCAATTCGGTCTGACCGTTGCCCTCAATGCCCGCAACGCCCAGAATCTCGCCGGAGCGCACAACAAATGAAACTCCATCGACAGCCGAACCGTGCTTGCCCGGAACACTGAGATTTTTGACTTCGAGAACAGTCGCAGCAGGTTTTGCATCGGTCTTTTCGACGCGAAGCAGCACGTCGCGGCCAACGATCATTCGTGCCAAATCTTTCGCTGTCGTTTCTGAGATTTTGACATTACCGACCGATCTACCGTCGCGCATGACAGTGACCTCATCGGAGATCGCAAGAACTTCTTCGAGCTTGTGAGTGATAATAATGATCGTCTTGCCTTGCTCCTTCATCTGGCGAAGAATGCCAAAAAACTCTTCGACCTCCTGCGGCGACAAAACGGCCGTCGGTTCATCGAGTATCAGCAAGTCTGCGTGACGATATAGTGCCTTTAACAATTCAACACGCTGCTGTTGGCCCACGGAAAGATCTTCGATAAAGGCATTTGGATCAATGCCAAGTTTTAAATCATTAGACAGCGCAAGAATATCAGCTTTAGCCTTTTCAAGATCGAGATTCGCCGCCGAGCCTGTTTCGGCTCCGAGAATAATATTCTCGGCAACGGTCATCGTATCGACCAGCATAAAATGCTGATGCACCATGCCAATGCCGTTGGCTATCGCATCGTGCGGATTCCTGATCGCCGTCGGGTTTCCGTCAACCAATATCTCGCCGCTATCAGCGTTATAAAAGCCATAAGCGATCCGCATGATCGTAGATTTCCCGGCACCGTTCTCGCCGACAATTGCATGAATTGTTCCTTTGTAAACGGTTATCGAAACGTTGTCATTTGCGACGACGCTTCCGAATGTTTTTGTGATATTTCTTAATTCAAGCATCTACTTAGCCATGGCATCCGTCACCTTGATCTCACCCGTCCCGATCTTAGTTCTGGCCTCCTCGACTCGTTGAATTACATCTGCCGGGATCAGGGTTTTGTTGTTGTCGTCCATCGCGTAGGCAACGCCGTCTTTGTCGAGGCCGAAGGTGTGAAAGCCACCTCGAAAATTTCCGTCAAGGATCTCTTTGACCACATCGTAAACTGCGTTATCAACCCGTTTGACCATCGAGGTGAGGACAAAGCCCGGCTTGACCATATTCTGATTCGAATCGACGCCGATGACGAATTTATTCGCCTCGCCCTGCGCGTTCTTGCCGTATTGCTCGACAGCGTCGAATGCTCCGAGGCCAGAATTGCCGGCCGCAGTGAATATAACGTCGGCGCCTTTTTCGATTTGCGAGAGCGCGAGTTCCTTTCCTTTGCCCGGATTGTTCCAAGCGCTGTCACTCACGCCGACGTAATTGTCGATGACTTTGATATTGGGATTGACCGCACGAGCGCCTTCTTCATAGCCAGTCTCGAATCTATGGATCAGCGGGATGTCCATTCCGCCTAGGAATCCGAGCGTTCCCGTTTTCGATTTCGACGCTGCGATCATGCCGACGAGATACGAGCCTTCGTGCTCGCGAAAGACGAGCGATGCGACATTTTTGAGCGGCGTCTTGCCGTCCTCTTCAAAGATCACGCCGTCGATGATCGCAAATTTATTGTTGGGGTAATTGAGAGCTACCTTTTGCATGATCGGCCCTTGAGCGAAGCCGACGCCGATGATCAGGTCAAAATTTTTCTCAGCAAACGCCCGCATCGCAGGCTCGATAGAAGTCGGATTGCCTGGCTCTACATCATACAGACAAATATCGAGATCCTGCCGTGCGCGTTTTACGCCTTCCCAAGCGGCGGCATTGAACGAGCGGTCGTTCTTTCCGCCGATGTCAAAAACGATGCCGACGCGCACATTGCAGCCGTCGAGTTTCGCTTGCGTGTGCTGCGTGCAGGAAGGAACGAGCACGCCTACAACAAGAATAGCCGTCAATAGAAAAAAATTTCGATGTTTCATATCGAGTTAGACTACCGCTCGTATCAATTTAGTTGTCCTGGGCGTATCTCTGCTTATTTTATATGCATCCTGAAGCGTTTTGCTAACTGCATCGGCTTGGGCGTGACGGCGGCAATAAACAACGCCGACTTCATCACCCTTTGCAACGCGGTCGCCAATCTTTTTCGTGCATGCATAGCCAACTGCGTGATCGATGCTGTCTTCGGATCTTACGCGCCCGCCGCCGATGTCGCTTATGGCGTGCCCTACAGCGATAGTGTCGATCTCGGCGACGTAACCGTTTGCGGCTGCACTTACCGGAACCTTTACCAAGCGTTTTGTAAGCAGCAAATCCGGCTTGTCACAAACCTTTGGATCGCCGCCCTGAAGCTCGATATTCTTTTGAAACGTCTGCAGTGCCTTGCCGGAATCGAGTGCATTCTGGATTCTAAACTTTGCGTTGTCAAGCGAGTTAGCGATCTTGCATTGCATAAGCATGTGTGCCGTCAGCTCCACCGACAATTCAAGCGTCGGCAACATTGCGTTCTCCGCTTCACCGCGAAGTATTTTCAGGCACTCGTAAACTTCCAATGCATTGCCGACATACTGCCCGAGCGGCTCGCACATGTCCGTGATTAACGCCTGTGTCGTGACGCTAAATGTTTTGCCGGTTTCGCACATCGCTTTCGCAAGTTTCACAGAGTCGGCAAACTTCGGGATAAAAGCGCCCGCACCTGTCTTGACGTCTAACACAAGTGCGTCCAAACCTTCGGCGAGTTTCTTCGACATTATCGACGCGACGATCAGCGGAATATAAGGCACGGTAGCAGTCGCGTCACGCAACGCATAAAGTTTCTTGTCTGCAGGAGCTATCTGCTGCGTCTGACCTCCAAGAGCCATGCCGCAGGTTTTTAATATCTTCTTGAATTTGGCAAATGAAATATTTACGTCAAAGCCGGGAATGGATTCGAGTTTGTCGAGCGTCCCGCCTGTATGGCCGAGGCCGCGTCCTGAGATCATCGGCACAGCCACGCCACAAGCAGCCGCAAGCGGCGCAACTATTAGCGAAGTTTTGTCGCCTACGCCGCCGGTTGAGTGCTTGTCTGCCTTCGGCGCGTCGATATCGGAAAAGTCCATTATCGTCCCCGAATGCAGCATCGCTCCCGTTATGGCGTATTGTTCACGGCGGTTCAGCCCCTGAATAAATATTGCCATCACCAACGCGGTGATCTGATAATCAGCCCAACTGCCGTCACAAACGCCGTCTATGAAGGCGGTGATCTGTTCGTCGGAAAGAGCTTTCCCGTCGCGTTTTGTTGCGATTATTTCCTGTGGACGCATAGATGCTCAAGTTTCGCATAAAATGGCAAAAAATCGAAACCACAGATGAACACGGATTGAACACAGATATGTCTAATTCTTATCTGAGTTCATCTGTGTTTATCCGTGGATTAATTAAATCGATTCGAGCAGAACGATAGCTTGAGCACGAACCGCTCGGCTCTCGCCGACGGCATCGACGCCTTCGCCGGTTTTTGCTTTGACACTTACCTGGTCTATCTCTATCTCCAACGCTTCCGCGAGGTTCGAACGCATTGCGTCGATATGCGGCCGGAGTTTGGGTTTTTCGAGCTCGATGACGGAATCAATATTCGCCACTTTATAGCCTTTTTCTCTTACGAGGTTTATTGCATAACGAAGAAACTGCGAGCTTTCCGCATTTCGCCAACGCTCATCATCATTAGGAAAATGCGTCCCGAGATCACCAAGCGCCAGCGCCCCAAGAACTGCATCCGCCGCCGCGTGCATCAACACATCCGCATCCGAATGCCCGTCGGCGCCAAGAGCGGAATCAATTCGAACCCCGCCTAGTGTCAATCGCCGACCTTCGACCAATCGATGAACATCAGTTCCAAAACCGATTCTAAACATATGATTTTGCGCAGATTCTTCTCGGAAATAAGTGATAACTTCTACTGTCACTTCTCACTTATCACTTATTCCGAAACAGCTTTCTCTTTCTCGATGGTCAATTCGGCAAATAAGAGATCCTCTGGCCGCGTGATTTTGATATTTCGACTATTACCTTTGACCCAAGCGATCTTAACATCAAGTCTTTCAACCAGATAACATTCGTCAGTAATCGATTCGGTAAGGTCAACGCCTTTGAATGCTCTCTTGAGAATATCGTATCGAAATGCCTGAGGAGTAACGGCTCGTCGCAGTTTGCTTCGATCGATCGTTCGTAAAATATGTTCGCCGTCAATCTCCTTAATAGTATCTGTCACGTCAACGACAAGACACGCAGCGCCCGTTTGTGTCGCTTTTTCGACTGTTCGCGTAATTTCATCCACAGAGACGAGCGGTCGTGCTCCATCGTGAATGGCCACGATGTCGTCGGCATTTGCCGCAATAGAATCAAGGCCTTTTTTAACGGATTCGGCCCTTGTTTTGCCGCCGCCGATTATAGATCTGAGATTTGAGATCTCAAATTGATTTATTATCCGATCAAAATATTCGCGGCCATCGTCAGACAAAACGAGTACAATCTCGTCGATCTTAGGACATGCTGCAAATCGTTCTAGAGTGTGTATTATTATTGGTTTGCCGAGAAGGTTGGCGAACTGTTTCGGCTGAGACCCGAATCTCTGACCGCTTCCGGCGGCGACGATGATCGCAGTGTTCATTAACTCAAAAACTCAACGCGCTTATTCAATTTCCTCAATAATTGTTGTTTGACGCAGCTCGCGTGTAGCTTTTCTAAATCCCAGCGAGCGGGAATCGTGAATTCCAAACGAACTGTCATGCCCGTCATTGGCCGCTTCTTTTTCTTCCCAAAGCCGGCCGAAGATCATCTTGCCGGCGGTTGTTTGGAGTACGCTGGTGACGGCAATATCGGCGGTCTTGCCGATCAATCGGCGGGCATTGTCTATAACGACCATTGTCCCGTCGTCGAGATACGCGACGCCCTGATTATATTCTTTGCCTTCTTTGAGAACAAAGACCCGCATTGCCTCGCCGGGCAGGACGACAGGTTTCAAAGCGTTGGCAAGCTCGTTGATATTGAGCACTTCGACACCGCGTAGCTGCGACACTTTGTTCAGATTAAAATCGTTTGTGACGATAACTGCATCCAGCTGTTTCCCGAGTTCGATCAGCTTGAGATCGACCTCTTTGACTGCCGGAAAATCTGTTTCGACGATTTGAATGTCAAGCTTGCTGTTATTGCGAAGACGCTGGAGCATGTCGAGGCCGCGTCGTCCGCGTTGGCGTTTTGATGAATCCGGCGAATCCGCAACTTGTTGAAGCTCGGTGAGAATAAAATTCGGAATAATAAGCGTACCGCCCAGAAATCCAGTTTCGGCAACGTCGGCGATTCGTCCGTCGATTATTACCGAAGTGTCTAGCAGCTTGTAATCACGCTTAACGTTCTTGTCGCTAAATATGCCGCCGAGGGCGGACAAATCGAGATAATCACCCTTTGCCGCACCGACCATCAACCCGACATATCCCATAAAAAATGCAAGTGAGATAGTCAAAAACGTTTGCATTTCAGCAGAGACAGCGGCTTCTTTTTGGATTGAGATAAGGACGCCGATTAGAAACGCGCCTATAATTCCTAGTATCGAACCAACCGCTGCGCCAATAAGTGTTTTTAATGAAGCGCGGCGAACACGCATTTCAAACGCGATTATCAGCACGCCTACAACGGCGCCAAACGCGGCAGATAACATGCGCCGCGAACTTTCATCGCCGACGAGCCCGAACCGCTGCGTCCGCTCAAACGGATTCAGCAGGTAACCCAAAAAGATCAGCATGCCTACAAACGCGATTCGAAGTATGAGAATATCCAGCTTCATACGCTAAAAATCTTAGCACAAAATGTCGTCGCGGTGACTATTTTAGCTCGGTGCCGCGAGCGATTATTTCCTCGGGGCTGAAAAAGCAGTCTTGCAACAAGGTAATACTCCGATTACACATCGAATTTCAAACTGTTAAAAGTGTGTTTGCGACAAGACACGAGTCTTTCACTCTCACATACTGAATATTGTATTCTGTCACTTAAACGAAATGGCTAAACAACCGGCAACAATCTACGTCTGTCAGAATTGCGGTTCACAAACCCGCAAATGGCTCGGCCAATGCCCTGACTGCGAGCAATGGAACACGTTTGTCGAAGAACGCTTCAGACCGGCGGCAAAAGCAACAGGCGGTGGCACAAATTATTCCTTATCATCGCCCGTTGCGTATGACTCGATCGAATCGCAGGACGATGACCGCACTGCTTCCGGCATCGACGAGCTTGACCGTGTTCTCGGTGGCGGCATTGTCGCCGGCTCGCTGGTTTTGATTGGTGGTGCGCCAGGCATCGGAAAATCTACCATCGTTATGCAGATGGCCGATAAATTAGGGCGAAACGGAACAAAAGTTTTGTATGTATCGGGCGAAGAATCGGACCGGCAAATAAAAATGCGCGGGCAGCGTCTAGGCGTCGAAGCACAAAATCTTTTTCTGCTGCCCGAAACAAATCTGCAGGCAATCCTTGCCGAAACCGAAAAATTGAAGCCAGATTTTGTGATTGTCGATTCGATCCAGACTGTTTTCAGCGACCAGATCGAATCGGCTCCGGGCAGCGTTTCGCAGGTTCGCGAGGTGGCTGCGCAGTTTATGATGTTTGCCAAGCAGCGAGCAACGCCCGTTTTCCTCACCGGCCACGTCACAAAAGAAGGCTCAATCGCCGGCCCGAAAACGCTTGAGCACATCGTCGATACCGTTCTCTATTTCGAAGGCGACCGCCACCACAATCATCGCATCATCCGAGCGACAAAAAACCGTTTCGGCGCGGCTAACGAGATCGGTGTTTTCGAAATGACGAACGTCGGGTTAGTTCCCGTCGGCAATCCATCTGAACTTTTCTTGCAGGAACGCCCCGAAAACGCAACCGGCTCAGTCGTCACCGTCTGCATGGAAGGCACGCGGCCAATGCTGGTCGAGATTCAAGCATTGGTAAGCGGAACAAAATTCGGCACCGGACGCCGAATGACGCAGGGCTTCGATCACAATCGCGCATCTTTACTCATTGCAGTTCTAGAAAAACGCCTCGGCTTTCATCTCGCCGGCGACGATGTTTTCGTAAACATCGCAGGCGGAATGGAGATAGACGAGCCTGCCGCCGACCTCGGCATCGCCGCCGCCATCGCCTCAAGCTTTCGCAACCTGCAAATCCCGCCCGAAACCGCCGTCTTCGGCGAAGTCGGCCTCACTGGCGAAGTTCGCGGTGTCCTCCAAGCCCAATCCCGCGCCCGCGAAGCCCAAACCCTCGGCTTTAAGAAACTAATTTTGCCCGAATCGAATAAGAAAGGATTGGAAAAGTTGCTGGGGATTCGTGTCGTCGGTGTAAAGAATCTAGAACAGGCTATGGAAGAATTATTTTAATACGTATCACCCGCCATTATTCTCTCAAGCACGGCGTCGCGTTTCGCTCGGATGTCGGTTATACGCGGGCTTGTGTCTTCGGCAACGTAGGTCGGCGGGACGACGAAAGGATCGACTTGGAGCGGGACGCCTTCGTTTTCGAGTTTGTGGGCGATTATTTTTGAGATGAGAGATTGCTCGAATTGGCAGATGTCGGTAAATCGGACGCCGAGGCCGGTGTTCTCGACACGGTAAAGCGCCTTGCAGCTCAGCGGGAGATAATTCTTGTTCGGCAGCTCGATCTCCATTCGAAATTCATCGCCGATGTAGATGTTCTCCTCCCAACCCGTAAAACATCCGCCGATGCTGATCTGCTGAAGCAGCGTCTCTTGTTTTTCGCCAAACTTTGTGTAAATGTACGCGGGAATGTCGAGCGAAAATCTGATGTGTTGTCTTTGATTTATAGACATGTCGTGAAGCCGCAGAAGAGAAAAAAATCGGGCCGACCACTCCTATTTTAATCCTTCGCACAAACCTGCGCAATACTTTAATTCTACAAATAAAAAAGCCGCCATATTAGGCGGCTTTTCGATTATTGTGATTTTGTATATTTAATTATTTGCAGCTTCGGTTTTTGTGCAGTGCGTGTTAAACGCTTCGACCAAAGCCTGGGCGATCACCTGCGGCGGGCGGCCTTCGAGGTCACGGCGTTCGAATAACTGCACCAACTCGCCGTTCTTCAAAAACCCGATCGACGGCGATGACGGCATATACCCGGTGAAGTGTTCACGCGCGGTTTCCGTTGCGTCAATGTCGGCGCCGGCAAATACCGTGATCGACCGGTCCGGCTTGTTTGCTGAATCCTGTAGAGCAATCGCAATTCCCGGGCGAACACCGCCTGCAGCGCAGCCGCAAACTGAGTTGACGACGACCATCAGCGTGCCGTCCGTGTTCTTGACAGCTTCGTTGACAGCCTCTGTTGTAGTTGTTTCTTCGATCCCAAGCTGCGCCAGCTCCTGACGCATTCCGTGGATCATAATTTCTGGATATGGCATAAATTTCCTCTTATTAAAATAAAAACTATTTCAAATTTGAAATCTGAAATTTCACTTTAGTAATAAAAGTCAGGGAAACCTGACCTTTTTTTCAAGTATCTATTATGCGGGATGTTTAGTCAAGCAAATCGATTTGCGCTATTCTGCCACGAATGCACGAATAAGACACGATTATCTTCATTCGTGCATTCGTGGCGAAATTTCTCTACAATTGCAGATTATTAATGGCAATCGAGATCGAAAAAAAATATCGGATTGATAAGAAGCGTCTGGTCGAGCTTACCGCAAAACTCGGCGAGCTTGGCGCGAGCTTTTCATACGAGACGTTTGAGGAAAATTATCTGCACCGCGGCGGGCAGCTTGAAGAAAAAACCGCCTTTCTTCGGCTTCGCAAAACGGAAACCGTAAACACGCTGACCTACAAAGAAAAAGTCGTCACGAACGGCGATTTCAAACATCAGATCGAATTCGAGACCATTGTATCGGACGTCGAGGCGACCGAGCATATTATCGAAAAGCTCGGTTACAAACTTTCGGTCGTCTATGAAAAGCACCGAAAAGCGTGGCATTTAGGAAATGTCGAAATCGTGCTGGACGAGCTGCCGTTTGGTTACTACATGGAGATCGAAGGTTCGATGAAGGATATTGTGAAAACCGAAAAATTACTAAAGGCAGAAGATCTGGAAGTCGAAGCCCGCGGCTATCCTCGACTCACGCTCAAATACGGAAAGCTGAACGGCGAGGTGACGGAATCGCGTTTCGTAAAAAAAGCGAGCGTCTAACCCAACGTATCGACTCCGACAAAACTCATCTGCGAATCAAACCCTTTGCCGCTCCGATTTGTCAGCTTTTTATAGGTTCCGTCCGAGCGCAGAATGTGCGCATTAACCTCGTCCTTCAAATACGCCGCGAGAATTGAGTTCTTAAAGTAGCCTTTGATGTCTGGATCGAGAATCGGCGTTATGACCTCGACCCGCGTGTCAAAGCTCCGGTGCATCACGTCGGCGCTGCCGAAATAGATGTCTTCTTCGCCGCCGTTCGCAAAATAAAAAACACGGCTGTGCTCGAGAAAGCGCCCGATGATCGACCGCACGCGTATGTTCTCCGACAAGCCTTTTATGCCCGGCCTTAAGGCGCAGATCCCGCGAACTATCAGGTCAACCTCAACACCCGTCTGCGAAGCGCGGTAAAGCTCGTTGATGACATCTACATCGGTGAGGCTGTTTGCTTTGATTATTATCCTTGCTTCCTTTTTCGCCTGCTTGTTTTTGATCTCACGTCTAATGAGAGCGAGCAGCCGATCGCGCAGGTGCAGCGGCGCGAGGATGAGCCGTTTGTATTTGTCCTGCTGCGAGTAACCCGTCAAAAAATTGAAGAGGCTGCTCGCGTCTTCGCCTATCTCTTCGTCGGCCGTCAAGATTCCAAGATCGGTGTAAATTCGAGCGGTTACCGGATTGTAGTTGCCGGTCGCAAGATGAACATACCGAACCAGCTTGTCCTTTTCGCGGCGAACAATGAGCAGCACTTTTGAATGCGTCTTCAATGTGCTGATGCCGTAAACGACGTGTACGCCTTCGTTCTCAAGCCGTCGCGCCCATTCAATATTGTTCTCTTCGTCAAACCGCGCCTTCAACTCGACAAGCGCCGTGACCTGTTTGCCAAGACGGCTCGCCCGAATAAGCGAGGTTACGATCGGCGAGGAAGTGCCCGTGCGATACAAGCAAATTTTGATCGCCTGAACATTCGGATCATCAGCGGCCCTCGCAATAAAATCCGCAACCGTACTGAACGAAGTGTAAGGATGATGAAGCAAGATATCCTGCTTTTTTATCACGTCAAAAATGTTGAACTTCTTTTGCAGTTCCGAAGGCACGACGGGCATGATTGGCTTTTCCTTCAGTCTCGGACGGTCGAGATTGTGAAGCTGCATCAGGTCGGGAATATCGACGAAACCATCAACCCGCTCTATATCGCCGTCGTCAAGTCCGATGCCCATTGCAAGCAGCTTGACCATCTTCTGCGGCATTGCGGAGGAAACCTCCAGCCGAACCGGAAACCGATCCCGCCGTTTTTGGAGCTCTCTTTCGAGCGTGCGCATCAGATCTCCGGCCTCGTCTTCGCGAAGCTCGATGTCCGCGTCGCGGGTAACGCGAAATAGAAATGCCTCGCTCGTTTTCATGTTCGGAAATATCTCAGCGACGTTTGCTGACACGACCTCTTCAAGCAAAGCGTAACGTCCATTTTTTTCGTTGATCGGAATTAACCGGGGCACCGTAGGCGGCAATTTGATACGTATAAAGCGTTTCTGTTTGAAGAGATGCTTCAGATTTGCCTGTGTAAAATTGCGGTTCGGCTCAATATAGACGCCAAGATTCAAACTCAAATTTGAAATGTATGGAAACGGGTGGCTCGAATCAACTGATTGCGGCGTCAGGATCGGAAAGAGGTTGTTGCGAAAATATCTGTCGAGCTGTTTTTTCTCCTTTGCACCGAGACCGACATAGGGTTCGATTGTTATTCCGGCCTCGGCCAATGCAGGGAGAACATTTGCCGAAAGATACGAAACCTGCCGTTTGAGCATCGGCCGCAAGCGTTTATATATCTCCGCAAGTTGCTCCGAAGCGGTCATCCCGTCAGCCGAAAGCCCGCCGACGCCCTCCGCGATCTGTTCCTTCAGGCCGGAAACGCGGATCATAAAAAACTCGTCGAGATTGCTGGAAAAAATACAGAGAAACTTCAGCCGTTCCAAGACCGGCAGACTCTCGTCCGTCGCCTCGTCAAGCACGCGGCGGTTAAATTCGAGCCAGCTCAGCTCGCGGTTAAACAATGTCTTGTCGTCGAGAGCGTCCTTAACCGGCGCCGCCGGTTCGGGCTGGGATGCGATCTTTGAGGTTTTCATTGCCGTTGAAGTCATATTTTATGGCGGGCTAAATTATATGAAAAGCCATAGCCATAACAAAGAATACAGATGTTAAATCTTTTGCGAAACTGACATATTGTGAACAAATATTACGCGAGGTTCACCTCCGTCGCCCTCGATTTTAATCGAGATAGTCCTATTTGAAAACGCAACATCGCCCAGCCGATCAGCCCATTCGATGATCGTAACGGCGTTTTCGTTCTCAAGAATCTCCTCAAGCCCAACCGCCTCAGCCGGATTTGCCTGCGGTTCCAACCGCCAAAGATCGATGTGATATACATCAAATCTCGTTGTCTTATACAAATTTACAAGCGTAAAACTCGGACTCGTAACCTCGTCAATATCAAAATCAAGCCCGCTCAAAACGCCCTTCGTCAAAAGCGTCTTTCCCGCACCAAGTCCGCCATACAGCAACATAAGATCACCAGTACGCAGTTCTCTAGCCATCAACTCGCCAACCCGAAAAGTATCACTTGGCCCATCAGCATTGAATTGAGATGAAGAAATCTTCACATTAGTAATTACTAATTACAAATTAATAATTAGTAATGAAGAATAAGAGCTTAAACAATAAAACAAATGGACTCTTAGGAGAGTCACTGAACTTCAAAAGTTTCAAAAACCTCCGCCAAACATTCCCGCACGTCGGACGCAGTCATAACTCGTTTGCCATACTTTTTTTCGGCAACGTCGCCCGCCATTCCGGCAATATACACCGCAGCTACAACAGTCTCGAAAATACCGATTTTCATCTGCACCGCCTGCGCAACAAATCCGGCAAGGATGCCCGTTAACGTATCGCCATTCCCCGCTTTGCCGAGGCCGGAGTTTCCTGTCGGATTTACAACGACCTTTCCGCCCGGCTCGCCTATCAAAACACGCTCGCCCTTCAGGACTAAGATCACGCTGTATTTCGTCGCAAAATCTCGAACAGCCGTGACGCGATCTTTTACAATTTCTTTGTCGCTTGTTCCAAGCAGCCGCATAAACTCACCCTCATGCGGCATGAGTATCAACGGATATTGGCTCTCGCCATTCGCCGCAAAGCCGGCGAAAGGCGAGAGGATGTTGAGGGCGTCTGCGTCAACGACCACTGGCTGGCGCCGATTTCCGACAACCTTCTGGACAAATTTCTTTGTGCTTTCATCCTGTGAAATCCCGCTGCCGATCGCCACAGAATCTGCCTTTTTGAGCAAATCTTGAATCTCGTCAAACGCCACTTCCGAGATCGAACCGTTTTCCGTTTCATCAACGCCGCGCACCATCACCTCCGGCAAAACCCTCGATGCAACCGAATCCTTCGACGACCTCGGCGTCGCAACCGTCACCAACCCAACCCCAGACCGCATCGCCGCATTCCCACACAAAACCGCCGCACCGGAATAGCTCTCCGAACCGGCGATCAAAAGCGCATGGCCGCGCTTGTTTTTGTATGATGAACTAGAGAACTCAGAGTTATACAGCCAATCTTCAGCATCCTCAGCCGTGGCAAGAAATAATTGAGATGGTTGTTCGTCGATAAGTTCCGAGGGCGAACCGATTTCCCTAATCACCAGTTCGCCATTGAAAACGGCTGTTCCGGGAAGAACGTTCCCCGGCTTTGGCGCCGAAAAAGTAACAGTAATGTCAGACTGCAATGCGATGTCAAGCTGGGCTCCAGTATCGGAATTGAGTCCCGTCGGAATATCGACTGCTACCCTTAGGCGACGCCTTGGGCCTGGGTCCTCACTCAAGAAATTGATCTCATGAACAACATTATAAATCCATATATCCAGTGGGCGTGTAAGGCCGGTGCCGAACACAGCATCGACGACCACATCGGCGAACTGCCAAAGGTCGATCTGTAGCCGGTTCCATTGATCCTTTGTTTGGATTTCCCATAACTCACAGAAGACACTGCTGTAAACATCGTCATAAGTGAAATCCTCCGAGCACAACACGCCAAAATTGGTTCGAGCATCTCCTTTTGTTTCCTTGATTCTGCCGAACAGAATCACTTCGACGAAAGCGCCGTCTAGACCAAGTAGTCTCGCCAACGCCGCTCCGTCGCCGCCGTTGTTTCCGAGACCGCAGAGTATCAGAATTCGCTTATCTTTGACCGAGCCGCCGAGTTTTTCGGTGATGACGCGCGCGACGGCGTGGGCGGCGTTTTCCATCAAAATGACCGATGGAATGCCGTATCTTTCGGTCGTCAGACGGTCAACCTCGCGCATCTGCGCTGCTGTCAGCACCTTTTGCATTGCTCTAATCTAGCATAAAAGGATTTTTGCCCGCGAATAACGCAAAAAAAACGAATAAGGGCTTTATTATTCGTATAATTCGCTTTATTCGCGGGCAAAAAACAATTAAAAAACCGCATCGTTGCTGCAATGCGGTCTGCCGTGGATTTTGGAGATGGTGAATAGACTTCGGGCGTGCGGTGGTAAATGTTTGCCACTGTGCTAGAACACGCTTTTCTTCCGTTCAAGTAATAGAAACGCCTATTCAGACCTCAATTCCAAAAAAGTTGGTGATCCCGGCTGGATTCGAACCAGCGACCTTCCACTTAGGAGGCGGACGCTCTATCCAACTGAGCTACGGGACCGATCTACGATGAATAACGGACAAGCGAGCGGACGTCGTGGCCTTCAAATTTGCTTCGGCCGTTCAGGAAATCGAGCTCGACGACAAACAGTAAACCTGCAACCTTGCCGCCGACGCTTTCCACCAGATCGACGACGGCGCGTGCTGTTCCGCCAGTCGCCAGCAAATCGTCAACTATGAGGACGCTGTGGCCTTCGCCGACGGCGTCCTTGTGCATTTCGAGCGTGTCCTGGCCGTATTCGAGATCGTACGAAACCGACACGGTGTCGGCGGGCAGTTTCTTAGGCTTGCGAACCGGAATGAATCCCGCGCCAAGTTGATAAGCTACAGGCGCGCCAAAAATAAAGCCTCTTGATTCAACGCCAATAACAGTGTCGATCTGCTTGCCGCGGCATTGTTCGGTCAGGGCATCAATCGTTTCCTCAAGCCCATTTGGGTCGAGCAAAAGCGTCGTAATGTCATAAAAATTGATGCCCGGTTTGGGAAAATCGGGCACTTCGCGAATCAGTTTACGTAATTGTTCCATTTTCTATTTCTATCTTTCAATCCTAAATGACGAGTATAAGCCGCTTGGATCAACGACCAATTCTTCGATCCTTCCGACTTGCGAGTACGCAGGTCCCGCAGCCAGATCATGTTTAAATGCCTCGATAGATTTTGCATTGCCTTCTGCCAGCACTTCGACGCGTCCGTCTTCGAGATTTCTCACAAAACCGCGAACCTGATGCGTAGCCGACGACCGCTGGGCAAAAAATCGGTATCCGACGCCTTGAACTTGTCCGCTGATAAAAAACTTCCGCGCGATCACTATTCAATTGTGGCAAGTTTCGGCTTATCAGGCAATATTGTAAATCGTCATTTCTCGCCGCAAAAAAATTCCGGAATGATGATTTACAAAGAATTGCTATAATGCAAAAATTGATTGCATGAGACGGCTGTTGATCTTAATTATCCTTGTGTTCGCGGTAACAGGACTGCGGGCACAGCAGCGGCCGCTTTTGACTGATGACATTGATATAACGCCAGCCGGCTCGCTTGAACTGTCGATCGGCGTCGATTTTTTCCAAAACGCGAAATTCCCGCTTTCGGGCATCGAAGGCGATCTGACGCGTGTCGGGGACATTCGGGTTCGCACCGGGCTTGCCTCGAATGTCGAGCTCCAGATCGAAGGCTCGATACAAAATTATGTTGCTATCAATTCTCGCAACCCGTCGGTTATTCCGTTAACAGTAACCGGAAACTCGACAAACGATTTTGACGATTTCATCGTTTCGGCAAAAGTAAAACTGAGAAGCGAAGGCAAAATAATACCTGCGCTGGGACTAAAGTTCGGCTATCAAATGCCGAATACGAATCAGGCTCTCGGCATCGGTACAAATCAAATCAATATTTTTACAAAGATATTGATGCAAAAGAAGTTCGGCAGCGTCGTCGGCAGAACGCCGCGATTCAACGCATTTGGAAATCTCGGCCTCGGCATAATGACAGCGCCGCTCGAACGCTTTACACAAAACGATTTGTTTCTCTACGGCCTCGCCGGAATTTACCGCTTTAGCAACAACGTCAATATTCTCGGCGAAGTAAATGGCCGAATGAACACGCGCGGCGGCTCGGCGCCGCTCGGCACGGAAAGCGTAGGCCAGTTTCGCATCGGGACGCAAGTCAAAGCGTCAGGCTTGCGATTCGACACCGCGGCTGCCTTCGGCCTGACAAAATTCAGCCCGCGTTCAGGCATCATTTTTGGCGTCACATATCTCACACCCAGCATTCTCAAGCCTGCAAAGTGACATTTGTAATTTGTCATTCGTAATTGATTCTTAGGGAGAATTCATGCCCTGAAAATCAATTACGAAACTACAAATTACGAATTACGAATGTCAGATATGATCGCCTCTGTTACAAAATCCTTAGCAATTTTTACCGAGTCGGGTAGGTCGTTGCCTAGTGCCAAATTAGCGGCAATGGCCGACGACAGCCTGCAACCAGTGCCGTGTGTCGGAGCGTCCTCAATAAACTCGCCCTCAAAAACGTGCATCGTCTCTCCGACAAATAAATAATCGGTCGCGCTGCGGGCTTTGGCCTCCGCACTCAAAGGGTGTCCGCCCTTGATAAGCACGTAGTAAGCTCCCAGGACGCGCATAATTCCGGCAGCTTTTTCGATTGCTTCCGTAGAATCAATCTTGATTTGAGTTATACGTTCGGCTTCAGGAAGATTCGGCGTGATTAGGTCGGCCAAGGGAAATAATTTCTCGATAATGGCTTCGAGAGCTTTTTCGTCAACAAGATCAAAACCCGATGTCGATCTAACCACAGGATCTACAATGACATTTTTTAGCCCACGTTCTTTGATTATTTTCGCAACTTCTTCAATGATCTCACGGGTCGGCAGCATGCCGGTTTTTACCGCTGCAACGTCGTAATCGTCGAGCACAGGCTCGATCTGCCTTCGCACGGACTCTGCGCTCTGATGAACCGCACCGAAAACACCGGTTGTGCTTTGAAAAGTTACAGACGAAACAGCAGCAGCGGCAAAACACCCAAAAGCGGAAAACGTCTTAACGTCCGCAATGATACCCGCACCGCCCGAAGGATCAAGTCCGGCAATTGTCAGGCAGATTTTTTTCATACTAGCTGATAGCTGTCAGCTAATAGCTAATAGCTATTAGCCAGATCAGTTCATCCATTTATTAGTTTACAGATGGATCGCAATGAGTCGAAATCATTAAGAGCGCGGATTGCAGCAAAACCTGTAGCTCCGGCTTCTAACACTGACAAAACGTTGGATTCGTCGATGCCGCCGAGCGCCAGAACGGGAAACGGGTGAAGCGTTTCGCAGACCTTGCGCAATTTTGCCAGTCCTTTTGGTTCGCCCTTGTTTAGCGCTTCAAAAACCGGGCCGAAGACGACGAAATCGGCACCATTTACCGATGCTCCAAGAGCCTTATCGACGGTGTGGGTTGAAACGCCGATAATAAATTCTTTTGGAAAACTGGCGCGAATGACAGCGGACCATAATGAGTTTGCGGTGAGATGAACGCCGTCGGCTTTTGCGGCGAGTGCGATGTCGGCGCGGTCATTGACCAGTAGCCGCGTCGCTGAACCGCGAGTTATCGCTGCGGCTTCGACGGTCAATTGGCACAGCAGACGTGCGGGCAATTTCTTTTCGCGCAGTTGAACTAGCGAAACTCCGGCTTCGACGGCGGTTCGGATAATGTCGAGAATCTCGCGGCGTTTTTCGGTGAAGTTCGCGGGCGTGGCTTGGCCTTCCGTGATCAGGTAAACGAGCGGCTTACTAACAGTAAAACTCACTTTCCGTTACCTTGCAGCATTTTGACGCTTTGGTTGAAGTGGGTGATTTCCCAAAGCCCGATGGCTAAATTCAGCACGCCGAGACCAGTCACGGCGCCGCGAAACCAATTGGACGCGACAACGCGCGTGATAATGGGCGCTCCAGTTTTGTCGCTGAGAAAGACGAGCAGATAATTCTCGCCCCACGGCCCGAATAGTTTGTCCCACGGGGCCAATATCAGATAGAGGCCGAGCAGCAGGCAGAGGATTATAAAAAAAATGACGGTGAGGCGTTCAACCATTCGTTTGTCCATTATAATGCAAAGTGCACAATGCACAATGAAGAATGAAGAATTGTCTTCTTCATTGTGCATTGTGCATTGTGCACTGAGCTTAGTGTGTCACGACAAGGTTCTTGACGCGCATCCCGACGTCGCGGAAATCGACGTTCTCTGCGTAGATCTTCTCGAATAGCTTTGCGGCATCGGCGTCGTTGCCATCTGCCTCGTAGGCCGCCGCAAGCTCATACCACAATCCCTGCTGCTCTTCGTCCGTTAAACCGTCCGTCTCAAGCGAACGAGCAAACCACGTCACCGCGTGATTTGCCATCCCGTTCTGCATAAAGCAATGCCCAAGCAGATTCGCGCATTGGAAAAATCGCCGCGTTTCGTCATTCGGCCCGACAAGATTGATCGCGTCCTGAAACTCGCCGATCGCCTGCTCCATCAATCCCATGCCCTGATACGCAATCGCCGTGTGATAATGCGTCTCGTAATCGTCACTTGTTTCGTCGCCGTTTTCGATGCCAAACTCGGTGCGGATCTCGCTGATCCCGATCGTGTTCGCCACAACTTCCTCGGCCACGATAACCGTTTCCACCGTTTGAACCGTTTCTTCGCTCTCGGCCTCAACACCGATGCGCCCTCGAAGCTCGGCAAACTCCTCGCGGTCGCCGAATTCCCTCGCCAGCTCCGCCAAGGTCTTTTCCGCTAACTCATTGTAATCGTTCTCAATGTAAAACCTGACGCTCTCGATCTCTTTCTGTATCTTCTGATCGTCCGCGTGCGACAGCGTTTCAACGCTCTCCTTCTTGTCCTTTCGCCGCTTCTTCCCGCCTTTGCCGTTCCTGCTCGGCGCTTCTTCAATTATTTCAGCGTCAATAACGTGCCCGTTGGTCTCAAACCCATTAGGCATCGACGGTTTCGAGCCGTTACCGTTAAGTTTAACTTTGTCTTCGCCTTCGTCCCTCGCAAATTGCGCCTTCAACAGCTCAGCATCGATCGGGTTGTCGTCAAAACCATGCTTCTCGTTGATCTCGTTCAGCCGGTCGCGGTAACGCGTCTCGTGTGGCATGATCACGACCAGTTGAGCAAGAGCAAATCGCTCGTCATCAACCGACGCTCTCGCTGCCGCCGAGCTGCGAAGCCTTTCGAGTGCGAGCCGGAAACCGTTCTCGTCATTGAGCCACGAGTTGTAGCGAACCAACAGCCGCAACCCCGTCAACTGCGACGGGTCGCGTTCGAGTATCTCAGTGATCCACTTGCTGCATATATCGGCCTGGCCGCCCGCAAGCAGATATTCGCTGCTCATCGTCAATATCCGAGCGGCGGATTCAGGATCGTTTACGTTCAGGTAAATGCGGATCAGATCGAGAAACTTCATATAGTTTGCCGGTTCGATCTCGACCAGTTTAACAACAGCTTTCTCCGCACCGACCGCGTTCTGCGAATCGATGCAGCACTCGATCAAAAGATAAAGCACGTCGCGGTTGTAAGGCTCGTTTTCAAGAATTTCTTCGAGCAGCGAAGCAGCTTTTCCAGCGCGTCCAATAGAAGTCTGAGCCTTTACAAGGCCGCTAAGGATGCGCAGGTCGTTCGATTTAATATCGAAACCCTTCATCAACGCGCGAATCGCTTCTTCGTTCCTTCCCTGTCTGCTAAACCGCATGCCCGCCTCGGCAAATGCCTCGACGGCCTCATCCTTCTGGTTCTCGCGAACATACGAGTCAGCAAGGCTCATGCAAACTTCGGTGTTGTTCGGGTCGAGCAAAGCGATCTGCTTCCACATCGCCAGCGCTTCCAGTCGTCGACCGTTTTTCTCGTATTGTTCCGCAAGCGTCGTGTAGTGCGACCGTGCTTCTGACAGCGAGCCTTTGCCTTTGTGAAGCTCCGCGAGCTTTGCCAAAACCTCAATGGAATTCGGCTGCAGACGCGAGACCTTGTTATACATCGCGATCGCCTTTTGAGCGAAACCTTGCCGGTTGTAGTGCTCGGCAACCTGTAGATAACATTCGATCGCCTCGCGCTTGTCCGCGTTTTTGGCGTGAAGATCGCCCAGCATGTTCAGCGTAGCGATATCACGTTGGTCATTATCAACAACCGCGCGGTATTCGGTGATCGCAGCGCGAATTTTGCCTTGCGCTACATAACGCTCGGCGTTTCGCATCGCTTTAGTTTTATCGAAACTCATTATTTATCTGACACCAAACGTGCAGGGCTCGAAGGGGCAACGAGGACGCCAAAAAATTTAGATTGCAGTAGAAGTACACAGGCTTTTTCACAAGCAAACCTGTAAATTCAAATTTAACACGCCTGGCGAATAGGTGTCAATGTTTTTTGGCAATGTTTATTATTATTAAACATATAGGACACAAAGTTCGGCGCTTTGATTTTTCGCGTCCATTCTCTTAGGCTCGTAATTGGTCGCAATATATGCAGGCACTAATTCTGGCAGGCGGCAGGGGAACACGTTTGAGGCCTCTGACCGTCTATACTCCCAAACCCATCGTTCCGCTCGTAAACCGCCCGTTTTTGCTGTATCAAATCGAGATTTTGCGAAAAGCGGGCATCACCGATATTACACTTTCGCTCAGCTATCAGCCGGACAAGATCGAGCATCTTTTGGGCAGCGGAACGGATTTTGGCGTAAATCTCCGCTACGTCACCGAGCCGTCGCCTATGGGAACCGGCGGCGCATATAAATTTGCCTCAAGTGCTTTGCAGGAAACCACGATAGTGTTCAACGGCGACATTTTGACCGAAGTGGATATCACAAAATTGGTCGAATTTCATAGTTCAAGAGCTGCTGCTGCTACTATCGCACTCGTGCCTGTCGATGATCCGACTCGCTACGGCCTTATCAAAACCGATGCCGAAAACAAAGTGCTTCGATTTGTCGAAAAGCCGCAGCCCGACGAGCTTGCCGAACTGAACATAAATACAATAAACGCAGGCATTTACGTTCTTGAACCTAAGATATTGGATATCATTGCAAAAGACGCAAACAAGTCGTTCGAATATGATGTTTTCCCCGACATTTTGAAGCGCGAAATGCCGTTTTTCGGCTATGAAATGACGACCGAATATTGGCGCGACATTGGCACGCCCGCAAGTTATCTCGCGGCACATCACGATTTCCTCAACGGAAAACTAAACAGTTTCGAGATCGAAAAAGGTGTCGTATCCGAAGATGTCGCAACGCGGGCCGAGATCGACAAAGTTTCGGTGATCGGCTCTGACTGTGTCGTCAAAGCCGGTGCCCGCATCGTGAACTCAGTTATCGGCGCAGGCGTCCATATCGAAGAAAAAGCCGTAATCGAGAATTCGGTAATTTGGCCGCACACGCGCATTTCCACCGCCGCCGAGATACGCGACGCCGTCATCGGACGCGGCTGCCACATCGGCCGCAACGCTATAGTCGGCGCAGGAACGGTTTTGGGCGACAAGACCTCGCTGACGGATTATACAAAAGTGTAAGGCGTTCTGAGTGCAAGCTTCAGCTTGTCTTAGTCGCTCGTTTTAAGACAAGCTAAAGCTTGCACTCAGAACTATGCCCGAATTACCTGAAGTCGAGCTTATCTCGCGGTCGCTAAACTCACTTGTTAAAGGCCGTACGATCAAATCAGCCAAACTCTTTCGAGCCAGACTCGCGCCTGACATCTCGCCAACCGATTTTTCAAAGAAGCTGCTCAACACAACGATAAATTTCGTCCATCGCCGAGGGAAACATATCCTGTTCGATCTAAGCGGCGAGAAAACGCTGATCGTTCACCTGCGAATGAGCGGGCGTTTTTCGCTGCTAAACGACGAAACCGAAAATCCTAAATTCACTCACGCATTTTTCCAATTGGATGAAGACAAACTCGTTTTCGACGATCAACGCCATTTCGGCCTGATGAAGATCGTGCGAACCGGCGACTTATATGACGCCAAAGAACTAAAGAAATTAGCGCCGGAACCTTTTTCCGACGAATTCTCTGTCGAATATTTACATCGAGTCGCCAAGTCGTCCAAACGCAGCTTAAAAGAATTCCTGATCGATCAAACAAAAGTCTGCGGCCTCGGTAATATCTATGCATGCGAAGGAATGTTCGCCGCCGGCGTCAACCCAAGAAAGGCTGCCAATAAACTATCAAAACAAAGTCTCCTACGTCTTCACGAAAGCATCAGATCGGTCTTGCAGCTCGCCATCGCTCACGCAGCCAATCGCGACATAGACCCGGAAAACCTCGAAGGCAATTATTTCAGCGGCCTCGCCGACGCCGGCTGGTTCGTTTACGACCGCGAAGACGAACCTTGCCAAAAGTGCAAATCGCTGATCGTCAGATTAAAACAAGGCGGCCGCTCGACGTATTTTTGCCGCCGGTGTCAGCGAAAATAAACTTGAGATTTAGCTTGACAGCGGTTGAATAAAGTCACATTATCGTACTAACATTCGTGGTGAGTTAATGCGACTTGCGACCACGTTAAATAAACTGCTAAACAGCCAATAGACAAATCGATTTTGAAAAAGTCTCGCTGTTTGGCGAGGCTTTTTGTTTATGAAAGACTTTCGCGAACTACTCGATTCCGACAGCATCTACGTCTTTGATGGAGCGGTCGGCACGCGTCTTTACGACAAGGGCGTTTACATCAATCGCAGCTACGACGAATTAAACCTGACAAATCCCGACCTTGTCCGCGAGGTGCACGAGGAATACGTCGCCGCCGGCGCCGACATCATAGAAACAAATACTTTCGGTGCGTCACGGCATAAGTTGCAGCCTTACGGCCTCGAAAGCAAACTGCGGGATATCAATCTTGCGGCGGTGAAAATTGCCCGCGAAGCTGCGGGAGAAAAGGTATTCGTTGCCGGAGCTATAGGCCCGCTTGGTTTGCGGATCGAGCCATTTGGCCCAACATCTTTCGATGAGGCGAAACAAATGTTTAAGGAGCAGGCCGAGGCGTTGCTCGACGGTGGCGTCGATCTTTTTGTCCTCGAAACCTTTTCCGAAATTCCGGTTATCGAACAGGCTATACGCGCCATTCGCGAGCTTTGCGACCTGCCGATCGTCGCGCAGATGGCGATTCAGATGGACGGCAAGACGACGTTCGGAACGGCACCGGAAGCGTTTACGGCAAAGCTCGACGAACTGGACGTTGATGTTATCGGCCTCAATTGTGGAATGGGGCCGAATCATCTGCTTAATGCTCTCGAAAAGATGCACCCGTTGACATCAAAAAAACTTTCGGCTCAGCCGAACGCCGGTTTACCGCGCGATGTTCAGGGGCGACAGTTTTATATGGGCTCGCCGGAATACATGGCCGAGTTTTCGCGGCGTTTCGTGCAGGTCGGTGCAAAATTCGTCGGCGGCTGCTGCGGCACGACACCGACGCACATAAAACTCATCGCCGACGGCATCCGCTCGATCAGCCCGCGAGTGACGGCCAGAGCTGTTTTGAAAAACGAACCGGTTACGATCTCCGAGTTGAAACCGCATGATGTTTTTGTAGTTCCACCGGAAGAGCGTTCACGCTGGTCGGCAAAGATCGCGCGTGGCGAGTTCGTGACCTCGGTCGAGGTTCTGCCGCCAAAAGGCTGTGACGCAGAGAAGACTCTCGATTCGATACGTTTGCTAAAAGACGCAGGCGTTGACGGCGTGAACATACCCGACGGCCCGCGTGCACAGACGCGCATGTCCGCGCAGGCAACCGCCGTGCTTGTCGAGCGCGAGATCGGCATCGAAGCCGTGCTCCATTACTGCTGCCGTGACCGCAACCTGCTCGGCATGATGTCCGACCTCCTCGGAGCCGCCGCATTAGGCTTGCATAACCTTTTGATTATCACCGGCGATCCGCCAAAGATGGGACCATATCCGGACGCAACCGCCGTCTTTGACATCGATGCCATCGGCCTTACCAACATGGTCAATAAGCTGAATCACGGCCTCGACATCGGCAATAATCCGATAGGAAAACCGACAGCATTTTCCATCGGCGTCGGCGTAAATCCCGGAGCGGTGAATATGGAGGAGGAAATCAAACGCTTTGAATGGAAAGTCGAGGCCGGCGCTGAATACGCGATCACGCAGCCTGTTTTCGACACCGAGCAGCTCAAACGTTTTCTCGGGCTTATCGAACACGTCCGAATCCCGATCATCGCCGGCATTTGGCCGCTGGTAAGTTTTCGCAACGCCGAATTCCTCCACAACGAAGTTCCCGGCGTCGAAGTCACGTCCCAAATCCTCGAACGCATGCGCATCGCCTCAGACGTTGGCAAAGAAGAAGCCCGCGAAGAAGGCATCAACATCGCCCGCGAATCACTGTTAGAAGTCCGCGACGTTATCCAAGGCGTGCAAGTGTCGGCTCCGTTCGGAAACGTGAAATATGCGCTGCAGGTGTTTGAGGTGTTGGAGAATCTTGATTAAGGAATAAGAACGATCTTGCCAAACGCTTTATTTTCGATCACCGCGTGATGAGCTTTCGGTGCGTCTGACAGCGGCATTGTCTTGCCTACGACGGGATCTAAATAACCTTTACTCAGCCCATCGAATATCGCCGAGTGGATCGCGTCTCGGTCCGACTGCAACGAGTTGAAAAGAGACATTCCATAAACAGTCGCATCCTTGCCCATGATCACTCGCGGATTAAAGTCAAGGCTGCCTCGATTTCCGACAACGACGATGCGGCCGAACATTGCGAGGGCGTCGAAATCCTTTTGCAAATTAATGTTGGCAAGCATTTCGATTATGACATCGACGCCTTTGCCGTCCGTGATGTCCTTCACAGCCGCGATATGCGCGTCGTCTGTGTGATCGAGAACGTGATCTGCGCCCTGCTCGGCGACAAGCTGTTTGCCTTCGTCGGAGCTTGCTGTCCCGATCACGGTCAAGCCCGCATTCTTTGCCCATTGAACAGCCGCGATGCCGACGCCGCCCGATGCGCCGTGGATCAAAACAGTTTCGCCAGACTTTGCTCCAGCCTTTTGAAACAATGCGCGATACGCAGTCGCATACGGTGTCCAAATTCCCGCGCCCTGTTCAAAGCTGACATTCTCCGGCAGTCTTCCGAGTTGGCTTTCCTCACATAGCGAATATTCGGCGTAAGTCCCGGTCAGAGAGTCAGCGGTGTAAACCCGATCACCCGTTTTGAACTTCGTCACGGCATCGCCGACAGACTCGACTACGCCCGAAGCATCTTTACCAGGCGTATAAGGCAGCTTTGGAGCGTGGGCGTGATTGCCGGTTCGAAGATAAGTATCGACAGGATTAACGCCGATGCCTTCTACGCGAATAAGCACCTGTTTCCCTGTGAGAGTAGATAATGAAACTTCTTCGAGTTTCATTACCTCGGGCTCGCCATATTCCCGGACGACGATTGCTTTCATAGTTCAAAGATACAAGCATCGGCGAAAAATGCGCAAGCCCGCACATTAGTAAGGGCGGTACATTCGAGTTGAGTGTACCGCCCTTACTAACGTGCGGGCTTGCGCATTGTTGGAGCTATTCCACCGTCACAGATTTCGCCAGATTTCGCGGTTGATCGACGTCGCAGCCGCGGCGGACGGCGATGTGATACGAGAGCAGTTGCAACGGGACTATTGACAGAATCGGGCCGAGGAGATCGGACGTTTCGGGTATTTCGATGATGTGATCAGACACTTTGGAACTCATCGTATCGCCTTCGGTCAGGACACACACGATGATACCGTCCCGCGACTTTACTTCGACGATGTTCGAGTGCGTTTTTTCATATCGCAATTCGCTTCCTTCATTGCCATTTTCTCGCGTGTTAACGATAACGACCGGCAGTTTTTCATCTATCAACGCGTTCGGGCCGTGTTTCATTTCGCCTGCGGGATAGCCTTCGGCGTGGATGTAGCTGATCTCCTTCAACTTGAGCGCCCCCTCCAGCGCAATCGGGTAGTTGATGCCGCGCCCCAGATAGAGGAAGTTTTGATAGACATGAAGATGCTCGGCCATCGTGCGATAGTGATCGCCGTGGCGTGCGTTTTCCAGCAACGCCCCCGCCAGCCCCGGCAGGGTGACCAGAGCCGCAAAGAAGGCGTCGCTCTCGGCCTGGCTGATGCTCTGGCGCGCCTGACCCAGATAGAGCGCCAGCAGGGCCAGATCCGTTGCCGACGCGGTAAAGGCTTTGGTGCTGGCGACGCCGATTTCAGGGCCAGCCTGCATGTAGATCACGCCATCGCAGACGCGGGCGGCCTGGCTACCCACGGCGTTGACAATGGCCATGGTCAGCGCGCCCTGGTTGCGCGCCTCTTCCAGCGCAGCTAACGTATCCACCGTTTCGCCACTCTGCGTGATCGCCAGCACCAGGTGGCT
>JBJXHF010000046.1:0-15859 GCA_046160805.1 Pyrinomonadaceae bacterium
CTTCAAAATCCCAAGCACCTGCTGCTCGCTAAACTTGCTCCTCTTCATTTCAAGCCTCCTTCTGCGTTATTCTATCAACCGGAGACTCCATTTTAGATTGGTACTATTTTAAGGGTTGCTTACAGAACGGCTGGATTGTCGGTGACCGAGTAGATAATGTGAAATTCCCGGTCGGATCGCCATCAACCGCGAGTCTAGGAGATTCTCGTGTCACAGCCTTAGTAAACGGATTTAATCGAGGCTTTGACGACTCTATGAGCGGAGCTGGGAAAGGTGCGAAGAACTTTGGAATTGGATTGGCCAATTCTGTAACAGATTTCGCTACAGGTGGGCAAGTGCGCTCAATGTTTGGTGTGGCGAACCCACTTGAAATCCAAAGATACAGCTACAATAGCTTAACGGAAGCGAAGTTCGGCTTTGGTACGGAACTTGGATTAGCTTTTGGCACTCTCAAGGGTGGGAGTCCTTTTGGGAGCGGCAGTTCCTCGCTTTCAGTTGTTCCAGAATTTTCGGTTGTCTCAGCTCGGTCGGCATCCTCTACAGCTTTTGCCCAGACCGGTTCGTATCTTCACCGATTTGAAAGCGGATTCTTCTATGCAGGCAAAGGAAATGAAGCACGGATGAATCGAACCGGAAATTTCCTATCTCAAAAATATAACGACCCCCTCGTAGGCAGCGAGTTCTTTCCCGCCACTTCAAATAGGTCTGCTTTTATGAACGAGCACTGGCTGATGATGGAAAACGGCGGTCCTCTTAAAGTCAATGAGGCAAAGAATACTTATAACTTAATATTCTCGCCAGGTCGCAAACTTAGCGAATTCTAATATGATAATCGAAACTCAAAATGGCCTGAAAATTCTAAAAGGGATAAATGGGTATGAAGCCTTGTTCATAGATTCGTCAAGAATCGATGATTGTATCCGTTATTTGCATGAAAATAATCTGAAAAAGATTTCAATTAATCCGTTTCAAGGTTACCATGCAAACGATCTAAACTTTCTTTCACGGCTTGAACATTATATTGAAGGCATAACCGTTTTAGACGATAAGTATGATTATGCCATCATAAACAGCCTGCACAAGTTGAAATCGTTAGGCATTATTGACAACAAAAGGGATTCAATTGACCTCTCAAATTTTCCTGAACTGGAGAGTTTGTCGTGCGACTATTCTAAACGAATGGTTTCACTTGAGAGCTGCGAACAATTGAGATCCCTTACATTGTCTGGATATAAGTCAGGAGACAAGACCATAGAAAAGATCCCTCGACTTTCCTCATTGGTTACGCTTAACTTACTTATTACAAATGTTACTTCCCTTGCGGGAATTGGAAACTTTCCCATCCTTCGAGAATTAACGTTATTCCGAGCAAGCCGTTTAGAGGATATTTCAGACCTTACAAATGTAAAGAATACTCTCATCAAGCTTGAGTTCGATGTATGTAAAAAAATTAGTAGCTATGACACTTTGGGGAAACTGGTCAAGTTACAAAAACTTATTATTGGAAGCTCAGCTCTGATTGAATCGTTATCTTTCGTCAGATTACTCCCAGAACTAGAATTTATTAGTTTTGTTGACACGAACGTCGTTGACGGGGACCTTACGCCAGCTATTGGAATCGGATATGTGGGCTTTGATAACAAGCGTCACTATAATCTAAAATTCTCCGATTTCAATAAGGGAAGGGTTGCGGGAAATAGGTCACATGACACGCACCGTCAGGGTCAGAAAACAACTTGATGCGGCGAACTGGGACGAAGCGACGACCTACATGGACAGCTTTGGGCGGGTGGTGAAGACTGTTGCAAAGGATTCGCAGGGGGATTTTATTGTCGAGACGAAATACGATCTCCTGGGACGCGTGCAGATGGTTTCGAATCCTTATCGTCAGAGTGATACCGTTTATTGGAATCTGACCGAATACGACGCAGCAGGCCGCGTCAAACAAACCCGCGAACCAGAAAGATTGGGGTCAGGGTGCGATTCGTAGCGCAATTTTAAGCGCTTTTTAAGCGTTCCACCTCTGTTTCATTTGTTCCACCTGTTCCGGAACGGAACAAAACGTATTTTGGCAAGCCGGATGCTTGCTGCTCCGGTCATTTTAATCCGAAGAATTTTTTGATCGAGCCCATGACGCCTTTGTGGGCGTGCATGGACTCTTCGAAGGATGTTTGTTCCTCGGCGGTGAGTTTTTCGCGGCGTTCTTCGATTAGCTCGCAAACTGTTTGGACTAGATCGGGATTGTTTTCATAGATCGGTTTGAGGGCTTCTTTTTTGATCTGGAGGACTTCGGTTTCTTCTTCGGCGATGACGGATGCGGTTCGGGGCTCGCCGGTGAGGAGGCTCATTTCGCCGAAGAAGTCGTTTGCGGCTAGGTGGCCGATGGTTTTTTGATAGTTGTTTTCGGGAATCTGAATCTTAACCGAGCCGCGGAGAATAACGAACATCGAATTGCCTTCCTTGCCTTTGCGGACTATCGCTTCGCCGGGAGCGTAAACGCGTGAGGCGGAGGCGTTGGCAAGCTGCTCGGTTTCCTCGTCGGAGAGCGGGGCGAAGATCGGCACGCGGTTGAGGTGTTCGGTTATCGTGTTGACGATCTCTTCGGGCGGAATCGCCGGCGGCTTTTCTTCGCGGCGAATGCCGATGCTCGGACTTGAGAAGGGAATACTTTCGCGTTGGAAAACATACCATATACGCTGCCGGACGAGAGCGTCTGTATCGTTGTGCTTACTGTAATCTTCGAGCCAGTATTTTACTTCCCACTCGATGCCGTCATTGCCAAAATTTTTGATGCGCACGACCGGCCTTAGCTTGTTCGTGACGTTTTCGACCTGACGCACTGCGTCGCGGACGATCTGGATAGTTCTCGCAGGTGAATATTCGTATTCCGTGCTGAAGAAAACGATGCGGGCATTCAGATTGTTTTTTGGTGCTACCTCGATGGTTTCTTTTCCAAGAACGGCGTTGCTGATCACGAGAATTTTATTTTGAAAAGTCCTGATCTTAACGCCGCGCCACGAGACGCTTTCGACGACGCCGCTGGCTTTACTTGCAAAAGTAACGACGTCGCCGACTTGAAACGGCTGGTCGGCCTGCATCGCAATTCCCGCAAACAGATTGCCGAGCGATTCCTGCATGGCAAGACCGACGACGATACCGAAAATCGTGGAACCGGTAAACAGCGGCGTAAGCGGAACGTCGGGATATTGCGTCTGAAAAATTATGAAGAACGCGATGATATAAATGATTATCGAGGAAATGGTTTTTACGAGCGACGAGATTTCCGGCTGTTTCGAGTTCCGATAAGCCGTCCGCATAATAAAGTACGCTGAAAATCGGACGAAGGCGACAACCAACGCCATCCACAGCAGAATTTTAAGTATTCGAAGGAATGCCGCGATGACATTGACGGAGGTAATGTTCATCGTTGACTGAGCACTTTCGTCTGTCAGCTCCCAGCCTTTTACAAATTGCAGCCCGAATCTTGGAAGAACGGAGGTCTGAAGCCACAGCTCGACTACAGGTAAAGACGACAAAATGAGTATTGTCGTTGCGACAAATATGACGAGGGAAATCGTTTTCTTTTGCAGTTCGGTCGCGGGCATCGCTTCGCTAAAACATATCAGCAATTGTTTTTCCAATCAACAGGAGCGACAGGATCGATACCACTGCCGTCGTTCCGTATGCAAAGATATTGTGAACAAAACGATTGCGGTATTCGCCCATTATCTCGGAATTATTGGCGAGAGAGACAATTGCTATCAGTAGAACCGGCAGCAGCAAACCATTGATAGCCTGTGTAAAAAGCAGCAGCCGTATCTGCGGAATTCCTGGAATCAGCGCAACAACTGCACCAATTACAATGAGAGTCGTGAATGTTCCAATGAATATTGGAGCCTCACGAAATGAACGGGAAAGTCCTTTTTCAAATCCTAAGGCCTCGCTCAAACTATAAGCGGTCGCAAGCGGAAGCACGCCCATCGCGAGCATTGCAGCTCCGAACAAGCCGACAGCGAAAAGATATTTCGCATAGGCGCCGGCGACCGGAACCAATGCTTCCGCCGCAGTCGCTGCCGATTCTATGTTTGTGATTCCACGCGAATGAAGAGTTGCAGCAGAGCAGATTACGATAAAAGCAGCGACCAAGCACGCAAAAGTTGTCCCTGTTATTACATCAGCCCTTATCAAGCGAAGATCTTTGACATCCATCTGCTTCTCTACGACAGCCGATTGAACATATAACTGCATAAAAGGCGTGATCGTAGTGCCTATGAGCGCCATTACCATAAAAAGATAGACTACGTCCGTGTGGAAAGTGGGCTGCAAGATGGATTCACCGACCTCTTTCCAATCGGGCCCGGCAAGATAGGCAGAAACAATGTAGCAGAGAAAAACCAACGACATCGCTAGAAAGACGCGCTCGACACGTTTTTGAGATCCTTTGACAACGAGCCACCATATCAAACCTGCCGTAAGCGGAATCGTGAAGTATCGAGGAATACCCAAAAGTTCCGAAGCCTGCGCAATTCCTACAAATTCGGATATGATCACGCCAGTATTTGCTATCAGAAGCGCGGTCATTACAATTGCTGTCAAACGGACGCCAAACTGCTCTCGTATGAGATCGGAAAGTCCCTGACCTGTAACAACACCCATCCGAACGCACATTTCCTGCACTACGATCAGGCTGACGACAATGGGAAGAAAGATCCAAAGCAGCGAATAGCCGAAACCGGCGCCAACACTTGAGTAGGTGGCGATTCCGCTTGCGTCATTTCCCGCATTGGCGGCTATAATCCCAGGCCCCAAAATAGCAAAATATGCGTAAAATCTATATTCAGACAGGCTCCGGCGAAGCCGCGCTGGCACGCGGCGTAATTGATGCACAAACTTTTTCGGTGAAAAGCGTGTAAACGTCATTTCTGCAACTGTCGCCTTCTGTCATTTTTTCCAGCGGTTCGGCGTCTAAAAAACACCACCGAATGTCTGAATATAAACTTTTTTGAATTAAATAGAAAAGCGACGCGGCAAAAGCAGAAGAATTGCCACGAATGCACGAATGAATTTTCACTGACAAGAGAATATTCGTGCATTCGTGGCGATTCCTAAAATTGTCTGCCAAGAGTGGTTTTGGTAGAGTGCATTATATGAAAAAGTATTGGATAAGCAAATTTTTCATTTTGACTGCTATCTGCGGTCTATTTTTGTTTGGTTTGCCAATATATCCAAAGGCTTTTTCTGCGCGACGCGAGGCTGTTCGCGGACAGAATGCGATGGTTGCTTCGCAGCATGAGCTTGCCTCAAAAGTTGGCGTTGAGATCATAAAAAAAGGTGGGAATGCGGTTGATGCGGCGATTGCGGTCGGCTTGGCTCTTGCGGTTGTTTATCCCGAAGCCGGCAACATCGGCGGCGGTGGTTTTATGCTGATCGGGAAGCCGAGCGGCGAAGCGCATGTCATCGATTACCGCGAAATGGCTCCACAAGCCGCAAGTCGCGATATGTATGTTGATAAAGACGGGAACTTGGTCAAGGGCGATGGCTCGTCGTTGACCGGCTATCGAGCCGTCGGCGTGCCCGGAACAGTGGCGGGATTTGATCTCGCTTTTAAGAAATATGGCTCAGGCAAGGTCAAGTGGAAAGATCTTGTCGAACCCTCTCGCGTTTTGGCTAGTGAGGGTTTTAGTCTTTCACAAAGATTGGCCGAAAAACTAAAAGACTCGAAGGATGGCCTGGCGATGTATGAGGACAGCAATCGCATCTTTTTGAACAGCGGAAAATATTACGGCCAGGGCGACGTTTTACGCCAGCCTGAATTGGCAGTGACGCTTGCAAGGATCGCAAAGAAAAGAGCGAAAGAATTCTACACCGGACGCACTGCCAAAATGATAGCGGACGATATGAAAACTCATCGTGGACTTATCACGGCTGACGATTTCAAGAATTATCGTGCCGTCGAGCGAACGCCGCTTCGCGGAAATTATCGCGGACATGAAATAATCACCGTGCCGCCGCCAAGCTCGGGCGGCGTTGTGATGCTTGAGGTGTTGAACATTCTCGAAGGCTACGACCTTCGCAAAATGCCGCACGATTCGGCAACCAAACATCACCTCGTGGCCGAGGCGATGCGCCGCGGCTTTGCCGACCGCGCAGAATTTATGGGCGACCCCGATTTTGTAAAAGTGCCGGTCACCTCGCTCGTTGATAAGGCCTACGCTGCACGCAGAAGATCAAGCATCGACAGACGCAAGGCATCAAACAGCATTTACATCCGCCATGGCGTGGTGACGGGCGTTGAGCCTACGGAAACGACGCAGTACTCAATTATCGACCCGTCCGGAATGGTCGTCACGAACATTTACACGCTCAACGATCTTTACGGCTCTAAGGTGACTGCCAAAGGTACCGGAGTTTTGCTTAATAATGAGATGGACGATTTCACCTCGCAGCCCGGCAAGCCGAATCTTTACGGCCTCGTCCAAGGCGAGCGAAATGCCATCCAGCCGGGCAAGCGGCCGCTTTCCTCTATGACGCCGACGATTGTTTTGCGAAAGGACGGCTCGTTCTGGTTCGCGCTCGGCGCACGAGGCGGACCGCGTATAACATCAGCGGTTTTGCAGACGATCATAAACGTGATCGACTACGACATGGACATACAAGCCGCGATCGACACCCCTCGCATTCATCATCAATGGCTTCCCGATGAGATCACCTACGAGCCGGATGAAATGTCGCCGGACACGGTCTCGATTCTGACAGGCTTTGGGCACAAGTTTGCCGCGAAACCTGAATATATCGCCGCAGCGACGGGAATAATGGTAGATGAGAAAGGTGTCAGGTTAGGAGCAATTGACAAGCGGAGCGACGGCATGGCAGTCGGCTATTGAGGAGTTTCTTCTTTTTCGAGAAGTTTCGTCGTGTTCTCGGTTACGCTTGCCGGCTCAAGATCGTTCGTATCGCGCCACGAACCAGTAGCGGGCGCTTGATAAACCGATGCCGGAACCGATTGCTGCGGTGGCAATGCATTAACAGGTTGGCCGTAAAGGCTTGCCGGAACGTGCTGTTGAGAAGGAATTCCGGCTCCGAGATATTTGGGCGTTTTCTTAAGAAAACCGAGAGAAAAAATAGCGATCAACAATCCGCCAAAAATACCGATCACCGAAAATATTTCGCCGGCAAGGTCAATGCCGAGTATGCCGCCAAATATTACGGCCAGTATTAGCAGAAAAAAGATCATCCAAAACAAACTGAAAACCAGTCCGTTCTTTCGTGTAAGTAAAGTGTTCGATCCTTTCTCTAACTCGGCAAGCTGAGGCAAAAAACCGCCGTTTGCCATCACCTCCGACACCAAACCCAACGGCATCCCGCACCGCGAACAGAACTTCGTCTCATTCGATACTTGTTGTTGTCCGCAATTTGGACAGTGCATTCGATCCTCCCGCGAGTCTAAACGATTCTTTCACGAAAAAGTTCGTAATGCAAAAAAGGGAGGAAACGCGAGTGTGAACAAGCGTGCATAAATCATAGAAGTCTCTCGACCGTCTGCACGCTCCGTAACAGTCGCGTTTTTGCCCGTATTCAGCGCTTCCGATAACGCCTGTCTTTTTCATACATTCCGAGGCCGTAATTGCGGCCCTTCCAATTTACGCCGGTGCCGATTGTGCCTTTGACGCCGATCTGGGCGCCCTTTTGTGGAACGGCGCCGTCGGCGACAATTACCCAGATCGAGCCGGTGCCGTCGTCGATCTTGTAAGCCCCGCCGCCTAAACTTGTTCCGGGTATCGAGAGGCCGTAGCTATCGCGCACGACGCCGGCGATGGCGACTTCCTTATTTTGGTATTTGCCGGGATTTGCCTCGATTTCCGCGATGCTCTTACGATCCGGGCATGCGGTCGTAAATAGTCCGATAAATACAATTGCGGCGAACAAAACTGCCGTTGTTAATGTCTTCACTGAGTTTCTCCTGATTCGATGAAATAGGGAAGAGCTACGCAAACGTTAAGACTTCATTTTGCCGATAAAAGTTTGCCTTAATTTTCATTTTCTGTAATTCTGAAAGCAAAGCCCAATCATGCCGGAGTTCCTGCACAACACAACTGCGTCCGATCTCGTAATATCATCGAGTCTAAAAGATGCACAGTGGAAAAACCGGCAGGAACCGGATGCTTTCGAGCGTTGGCATTTCGATGCACTTTCGGACGACGGCCGCGAGGTTTTGTGCATTACATTTTACGATAATTACGCCTTTTCGCCTCGTTCTTTCAAGAGACAAAAGATGGTAAATGGCAAAAGTGACGCTGCGCAAAAGAGATTTCCGGCTGTGTCGCTGCTGTATTTGATAGACGGCAAGATTATTCTAAGGTCTGTCAATGAATTTCGGCATGATGAATTTTCAATTTCCGATTCGGCAGATTTTTGCTGCACGATTGGCGAATCTTCGTTTCGAGTTGAGTCGGCGTCTTACGGCTCCGGTTTCATTATTAAAATCGACCTTGCAACATCCGCAAAGCGACGGATACGAGCGCAGCTTGAATGGCTCTCGATTGAAGCCGACCTATCTAAATCTGATGATGAAAGCAGCACGCTTGCGTCGGTTTGGAATTTGGTCGCTCCGCGAAGCGACGTCAGCGGACGCATGACGCTCATTGGACGCCGCGGAAAATTGCGAAGAACGGTCAATTTTCGCGGCACAGGATATCACGATCATTTTCGCAGCAGCCGTTCAATGGCCGACGCCGTCGGTTCGCGATTTTGGGGACGGGCGCATTTTGTTGATTCAACTGCCGTTTTTCATCATCATGAAACGAAGGATAGTCGATGTTCAAAGTTATTCCTGATCCGCGATGCGAAGATCAAGGAGCATAATGTGCCGGGTTTGCAAAGTTTCTTTACCCGCAACCGTTTCGGGCTTAAACTTCCGGAACGCTTATACTTTTTGGCCGATGACAATATTCGTCTGCGCGTAAAACCGCTGAGGGTCATTCAAGCCGGTTTTTTTGAAACGAAGATTGCGAGTGAGGTGACTTTGATGTTGGGCGACGGCAAGCCGCGAAAAACCGTCGGCATTACCGAACTTGTCAGACCGACGCGAATGCGTTTGGGAATTCTCAGATGGCTAACGAATATGAGAATCGGCAAGAACGGCAAAGGGCCGCTGTTTTAGCTGAGTCTGACAGCAGTTCCGTAAGCTAGTACTTCAGTCGCTGTCGAGGCGAATTCTGTCGCATCGTAACGCATTCCTATGATCGCGTCGGCTCCAATCTCGTGGGCGTGCTGTACCATCCGGTTGAAAGATTCCATGCGGGCTTTCTCGCATACATGAGTCCATTCCTCAATGTTGCCGCCGACTATAGATTTCAAGCCGCCGACGATCCCGCGTCCGATGCCCGTGGCGCGAACGACGATGCCGCGAACAACACCAAGATATTCTATTATCTGCCTTCCCTCGACTTCGAAACCTGTTGTTACGATCATTTTCTTAAAAAGTTGGTAGCGCCTAGGGGAGTTGAACCCCTCTTTCGAGGTTGAGAACCTCGCGTCCTAACCGATAGACGAAGGCGCCGTAAGCGAAACAAAATTATAAAACACAACGCACAGAAACGCGAGTGGAAACAAGCGCCATTCGCGCATCGGCCATGCCTGCATTATAATAGTAACCTTAGACAAATTCGCTATGACACACAATTTATTCAACACTCGGCAAACGTTCCAAACGGGCTCGGGAAGCGAGGGCGTTTTTTATTCGCTGCCGCAGCTAGAGAAGGAAGGCTTAGGCACGATCTCGCGGCTGCCGGTTTCGATACGCATCGTTTTGGAAAGCGTGCTTCGCAACTTTGATGACGGCAAAAAAATCAACGAAGAGCATGTGCGGGCTCTTGCCGATTGGCAGGCAGTCGAAGAACGCACCGAAGAGATACCGTTCGTCGTCGCACGCGTCGTGCTTCAGGATTTTACCGGCGTGCCGCTGCTGGTCGATCTGGCGGCAATGCGTTCGGCGGTCAAGAAGATGGGCAAGGATGTCGGCGTCGTTGAACCGCTCGTGCCGGTCGATCTGGTGATCGATCATTCCGTGCAGGTCGATTTCTCTGGAAGTGAAACCGCTTACGCCCGCAACATGGAGATGGAATTCAAGCGAAACGATCAGCGTTATCGCTTTTTAAAGTGGGGAACTCAGGCGTTCAGCGGTTTCAGCGTCGTACCGCCTGGTATCGGCATCGTTCATCAGGTAAATCTCGAATATCTAGCAAAAGGGGTGTTTGAGCGAGATGGCGTTTATTTTCCTGATTCGCTCGTCGGCACGGACTCGCACACGACGATGATAAACGGCGTCGGCATTGTCGGCTGGGGCGTCGGAGGCATCGAAGCCGAGGCCGGCATGCTCGGGCAGCCAGTTTATTTTTTAACGCCTGATGTGATCGGCGTTCACCTGACCGGCGCTCTGCCGCAAGGAGCAACTGCCACAGACCTTGTTTTAAGAATTACGGAAATGCTGCGTAAAGCCAACGTCGTCGGTAAATTCGTCGAGTTCTTTGGCGAAGGAGCAGCAGCATTGCACGCAACCGACCGAGCGACTATCGCAAACATGGCGCCCGAATACGGCGCGACGATGGGATTTTTTCCGACCGACGAAAAAACTCTCGAATATTTTACAAACACTGGCCGAAGCAAAGAACAGATTGACACGATACGAAACTATTATCTGGCGCAGAACATATTCGGAGTTCCGAAAGACGGTGAGATCGATTACACAACAGTACTTGAGCTAAATCTTGAAACGATTACACCCGCAGTCGCCGGACCGAAACGGCCGCAGGATCGTATCGAGCTTTCGAGCCTGGACGACCGTTTCATCGAGCTGTTCTCGAAACCGCTTGCTGACGGCGGTTATGGCAAAGTGGCTGACGATCTGCACAAACGCTTTAGCGTGACAATGGGCTCTCATCCGGCCAGCGTTGTCGAAGGCGGCGGCGAGCAGAGTGGAAAATCAATTCCGGATTCAATTCACGACACGACTTCGCCTGACAACACAAATGTCCACACTGAAATAGAAATGGTGAACAATCGCCCAACGCCGGATCGGGTTGAGTTCAACGAGGAAGACACGCCAACTGTAAATACCAACATCGGCAACGGCGACGTGTTGATTGCCGCGATTACGTCTTGCACGAACACATCCAATCCATCCGTAATGATTGCCGCTGGGATCGTCGCAAAAAAAGCATTTGAAAAGGGAATGACGGTTCCTGCGTATGTTAAGACGTCACTTGCGCCTGGTTCGCGCGTCGTCACTGAATATCTTGAGAAAGCCGGACTGCAACAATATCTCAACGCCATCGGCTTCGATCTTGTCGGCTACGGCTGCACCACATGCATTGGAAATTCGGGGCCGCTCGACCCGTCGATCGAGGAAGAAGTTGTGGAGAACGACATCATAGCGGCGTCGGTTCTTTCAGGGAATCGTAATTTTGAGGCGCGCGTCCATCAAAATATAAAGGCCAACTTTCTGATGTCGCCACCGCTAGTAGTTGCTTACGCGCTCGCGGGAACGGTTTTGAAAGATACGACTCTCGACGCCATCGGACAGGACAAGGATGGCAATGACGTTTTTCTGCGAGATATTTGGGCGTCGCTTGATGAGGTAAAGGAATATCTGCAAACGGCGTTCGATCCTGAAATTTACCGGAAGCTTTATGCAGAGTTCGCCGAGCAAAATCCGATGTGGAACAGCATCGAGTCAAGCGTCGGCCAGATTTATGAATGGGATCAGAACTCAACATACATTCAGGAACCGCCGTATTTTGAAAACTTTTCGATGGAAACCGGCAGTTTTTCCGATGTAAAAGGCGCTCGTGCTTTGGCGATTTTTGGCGACTCGGTAACTACTGATCACATCTCGCCGGCCGGAGCGATTAAGGCGAATTCGCCTGCAGGACTTTACCTTCGAGAAAACGGCGTTGCGCCGGAAAATTTTAACTCGTATGGCTCGCGTCGCGGCAATGATCGCGTTATGTTGCGAGGCACTTTCGCGAATGTGCGGATAAAAAATCTGATGGTCGCTCCGGTCGAAGGCGGCTTCACGAAACATCAGCCGGACGGCGAGGATATGACGATCTACGACGCGGCGATGCAATACAAGGCGGAAAACACCCCGCTGATTATTTTTGCAGGAACCGAATACGGGACGGGCAGCTCACGAGATTGGGCGGCCAAGGGAACGTCGCTGATGGGCGTTAAGGCGGTAGTTGTCCAGTCATTTGAGCGAATTCACCGTTCAAATCTCGTAGGAATGGGCGTTTTGCCGCTTCAGTTCAAGGACGGCGAATCGGCGGCGACCTATGAATTAAACGGAACTGAGACCTTTGATTTGATTGGACTTGAAAATACAACAGTGCGTCCAAGACAGGAAGTTACCTTAAACATAACTAAAGAAAGCGGCGAAACTGTTGATGTAAGTCTAATCCTGAGAATAGATACGCCGATAGAGATCGAATATTACCAGAACGGCGGCATCCTGCCTTATGTTTTAAGGCAGCTTGTGGGTTGAATTTTCTTGTAGAAATCGGCTATTGGTGTTATATTATTAAGTCAACGATTTGTTAATTGATTTACAAACTATTTCGGTCTTTTGGAGTTAAAAATGAAGAAAACCGCCCTTTCATTACTTTTGGTTACTCTCGTTTTCGGTTCAGCCATTCCATCGTTTGCCCAAAGTGCAAGATCGATCCAGAATGCCGGCGTTAGAGCCTTCACCGCCGAGTATGAGCGCATCGACGCTTTTACCGACGGCCAGGGCGTATTTCTGCGCTGGGAAATGAAGACCGAGATCAACAACGTCGGATTTCTTGTTTACCGCATGGGCGGCGCCGAACCTGAATTGGTCAGCCGCAGCCTGATTCTGAGTTTGTCCACGACGGGTTCGCAGAGGACGCTGCAGGGTGAAATATATGAGTTTTACGATCCCATAGGCACGCTTGATTCGACTTACGTAATTTATAACCAGTTTGTAAACGGCAGTCGCGTTGCGACAGACCCGATTACTCCAAAATTCACAACAGATTTCCAAGCCTCGACCGGCTACACAAAAGCCGAGATTGAGGCAAGAGCAAGGTCGAAACGCGGCGATCTGAGAAGCGGCAGCCTCTCGCTGCCGAGCGAGCTTCAGTCGATAGTTACTGGAGCGATCCTTCCTCCGAATCTCGCAGTTCAGCGCGAAGTTGTCACGCAGCAAAGCGTTAAAATTGCCGTTAAGCAAGAAGGAATGTATCGAGTCACCCGTGCCGAGCTGCAGAATGCAGATTTTAACGTTAACAGCGATCCCACAAATTGGCGTCTATTTACCGACGGCAACGAACAGGCGATCATCGTCGGAGCCGGCGGTCAATACATAGATTTCTACGGCAAAACTCTGGACACTAGAAATACCGACACGCGAACATACTTTCTCATCGTCGACACCGTTCCCGGCAAGCGGATGATCACAAAAGTTTTGGGCAACATCGGCGGCAATGTGTTGTCGAAAAATTTCAGAATGGTCACCGAGAAAAAAGAGCGCGTTAGTCGCGATCCGAACATCAGGAATGGTGCCGTAGAAAATTATTTTGGTCAGGTCATCATTAACAATCCTGCGATAATAGTGCCGTTTAGTCTGACAGGAATAGATCCACTCGGGCTAGACGCGGTAGTTACAGTCAAAGTACAGGGCAAGTCGAACAACGGTCATGCTATTAGAGTTTTTCTTAACGGAAACGATATAGGAACGATGACGGGACTCCATCAGGATAATTTTTCAGCAACTTTCTCGATTCCGCCAAGTTACCTTGTTGAAGGCAACAATGTCTTAAGGCTTAACACACGATTTTCCAGCGACAATTGCTATTTTGACTCCGTAAAAGTCAGTTATACGAGAAAATATCAGGCCGATCAGAACAAAGCTTTGTTTTTCACGCCGGGTTACAGAAGGGCTGACATTACGGGATTTTCCTCGCCTAATGTTCGTGTTTTCGAAACGACTTACGACGGAAACCCCCAGTTGATCAACAACTTGGCGATCGTTCAAAACGGCGGCTCTTATACGGTCAGAATACCGTCGAACCGGCAGGCAGTTTATTACGGAGTCGAGGATTCAGCTCTGTTGCAATCGCCGTCGATTACGGCCAACGCGCCATCATCGCTGTCAACGCCGAACAATCTCGCGGACGTCATTATTATTACGTATTCGGATCCGGACTTTATCACTGCGGCTGAAACGTGGGCAAATTACCGGCGAAGCGCGGCAGGCGGTAATTTCACAGTAAAAGTTGTCAATATCACGGATGTTTACGATGAGTTCAGTTATGGGGCGCACAGCGAGATAGCTATTAAAGATTTTCTGCAATACGCTAAAACAAATTGGGAAAACCCGAAGCCTCATTATGTATTGCTTATCGGCGACGGATCCTATGATCCGAGAAACTATGAAGGCAGAGGATATCTCGATCTGGTGCCGACCAAGAGCGTCGAGCTGATTTACGAAGAGACGGGAAGCGACGAGGCACTCGCTGATTTTGACGGTAACGGCCTTGCAGAAATGGCAATTGGCAGAATTCCCGTCTCCGTTGCGTCGGATATAACGAAAATCTTTAATAAAACGACTGCTTTTGAAAATCCTGCAATGCAGTCGCTCAACCGCGGGGGAACTTTAACTTTCGACCGGCCTGACGGATATGACTTTGAGGCCATGAGCGGCATCCTTGCCGACCAGTTACCGGCCGGCATGCCGAAAACATTCATCAACAGAATTCTCCCCGGGGCTCGTCAGAATTTATTAGATTCTATAAACAGCGGTAGATATTTCGTTAATTGGTCCGGCCACGGATCTACAGGGTTTTGGAGTTCGCCCGACTTCTTCAGCAAAGACGACATGCCGCTTCTGACAAACGTGAACAATCAGTCTATTTTTGTTATGCTGACTTGTTTGAACGGATTTTTCTTACGTCCGCAAACTGATTCTCTTGGAGAGGCACTTCTCAAAGCAGACGGCGGAGCCGTTGTTACCTGGTCTTCAACAACTTTAACTACTCCGGACTATCAAATGACGATGGGCTTACCCTTCTACCGCGAGATCGGCCTCGGCAACATTAAGCGAATGGGCGATCTTGTAATAACTGCAAAGTCAACCGTTATCAACAGCGACGTCGGCTATTCATGGGTCCTGCTCGGCGACCCGGCGCTGAAGGTCAGAGAATAATCGAAGAAATTCAACCGCTAAATACACGAAAGACACGAAATTAAGAAAGCATCTTTTTTTCGTGTCTTTTCGCGTATTTCGCGGTTAAATTCTTTAAGTTCCACTCGGAAAGTTACGACTTGTCAGAACCGCCTAAGTAAGCGGGTGGCCAGTTCGTTCGCCGGTATCGCCCTTGCTTATGCGCGCCTCTCGTGAAACACTTCGGAAAGTTGCGTCATATTCGGAAAGTTACGTCATATTCGGAAAGTTGTTATTTCAATCGGTCTGGCAATGTGCTAGCTTGGTGTGCGCGTCGTTGCATTACGACGATTTGTTTTTTGAAAATTAAAAATTTTCCGAGCCGAAAAAAAACGGTGGGACGGTGCCACAGTTGACAGAAGTGCTCTCCGAAAAGTTTTTTTTCAAAACTCACCGGACAAGGCCATTTTGTTGATATAACCCTAATTATTTCAGTAAGTTGCCTTGTCCGGAGACATGACCGGACAAACCCGGACAAGCGGACAAAAAACCGTTGGGACATCTATGAAGTTGGGGTTGATGTCAAGGCAGACGGGTATTTTGTGGGGCGAATTTTGTTGGATGTTTAGAAGAAACGTGAAAAAGAGCACCTTAATTGCCTCCTTTTTTTAGTTAGAA
>JBJXHF010000047.1:0-43083 GCA_046160805.1 Pyrinomonadaceae bacterium
GGCGGAAACGCGAGTGTGAACGAGCGTGCACGCGCTAATGTAGCCGCACGCTCGTTCACACTCGCGTTTCCGCCCGTAATTACTCGCTTCTCGCCAAAACCTCAACCCGCCCATCCGTCACCGAAACTCCCGGCTCGTCTTCGTTAAAAATAATCCGCTCAAACACCAACGCCGAAACAGAACCAACTGCTCCGACGGCTGTAAATCTAAGATTCAAAAGTACTCCGTCGCTATCGATCGGAAACGCTCCATAAACAACAATCCGCAAGAGTCCAGGCTCGCTCGCATTCGTCACCACTGATAAACCTTGGCTAACCGTTCCCGATAAATCAACTGGCTCGGGCGACGGCTGCACAACCGAAGGATCAAATCTGAGATCGAATTCATAAGAGATGAAACCCTTATTCGACACGCCCTGAACATTCACCGGAATAACGATTTCTTTTTCAACCGATGTTACGATCTTCGGTAAATCTACCGCAAAACTTCTCTCCCGTTTTAGCAATCCCGGGCTTTGCCTACCGATGAGCGGAAAGGCTCCGCCTTTCCGAGATGCATCCAAATCAGACTCCGCGGCTCCGCCGCCCTCGGGCCTCGCACCGGTATTCACCCAGTTCCCCGAAACCTCACCCACCAGCAACGCCGAATAATCCTCACCAGTGACATTGGAACTGACAGACGCATAATTCCTACTGTCCGGAACAAATTTCCAGGTTCCCGTCAATCCAATTCCCGGTGGCTCATACGGTGGCCCAACGGCGTATTTTGCGACCATTGCGGCATCGAACGCCGTGATAGAGCCGTTGTTGCTGACATCGGCGACGAGCAATTGGTTGCCGGTCAACTGCGGCAGCGGTGAGCCGGCAGCATGCTGCGCGATCCGTGCTGCATCGAAAGAGCCTATCGAACTGTTCACGCCGCCTGTCTTCGTCGGCGTGACGGTATAAGCACCCGCCCCAAATCCGGTAAGCGAATACTGGCCCGCAGTCGGCCCAAGCCCGTCCGTAAAGACAGAAACCGGTACAGAACCCGCACCGCTTATCAGCACGTTCGAAACAAAACGCACAGCCGCCGGTATCGCGTTACCATAAGTAACTGTTCCGGTGATCGCCGGTGCGACGGCCAGGATACCCCAGTCGGAATATCCGTTTCCGATAGTGTTGGTGCCCGGAAAAATGACCTGATTGCTGCCGTCGGCGTTCATCGTCCACAACCCCATCGTGCCCGAGGTGTTGCGCGCGAAGACGATCTTTTGCCCATCGGGGCTGAACGACGGATATTGGTCATTGGGTGCGCCGAAAGTAAGCTGTGTAATACCGGTGCCGTCCGGATTCATTGTGTTGATGTGATAGCCGGTTTGTGTCAGAAGTGCGAAAATGATCTTGGTGCCGTCGGGTGACCACGACGGGAACTGTCCGGATCCGATTACTGTCCGACCCGTGCCGTCGAGGTTGATGATGCCGATGCACGAACATAATCCTTGATTTGTCTCGAATATCATCCGCTTGCCATCCGGCGACCATTCTGGCCCGGCATCGCTATATGGAAATTGGTTAGTCAGCCGCGTAACATTCGAGCCGTCGGCGTTCATTATGTAGATCGAGGGGATAAGGCCGTCGCGGTTGCTGGAGAACGCGATCCTGCTGCCGTCGGGCGACCCCGTGGGGCTTGAGTCGCTGTTGTTAATGCCGCCGTTGGTAAGCAGAGTGAGTCCCGTGCCGTCGGCGTTTACCGAATATACTCCGCGTCCCGGCGGAACGTCGCGGTCGCTTTTGAACGCGATCTTCGTGCCGTCGGGCGACCACTCCGGTTCGATGTCGTTCGTTCCGGCGTCAATCACGAGCTGGCGGTTCGAACCGTCGGGATCCATCTTCCAAATGTCGCCGCCGTTCGTATAGGCGATCTTGCCATTAGGGACGGCCGGCGAAAGAGTAAAGGCTGCAGCCTTGACGTTGCGTTGATCAAAGCCGTCTTCGTCGGTGGTCCAGACAACGCGAACTCTGCCGTCAGGCAGCACCGTGATGTCGTTGAGCTGCTCGGTGACGAGCGGCGTATCGGTAATCTTGTACAGCAGGTTCGTGGCGATGTCGTAAACAAAGATGTCCGTGGTTTCGAAAAGCGTTGGCCGGCTCTCGAAGCAGATGAAGTTGCCTGCGATGCTCGGATTCGCCTCGAAGCCGCTCATCTGTAATTGGACCTCCGAGCCGCCGCTGACCAGCCGCCAGTAGATGTCCGCATTGGCCGCGCGCGTGGAGTCGTAAACGACGAGCGTGCCATTGTTGTCGGGATTCGCTTCCGGGTCGGACGTGCCGGATGCGGTGCTAACATTCCAAACCGGGCCGGTCCTCACGGCCTGCCAGATGTCGCAGTTGCTCGACGAGGTAGCGCAGTGTTCCCAAGTGACGACGGTGCCGTCGGGCGACACCGACGGGTTGGCGTCGAGCGCGGTGTCGTTAGTGATTCTGATCGAAGTCGAGGTGACGAGATCGTGGATCACGAGCTCGCCGTGACTTTCGAGCGTGAAGTCGATGTAAGCGACAGTATTTCCGCCGATCGCGGAGCCGATGCGGGTGACGCCATCGGCTGCGTCGATCTCGATCGGGGCCGCGGCAGTCGAGGCGTCAAAGACCATTATTGCCGTCTTTATACCGGTGACTACGCGCGAAAATACGATCTTGCCGCCGCTCGTGTCCGAGAGCAGGTCGCGCGCGGAAATCCCCAAAGGAATCGCTGCGTCAGTGTTGGTTGCGAAGCTGTAATAGCGAATCGAGAGGTCCGAAGTATAGGCTGCCCATTCGCCGCTGACGTGCGGATCATACTGGTCGCCGGCGCCATTGTTGACAGTGACGGACGTGAGCGTCGGCGTGACGCCATTAACCGGCACGATTGCCCGCGAAAGAGCATTCGTGCCCACGCCGATAATCAATAGAGCTAACGCGCTCAGTATAAAGTTTTTCATGATTCTAAGATCTCCTTTTGTAGTTCGTAAGTGAGTTGAGACAGACATAAACCTTTGGCCTTTCGTAAAAATGAATCTCGCCGGCTTCGATCCACCGGAAGATCTTCCGTTCGCTAACGCCTGATGCGAGCGTCAACGCCTCGGGCGTCAGATGGAAGGTGGAAGTGCCGCAAAGCGGGCAGAACTCGTCCGCAACGGCTGTACTTTGCCGCAAGAGAACGGTTTCTTCTTTTTCAAAAACGATCTGGGCCCGCTGAGTCATGACGAATTTTCTTGCCTCGTAATTTCGATAGAGCTAAAATAAGTTAATCCGATTCAGGCATCAGGTTTCTCGGATTTTTGCTTCGCCGTCAATTGTCCGGCCTTGAGCGCGAAAAAGTCTCGACGTTTTTCGGACTTTTTCCGGACTTTTTTCTGACTCTATGGAAAAGGTTGAAAACAAAAAGCTTGTTTATCAATTTGGGAAGTTTGCACTTCACCCTCAAGAGAAAACTTTGTTCGCCGACGGCGTGCCGCTGCATCTTCCGGCAAAGGAATTTGAGACTTTGCTTCTTCTGGTCGAAAACAACGGAAGGGCTTTGAGCAAGGAAGAGATGATGACGGCGGTTTGGCAGGATGCCTTTGTCGAAGAGGGAAACCTCGTCAAACAGATCTCGCGTCTGCGGAAAATCTTCAATGCCAACGGCGAAAAGCTGATCGAGACGGTGCCCAAACACGGCTACCGCTTCACCGCCGATCTTCACCGCACCTTAGTTGAAGCGGAACCACAGGTAATTCTGGAGAAACGGACCGTGCAGCGAGTTCGCCTGGCGGTTGACGACGAGATCGACCCGAAAGGAAATTTGCTTCTGCCGCCCAAACGTCAAAGACTCTCCCGAAAATTCGCTTTTGCACTTTTAGTCCTGATGTTGTTTTTCGGGGCAGGCTTAGTTTGGTTTTGGCTGCAGCCGAATCGAGCTGTAAAAGCAGAAGAAAGCGGAATGTTAGTTTTGACGGACGGCACCTTTGACGACGAGGCACCTTACCGGACGAATCAGGGGCAAATCTATTTCCTTAGATACGTCACTAACACTCGGACCGAAACCTGGCAAATGAACGCGGACGGCAGCGAACAACGTCGCGTCATCAACGGCAGAAGGTCGCCGGACGGGACGAAGATTGTCTCTGTTAAAGAAGGCGATAATGAAACCTCTTATCTGATGGACGAAAATGGAGCGAATGCATTTGCCTTGCCATCCAAAGTAGGAAATATGGATTGGTCGCCCGACGGATCGCAGTTTGTCTATCAATCGGGAAGTGCTCTGGAAAAATCGGAGATTTTTCTATACACGCTTAAAACCGCGAAAACTGTTGCCCTGACTGACAATAACGTCCTCGATGCCGACCCGTCGTTTTCGTACGACGGCAAAAAAATCGCTTTTGCTTCTTTTCGAGATGGAAATGCTGAAATTTACGTGATGGACGCAGACGGCTCGAATGTTCGGCGCCTCACCGATCATCCCGCGTTTGATAATTATCCGGTGTTCTCGCCCGATGGCACTCAAATCGCTTTTCAGTCGAACCGCGAAAACGAGCGCACAGAAGTTTATCTGCAAAATCTGGACAATGATTTGCCGCCCGTAAAGATCGCCGGGCTGAACGGTAACACGGGAATCATCCCGAAATGTTGGTCGGCGGACGGCACGCAGATTCTGCTCTACAACAACCAAAACGGCAATAATCGGATTTTCCTGTCGAACGTCGAAGCGTATCGATCAAAGCTCATCCTGAGCGACGAGTACGCGGATTTGAGTTCGCCGCGCCTGTCACCGGACGGGCAACAAATGCTTTACGAAGCTCGCCTTGCCGACGAGAGTGGTGAATTTCGCATGACGAATCTGGAAACGCGTGCGACCGTCAAGATTTTCCAAACCGAGCCGAACACGAAATTTTCCCATTTGCCGGTTCTCGCTCCCGGCGGAGAGCATATTGCATTCACCGACAAATCAACCGGAAATTCAGAGATTTTTATTATCAATATTGACGGAAGCGGTTTGCAAAATTTGACCAACGATCCGTTGCCGGACACAAACCCGGTGTTTTCGCCAGATGGAAACAAAATCATTTTCACGCGTGATTTTTACGGCACAGGACGTCTTTACCGAATGAATCTGGATGGCAGCGATCAACATCGTGTGACGGAAAAAGAAGGTTACGAAATGACGCCTGCGTTTTCGCCCGATGGTTCTGTCCTCGCATTCGCAGGCGACAGAGTGAACGCCGATTCACAGGGCCTGGATATTTTTCTGCTTGACGCCGGCAATCCAGCAAACGAAAAACGCCTCACCGCCCGGCGTTTCCACGAAAGCTCTCCGGTATTTTCGCCTGACGTAAAACGCATCGCTTTCATCGCCGGAAGCGACGGCAACGCTGAAATTTATTTGATGAACGCGGACGGTACGGGACTGTTTCGCCTGACGCACACCGAAGCGGACGAAGGCGCGCCGCAATTTACAGCCGACGGAAAAAAACTTATCTTTGCAGGCAAACGCGGCGGCAAGTCAGCGATCTATGAAATCGAGCTGCCGATCGAGGTTGTCACATACTGATTTGCAGCCATGCCGCCAAGCGGTCTGTCAGACAGCGAACAAGAATCACCAGCTTCGTCGAAGTCATTGACGATACTGACGGGAATGAAGAGAACGGCCGGAAAATGTTAATGAAGACAACGTGGATTAACGACGGGGATCCAATAGGCGGACTCGTGAGGAAAAGGCGTAAGTAGAAGGTGTAAAAGCGTCACGTAGAGGCATGTTGGATGTCATTTCGGCGGCTTGGATTTGTAAATAACGCCCATAAAATCGCACAAATTGACATTCACACCGTCTAAAGTGTGGAACGTTCCACATTTTGTGAAACAATTTCGGGGGGAGAAAAATCTGCCGAAAATTGAGCATTGAAATGGAAAATAAAAGAAGGATTTTTATTCTCAATTCTCAATTTTCAACTCTCAGTTTATTGGAAGATATCGGCGGCGCTTTTAGATTTTGTCCATTGGATGCCTTCTATGTTGTCGGTGTCGGCGCTGAGGATGCGGTCGCTGAGTTTGTCGGTGGTGAGGTTTAGCCGCAGGTTGAGGTAATACGTTATCGAGCCGACCTCTTTCTTGTCGTCCGGCGGGATGATCTCGCGGACTTCGGCGTCGATTTTGAGGCGGCGGAAGATCTTTTTGAGTATCTCTTGTGTCGTGTCGGGTGAGCGTGTTTTAACGGTGAGCTCCATGGATCGCACTGACTGATGCCCTTCATTGAATTCGAGAAGCCAGAGCAAGCCAAGTGCGAACAAGCAAAGGGCGATACCGAGATCCCAGCGGCCGACGCCTGCGGCTAAACCGAGCGCGAGGCTGATCAGCAATACTGTTACCTCTTTCGGATCGCGAATGTTAGTGCGAAAACGGACGAGTGAAACAGCGGCAAATATTGCAAAAGCGCGTGCCGCATTGTCGCCGACGATTAGCATCAACGCCGCTGCCACGACCGAAAGCAGTATCTGAGTTTGCGATACATAAAGGCTGCGGCGGAACAGCGGGACGTTCCTTCGCGGGCGAAATGCCAGAATGCCTGAGAGGATGACCGCCAGGAAAAGACGCATTACAATTTCGACGGTTGCTACGCTCGATGATTGCTGACCGGCAGGGAATGCACCTTCGAAGATTTGTTCTAAAAAGAATGGTTCGGGCGTCGGTTGGGCAACAGTTGTGTAGGCACACGTTGCCGTCACCGCAGCGACAGTAAGCGCGGGAAAGTAGAACTTGAGCGTGTGATTCATCTTCGTCGCGAGTTGCGAGAGTTAGTTCGTGCCTCATCGAGCTGCCGAATCCGGCTGCGGACCGCACGCGATAATAAACCGATATCGCTTTGCGAGTAATTTGCCGCCCGAAATGCGTCCGCTATTTGTCGATCACTCAACTGCGTTAAAAGATCGGCGAGCCAGCGTGCATCGGCCACGGTAAATTCGTCCATCCGGCTGCGGTTCTTCCCGTTGAACTTTACTTTGACGCGGTTTTCTTTTACGCCTGTGACGAAGGTGGATTTTGCGTAGTCGCGTGGGTTATTCCGGCTGCGGCCAATGCGCCAAAAAAGCGGCAGGCTGCTGCTGCCGGTTTTGCCGAAAGAAACTCCGAGGTCGCTGATGACATAATGACGCTCATTGCCTTTTTTGAGAATGACATTGTTGGCGCTTTTCATGTCCCAGTTGTTGATAAACGCCATCATCAGCATCAGGCCTTTCATTTGGCGTGTGCCTTCGAACGGCGTTTTGCCCCAACGCCACTCTTTGCCGCGATCCACGTCATTGGGCCGCGCTTCGAGACGCACATTTGAAAATCTGCCTTTGCCGGGAATCGACAAAGACGGAACCAGATAATTGATCTCGGTCACATAACCGATGCCCGAAAGCAATCGGACGGCAGCCGTTTCCGATTGAGCCTCAAGTCCGACCTTGGCGACCCAGGTATTTCCGGCTCCGTCCTTTATGCGGTATTTCGTTGAATACCCGCCTTTTTCTTCTTTTAAGAAAGTTATATTCGAAAGGTCAGGCTCCATCACGGAGCCTCCGGGACCGAGAAAAAGATCCTGCCGCGATACATCAACCGACGACCACAAGACATGCTTGCCGCCGTTGTCGGTTGATTTAATTTTCTTTTGAGCTTCGCCCTGAGCGAATAGAAAAAGTAGGGAGAGCAAAACGACAACCGATCTGTGAAGATGATTTGCTCTTCTCATTTTAACCTCCATTTCAAATAGCGATGAATAAACCGCTGCTAGTTTGTAGCGACGCTCGCCGGTGCCGTGGCTGTGATCGTGAACTGAGTTCCGTCATTGAGTTCGAGATTATCACGGCCCTGAATGATCACGCTTCCCGCGCCTGCGCCTGCTCCGACGCCCGCTCCGATGGCTGCTCCCGAACCGCCGCCGGCGATCGCTCCGATAACCGCGCCGAGAAGCGCTCCTATGCCCGCACGGGTTACAGTTTTCGTGGTTTGGCTGCTATCGCGAACCGTGCCTTCATTATTGACACTGACGACGTCGCCGTTAGGCTGGCGAACTTCGTCCACGATGCCGGCAAAGCTGTACGTACGTCCATCACGCATTCGAATAGTCTCGAAACTTAACGATAAGTTCGCGCGTCCCGAAACTGTGCCCGAACGCTGGCCGTAAGCACGTCCTTCGATCACGGCACCCTGGTATCGCGACGGGGAAGTCACGGTCATAGTAAATCTATCACCATCTTGTGTCCTGGTTGAAAGCGTAGAATCAAGCGTTGCGATAATGCTTGTGTTGTTGGGAATTACATATCCGCCTGCGTTGCCGGTGTTTGTCGGATATGAAGGATTGCCTGCCATATTCCAATCCGGCGTGCTGCTCGTTTTATCGTATATGCTGTTAACCGTTACCGTTTGATTTTGATTTTCAAGATAAACGCGGCGTGTGACGCGCAATTGATCGCGTGCTATCGACTCGAACGTCACAAGGTAGTCGTTCATTCGGTCACCCTCGTAATTGATCCGAACACTGTTTCCGGTCGAGGTAATTGTCGTTTTGACAGTTCTACCATTTGCCGAAGTTTCGGTTCGGGCGATACCGTCAGCGTTAAGCACAACAGACGGAGCATTCGCTGATGATAAGGTAACCTGCCTGCCTGATTTTTGAATCGAAAGCGTGTCCGGCGAAAGCAAACGACGTTCGAGATTGCGCCGCAGCCGGTCGCGCGAGTTGGAATTGTAACTTGCGTTTATCGCCCTATCCACCGCACTTGTAACATCATCGCTGCGGCTGGCGTTGAGGCGATAGGTTCCGGTTATTCGCGAATCAAATCCAGATCTCCTGTCATCTGGAAATCGCGTATCGCTTGGAAATCGCGTATTGCCTGTGTTGTTCCAGTTACTTCTTATCCGATAATAACCACCGAGCGTGTCAAGATCGGTTCGAATTCTCGTCCACTGATTTTCCGCCCTCGTGGAAAGCCGTTTATTCCGGTTGTTTAAGATGTAATTGTTCACTTGTCGGCCCTGATCCAAAACGTCCTGAACGTCGGCAGTGGTCGATCGCCATGAATCAAAATTGTCTCTCAAATTACTTGCAGCCGTTTCAAAATTACCGACCAGAGTGTTGATCGAATCCTCTCGAACCGTTCCGTCAATACGGCTGTTGTCCAGCGAGCGGTCAACTGCGATCTTAAAGTCGACGGTTCTGCTATTTATCCTGTCCAAAAGTATTTGAATCTGATTGTCCGAAACCTGATAAGGCCTCGTCTGAGCGGAAACGCCTGCGAAAAGAAATGCCAAGATTATTAATGCGAAATATGTAGATTTTATTTTAATTGTTCTCATGGTAATGTCTCCCAAATTGTGGGATTAGGTTCAACCTCCCGGCAAAATGCCTTATAAACCTAGCATTAGTGTTGCAATTATTAGATTTTTCGTATGTTCGCTATCATACCGAAAGAACAAGCGGGCAGCTTCGACAAAATAAAAGGCTTCAGTAATCAATACTGAAGCCTTCGATCTAATGGAGCCGGTGAACGGATTTGAACCGCCGACCTGATGATTACAAATCAACTGCTCTACCAACTGAGCTACACCGGCAAAAATTGTACGTCAATCAACCTTGACGCAAACGAAAATACTAGCAAAACAACTGACTTCTGTCCAAATCTGTCATGAAACAGCTATGTTTAACAATTAATAAAGATATTGACGCTTGCGGCTATTTAGGGCTACAATAACTATGTGTCCTTTACGGGGCATCCGGCATATTATTCCGTCCAGAGTCATTCTCGCTTCTGCGAGCCCAAATCTTAGCAAAGCAAAAAAGGAGAAAATCGTGAATTTTCAAAAGTTTTTTACAGTTCGTCTAGTATTGTGCGGTTTAATGTTAGCCGTATTTTCGTCGGTGTCGTTTGCGCAATCAACGGTGATAGTGCCAGGCAGCAGAACGTGGTCGGTTGCGGCCGGCAACAATCTTTATTGCGCCGGTTATATTCAGTCGAGCGCGATCAGCGACGGCAACAAGATTGTCGGCTCGGTTGACGAGGCCGACAAATACAACTTCGCGCAGAACGATTTTATGTATATCAACATGGGATCGAACAAGGGCGTTAATGTCGGCGACATGTTTGCCGTTGTACGGCCTCGCGCACAGGTAAGAACCAAATGGTCGGACAAGGACGATCTCGGTTTTTACGTGCAGGAAGTCGGCGCTATCGAAGTTGTAAACGTGAAGTCCGAAGTTTCGGTTGCTCGTGTCAAAGTTTCGTGCGACACCTTTTTGCTTGGCGATCTCGTCCAGTTGGTCGAGAGAAGATCAAGCCCGGTTTTTGAGCAAGGCAAGCTGGATATCTTTGCCGACCCAACGGGCAAGGCAACCGGACGGATTTTAATGTCGCGCGACGGCGTTGAAGTTCTTACGCGCGATTTCATTGCCTATGTCGATCTCGGTGCCGACGATAATGTGAAGGTCGGCGACCGCATCACTATTTATCGTCCGCTCGGAAAAGGAAATCTCTTCAAAAAACCGGAAACCGAAGACGTCACAGCCCGCGATTACGGGTTTGAAAGCGAAACTTACAAAGGCGGGAAGTTTTCAAATCAGGCGTCACGAAAGACAGGCGGCCGTGCCGGCGGCCATGAAGTAACAACTGCCGAAGCCAAAAGCGGCCGCGCCAAAGGCCTGAGAAAAATTACCGGCGAAGCTGTTGTTCTAAATGTTAAAGAAAAAACCGCGACCGTAGTGATCACGAGAACTGCATCCGAAATACACACCGGCGATTACGTTGAATTGCAGTAAGAAAATTGTGAAAGACCGCACGTAAGGGCGTACAAGCAGCGTTGCGTGTACCGCCCTTACTTACGTGCGGGCTTTCGCATTAGGATAAAGAAGTTGAAATAATCATACATAGACCAGATCGCCGTGATGACTGCGACCCAAAGAGCTCCGCGACCGACGAGATAGCCGAAAACCTTCCAGTCGTTTGACGTCAGTGAAAAAGAGGCCAGATTAGAAAAAGCCGTTTGCACTTCGGCGACACGCCAGAAGAATGCCGGGTAGTCGAGGCCGAAATTCGACACAGGCGGATCGCCGGTCGCAGCCGCGACGAGCAGGGCAACGATCGCTACGCACTGCGCCCACATCTTTAGCTTTCCGATACTTTGCGCCTGAATGATGATGCCTTCGGTGGCGGCAACAGACCGCAAGCCCGTGATGATAAACTCGCGGCCGACAATAACGACAACCGCCCAAGAGGGTGCGAGATGCTTTTCCACAAGCACAATCAACGCCGCCGAGATAAGCAGTTTATCGGCTATCGGATCGAGAAGTTTGCCTAAGTTTGAAACTTGATCGCGACGGCGTGCGAGATGTCCGTCAAGAATATCCGTGAAAGCAGCGATGAGAAATATTCCGATCGCGAGAGCATAACCATTGATTCCGAACCACGTTTCGCCAGCCGGCGTGAGCAGCACGACGACAAGAACCGGAACAACGATTATGCGGCCAAGTGTGATGTAATTCGGCAGGTTCACGCTTGTCAAGTGTATGCTTGAGAGTGTGAAAACTCAAGATTGGCAGAATTACAGTGTTAGCTTCTTTCATTAATAATTGCTAATTAAAAATTAGTAATTATTAATGAAGAAAGAACACATTCAGAAAATTCTTTTACCAAATGTTATTGTTCAATTTGGTTCGCTGTGGTTGTTGAAAGTTCAATGAGACCGTCGGCCACTGTCGCTTGCGGGTCGCCTTCGTTAAAAAGAATTCGCTCAAACGTTAGTGGCGATAACAAACCAGGCACACCGACCGGGTTGAATTTTAAAGTCAGAAGAATGCCGTCTTCGGCGATCGGCATCGGGCCGTAAACCACTACCCTGAGAATACCGGCTTCTTCGGCGTTGGCAACGACGAAAAGCCCGCGGCTGACAGTTGCGGCAACATCAACCGGATTCTCCTGCGGCTGAATTACCAAAGGATCATACCTGAGATCGAACTCGTAAGAGATGATCTGCTTTGTCGCAGACCCTCGCACGACGACAGGAATTATCACTTCATTGTCCGCAGGCGTCACAAGATGTGGCAGACCTATAACGATGCTCTCATTTTCGGTCGGCTGGTTCTCCAAGCTGTCATCCGAACGCGCCGAGCCGGGAATCCAGTTGCCGGTGACTTCACCAATCAGGAGGCCAACGAAATCCTGGCCGGTCTGAACGCCGATCGGTTCGGTGTAGCTCCGCGTCATTGGCGATGCTCCGACAGGAAATGTCGGGAACGGCGGAACATAGAATTCCCATGTGTTGGTATTTCCGATCGGTGCGCCGATTGACGCGACATACCTGGCGATCTGTGCCGCGTCGGTTGACGATATAGAGCCATTATCGCTTACATCGGCAGTTACCTTTTGAACGTCGCTAGTCAATGCGAGGACTCCGGCAACGTGCTGCGCGATCCTCGCCGCGTCATTCGAAGTGATGTTGTTCTGCCCCGTCGTCTTTGACACCGAGACCGTGTAATTGCCCGAACCAAAATTCGTCAACGCGTACTGCCCGGCCGTCGCGCCCGGCCCATCTGTAGTGTCAGAAACGAGTGGAAAACCGTTGCCGGTGACGGTTGCGTTTGAAATATATTTCGGTGGCGAGGCTGCGTTGCCATACGTGACCGTTCCGCGAATATTAGGAGTCTGTTCAGCGGTTGTGGTTGCCGACGGCGTTGGTGTATTTGTCGCCGTGCTCGTCGCAGTGTTAGTGGCCGTGTTGGTTGCAGTCCGGGTCGGCGTGAACGTAGGTGTTGAGGTATTTGTCGCTGTGAAGGTCGGAGTAAATGTCGGCGTGAAAGTATTCGTTGCTGTGGCTGTCGGTGCCGATGTCGGCGTGGTCGTAGGCGTGCCGCTGGGTGTGCCTATCGGGCCGGATGTCAGCGGCCATGCAAATGCGCCGCGGCCACGTGTCCAGAGCGAGAGTGTCGTGCTTCCGCGGTCTATCGACATGTCCCAGATCATCACCGCCGGCAGGCCATTGCTGAACCGCGACCAAACGGGCGTCGCGGCATTGATGTTGTTGGTGAAATAAAGTCCGATGTCCGTTCCCGCAAAAACCTGCTGCGGGAAATTTGGATTTACGATGATCGAGTCCACCGGAATGTTCGGCAAATTTCCGGTCTTGTTGAGCCACGTAAACGAAGAGCACAAAGCAGTGCAGCTAACCTGAAAAACGTGTCCCGGCGTCGTCGGTGTATTTGCGTCAAAACCGCCGACGGCGGCATATCCGACAGGCACGTTCGCCGCAGCAACCGAAGGATCAAGCGCAACACCAAGAATCGGACGATTCGGCAGAATCGCGTTCGATCCCGTGACATTAATCCAATTGCCCTGATTTGCGATGCCCGTGCCGAGATTGAATCCGATCTGCACATTGCCGTCGTTCGTTCCGACAATGGCGACGCTTTGGAATTTCGGCGAATATTTCACCTGCGTGATAAATGACCGGCCGCCAAGCGTGCCTTTTGTCATGCATGCGCTCGTGGCCGTGCAGGTCGTTGGATTTGTGTTATACCAGGCTGATGTAGGGACGGTTGCATTGGTTCCCAGTATCGTTTCCCAAACGCGCGTCGTCCCGGCGATCAAATGTCCGCAGCCGGTTGTCGCACCTGCTGGGCCGCAGTCGTCGCCGCCCGGAATGCCGCCGCGAAACAGGTTGATCGGCAAAATAAACGACTGTATGTCGCCTGTCCACGAGCCTCGGCTGCTTGTCCAAGTCGCGCCTGAATTTGTGCAATTATTGACGCATCGGCTCAGGCCGCCGCTGTTGTTGCCTTGCCAAAAACGGAGCTGCGTTCCAGTCCCAACCGGATCGATCTGACCTGAAAAGCCGTCGCCGCCCAATCCCATTTGCCATTGGATTGCCGTAGGATTAGCCGTAAAAGTGACGGAGCTTGCGCCGTTGTCCTGAGCTCCGCCGACTGCCTTAGGCGTTGAACTGGTGGCAAAATTGCCGCTAATATCGCCAGCATAAAACTCGATGGTATTCAATCCGGTGTCCATGTTGACCCAAGTCGGGCGAAGCGTATTTTCCTCAGCTGCCGAGGCGTTTGAAGTCGAAAAAATTCCACCGTCGCTGCCTTCAAGCAGTATGTCGGACGAGCCGGGAACGAAAGCAAGGGCATGATGATCGACATGGACGACGTGATTAGCCAAAGCAGAACCAGTGTACCCACATGTGACATTATAAAAATCGGTACCGGTTCGCGTGGCGAGCCAAGTGTCGTAAGTGTCTACAAAAATGCGGTCGGGATTGTTCGGATCGACTGTCAATCCCTGATCGTACCAATTCTGGTTATAGTCGCCCGTTCCGGGACCATCGGATCCAACGCCTTGAGTTCCGCCTGAGGCGCAGTCGCGCAAAGACGGCCCTGACGATCCGTCCATAAAACTCCACGTCGTCCCGCCGTCGATGCTCGACCAGACGCCAAGCTGGCAGCCCACCGCGCCGCACGAGCTTTGGGTCGTTAGGGAACTGACCTGCGCGTAGATGTAATTCGCGTTGCTAGGCGCAACTGCGATGTCGATGCGGCCAAGCTGATTGCCTGTCGTGGAATTTGCATAAGGTGTTCCCGAACCCGCGTTCAATAATGCTCCGCTCGGGTATGGGCTGCCCGGATCATTCCCAAAAGTAAATCCGTTCTCGTTTCGCGAGATCAGCGTCCAGTCGGTCGGGCAGCCGCTCGCGGGAATCGTGCCTTTATAAAGTCCGTTCGCGCCGTTTTGATTAAGGTCGTATTGAACGGTCGTCGCGAAACCACGCGGCCCGACGGCTGCGACAATCCGAGTCACGCCGCCGCCCATGTTGCTGAGCTCGAGGCCGGTCGTGTCCTGCCGTTGTGTGCTAAACGCGTTCGTCGTGCAAGGTCCCGTCCAATTTGTGCCGCCGTTATACGAAATGAAGACGCCTTTTTTTGTACCGGCGACGACGCGGTTGCTGTTGTTGGGATCGACGCGCACTTTTCCGACAGCGTCATATTGCGGGAATTGACCCGCCGGCTGAGTGTGACCCGCTCCGAAAACATCCGATCCCAACACAGACCAGTTAAGGCCGCCGTCAGTTGATTTCAAAATGCCCTGGCCGCCCATCGAGAATGAGCCGAAGCGCAGATCGCCGGTTCCGGCGTAAACGGTGTTGTTATTATTCGGATCTAGCGTGATCGTGCCGACGCTGGTCGTGGAGACCAAAGGATGATCCGTCATCGAAGTCCACGTCGTCGCAGCGCTACAGCAGTTGGTCGTTTTCCAAACGCCGCCGCCATTCGAAGCGATGTACGCGACGATCGAGCCCTGCGTGGTCGTCGTCGGGTCGATGGCAATGGCGTTGACGCGACCCTGCGTGAGGCCGTAGTCGAAGCAGCCCGCGCAGCCCGTCATTCGCAAGGGCTTCGGGCCGAGAGCGGTAAAGCTGTTCGGGTCGAGAGCTAATGGCGAATTTTGCCGTGCCTCTTGTGACAGTTGCGTTCCCGCAGGTACGCCGCGTGGAATACGAGCGTCCTGCTCGACCGCCTGCCGCAGCCACGCCGGGTCGAAAACGCCCGTCGGAAATGTCAGCCTGTCGTTCCAGAAAACTTCTTGCTCCAGCAGCGCTTCGTATTTCTCCTCGCCTTTTCCCCCTTTGTCTATCCGCTTATCCCCGTCAACAAAAGACGAAAGCCGCGGCGACACGCCCACGGCAAACATGATCCCCACAATGAGGGCCGCCACACCAAAACCAAAAACCACTGCCTTGCGCAGCTTCCCCTTGTTCAACATATAGATAAATATTGCCTTTAGTAGTAGAAAATTTCAAGCAGAAAGTTATTAGGCGACTCGAACGAACCCGTACTAACCCAATTTCCCGAAACCTCGCCCATCAGCAGTGCGGAATAGTCTTCGCCGTTTATCGTTCCGGTTATAGACGCGTAAGACCTGTTGACCGGAACAAATTTCCAGTTGCCGGTTATCCCGAAAGGCGGTACACCGGTAACGTACCGAGCGATTTGTCCTGCGTCGAAAGACGAAATGCTTCCGTTGTTGCTCACATCGGCTACGAGGAGTTGGTTGCCGGATAGAAGGGCGGATCCGGCGGCGTGCTGTGACACTCTTGCCGCATCGAACGAAGTGATGCTGTTTGCGCCGCCCGTCTTGGTAGGCGTAACCGTATAAGAACCTGCTCCAAATCCGCTCAGCGAATATTGTCCGGCAATTGGCCCGGGCGCTGCAGTTGTCGTTATGACTGTCGGCGATCCGGAGCCTGTTACCGTGACATTTGAGACAAAACGCGTGGCCGCCGGGATCGCGTTTCCATATGTGACGGTTCCGTTGACCGAAGGCGGCGGAGTTCCTGTTGTAGTCGCTGTTGGCGTATTTGTCGGAGTCGGCGTCCAGGTGTTTGTCGCTGTTGCGGTCGGCGTCCATGTGGCCGTGATGGTCGGCGTGTTCGCGGGAGTATTTGTCGGAGTTGATGTTGACGTTCTCGTCGGAGTATTCGTTGGCGTAGATGTTCCTGTCGTAGCAACGCGGAGAAAAAGCTCACTGCTTATCAGCACAAGCGATGAGGTGCATCCGCCGCATACTCCGTTGCCGTTTACCGTCAATGAAGTTGGCGTGCCTGTGACGAATCCGTTGTTTGTTTTTGCGATCAATTTATAATCACCGAGCCCAAGTGGCGTGCCGCCCGATACGGTTACGGTAACCGGATTCGACGATTGAAGTGCCATGCCGCCTGTTCCCGAAATTGTTAACGGAGCCGTCGGGCCGCCGCCAAATGCAGAGAAGACAAGCGTGCTCGCAGACGACGTTGAAAAACCTCTACCCGAAGTTGTGGGAATCAGGCCGGTCAATCCATTTCCGCTCGCCTTGAGCGTTTGAGCGTTCCCTAGGACAAATGGATTCACAACGCTTTGAACGTCAAGTGTGCTGCCGCCTTGAATGTCTATCACCGACGAATTCGCGATCGAGCCTACAAGCTCGAGAATGCCATTGCTCCTGATCGTCGTAGTGCCGCTGTAAGTATTGGCTCCGCTAAGCCTGAGAAGACCGGGACCTGCGCCTCCCAACGTCAGATTTTTGCCCGCACCGCTGATATTGCTGCTGATCGTTATCCCATTATCACCTTCGACAAGAATGAGATTGTCGGTCGCGCTGCCAAGCGCGATATTCATTGTTTTCCCAGAGCCGGTTTCGTTGTTTTGTAATGTTAATAACGAGTGGCTCGCATTACGAATGATGACGTTTGGATTCCCATTCACTGAAGTGCCGGTTAGAGTCAATGTTCCGATTGTCGTGGAGCTGTTTCCGATAGTAAGGGGTCGAGAACGAACCGGCATCATCTCTATTGCTCCAATCGAGAGTGGAGATGTAGCCATATTGATCCCGGCTGTGGTAGCGATGCCTGCGTCGTTGAATTGAGCGATGTCGGTTGCGAGCCATTGAAACGCTGTGGTGTTCGGCGTCCAGTTTGTGCTCATGTACCAGGCAGTGAATGTTCCGGTGTCCGTCCACGCGACAGTCGCCAATGGCTCCGCAATGACATTTGCGATTCGTTCGAGGCCGAGAAATTCTCCAACCGAATCAATATACGACAAATTTGTTTTTGCGGAAGCCGCAGCGGTGAAAACAACGATGGCGAGTGTCAAAAAAGCCAGCCGGAAAAAAACCGAATATAACAAGCGCTGGCAATACTGCATAACAACTGCTTCCGGACTTCTTTTATAGAAAGATAGAGAATTTATAGGCTAATGTTAGTCCATTGTCAAATTACAGACGGCTCCTACGGGCGGAAACGCGAGTGTGAACGAGCGTGCCGTCGTGCAACGAGCCGCTAACATTCAGACGTGCAACATCCGAAACCGCACGCTCCTTAACAGTCGCGTTTCCGCCCGTAAATTGCCGCTACCTACAATTCAGGAAATGAGCAGCGATTCAATCTTTAAAAGAAACGGCGTGGTTGTCGGGTTTTGCTAAGAGGCCCGGCAAGTGGCGCTATTAAGGCTGCGAACAGGGTCGCAGCCTTTTTCGTTTTTGGAAACCGCCCGGCATTCGGCGTCTCATTCAGACAGGCATAACGTTAAGCTTGTTTTTTTTTGGCTTAACGTTACGCCAAAAGAGGGTTGCTAACGAGGGAGGTTTGCAGCCTTTTTTCTTTGCGTAAGCTCGCGTGTGAACAAGGGCGGTACACTCAACGCTGAGTGTACCGCCCTTACTAACGTGCGGGCTTTTGCAATAGTTACTACGGCAAAAAGCCGAGTTGCGAGTGCGTGCCGGGGAAGGCGGCTAGATTTGGGAAGACGGTGTTCAGGGTCGGCGTGTCTTGCGGCAGGCCGAACCATTTTGCGAGGACGGCGGCGTATTGATCGACGGATGTCGTCGGTATCCAGCGTCCGCGGGCGCTGGTGCCTGCATTGGTGGTATCGTCATCGCCGCCGACTGTGAGTGTCGGGAATAAGGTGCCGGTTCCATCGGGCCTGAGGCTGCCGTAAAAATTGCCGCCGATAACCGAGCCGCCCATGACGAACATATGATTTCCCCAAGCATGATCTGTCCCGACAATGCCACCGGTACCGGCCGGTGTAAATGTCCGGCCAAAATCCGAAAGCGTGAAAGTTGTAACGTCGTTTGAGACGCCCTGCGCACCCATTTCGTCGTAAAACGCACGCATCGCCTGGCTGAACTGCGAGAACAGGCTGACCTGTCCGGTCAGTTCGTACTCGTGATGATCGAAGCCGCCGATCTGCACGTAAAAGATCTGGCGATTGACGTTGAGGTCGTTCTTCTTTTTGATGAGGCGAGCGACCTGTTTCAACTGGTTGCCGATGCTTGTGTTCGGGAAGGTTACGGTCACTTCCTCGAAGCTCTGCAGCGCCGTGTTGGCCTGCATCGCAAGGTCTGTGACATGGCTTGCCGCCGCAACGTAATTTGACGACAGATCCATCGCCCGTAATGAGTTGAATGCACTAAGTCTCGCATTGGATGCTGTAGAACCGTTAAATCCTGCCGGATTCAAAACACCCGCGAGCGATGTGCCGGCATTGGCGATCGCAAGCGGCAGGGTTGTCTGCCCCGCCGTGAAAAGCTGAGCGCCCGAGATCGACGTAATTGTTGGTATCAGCGCGGTCGGGTTTGACGAGGCCGTCATGTTGTCCGAGATGCGTCCGCCCCAACCGGTGAAAGCCTGCGTGCTCGAGATGCTCGTCTGCGACTGCGTCACCTGATCTGAGTGCGAGAACAATTGGTAGGGTTTTTTGAACGTCGAGTTTTGATACTGCGCCTTAGTCAAAGGCCGCACAAGCGTGCCGACGTTGGTCACCACCGCAAGTTTGCCGAGACCGTAAAGCTCGTGAATGCCAGGGTTGATCGCATTGGTCGCGCCCGGGCCGAGGCTGGGGTGAAATCCGTAGCTAAGCGAATTATTATTGTTGTCTTTAATCTGCGGCACGGTGATCGGTAACAGCGAGTTTTGCGGCAGCGCAAGGGTTGACGCATTGCGAACACTTGCGTAGTTCGCGTAGGTGCTGATCGCCGGATTACCGGCATAACTGTGATTCGGGACGATCATATTGTTCCCGTCATTGCCGCCCGACCAGTAGAGAAGCACGATGGCTTTGTAATTAGCTCCGCCTTCGCCGCCGTCTATCGCGTTCTGCGCCAGAACGCTCATGGTGCCGAAGTGCTGCATCTGAGTGGCCAGCCCGACCATCCCAAGTGCGCAGCCGCCTGTTTTCTTTAAAAAATCGCGTCTTGTTTCTTTCATTGTTTTTACCTCTGCACCTGATATTGCGACGATGTCGCCACTAGATAAACTGCCTGCCGAGCGCGGCCAAGCGTGTCCGTGCTCGAAACTGCCGTTACTGCCGTCAGTATCGTGCTCTTCATCGCCGCCGACATCGTGCTGTGGAGCATTCGACGGTTCAACTCTTCAACAAGCAGATTGCCCGTTGAGTCAGCCGCCGACAAAGCCTGTAGATCACTGAAATCGACGGATGTCCCATTCGGCGAGTTTGTCGTTGCGCCCGCGACCATCGGACTCGTATAACAGAGTCGATTTACGAAGTTCGCTCTCTGAATCGTTGTTCCCGTCGTCATGATCGCAAATTCCGGCCCGAGCATCGCTGTTCCGGGAACCACGTAATCGGGCGGGAAAAAGTTAAATACCGTCGGCGAAAAGAAGGGAATTTCGCCCATTCCGGTGAACTGTGAAGCTCCGGTGAGATAACCGTCGCTTTGCGAGTTGATATCGGCCGAGCGAACGTTGAAGTGACGAAGAAGGTTTGTAGCAAACTGAACCGGCTCACGAAGCTTGCCGAAATTCGGGTCGGTCTTTACGTCGCCGCGAGCTTCGGGGTCGAGCAGGATCGCTTTCACGACCGCCTTCATATCGCCGCGAACGCCGGAACCGTTGTTATTGAATATCGCTGCGACGCGTCCGACATACGCCGGCGTCGGATCGCTCGTGACCATGTGCTGGATCATGATCTTCGAGACAAACGGCCCGACATTCGGGTGATAGAAGATGTTATCCAGCGCCTGATCCATCGAGTTGTTGGCGTAGGTCGCGATCGCCGTTCCCGTGCATCCCGTGCAGGCTGCGACGTTCTGATTCGTCACGCCGGGATAGGTCAATAGAGTTTTTGACGTCAGGTCGTGATTGTTGTTGTTGAGCAGCAGCGGGTCTATAAAATTCTGCGCTCCCGTCACGCGGTTTGGGCAAAGAGCCGTTGTTTCGCAGTATGTCCAACCGGTGAGAACTTCGGTCAAATTGTTCACGACGGTCTGGTCGTAGGTAGGAACCGCCGTGTCGCCCGGCTGACAGGGATTGTTCTCGACACATTGAACCGTTCCGTCCGGATTGAGCATAAACAGGCCGATCGTAAAGAGCTGCTTTAACTCGCGGGCATAATTTTCATTCGGACTGTTCTTCGTGCTCGACGCCATGCTGAGATAAGCACCCATCGTCGGGTGCAGCGTCATCTGCTTCATCAGGTTGCGGTAATTGCCGAACGCGTTGTTCGAAAGTATCTTGTGATACTCGACGATGTGGCGTCCCTGCTGTATATCGACGCCCGAAGTAACCCAGATCTGTGCCAAAGCCCACGCCACACGATGACGAAGCTGGCTGTCGCTGTAAAACGCTTCCTTAAAAAACCACGTCTGCGGCTGGTACATTGAATATGTGTCGCGGTTGCATGTCACCGGCACGTCCGGAACAGTCGTGTTGCCGTCACAATCCGACTGCGGAGTGCCAGGCTTCAAAACCTGGTTTGGATATGGATTGGTCGCAGATGGGTAACTCTCTTCAAACTGCTGGTTCAGCCAGGTTCGCAATCCGATCCGGCGAATCCTCGAATCGAGCATTGCCGAAGGGCCGAAGGCCGCCTGCTCCTGCAAACGTTTTCTGTCGGCGGACCATCTGTACCCAACATAGTCGGGATTAAATTGCGGATCAGTTTCCTTTACGATTACGCGCTCAGGTAATGTGGTGCCGTAGGGCATCGGCCGAGCGTTTTCATCGTCCGCCGGTCCGCCGCCGGTCTGGCCGAGTCCGAGACGAACCTTGTTGCTGCCAAGACCTCGCCAAGTCAATTGCAAAAGCAGATCGCCGCGCGCTTCCGGCTGAGGCCAAAAGCCGATCTCGTCCGCCAACTGAACCGTTACGGCCCAAACACCGCGCCATCGCGTGCTCGTAAAGCCGACAACCGGAAATCTGTATTGGCGTCCTAAAATGTCCGTGCCGTAAACGCGAAAAGCATTCGCGCCTTCGTCCGGCATGAGCTTGATATTTGTCACAAAGAGCGTAACACGCGAGTTCAGATCGAACGCGCGAGATTCGGTCTTTGTGAGATCGACGCGGCTGATATTGCCTTCAGGAACAGCGGCCGCCCGCGTCGATCCTACTTCGCTTAACAAGATCGGGGTCGGCGAATTCGGATCCGGGTCGGACTCGATCGCTAAAACGCCAATCGCGCACAAAGAGACACACATCAACGCCGTCAAAATCCGCATAAACGACAGCGACTTTCTGCTTTCCATAAACTCCTCCTTATATAAAGGCAAATGACTGAACTGACTCGGGAAGATTTTGTAACTGGTAACAATCCGGGCAGAGAAGCCAATGCCCGTTAAATCTTGTTATACATTCCGAATATATACCATCGCTCGACAAAAAACAAGTGTTTTTTTCTTTTCAATTCTGGATAGTTTTATCCTACCGCTAAATAAGACGAATCGCAATGTTTTATAGTCGATAAAAGTGCATCAATAATTCGTGAACGGTATAATTTTTTCATGCCGCACAGTTTATTCATCAAAATTCCCGAAAATTTTAACTTCAAGTCAACCGTTTACAGCCACGGCTGGTGCGAGCTTGCACCTTTTGAGCTTGACGACGAGAACTGGCGACTGCGTTATGTTTTTCGAGATGGAAAATCGAAACGACATATCGCCGCAACAATATCAGAGGAAAAAGGGCGTTTGAGAATCGATCTCGACCGCAAACCAACCGACGCCGAAAAGATATTAATGGACGTTCGCCGCATTCTGCGGCTGGACGACGATCTCGACGGACTCTACGAGTCTATCACCGGCCACGAAAGATTAAGTTGGGTCGCTGAGAAACGTGCCGGACGACTGCTGCGTTCGCCAACCGTCTTCGAAGACCTCGTAAAAACGATCTGCACGACTAACTGCTCGTGGTCGCTGACCAAAATTATGGTCACAAACCTCGTCGAAAAACTGGGAGAGCCTTCCGCCGCCGGAACGCGGGCTTCCAGCCCACGTGTATTGCAGGCTGGAAGCCTGCGTTCCGGCCAAACACGTCAGGCCTTCCCAACCCCTGAAACTATGGCATCTGTTACGGAAGACTTTTACCGCACCGAGATCAAAGCCGGCTACCGCTCACCATACTTCGTCGAACTTGCCGAAGCGGTTGCAAGCGGAAAACTCGACCCGCAAAGTTGGCTGACATCCGACCTTCCGACGCCGGAGCTAAAAAAAGAAATGAAAAAAGTAAAAGGCGTCGGCGACTATGCAGCAGAGAACTTGTTAAAACTTGTCGGCCGCTACGACGGCCTCGCGCTCGACTCGTGGCTTCGCTCGCAGTTCTACAAAAACCACAACAAAGAAAAAGTCTGTCCCGACAAAAAGATCGAGCGACACTACAAAAAATTCGGCCCTTGGCGCGGCCTCGTCATCTGGTGCGACATGACCGAGAAATGGATAAACTGACATCAACGTATGCCTTTTTAGAGATCAAAAAAATAATTGACCCTAGTGTTAATAAGCGTTAAACTTGGTAAAGCATGGTTTCCTCCATGCATGGGTTGATTTTTACCGCACGTGTGGCCTTTCTGGACGGAATTCCAAATCACCCCTTAATTTTTATGCAAACCAGAATTGATGATCTTCTGCGAATGGCGATGAGCTTTGGCGCTTCGGACCTGCATCTGCGGGCGGGTTCTTATCCGGTGATACGCGTTACGGGCGAATTGAAACCGCTTTCCGGCGTTTCGCGATTGTCTCAGGACGAGGCGCTCGAGATGGCGTTCTCGATGATGTCGAACCGACAGAAGCAGCATTTTAAAGAGGCTTATGAAGTTGACATCGGTTACGGCGTCGCGGGTTTGGGTCGCTTTCGCGTCAACATTTTTCAGCAGCGCAATTCCATAGGCATCGTCGCGCGCGTTATCTCGGACGCGATCAGGAATTTTGCCGAGCTTGGAATGCCGCCGATACTAAATGATATCTCTGAGGAGAACCGCGGCCTGATTCTTGTTACCGGTACGACCGGTTCGGGCAAATCGACGACGCTCGCCGCGATCGTCGATCACATCAACCAAACGCGCAACTGCCACATTGTCACGATCGAAGACCCGATCGAATTTTTGCACAAGGATAAAGAGTCTTTCATCACTCAGCGCGAGGTTGATGTTGACACGCGGAATTTTGCCGAAGCTCTTCGCGGCTCTCTGCGTCAAGACCCCGACGTTATTCTCGTCGGCGAAATGCGCGATCTCGAAACCATCGAAACCGCTCTAGTCGCCGCCGAAACCGGACATCTTGTCCTGTCAACGCTGCACACGTTGGACGCGTCCGAAACCTTGAGCCGAATTATTTCCGCCTTTCCGCCTTACCAACAAAAATCTATACGCATTCAACTCGCAGGCTTACTCAAGGCTGTGATCTCGCAGCGTCTAATGAAATCGGCCAGAGGCAGCAGCCGCATTCCGGCGGTTGAGGTGTTGAGGGCGACGCCGCTCATTCGCGATTACATCTTGCACGAAGAAAAAACTAAAAGCATCCGCGACGCTATCGCCGCCGGAACTTCGCAGTACGGCATGCAGACCTTTGACCAGTCGCTGTTTTATCTATATCAGTCAGGTTTGATAAATCTCGACGAAGCTCTGCGCGGCTCAACCAACCCCGACGAATTCCGTTTGCGACTCGCCGGTATCTCAAATACGAGCACGATCACGCGCGACGAAATGGAAAAAGTCAGCGGCGTCAGCAGTTTGCACAATTACGTTCCGACAACTTGATCGCATCTTAAGAAGTTAGCCACGAATGCACGAATGGATTTCATTTGTGCATTTGTGGCAAAATTTAAATATCTTGCAAATGTTGATTTTGTAAGGATTTTCGCGTGTTTAACCTTGACACAGAAGGCATTTCGCGTGTAACTTTTACCTTTACCATGTCGAGCGGAAAGACTCTTGTTACCGTCGCAATCATAATTGCCAACCGGTTTCGACTTACGCGCATTTGGTAAATGTTGAAAAAGATAATTTAGTAAGGAAGTTTAAACACGCGTAAATGACAAACGAGTTAACCAAGGACGCTGAAGAGTCGGAAACGATCGAGAAAACAGCGATTGAACAATCAGAACCAACCACCGCGACAGCCGAAGCCGCCGCTTTACAACCAGACGAAACGCCCGCCGCCGAGCAATCTCTACCGCAAGAAGCTGCCGTCAGTGAACCGATTCAAGAGCCGTCTGCCGAAGCACCCGTTGCTCCAACAACATCTCCGTTTGATGCAGTTGCAACCACACCGGAACCTTCACCGCCACAGGAAACAAAACCTGCTGCCGCACCTGCTGCTCCCGTTGCCGAAGAATCGACGACGGAAGAAACTGCCGCCTCGAATGATATAGACTTCGGAGCGATACTCGAACAATTCGAGCAGGAACAAACTGTCTATCACCAAGGCGATCTGGTCGAGGGAACAGTCGTCGGCATCAGCGACCGAGGCGTTTTGGTTGACTTTGGTTACAAGTCCGAGGGGTTCGTGCCTCCGGAGGAATTCACCAGTCCCGAAGGCGAAATGACTGTCAGCGTCGGCGACAAGGTCGAGGTTGTCATCCGCACCATGCATTCAGGCGACGCTGCACCGCAGCTTTCGCGAACCGACGCTCTTGGCCGAAAGGTTTGGGAAGAGATCGAAGCCGCGTTCGTAGCAGAAAAGCCGATAGGTGGCCGCATTGTAGATAAGACAAAAGGGGGGTTGCGTGTCGATCTCAACGGCATTGAGGCTTTTCTTCCGGGTTCTCAGATAGATTCGTATTCGATCCGAAGTCTTGATTCATACATCGGCCAGGATATCGAAGCGAAGATCATTAAGTTTAGCCGCAAGCGGAACAACATCGTCCTGTCCCGTAAAGTTATTACGGACGAAGTTGTAAATGCTCAAAAGGCAGAAACGCTTTCCAGGATCGAGCTTGGTTTCGTCGTCGAAGGGACAATAAAAAATCTTACCGAATACGGAGCCTTTGTCGATATCGGCGGCATCGACGGTTTGTTACATGTGACGGATATGTCGTGGGGCAGGATTCATCATCCGGCCGACCAGTTCAAAGTCGGCGAGCACATGCAGCTGAAAGTTTTGAAGCTGGACAAAGAACGCGAAAAAGTTTCGCTCGGCTACAAACAGCTTTTGCCCGACCCCTGGTCAACAGTCGTCGAGGTCTATCCGGTCAATACAAAGCTTAAGGGAATTGTTTCGTCGGTTACCGAATATGGCGTGTTTGTCGAGCTGGAGCCGGGAGTAGAAGGTTTGGTTCACGCCTCTGAGATCTCATGGGCGAAGCGTGCGCAAAGTCCGAAGCGTTTGTTTCACAAAGGACAGGAAGTCGAGGTTCAGGTTCTCGGCGTCGATACCGTCGAAAAACGCATCAGCCTCGGAATGCGGCAGTTCCAGGAAAATCCCTGGGAAAGTGTTCACGAAAAATATCCGGTCGGCTCGAAGGTTCATGGCCGCATCCGCAATCTGACCGATTTCGGCGCGTTTGTAGAACTTGAAGCTGGAATCGACGGCCTTGTTCACGTATCCGACATTTCGTGGGCCAAGAAGATCAAACATCCGAAAGATGTCCTTAAGAAAGATCAGGAAGTTGATGCCATTGTTACGAGCATCGACAAAAATTCACAGAGGCTTTCGTTGTCGATGAAAGATCTGACGCCGAGCGCTTGGGAAAGTTTTGTTGCGACGCACCGGCCCGGCGACGTTGTTCGCGGCAAGGTTTCGCGGTTTACGAATTTCGGCGTTTTTGTCGAACTTGGTGAAGGCCTCGAAGGCTTGTGTCATATCTCGGAGCTTTCCGACGAGCGTGTCGAAAAGGCCGAGGAAGTCGCAAAGCTGGGACAAGAGATGGACTTCAAGATCCTGCGCATCGAAACCGGCGACCAGAAGATCGGTCTCTCGCATCGAGCAGTCGGCAAAGACGACCAGCCGGTCGTAGATTCGAAGATTTACTCGACCGAAGCGAAAGGCGGCATGGCGAGTTTGGGCGAGCTTGCTAGTCTGAAATTCGGTGCTGCCGAAGAAGCTCCGCCTGAGATCGATCCGGAAGAGAAGAAAAAAGCAAAACAGGCAGCCAAGAAAGCCAAGGCCGAAGAATTTGCCGCCAAGCAGGCTGAAGCGGAAGCCGCCGAGGCCGAGAAAGTTGCAACTGCAGAGGCACCGGCAGAACAGCCAGTTGCTGAAACCGAAGCCCCCGAGGCCGAGAGTGATACAACTGCTGAGGCGTCCACAGAACTGCCGGTTGCCGAAACTGAAGCCGCCGAGGCGGAGAAAGCCGCAACTGCCGCTGAGTCCGCAGAACAGCCGGTTGCTGAAACCGAAGCCGCCGAAACTTCGGAAGCTCCTGCGGAGGAAACTGTTACAGCCGAAGTGCCCACGGAAGAAGTTACTTCAGAACCAGAAGCCGCTGCCGAGACAGAGGAAGCGGCAGTTGGGGAAGTTGCTTCGGAAACGGAAACCGTCGCCGAAGAAACTACGGCGGTTGCCGAAACCGAAGAAGCGCCAGCGGCTGCCGAAGTATCTGAAACTGTCGAGGAAGCCGCGCCGACGCCCGAGGCGAAGGATGAAGAGCCTGCAACAGAGAACGAGATCGCTGAAACTCCCAAAGCGGAAATCGAGGAAGCTCCCGCACAAGAAACGGCTGCTGAAAGCGAGACCGTAACGGAAGAAACTCCGGCTGATGAGAAACCCGCAGAAGACGCCGAAGGAAAAACCGCTTAATACCTGAATTTTTAAGTGAATTACCGGGAATTTTGCTTTGGGAGTGAGATAGAGAAATGACAAAAGCGGATCTGGTCGAAAGAGTTGCACGCGACGCGGACATGACGAAGAAGGACGCCGAAATGCTCGTCGAAATTATCTTTGACAGCATTACCGGCAGCCTGAATAAAGGCGAAAAAATCGAGCTACGCGGCTTTGGCAGCTTTCGCGTTAGAGAGCGCAACTCGCGAAAGGGACGCAACCCAAAAACCGGCGCCGCCGTCGATATTCCCGCCAAACGCGTCGCCTATTTCAAACCCGGCAAAGAACTGAAAGAATTGATAAATCAGGGTGAGTAACTTGAGACTTTTCACCTATCACTTATCACATCTGACTTATTCCGGAATAAGTTTTAAGTGAGAGGTGATAAGTTATAAGGCGTTTGTAGATGGATGTATTGTGGAGTCCGTGGCGATATGATTACGTAACCGGCCGCAACAGAACCAGCGGTTGTGTTTTCTGTGAAATATTAAATGACTCGGCAAGCGACGAGGAGAAATTTATCCTCAAGCGGGCCGAGTTTAATTTTGTCATTCTCAATATTTATCCTTACGCCAGCGGCCATCTGCTGATCGTTCCTTACGCTCACCTCGCCGATCTCAATAAGGCTGACAAAAAAACGACGGATGAGATGATGGAGTTAATGAAAGCAGCGCAGACCGCACTAACCGAAGCTTATCAACCTGACGGCTTCAACATGGGAATGAATCTCGGCAAACAATCAGGCGCGGGCGTGGCTGAACATCTCCACATGCACGTTTTGCCGCGTTGGTCAGGTGACGTGAACTTTATGACCGCCATCGGACAAACACGGACAATGCCGGAATCGCTCGAGACTACCTACAAAAAGTTGAAAGACAAAATTTGATCAGACGGCGTCGCTATTCGCTTTTATGTAAAGTTGTAAATTCCGTAGATGTTCGCCCCAGTGATTTTCGTATCCCCCTCGAAACTGCCACAAAGCATTTTCGGTACTTGTATTCTCCCAGAGCCAGATCACTTCAAACATATCAAGTGCTATGTCTGCCAAGTCATCTATAGCATCGCCAACTAACACTGAAGTTTCAGCTATATTTACACTAACGTCAGCAACTACATTGTAATATCCGTAATTAGGAAAAACGTCGCCGGAAGTATGATAAAGGGTCTCGTAGTCTCCCCTCGGAGCGTCCGGATAATCTTTCTCGTCAAAATTGGATTCGGAAAAATGGTAGGCCAAGGCGAGGCGGTCAAGCGCAAGGATTAGACTCTTTTCGCGTTCGTCGTGTGATTCAATCTTACCTTCTATCAAAGAAAGATAATCGCTAATCGCAGAACGTATTTCGTCACAAGTCATGCCGATAGACCCGATGTTATTACAACCCAATCACTCCGCCGTTTTTGCATCAGCTTTTCGGGGCTCATGCGAGCGGTCGATGGCTTCGTCTTCGATCTCGCCGCCTTTGCTGATGGGTATGTCGGCCGGATTTGCGTACTTGAACGTGGTGTCAGACTCTGACGGTTCCGACACATCGACCTCGCCGCTGATCTTGAACTGGCCGGACGTTGGCGGAATATAGCCGGGATAATCGACGCGCGAATGATAGATCGCAACGAGCGATTTGATCATCGATTCGCGAATTTGTGTTAGCTCTCTCAATGTCAGGTCGCATTCGCCGAGTTGGTCGTCGGCGAGGATCGCGTCAATGATCTTTGTCACGATAAATCGTATGTTCTCGGGATTCGGTTCTGCCAATGATCGTGCTCCCGCTTCACACGAATCAGCGATCATCATTATTGCGGCTTCTTTGAACTGCGGTTTGGGACCGGGATAGCGAAAATCGTTTTCCGAAATTTCGCTCGTGTCGCGAGCTTCAGCCTGCGCTTTTTTTAAGAAATAATGCAAGGTTCGGGTGCCGTGGTGCTGTGGGATGAAATCGATTATCCGCTGCGGCAAGCCCATTTCTTTCGCGAGCTTTGTGCCGTAGGTGACGTGGCTGATGATGATCTTGGCGCTTTGCATCGGCTTGAGCGTGTCGTGCGGATTTTTAGCCAACTGGTTCTCGACAAAATGTTCGGGTGCGGCCGTTTTCCCGATGTCGTGATATAACGCGCCTATGCGTGTCAACAGAGCGTTGCCGCCGACAACGCGACAGGCTTCCTCGGCAAGCTGCCCAACTGCGTGCGAATGCTGATTTGTTCCAGGTGCCCGCATTGCGAGCTGCCCAAGCACGGGCAAATCGGCATTCGATAGCTCAAGCAGCTTTACATCGGTCAAAATTCCGAAGAAATTTTCGCAGATGGGCAGCAGTACTGCTGTTGCGGCTGCCGTAAAAATGCCGCTCGCAAGGCCGCACGCGATTGCCAGCAAGACGGTATTCAATGCAAAAGGCTGCTGCGTATAGGCGATCATCGCTATAGCAAGAATCGCGCTTGCCACGCCTACCAGAGCACCAGCAAGTGTGACGGTTTGGCGGCTTCGATAGCGACCGATACCGTAAACCGCGACCGAAGAAGCAAGCGCTGCAAATACCGCAAATTCCAACCCGCGAGGCGCGAGAAATCCTGCAAGGAACGACGTGAACAAACCTGTGAAAAGCGCAGTCGGGCGATCAGCCAACAGCGTCATCAACAGGCTCCCGGTCGCAAACGGTATTGCGAACGCCCACAGCATCGGATCATTGAGCGGAGCTTTGACATTCTGGATCGCAGTAAAATCTGCGAGCCTGAAAAAGACAGCCATAACCGCCGTTTGCATCAGAACAATAAATCCGAACAGAACGAACGTCTTCTCGGCCGAAAGAGCGAGACGTGGAAGTATGCCGCGATGCTGGATAAATTTCCACGCGGCCCACAAGAGACTGGAGATAAACACAAGCAGTCCGAGGAAACGGTTCGATTGACGCGAAGACGAGCTGTAGTCACGCATTGCGGCGAGCCTGGAGAGAATTTCGGGCGTCACGATGTCGCCGTCGTTGGCGATTTTCTGGCCGCGTTTGAGCGTGATAGTTTTTGGCAGAACGTTGTCGGCGGCGTTTGCTTTCGCCGCTTCGGTAGCAACGCTGTCGTAAGAAATGCTCGGCTCGACGAGAATTTCAGTTGCGGAATAAAACGCATCGCCTTCGGTTGGCGAGAAACTTTTGACGGCATTGATCCGAGTCCTTAGCTTGTCTCTTGCGTTCGAAAGCTGAATCCAGTTGCTCTCGGGCATAGTAACCCTCGATTGCAGATTTGGCCTTGAACGGTCAAGGACTACAACTTCGTTTTGGAAATATTGTCGATCGGTATCGTCATAAATATAACCTTCGGAACTTTCTCGCAAAGCGCTCTGAACGGCTTCGATCTCGTTACGGCTGAAAGTGCGAGCAGCAAAAATCTTACCTACTTCAACACCGCCGGCGCCTGTCCAGTACGTTTCAGGTTTTGCCGTTGAATTTGTCGGTTTGGAATTTGACGCGTCACTGCCGCCACGACGCTGGAGTTTTTCCCAGGCCGATAGAAATGTTTGCACGGCGGTTTCGGATTTCTTGGATTCGTATCTAAAGATCGGCTTGACCTGATTTCTCGCTTCAGTTTTTAGTTTTTCAGTTTCGTCTGTGTCCGAAAAATAAACGTCTGAGGGAGCAATAACGCTTTCGCGAATGATGTCGCCCTCTTTGTAAAACAGTTCGCTGGACGCACGCCACAGTGGGTTGTCGATAAGCAGTGTCGTCAGCAAACACAGAAGCGCAAACCCAAGCCAAAACCGCTGGTCGCCTGACAACGACTGAAACGGCCCTGCGACGACGGCAATTAACTTGTCGCTCCACTTCGCCATGGGCGATTTAAGATCTTGTATGCGTTTGCTCATTAAATATTTAGCCGCAAAAAAGGCGCAAAAGACGCAAAAAAGAAAAAAAGATTTGTTTTTGCGCTTTTTGCGCTTTTTTGCGGCTATCCTAAGGTATTGCTGCCATTCTTGATTCGCCCAACATACCGGCGATGGCTTCAACCATCGGTCGCAGCGTTTCGCGGCGAATAGCTGAAATTGACACGCATTGAGCACCGCTGTCAAGCGTTATTTGCCTTGTTAGAGTTTCCGAGTCGTTGCGGCTGAGCAGGTCGGTCTTGTTCAAAACGATTAACTGCTGTATCTCGTTAAAGTGCAGATCAGCGATGATCTTGCCGACGGAAGCTATCTGCTGCAGGACGCGTGAGTTCGAAGCATCGACGACGTGGACTAGCAGATCGCTGTCGGCGATCTCTTCAAGCGTTGCACGGAAAGCGGAAATGAGCGCTTCTGGGAGATCACGAATAAATCCAACAGTGTCGTTAATAATGACTTCCTGATCATAGGGCAGACGTAACCGCCGCGAAGTCGGATCAAGCGTCGCGAACATTTTCTTCTCGACGTAAACCTCGCTCTGCGTCAGCGCATTCAGCAAAGTCGATTTACCCGCATTGGTATAACCGACGAGCGAGATAATGGGCAGGTGTTTTTGGACGCGCGTCTTGCGGCGTTCCTGTCGTTGGCGGCCAAGGTTGTCAACTTGCTTTTCCAATTGCGCGATGCGGTCGCGCACACGGCGGCGGTCGGTTTCAAGCTTTGTTTCGCCCGGCCCGCGCCCGCCGATGCCGCCAGCGAGTCTTGAAAACGCCGAGTTTTGTCCGATGACGAGACGCGGCAGGAGATATTTGAGCTGCGCCAATTCGACTTGTAATTTACCTTCACGGCTTTGAGCACGCTGCGCAAAAATGTCGAGAATCAACTGCGGCCGGTCGATGACTTTCAACTCAGTCGCGTCCGACAATGCACGAACCTGTGTCGGACTTAGCTCAGTGTCAAAGACGATAATGTCCGCTCCAAGACGCATCGAGCGGATCAACAGATCATCGAGTTTACCTTTACCGAGAACGGTTTTCGGATCGATCTTTGGACGACGCTGGATGATCGTGTCGAGAATGACAACATCCGCCGATTCCGCAAGTTCTTTGAGCTCGGCGATCGATTCCGCCGCATCTTCGGCATCGCCGGTCGTCACGCCGACAAGGATAGCGCGATCGCGTCCTGTTTTACGCGTTCGAGCGGTAAGGCGAATGCGAGCCATTTCGTCTTCGAGCGAATTAATCAGCTCTGTAAAATCGGTATCGAGATGCAAAGGGATGTTTGGCTCGAGAAACGCAAAGTCAAGACTAGAGACCGGAGACAGGAGACTGGATCCGTTGTTTTTTTCTCTTGTCTTTTGTCTCGTGTCTCCAGTTTGTTCAGGAAGCAGGTGAGCCGAATAAACCATTCCAGGCAATCCGTCCTTGCGTTCAACCTGGATTATCGACATCAGATCGAGACGCAAAAGGGCAAGGTCGGTAAGGTCGTCCTGCGTCAGCTTTTCGCCAAGTAAATGCGTGTGAACACACCGCAGGCCGCGGAAACGATCTTCCGAAACGCGCGCGCGGCCAAAATCGGGCATCTCTATTTGCTTTGCGTTGCCGACCATTACGTATTCGACTTGTCCTTTACGGTTTATTAAAACGCCGACCTGACGGCCGGTTTCGTGCGAGATCTCGGTCATCTGTCGTGCTAGTTCGGGCGAAACGATGCTGTCTGACGGGACGCGTCGAGTGACGAGACGCTCGATGCGTTTTAGTTGGTTATGTTTAAGACCGCGGGTAAATCCGTGAACGCTGCTGATAGAGAAAAATCCTCCGTGCACCTTCAATTATAGCAAATTAAGTAGATGCTGCGGGCGAAGAAGAAGTTTTTGCCATGAATATCACGAATGAAATTTTATTCGTGTAATTGGTGACATTCGTGGCTAATTTCTCTTTGTTTTTTTATAGTGTATTTATGACCAATCGAGCAACGCCGAACGCGAGTTATAGTCTTACGCTAAGGGTGAAGATACAAAATCAGCCGGGGAAGTTGGGTGAGGTGACGACGGCAATTGGCACGGCTGGCGGCGATATTGAGGGTATTGATATCGTCAGCGTCGGCAAGGATTTTTTGATCCGCGACATTACCGTTAATGCCGCGAGCGAGACACATGACAGGGAAATTGTTCGCTCGGTTAGCTCGATAGACGGCGTCGAGGTTGCGAACGTTTCGGACAGGACTTTTTTGATGCACCTCGGAGGCAAGATCGAGGTCAATTCAAAGATGCCGCTAAAAACGCGTTCGGACCTTTCGATGGCATACACGCCGGGCGTCGCGCGCATTTGCGAGGCGATAGCGCGCGATCCTGAAAAACGTTTCACGCTGACGATCAAAAAGAATACCGTTGCGGTAGTATCCGACGGGACAGCGGTGCTTGGCCTTGGCGACATCGGCCCTGCTGCCGCGATGCCGGTGATGGAAGGGAAGTGTCAGTTGTTCAAAGAGTTCGGCGGCGTCGATGCGTTTCCGATCTGCCTGAACACAAAAGACCCGCACGAGATTGTTCAGACGATCAAGAATATTTCGGTCGCTTTCGGCGGTATTAATCTAGAAGACATCTCGGCGCCGCGATGCTTTGAGATCGAAGAAAGATTGAAAGAAGAATTGAATATTCCGGTCTTTCATGACGATCAACATGGCACTGCGGTCGTTGTGCTCGCCGCGTTGATAAATGCCCTCAAGATCGTCAACAAAAAGATGGAGGACATCAAGCTCGTTGTCAACGGCATCGGTGCCGCAGGCGTTGCATGCAGCAAAATAGTAATGGCTGCCGGCGTCAAAAATATTGTTGGCTGCGACACGAGCGGCGCAATTTATCAAGGCCGTAAAGAGAACATGAATTGGGTCAAAGATTGGTATGCGCGCAACACAAATCCTGATGGCTTGAAAGGCAGCGTTCACGAAGTCATAAAGGGCGCCGATGTGTTCTTTGGTTTGTCGGCTCCTGCTGCGATCAATGTTGATGATCTCAAGAACATGGCTAAAGATCCGATTGTTTTTGCGATGGCAAACCCGATCCCTGAGATCATGCCCGAGGAAGCCGAAGGCCACGTTGCCGTCATGGCGACAGGCCGCTCCGACTATCCGAACCAGATCAACAATGTTCTCTGCTTTCCCGGCATCTTTCGCGGTGCTCTGAACTGCCGGGCGTCACGAATCGACGGTTTAATGAAACTCGCCGCCGCAAACGCCATCGCCGAGATCATTACAGATGCAGAACTTCATCCCGACTACATCATCCCATCAGTCTTCGACCGCCGCGTCGCCGAAGCCGTCGCCGAAAAGGTCGAAGAAGCAGCATACACTTCCGGCGTCGCACGTCGGATGCGCTCAACTTCAGAATCGGAGTTTTGACGTCTGAACCAAAATAGATCGGCCGCAGGTTAAGCGACAAACTTATAACCCATGCCATGCACGGTTTGGATATAAAAAGGATGACGCGGATTTTCTTCGAGTTTTTGCCGCAGCCATGCGATGTGGACATCGACAGTTCGCGTCGTCGGCATCGCGTCGTAACCCCAAACGGCATCGAGCAGCGCATCGCGCGAATGAACGGTGCCGCGATTTTCGATCAGGAATTGTAGAAGCTTGAATTCCATCGCTGACAGTTCGACCGTGTCGGAGTTTCGTGTCACTTCGGCGCGTTTAAAATCTATCGTCACCGAACCAAAGCGAAAAGCTTCGGCTGTTGAGCCATTCGTCTGATGCGGTGAGCGGCGCAGCATAGCCTCGACACGCGCCAGAAGTTCGATCATCTCAAAGGGTTTGGTCAGATAATCGTCGGCTCCGAGCTTTAGTCCCAGAACTTTGTCGATCGTCTCGCCTTTGGCTGTAAGCATCAGAATAGGAGTGTCGATGCCTTTTTGGCGCAGATCACGAGCGACATCGTAGCCGTTCTTTTTTGGGAGCATCACATCGAGAATGATCAGGTCGAAGCCGCCCGACACCGCTGAATCGAAACCTTTCTTCCCGTCATTGGCCGACGTCACGTCAAATCCTTCGCTCTCGAGACGGTCGGTCAGCGTCATGATCAGGCCTTTTTCATCTTCGACTAGCAGTATATTCATAAAAGGATTTTGCCACCGAGAACACAGAGATCACAGAGAGTTTTTTCTCAGTGATCTCGGTGTTCTCTGTGGCTATAGACTCGGCAATTCGATCGTAAATTTACTTCCTTTGCCAATCTCGCTTGAAACAAAAGCGCGTCCGCCGTGTGCTTCCGCGATCTGTTTGACCAGCGACAGTCCGAGGCCGTTGCCGTGTATTTGCGCGTCGACGACTTCCTTTGACCTGTAGAAAGGCTCAAAGATCGAACGGATATCTTTCCTGGCGATGCCGATGCCGCGGTCTTCGACGCTAATTCTTATCTTACGGTCACCATACTCGACAGAGACGCGCAGCCACGCTTCACTGTCGCCATACTTGATCGAGTTTACTACCAGATTTTGAATAGCCTGGCTCAAAGTTGCTTTGTCCGCGTGGATCAAAGGCAATGTCGGCGATATATTCTTCTCTACCGCAAAATTCGCCTGCTCGATCAGCGGCCGGCATTCGTCGAGCGCGTCATTCACGATCTCATCGACCGAAACTTGCGCGAAATTGAACTTTCGCCGGCCGGAATTAGCACCTGCAAACTCCAGGATTTGCTCCACCATCGCCGAAAGCTTTTTGCCTTCGCCCTTTATCACGCTGCCGTAGCGTTCGACCTGGCCGTTGTCTTTCGCGACTCCATCGACGAGATTTTCGCCGGCCGAGTAAATAACCGCGAGCGGTGTGCGAAATTCGTGCGAGACGGACGACACAAATTCGATCTGCCGCCGTGCGAGCATTTTCGCACGCATTGCAGAAAAAACTATCGCCGTCACTGCCGCTGCGAGAAGGAACAAAAGCCCGAAACCGATTGCCAGATTTCGTCGCAGCGTCGATGCGGCGTAACCGGCGATCGAACCCGACGAATGCTGGACAGCAAGCGTCCACGGAGCGTCACCCGCATCGCTGATCCGTGCCAACACCGGCGTGCGCGGTTTGCTGTCTCGAAGCTCGATGCTGAAAGTCTGTGCTTTCCCGTCGCCGCTCACGATTCGCTGATCAAAGGACTTGCTCTCGACCCGCGAATTAACAATGACATTTGTTTTTCGTTCCGCGCCGATTGAATCGAGCAGTTCTTTGTTTTTGAACTCGATAAAATTGTCAGGCGACAACGTAAACAGTTTTGCTGTCGCATCTGAACTATCTCCATTCAACGATTGATAGACGGGTTGGCCTGCAGTGTCCGTAACGGCTGCGCGAAACTCGCCCTCGCCAAAATATTTCGCCGAGAGGTCGCTGAGGAGTTGCTCTTTGACCACTGCTTCGTTGAGTTTGATAGCCAGAAATCCGTATCGATTCGGCATCGTCACCATCGGCTTGGAAACCTCGCCCGAAACGGATTTGGTGCGCCGGATGACTATTTTCTCAAGTTCGGAACCTGCTTCATGTATCGGCAGCAGCAACGTGTAGTGCTCGATCAGGAAAGGACGAAAACCAGTTTCGGATACCGCTTTTTTTTGAATGTCGGCAAGTTCGCTGGTCATTTCGACGGTGACAAACGCGCGTTGGTCGCGGTCATATACAAGCGGCATCGTTTCATCCTGAGTTGTGAAAAAATAGAAGCCGGAGATAAGTTCCGGATATGACGTTTTGTCGCGCCAATAATCGTAACGTTCGATAAAAGGCTGCCAGTTTTTGGTTTTCCAAACGTCATCCTCGGTTTGAAAATTGAAATAAGCGTTCTGTATCTCGCGATTAAAGTCCGCGGCAAATCGTTCCGTTTCTTCCTGCACGCGGCGGCGAGCCTTTTCGGCGTCGGCCTCGCTTGCGTCGGTGAGCGCGCGGTATTGCAGAACGCCAAGCGTGATAAGCACGAGCGTTAGTCCGCCCAAAAGAATATAGATTGTCCACGAGCGCTTCATCGTCTCTAATTCTCCACCTTCCGATTTCCGCTGTCTATACTTTGCAGCGAGATTTTACATCCTTAACAAATTCTTTGCTTTGTCTTAACCACACATGCAAATCGCTCGCGTATGATTCACAATGTCGAACAGGCATTTGGCTTATAGCGAACCAGCGACCTGTTCGGCAAATAAAATCTATCGGAGGCAAATTATGAAACGGTTTATATTTTCAGTATTGGCGGTCGCGGTATTCTGCGTCGGCCTAGGCACCATTGTCGAGCGGGCAAGTGCGACCTTTAAATCGGACGAGAAGGCTCTTGCGATCGTCCGCGACGCGCGTCAGGCTATCGGCGGAGAAACTGCACTCGTCGCAGTTCGCAGCATGGTGATCGCCGGCAATGTCACGCGAACGATCAAAGTTGACGGCGTCGAAAAAACAATTCAGGGCGAAAGCGAGATCGCGATGCAGCTCCCAGACAAGTTGATGAGAACAATCGTTCTTAAGGACGGCGACGACTCAAAAGGCGGCAAGATGGTGCAGCGTCAGGTCGATGTTGTTGTTGTCGGCGAGGGCGAGAAAAAGGTTTTTGTTAAGGGTGAAGGAGAAGGATCCGGCACCGGAATGAAAAAGATTGTCATAAAGAAAGACGATGGCACAGTGCAGGAATTTACGGGTGCGGAGGCTGAAAAAATCGCCGCGGCTGACGGAGCAATTGGCGACAACGTCCGGAAGATCGTAATTAAGAAACCGGACGGCACCGTCGAAACAAATATAACGAACAATGCGGCGGACCGCGTGATGATCAAACGCTCCGGCGGTCCCGACCACGAAGCGATGAAGCACAATGAGATGCTGCGCCTCACGCTCGGCCTGCTGCTGACCCCTCCGCAAGGAATGGACGTCAGTTACACCTACGGCGGCGAGACCAGTGTGGACGGTACGGCTTGTAATATAGTCGTTGCTGAGGCTGCCGGTTCGGCATTCAAACTTTTTATCGGCAAATCCTCAAACCTGCCGGTGATGATGACATACAAAGGCATGAAAATGCCAAACGTCGTTTTGTTCCGCAGCAAAGCTCCCGAAGGCGCCGAGCCGAAGGAAACTGCGACCTTTGCCCGCAAGGTCGAAGCACCTGAAGCAGAAGCCGTAGAGTTCACAGTGAAATTTTCAGAATACCGCTCGGTAAACGGCCTCCAGCTTCCATTCAAATGGACACAAACGGTCGGCGGCATGACGGATGAAGTTTTCGATGTCGTGGCTTATGACATCAATCCGGCGAACATCGCGGATCGATTCAAAAATGATAATCTAAAGGTAAAGGTTCTCAAGAACGCGAACTAGTTCCTGCCGCGTAAAAAACAAGGAGTGCGGAAACAACTTTCCTCACTCCTTTTCATTTCTGCATTCTCAAACGTCCGACCGCTGTTTAAACCTTTGCACGAAACTTCTCGTTGCTGTTTTTCGCTTCTTTTATCGGGATCGTGATGAGTATTGTCGTGCCGCTCGAGTTTTCGGATTCGATCGTCAGTTCGCCGCCGACGAGTTCGCAGCGTTCGCGCATGCTGGTGAGGCCGAGGCCGTCGCTTTCTTGAGTTTCGCTGTCGAAGCCGCAGCCGTCGTCCTCGATGACGAGCGAGACACGGTTCTCCCGGCAGTTGAGGAGGACGCTTACGAACCCCGCCGCGGAATGCTTGGCGCAGTTATGGAGGGCTTCCTGGGTGATGCGGAAGAGGGCGGTTTCGGCTTCGTCCGGGATCTGTCCTTCGCAGTAACCGTGGGCGTGAAACTCGCTGATTATGCCGGATTGTTTTTGCCATGTTGCGACGTATTGACCGAGCGCTTCGCTCAAGCCGAGCGTATCGAGCGAGCGCGGGCGGAGCGATGCCGTGATGCCATCAATATCCTGATCAAGGTCCTCGGCGATCTCGATGATCTGGTCTATTGGTGCTGCTAATCCATTATCGCCCGCCTGGTTGTGCAGAGCCTTGAGTCGCAGCCGAAGCGCCGTCATGTGCTGGCCAAGTTGGTCGTGAAGCTCTGCGGCGATGCGCCGCCGTTCTTCTTCCTGCGCCGTCATCATTCGTCCTAATACTGCAATTCGCTCTTTTTCAGCCTTGACGCGTGCGTGCATCTCATCGGCAAGCGCGACGTTTGCGATGCTTAAGGCCTCGGTCCTGGCAGTTACCCGATCTTCAAGGTCGCGGTTGAGCTCTGCAAGCGCGACGGCGGCGGCTTTGGCGGCCTCGTCGGATTTGCGCCTGGCGGCCTCAAAGATCGAGGCGTTGGCGGCAACAATGAATATAATTAATAGAAAGATGCCGATCAGGATTATCTGCAGCAGGGCAGTGCCCATTGCCGTGTCGAATAAGCCTGCGTCCTGCCCGGCTACGCGCAGGGAGCCGAGAGCGAGCGGGATGACGACGACGGGAATCAGGAGACGCCGCAGGAGCATCCCGGTGACCGAGTCCTCGACGACCAAGCGAACGGGCGTGAGATCGTTCAACGCGGCGAGCATTCCGATGGCGAGGGCAATAAACATGGCGGACGTTTGCCATGCGATGGCGGTAAATCGCGGCAAGGTGTAGAGCGGGTCGGCGCCCATTAGATAGCCGACAAAGGAAACCGAGGTAATAACGAGAACGGCGATTAAGAATACGGGGACAAAACTTCGCAGCCGTCCCTTTCTCGTCAACAGGAGGAAGGCGCAGAGCAAGAGCGTCCATGAGAATGAGGCTGGTGGGCCCATTCTGCCTGGGGCGACGGTGGCTTTAGATCCCCAGTCGCGGCCGAAGAGCAAAAGGCGGTCGATGCCGAGATCGACGCCGTGCAGGTATTGCGAAAAGGTGGCAAATCCGATCGCGCCGGCGATGATGCCGAAATAAACGCCGACGTGACCTCGGCCGTAAGCGATCAAAATGACGGCAACGCCGCCGAGCATCATGCAGACGGTGTTGTTCGGCTGGATGGCGATGCCCTCGTTGTTCCAGTCGGCAAGGCTTTGGATGTCGAGCGCCCAGCCGAGAAAGCCCGCGAGGCCGCCGAGGAAAACTAAGAGGCCAAGAACGCGCGCCAGTCGGCACGCCCACTCAACCGAGGTCGCGTCAGGGTTAGTCGCCGCGGCGGTAAATAATTTTTTGCGTTCTTTCAGCAACGTGTTCACGTTGACATCCTTTAAGTCAGCTTTTAAATACAAATATATCACGTTACGGGTTGACGGTAATCATAAACCGTACGGAATTTGCCAATGCCGAGCCGCAGGGACCTCTACCGCGCGGAATTCGGCCTCTATACTCTGTTTTCAATGTGCGCGACGACCGCGCGGGCGGCGTCGATGGCACCCTTGATGTGGCGCTGATGGGTGAAGTGGCCGGCGACGTATATGCCCGGAACATCGGTTTCAAAGGTTTCCGGGTCGTAGATCGGAGTTTCGCCGTTTTTTCCGGTTTCGGTATTGACGCCCAGATCTTTCAACATAGTCAGGTCTGCGTCCGAACCTATTAACACGAAAACTACATCATTTGCCAGAGCCACCCTGTCGCCATTCTCATTTTCAAGCTCGACCTCGTTCTCGCGTATCTCGATTACCTTTCCAAGAAAAAACAGATTGAGGCAATGCTCTTTCAATTCTGCTTCGAGCGGTTCTTTGACCCAATACTTGATACAGCCCTGCTTCGGATCGGTGTTTTCCCAGTTATCGCGAAAGATTGCAAGCGTCGTTTCCGCGCCTTCCTGCGCGAGAAACAACGCCGCCTCGCCCGCCGAATTGCCGCCGCCAACGATCAACGCCCTTTTCTTTACCCACGGATAAGTTTCGCGGAAATGATAGTGAACTTTCGACAAATCTTCGCCCGAAACATTGAGTCTTCGCAGGTAGTCCATCGCACCGATGGCAAATAACACATTTTTAGCTTCGTAATTAGCCTTGTCAGTCGTTACTGTGAAGGCACGGCTCTCTTGCGCAAGCCCGCACGTTAGTAAGGGCGGAACACTCACGTCGGATGTAGCGCCCTTACTAACGTGCGGGCTTGCGCATATCTCCACGACACGTTCCTCAGTCTGAACGTTCAATTCATTGTCCAGCACAAATCGAACATAATAGGACAATAACTCTTCACGCGTCGGCTTTTCGCGAGCCGGTTTTAGCCCGCCCGCTTCAAACTCAAGTTCATTCGTAGTAGAAAAAACTGTCAGCCCGACCGGATAGTTATAGATCGTATTGCCTATCAATCCTTTCTCGATGACAAGATAATCGAGACCGGCTTTCTTAGCTTCGTAAGCCGCCGCAATGCCGGCCGGCCCGGCTCCGATTATTAATAGGTCAAGCATTTTCAAGTTTCTTCAACTCGTCAGTAAATTTCTCGATCTGTGCCTTTGTACCTTCCATGATTCGTTTCGATTCGAGATATTTTTCCCATTCGTTCGTGTTGGTCAAGGCCTTTAGCGTATCTTCTTCGAGAGCATGAGACATCACAACGAGCAAATCGCTCAACGCTTCGTGGCCGTCGAGAAGCGATTGAATTATCGTGTAAGCAAGCTTTGCGTTAGGCAGATCGATGTCGGGATCATTCATGATAAAGGCAGATTTTAACACAAGGCTTGGGCTAATTAATGAATGGCAGATTAATGACGGTCACAGTTTGCTCCTCCGCAATCAAGTCGGTCCCAGCGGCCAGATAGTCGTAACGGACAAAAGCGAGAGCGATAGTCTTTTCAAGTTTTGGCGAATATGTGACAGATGTTATGCGGCCGGCGTTTTTGCCGTTGGCGGTTGTAAGATCCATATCGGGCGTTAAACCACCCGCTACCGTCCCGACGCGTCGGGATTCTGACATCAATCCCGTAAGTCGTTTTGCAACATGCCCGCGAAAGTGGATGCGCGCGATTATCTCCTGGCCGACGTAGCAGCCTTTGTTGTAAGAGATCAGGCCTTCGAGGCCGATTTCCGGAACAATTGTCATCTCGTCCATATCGACGCTGTATTTTGGAATGCCGTTTTCGATCCGAAGAGTTTCGTGGAGTTTGTCGGAGATCGTAACAGCGCCGGATGAGATCATATCTGAACGAAAATGCTCGGCGTCGTCATTCTCGACAAAATGACCGATTGACCCAAGTGAGTCAAATAGAAACCCAGTCGCTACCGCTCCCGGTTCTGACTCAAATGTCTCGAAATACCTGAACCCATCCGACAAATCCTCGACAAAAAAATCTCCCGCAAATGTAAATCGAAACAGATTCTGAAATACCTTTTCGCGCGTCGCTTCTTCAGTCTCGAACAAAAATCTGTCGCCTTGTTTTAGTACACGAACCACCGCCAGCAAACGCCCTTGCGCATTTGGAAACGCCGCCAGCATCTGAGCGCCGTCCTCGAGCGTTTTCACGTCGTTAGAGATCAGTCCGTCGAGGAATTGAACAGCCTCTTTTCCCCACACGGCAATAACTCCCCGCTTCTGCTCAAAAAAGCCTGCACCGCCAGAACGGATACGTTCGTAATCGTCGTTATTAAAACTCACACCTCAATTGTAAAAAATACAAGCTGATTTGTCAGAACCGGGAGCGATAGCGACTGGGTTTCGTTACGTCGGAAAGATACTGTCTTAACAGTCAAATGCAGATGCCGTGTTTGAGTCGAAAGGGCGGTTGTTTTTTATGACACCGTAGGCAATATGGAGCAACTTTCGCATGGATGCACCGATTATTTGCATGG
>JBJXHF010000048.1:0-2957 GCA_046160805.1 Pyrinomonadaceae bacterium
CCATCACGTAGGGTTGAAATTTCTTCATTGGAAAGATGACCTGGATCCTACTGCGATAAAATGTAGGGTCGTTAGCGCGCGATTGACGTTTGCGATAGTCGAGCATATTTCGTTGCCGCAATTGGACTTTCGACCAATCTTTTTGCAGATTCAAGGCAAGGCGAAAACGGCTCTCAAAAGCAGTTTGCCGACCCCGGGTCGTTTCGGCACGGAAAAGATAACTTGGCTGCAGACTGACAAATTTATTGAAACGATATTCAACTCCGGCACCGATACGTTTATCGCCACCCTGGATCGCATTTCGCCCTAACCTGAAATTTCCGATAAACTGAATCGCAAACCGATCAAATTCTTTGCCGTTTTCGTCCTTTGATATGATAACGGGCAAGCTGACTATAGTTTCGTTCCAAAATTGCAGATCGCTGGTGCTTTGAGATGACGAAACGCTTGAAAGACAGAGCAAAATTATAATCACCGGTAATATTTGATTTTTCATCAATTCCTAACTAACCCCCTCCCGTCTCGTCCTTCGCTTCCATAAAGAGAGAACCTTTCCAGTTATTGGCCCGCGAGATTTTCGGCAAAACGATTGCTGGCCTGCAAGCGGCGTTTCGGTGGCCGCAGGCATCGATGACTCAGTCCGATCCGGTTCGAAGTAAGCCAATATCTCCGATCATAATAAGCAATAATAATCCGCATAGACGTCGAATCATATTTTTTTAGTAAAATTCTTCAACGCCACTTTCCTCCCTTTCTTTTGTAACTTCGGACTCAGCGGAATCAACGCTTAGGTGCAGACAGTTTTTCGAGTGTTTCGCCGAGCCGCTTGATCTCTTCTCCGTATTTCGCCCAGTCGCCCGCCCGCTGAGCTTCGAGAGCCAGTTGGTATTGCTGTTTAGCCTGTCCAAGAAGGTCTGCGGAGTCGACGGTCAGCTCCGTTGGGCTTTCGCCACTTGGTGGTTTTGTTTCCCCTACAGATTTCGGCTTCGTTTCCTCGCCGAAAAGCCGGGCCATACTTTTTTCGAGCGTTTCCTCCATTACGGTGCGGTTATCGCTTGCAACAATTACGCGCCGCAGTTCGGGGATCTTGCCGTTTTCGGCCCGCAGATAGAGCGGCTGAACGTAAATCAAAGATTCTTTGATCGGGATCACCATCAAGGTTCCAAAGATCACGCGCGACCCACGTTGATTCCAGAGCGACAATTGCCTTGAGATCTCCGGGTCTTGGTTGATGCGAGCGACGACCTGTTTAGGGCCATAGACGAGTTGCTGTTTCGGGAATCTATACGCCGCGAGTTTGCCGTAGTTTTCGCCGTCTGACCGGGCGACCATCCACGCCGCTAGATTGTCTTTGCGTTGCGGTGTGAATGGCAGCATGAGGATAAACTCCTCTTTCTGCTCGCCTGGCAATTTCATTATCGTGTAATACGGCTCCATCGATTTGGCTTCTTCTTTATCATTAGCGCCGGATGTCTGGGCTATCGTCCATTGATCTTCTTTGTTATAGAACTCCTGCGGCTCGTTCATTTGATAAGTCGCAAAGACCTTTGCCTGTATAAGGAAGATGTCTTCCGGATAACGTATATGGGCGAGCAAGCCTTCAGGCATTTCCGCCAGCGGTTTTAACGTGTTGGGAAAAACGCGGGCGTATGTTTGGATTATTGGATCGTTCGGATCCGATATGTAGAGATTTACAGTGCCGTGATAGGCGTCGATCGTGGCTTTTACTGAATTTCGTATGTAGTTGATGCCATCTACCGGCTGCGAATACGGGTAACGGTTGGTTGTTGTGTAAGCATCGGCGATCCAGAATAGCTTGCCCTCGTTGATGACAAGGTACGGGTCGTTGTCAAACCTTAGGTACGGAGCAACCTTTTGCAAGCGCTCGCGGATGTTGCGTACCTTGACAACCTTACTCTCGGCGGTCAGATCATCTGAAAGCAGCACTTTTAGATCGCCGAAACGGGACGCAAACAATAATTGGCTGAATGTCGAACCGATTGGGATACCGCCGTCGCCCGAGTAATTGAGAAAGACGTTCTGTTCCCCGGCCGGATGGCTGAATTCCTCGGTCTTGGTGTTGACGTAAATGCGTTCATTCGACATTTCACCGAAATATATTTCCGGCCGGTCGATCTTAAGTTCCGGCACAGTTACAGTCGGCGGTATGTCCTTAACGAACAATTCCGGCATACCTTCGGCTGTGACTTTATCAACCGGGCCAACCGCTGCTCCATAGCCGTGGGTGAAGGTTAGGTGCTCATTGATCCAGTTTCGGTTCGGGAGGCTGGCAGCGTTCAATTCACGCGGACTGATCATCACCTGTTGCATCTCGCCATTGATCTGGTACCGATCATTGTCAACCGATTGGAATTCGTAGTAGGTGCGAATCTCCTGGATCTGCGCGAAGGTATCAAGTAGGGGTTGTGTGTCCCAGAGCCGGATATTGCTAATTGTCCGCTGATTCTCCCGAATGTCTGCGGCGGTTAGCGTTTGGCTACCCAAAAGCTCGCGTTCCTCGACACTATTTATTGCATAAGCTGTCCTGGTCGCTTCGATATTGTGGCGAATAAACTCAGTTTCCTTGCCCAATTCGTTTGGCGCAACGGAAAAACGCTGTACGAACGCCGGATAGGCAAATCCGGCGAGCCAGACGAGTGCCAGCACCGATATGCCAGTCCATAGCCAGCCGAGCCCTTTGCGAAAAATGCAGACGAATGTAAAGATTGCCGCTAGGGCGCCGGTTGCCATCTGAGCCCACAAAAGCGGCAAAATTGCATTGACATCTGTGAAACTTGCGCCAAAAAACGAACCGTCGTTCATTAACAGGAGATTTGGCATCGCCAGAAAAGCTTTCCCGGCAATGAGCAGAAAGAATACCCCCAACAAAGCGAGAATATGGCCCCGTCCGGCACGAGGAAACTCGAATTTACTCAGTTTGCCGGTAGTCTTGTTGA
>JBJXHF010000049.1:0-30756 GCA_046160805.1 Pyrinomonadaceae bacterium
CTCTGCATCTGAGTTGCGTCCCAGACTCTTCTTTCCTGCAACCAGTAAGCGTCCTTACCAATTGCAATGCATTTAACTGTTAAAATACAAGTTGCGTCATATTCGGAAAGTTACGTCATATTCGGAATGTTGCGTCATATTGAGAAAGTTACGTCATATCGAGAAAGTTGGTATTTCCTAAAATAGATTTTGATGATATGTTGAGACTATGAACCAGAATCGCATTCGTCGCACAACGCCAAAGAGCCACCCGCAGTTTTTTATCCGCCGCTCGGAGATCGCTTTTGACGAACGAGTGAGATACGTCGAGAGCGTCTGTCAGGTGCTTATCGAGAGCCGCTTCGGCCCGGGCCGCGTTGATCCGGTGATCATAGATTTGAGTGACCGCCCGGAACTTGAGGAGGCTGTCTTCTACGATCTGTCGGAGGATGGTGAAATGATACCGTGCTACGCTCTCTCGCCTCATGGACGCGCAGGCTACCAGGTAGTCGAAGCCGCATATCGAAGGGCGATGAAGATGGGATTTGTGGCAGCCGCATTGCACCGGAGAAGTCTCACTGCCGGCTATTCATCGAATCTGGGACGCGGTTCTCCATGATCCTTTGGGACGCTCGCCTGTCGCCGATACTGAGGAAAAAATTAACAGGATGGACAGGATATGCAGGATAAGAAAACTTAAACACCAAACAACATCTTGTCCATCCTGACTATCCTGTTTGAATTTCTTTATTGCTCAAGGACGCAATTAATTTCCCTGTCGCCAGCAGGGACGAACAACCCGCCCTGACGCGGCATGATATTTGAAAACTTATTTGGGACGCAATCTTACTGGACCAGAAACTTTGCTCCGGTCGGGAAAATGTAGCCGCTTTGTTTGGTTTCGGCGACGAGGGATGTGAGAGTCGCGAGATCGATCCTTTTCAGCTTCATTTTTTGAACTTGGGACGCGCCAAGCGAAGTAGCTATCCTGATGTCAAACCTCTCGGCTTTCTTGAGCAGGCTCCAGGCCGTCTGGCCGTTGACCTGGTATTTTTGGCAGAGCATTTCGGCGAGAGCTTCGCTGTTTTCGGCGTCGAACCATTTTAGAAAATCGTTACGTCCGAGGCCGTCGGCGCATTCGGCGAGGAGAACGATCGTTCCGCCGTCAGTGCAAGTCTGGGACGCAGCTTCGAGAGCTTTATGAGCCTGGATGAGGTTGATATCAAATGGATAGCCGCCGCAGCTCACGATTACGAGGTCACGTTTTTCTGGGACGCGAATTGTGTGCTGCTCGGCATAGGCTTCACATGCTGCACGGTGTGAGGCGCGCCAGTGGCCGCAGAAAATGTCGACTATCTCACCTGCATCATTGACGATCGTGCTGATCGCAAACGACGGCTCAATCTTTTCGACTATTTCCATAAACGCTTCATTGACGGCATTGCCGTCGAGTTGGCCGGTTTCAACGCCGTCGCGTCGTGTCTTGCGTTCGCAGTCGAAGGCGAGTCTGTGAGTTTCGGAAACGGTTCTGGTTGACGCAAGTCCGGGGCAGATCAGCTTTCGTCCGCCGGTAAATCCGGCAAAATAGTGAAACGTTACGCCGCCGATGATGATGACATGGTCGTACTCGGTCAATGCTCGATTTAGTTCGATAGGAATTCCGTTCGTGGTTTCGCCAAGTCGTATAAGCTGCATCAGATCGCGAGGATCGTGATCGAGTGTCTTAATTCTTTGTGCGATAAAAGGCGTGAGGATCGACGCTTTTTCTTCTTCCGTTGCTTTGCGATGAATGCCGGTGGCAAAAATAATGCGTATGTCGTGCGGAGCCGTTCCGTTGGCAATGAGGCGGCGGACAACGAGATTGACGACCGCAGCGCAACCGGTTTGGCGGGTCGCGTCAGGCACGACGATAAGAACGCTTTGTCTGGCTTTGACAAGTTCGTCTAAACGTGGGGAATCAAGTGGATTGTCCAATCGTTCACCAATTTCCGCATCCGAAAGCGGCGATGTCTGGATGGCTTGACCGAGAATCTCGAAACGCTTTTCATCGTAGTCAAACGATATCGAGCTCTTACCGTATTTGAGATTAATAGTGGGCATACGTATTTTGCATAAGCCCGCACGTTAGTAAGGGCGGTACATTCAACGTTGTGTGTTCCGCCCTTACTTACGTGCGGGCTTGCGCATGGCCTCAGTTATTAGCAGAGGGTTCGAAGCATTTCGTACCGGTTTCGCAGACGTAAACGGCTTCGGCTTCGCGGTTTTGAGTTTCCATTTGGATCGTCAAATGATCGATGCCGAAGCGGTCGTGCAGGCGTTCGCGAACGGCGACGAGAAGCGTGGAATGCGCGACGGAATCGTGATGACTAATGTGTGCCGAAAGAGCATCCATGCCCGACGAGATCGTCCAGACGTGCAGGTCGTGAACACCGCTGACGCCGTCGGTTTCGAGGATCGCACTTTCGACAGCGGACAGATTTATATGAGCAGGCGTACCTTCGAGCAGGACATTGACCGACTCCATTATTAATCGCCAGGCGCCGAAAATAATTATCAGGCTTATGAGAACGCTGCAAAGCGGATCGGCCCATAACCATCCTGCGGTGACGATCATAACGCCGGCAATTATCGCCGTTACCGAGCCAAGCATATCGCCTATCACGTGGAGCCACGCGCCGCGAATATTCAGGTCGTGTTTGTGATCGGAGTGAAGCAGTTTTGCCGCGATGATATTCACCAGCAGGCCGCCGGCGGCAATGACGATCAGTTGCGTTCCGTTAATCGCAGGTGGGGAACTCCAACGCAGGACCGCTTCATAGATGACCCAGATCGAAAGCAGAACGAGCGCGATGCCGTTTACAAATGCCGCCAAAATTTCGAGGCGATAGTAGCCAAATGTTTTTTTGGCGGTCGCCGGGCGCGAGCCGAACCAAATCGCCGCAAGTGTCAGCGTAAGAGCGGCGACATCGGTCAGCATATGGCCGGCGTCGGCGATCAAGGCGAGCGAATTCGTAAGCCAGCCGCCGACCGCTTCGACGAGCATATAGACGAAGGTCAGCACGAGCGCCGCAGTCAGGCGGCCAGTTCGACTGCTTTTATGATTTTGGTTTTTTGAATGGTGTGTGTGAGCGATTGCCGCCCTCCAAGTTTAATAACGCCGCAGCACTTTGCCGTTTCGGAGTGAGATGACAAAGCCGGTTCGGTTGCCGCGATCGTCGCCGATCTCGACGGCAGTCTCGATCGTTGGCGATTGTATCTGTAGCCTGAACACTCCGTCGGCTCCGGAATTCGCTTGTCGGCCCTGCGAACGGATGATCAACCCGGGCTGCGTTTTGCCGGTGATGAGGTAGATGTTTCCGCCCATCGATTCGACGCGCCAATCGCTCGCCGAGATATCGACGCTTTCGCCTCTGCGTATGACGATGAACTTCCACGGCTCGCTCCAGTCGGTTGTTTGTCCTGAACGCGCCGTCGCTCTCAGCCGCCAATAATATGTGCTCGGCGAAATACCGGCGAGCCGAAAATTGCGGTTCTGCACGTCGCTTCTGTCAACGAGGATCGAATCCTGCGCAAAGTAAGGTGATTTGGCGATCTGCAAATAAAAGCTCGCCGCCGGATTGCCTTCAGGGTCGGCCCACGAAAAATTGACTGTAACGCCGCTGCCACTCGAATCGACGATCTGTTCCGAATTTCCCGGAGCATTCGGCCTCGGCGGAGCGAGCAATTTCTCACGCGGCGATAATTCCGAGCCTTTCACCGTGGTGTAAGTGTTCTCGCCGATAGCCGTTTTTTCGCCGTTCAGCGTCGTCTCGACGCCGCCGCGGCTGATGCGTATCTCGCCTCCGTCAGGGCCGTCTGCATTAAAGCTGGCGTCGGTTCGAGGGCCGATCTCATTTTCGCTTTCTCCGAGCTCGACAATGTTCGTAGTGTCGGCGGGCTGGTCCTCGGTCCTGACATTCAACTGTCCGTCGTCAACTCGAACGCGGACGTTTTTACCGCCAAGGAGCGAGGTCGTGTCGCGAACGACCACCGTGCTGTTTGGCCGCACCGAATAAACCGAGCCGTCGATCATCTGGATTATCGCCCGTCCGTCGGATTGGGTTTGGATGGTGTCGCCGGCGGCAACCCAAGTCGGAATTTTGACAAGAATTGTTTCGCGAGTTGAGGCACGCGTTATTCTCACTTCGCCTTCGAAAGAGACGATGCGTGCTGCATCGCGCGGAATTTCGCCGGAATCTACGGCTGCGAACCAGTTGCTTTGCGAAACCAACTTAACACCGCCGAAAACCGCGCCGGCAATCACAACCAGAGCGATCAGCCCGTAGATCGTGCTCCTGCGGATGTTCCACCAGTCAACGTAAAATTTGCGGTATTTATGTTCTTCCATCTAACAGAGGCTCTATTCTTCGCGGGCTTTGATCGCGTCAGCTTTGCGGGGAAAGATCAAAGATAATATCACGGATGCTGCTATCGCCCCGATAACTACGGCGAGAGACAGGTTGATGGCCATCTGGTCGAATTCATGATTGACAAACCGCCGGAGGAAAATTGCAAAGGCGGAAGTATTTTCATCACCCAATACCATTATCAAGCCTTCAGCGGCCAGAGGCAAGAGCATTTTTATGCCGATCACGGTCAGAATAAATGCAAGACCGTATTTCAAGAAATGAAACCGGTCGGCAAGATCAGCCAATAGGAAGAAAAATGTTCGAAGGCCAAGGATAGCAAAGATGTTAGATGTATAGACAATAAACCGGTCAGTAGTGATCCCAAAAATCGCCGGTATAGAATCGACAGCGAAGATCAGGTCGGTGAACTCGATCGTGATCAACACAAGCAGCAGAAGAGTTCCCGTGCGAACGCCGTCCTTTACAACGATGAATTTATCTCCGTCATAACGCTTTGAAATGCGAATGTATTTGGTAACAAATTTAACGATCCAGCTTTCATGCGGTTCAAAGTTATCGTCGGTATTGCGAAACATGCTTAAACCGGTGTAAATGAGAAACGCTCCGAAAACATAGATTATCCAATGAAACCTCTCGACGAGTTCTGCCCCGGCAAAGATCATTATCATGCGCATCACGAGCGCACCCATGATGCCCCAAAACAAAACGCGATGCTGATATTCTTTTGGAACCTTGAAGAAACTGAAGACCAACAAAAAAACAAAGAGATTATCTACGGAAAGCGACAGTTCGATCAGATATCCTGTAAAAAATAGCTTGGCTTTATCGATTCCAAACTGCCAGAAGACAAAAGCATTAAACGCAAGCGCCAGCGAAACCCAGACGATGCTCCAGCCGATAGTCGCCTTTCGTGTCGGCACATGTGAGGTGCGATTCACTATGCCGATATCGACAAACAACGCCGTCAAGACGACCGCAAAAAATGTAATCCAAACCCAATAAGGATATTCGACAGGAGTCATAAATCTATATGGATCGCTCTATAATCTTGACGATCAGAGCGAGGCCTTCTGCATCAGTGCGTGTAAAATCGTCAAGCCGGTCGCTGTCCACATCGAGAACGCCAAAAACCTCGCCGTCACGACCAAAAATGGGCACGACGATCTCCGATCTCGCAGCAGAGCTGCACGCGATATGTCGCGGAAATTTTTCAACGTCAGGAACAATCGTGGTTTCTTTTGTCGTATAGGCGTGACCGCAAACGCCGCTGTCAAAATCAATTCGCGTGCAGGCAAGCGGCCCCTGAAAAGGCCCGAGAACTAGTTGGTTTTCCTTTTTCAGATAAAATCCAACCCACAAAAAACCGAAGGTTTCTTTCAATACTGCTGCGACATTTGCCAGATTTGCAATCAAATCCGTCTCGCCCGACACCAGCGAGTCGATCTGCGGCACGATCGCATCGTATAAAGTCTTTCTGTCAGTTGTCTTGGGCAATGAGAGCGTATCGGCCATAAACCTTGAGTTTATCCTGCCGTCATGAGCCGCGCAATGAAGGATATGAGCAGCTTTTTGTAATTTGTAATTCGTAATTGATTTCCCGGGAATCAACCGCGAATTTACGAATTACGAATTACAAATGAATTTTCAATCGCGAACGCGTCTCTCTGGCGATCTGAACTGCTTCGTCCGCTGTGTTCGCAATCGCGGTTAAGTGTCCCATTTTTCGCGCCACGCGCGGTTCGGGTTTGCCGTATAGATGGATTTTCAGACTTGGATGATCTGCCGCCGCCGCCCAATCGGGCTCTCCGTTTTCCCAAAGCTCGCCTAGTAAATTGGCCATCGCCGCAGGCTTGTAAAATTCCGTCGAGCCGAGCGGCAAGCCGCAAACCGCGCGCAGTTGCTGTTCGAACTGCGACGTGACACACGCGTCAAACGTCAAATGTCCCGAATTGTGCGGACGTGGTGCAAGCTCATTAACCAACAGTTTTTCGTCATTTGTCACAAAAAACTCAACGCAAAGCGTGCCGACGTAATCCATTATCTCCGCGATGCTTTTTGCGATCTCAATGGCGTGAGCAAACACCTTTTCTGAAACAATTGCAGGTGCAAAAGAAACGTCGAGAATGCTGCGTGAGTGCTCGTTCTCGATAATACCGTAATGTGCAAAATTGCCAACTTTGTCTCGCGCGCAGACGACCGAAACTTCTTTTTCGAAATCAATAAGCGATTCGAGAATGGCCTCTCGTCCGTTAAGATGCTTAAAAGCAGATTCGATCTCGCCAAAGTCGGTCAGCCTTGCCTGCCCTTTGCCGTCATAGCCAAATCCCGCTGTTTTTAGGATTGCCGGTAAACCAATTTCTTCTGTAGCGTGATGTAGGTCTTCAATCGTCTTTATATGTTTGAACGGCGCAACGGGAAAACCGTTGTCCGCGAGAAATGTCTTTTCGCGGAGACGGTTCTGCGTCGTATGAAGAATCTCGCCTTTTGGATGAACCTCAACAAACTGAGCCGCCGCATCTACCGTCGCAGACGGAACATTCTCAAACTCAAATGTCACAACATCGACCGACTTGGCAAACACCCTGACAGCATCAAGATCGTCATACGAAGCCGACGTTTCAATATCGGCAACCTGCCCGGTCGGCGTATCGCTCTCAGGCGAGAACGTGTGCACACGATAACCCATCTTCCTCGCCTCAATGGCAAACATCCTCCCAAGCTGCCCGCTGCCGAACACGCCAATTGTTGAATTTGGAAGGATCGTTTTTGTCACGCGCTGCAATAGATTAACTTAAGTTTGCGCGTGACTCAATAATGCGCAAGCCCGCCCGTAACTAAGGGCGGAACACTCAACGCCAGGGTGTACCGCCCTTCTAACGTGCGAGCTTTCGCAATCGATCTCTATTTCTGACCGGCCTGCATCAGCTTCTGCGTTTCTTCCATTCGCTTTTGGGATTCGGCGAGGCCTTGGCTGTTTTGGATTGCGGTCTTGTAATTGTGTTTTTGCTTATCTTCGAACTCGGTGCGCGTTCGCGGTGCGTTGGCCGGCAGATTCGCCTGCGAGTTAAGGCGATTTGTTTCGGTTGCCTGCACATCATCGTATGATTTTTCAACGCCCGAGAAGATGTAGTAGGCTCCGCCGCCGATAAGGGCGATAAACAGAAGCGTGTAAATCCATGAGCTGCTCTTTGCCGCCTCGCGCGGGCCGATGCGTTGGCTGCTGACCATAAATCGCGTGCCCATGTCGTGGCCGCAGCGGCGGCAGTCGTAATCCGAGGCCAGGTTGACCAGGCCACACTTCCTGCATTTTATTTTGTTCATACTTCGAACCTCGAAAAGGCTGGATAGGGAGACATACCTTTATTATAGAGCTTATGGAAAGAAGCTGCAACAATTTTTAACGAGGTTTAACCAGTGTGGATTTTTGAATTAGACGCTCTTTTGTGGTTTCGCTGGTCAATTCACGCAAAGCGTCTGCGGCTATCCATCTGGCAGAACTGGTATTTTGTGATTTAATTCGTTTACCAGCTTCTATTGCCAGTTCATTGAGGTGAAGATTGCGTTTTCCTAATTGTCGCAAAGCCCAATTCACGGCTTTTTTGACAAAGTTTCGGTCGTCATCAGCGTGCTGTTCGATCACGGGCAAAAAAGCGGCAAGTTGTTCGTCTGACGCCTTCTTATCATGCACCGCAAGATACGCCATCAGAGAAAATCCGGCACGTTTCTCGAACTCAGGCGTGCGCTCGGACCACTCGAACGCTTTTTCATATGCAAAGGGCGTCCGGCAAAACAAATAGCCGCATGCTCCATCAACCGTCGCCCAATTGTCAAAATCGGCTGCCCACTCATCCATCTGCTCGCGCGTAACCCGGTTTTTGTCGTCGATCAAAAAAGCAACGGCCCGAGCGTCGTAAATGCCGGTGCTCCACAAATCGAGCGCAGCTTTGTGACGATCGGGAACAAGCTTTTTAATCTCGCGTGCAAATGCCTTTAGCTCCGGCGCGCGTATCCCAAAGGCTTTCGGCGTCTTGATCGCGTATCGTTCAAGATCCGCGATCTTCGACGGATCGCTGAGCGCAAGCAACTCGTTGATGATCTCTTCAACGGTCATTTTACTTTTGGATTTGTAGACCGTTTTATCTGGTCAAAAATGAGATTACCCGATTTCGGCTTTTCACAAAACTTAGATATATCTTTCGCGAAAATAAATTGAAGGCCACCAAGTTTGACGATCAATTGATGGAGGGATGTTGGCACCTTGCATACAGTGCTTGAATACCCCATTTCCTGCTCGTACGTAATATTCAATTTGCACCTGTCGTCAGTTAAACCATCAACTTGAAGGTGCATTGATCCCAAAGCCCAGGGCATAGACCAAGGAACTTGTTTACATTTTATCAGGTTGATTTCGTACAGGTTTTCCTGAGGAAAAACATTTTTGATGAGCCATCTATCCTTTTCTTTTTCAAAAAGGACGATCCGCTGGGGATAGGATCGGTTGTGAGGGTTCGAGCTGTAATAATCTGATTGGGACGCACGCAACAACGCCGATTTTCCGTCTGCTCCAAACGCAGGGCGGGAGAAAAATATATAGCCTATCGATTGTGGATATTTTCCAAAGAAATAATCGTAAAAAGATTGCTCCCACGATATCTTACGTTTCTCTGCTTCGGGAGTTATTTGTCGCTGTTCTTCAAGATCCTGAATCCATAAATCGGTCTTCACACCTGTACTGAATAAATTGCGGAGCTTGTGAAACTCGACATTTTTCCTTAGAAGTTCGTTCAATAAGTACACCGGAACGGAATCCGATACTTCTTTTGCGAAAGGATAATATGCTGGATCGATAACGACGGTCATATCGCCTACGACGACTTGACCAATGCTCGGTACGCGATATTTGTTTACGAGACTATTTCCACTCAGGTCAAACCAGATCGGGTCGGGTCTTAAATAAAGCTGGTCTATGTATGCAGAAAAGACTTCGTATTCGGAACTCGGCACTTCGAGCTTCGATTGTGAATATTGGGGATAGCCAGCGACAGCAACTGCTAGAGTAACCGTAATAGTGAAAAGAAGCTTCCGGGAACTGTACATATTCATAACCGGCATCATGTTATTGAGAACGTTTGCGAAAGACAAGAATTGCAGACAGCAGAAACTACTCTCATTCGAGGTCTGATTATTTCAGTTTGGCTCTTAAAACTGTATTTGTCTGATTTCGGCGAAATGAATGAAGTTTTTTTCGCAAGTTCGGTCGTGAGGTGGCTAGGATCGAGATCGCAAGAAGGGCCGCATTTTTTGCACCGGCCTCACCAATTGCAAGCGTTCCGACCGGCACGCCCGCAGGCATTTGAGCGATGGAAAGCAGCGAATCAAGGCCCTTCAACGCCTTGCTTTCAATCGGAACGCCAAGCACGGGCAAAACAGTTTGCGAAGCGCACATTCCCGGCAAATGCGCCGCTCCGCCCGCGCCAGCGATGATGACCTCAATTCCGCACTCTTCGGCAGATTTTGCAAATTCAAAGAGCAAGTCAGGCGTGCGGTGAGCCGAAACGATCTTCGTCTCATGCGCTACACCGAATTCGTCGAGGGTTTGCGAGGCAACCTCCATCGTCGGCCAGTCGGACTTACTGCCCATGATGATGGCAATCAGTGGTGACGACGATTTATGCTTTCCAGTCATTTCTCTTAGATGCAAGTTCGGCTAGCGGAACAGCCGCCGGTCAAACTTGAACTTTTCCAGTCTCAGGATCTTGATCGTTGGAAACTGCGGATGATGCGGGTTGATGAGTAAATTAAAATCACCTCGCGTGACTACCGATGGAACTCGCAGAACGCAACTGCGCCGCTTCGCAACGAATCGGTCGCCGATCTCTTGTGTTTCTTTCGTATGCGGAAAGATGTTCCACGTCGAAGGCATTTCATCGTCTGATATGTTCTCGATCAAGATGTCATCCGGCAATCCGATAGCGGCCATCATCAAGTTGTTTGGTATATCCGTCCAGCTTAAGTGAACCAAAACCTCTGCCATCGCGAGGGATCGATTTGACGCTGTGTAAACCAGCTCAACACCCGCCGAATTCCATCTGGCCCCTAATCTTGCCGAACCTCGTCCCGATAATTTCCTGGCATATCTCTCGGGAGAAAGCCGAAAGACCTCGATCATACGAAAATGCCGTGCTCCATGCGCACCAACTCTCCGAGAACCAGTTCTTTGCCGTATGAGCTTTTCAACAGATCTTTAGGTTTGGCCTTTCCGAGCGCGAGGCTGGGCGTGTTCAGCCATCTCCTAAACTTTTCGGCGTCACCGAAGAATTCGAGGCCTTCTCGCGTCACCTCGGCCACTTCCACGATCTTTTCTGACTGTAGCGGCTTGAATGTTTTCGCACTTTGCTTATAGCGCTGAAGCGATTTAAGCGAAATATCCAGGATTGCCGCCCAGTCGCCCTCGGAAAACGGCGAAACGCTCTGAATAAGGTCGAACAATGAATAAGGAACTCCGACATTGATGAGATCAATCATCAGCATCTTATCAGACAAAAATTCGCCGTAAGTAACGGTTTTTTTGCCGCCGTTGTTTCTCTTTAAAAACGCAGAACTTTTGAAAAGTGTATTAATCTCTTTGTTCAGTTTTTGCTCTGTGTTCATAGCGCTCATATCGCAAAAATCAGGGGTTGCGACATTTGTCTATTATTTTAGGACAATGTTCCTTAAGATGCAATTTAAAACGGTTAGTAATGGATCAAGCCGAGTATCCTCTTACACCGTCAAAATAATAAAGATTCTCGGTCTTAATAACGTCCAATCCGGCTTCGCTTAATCGCCCGAGCAGCGAGATTATCTGAGCGTGCGAAATAATATTACCTTCGCCGGATTCGGGTAGAAAGCGGCAGCGCCAGTGATCGACGGTGAATGTGTCGGGCTGGCCGCCGGGATAAACCTTCACTCCTCGATTTGCGATCGTATGGAGTTTGACGCCGTCGCCGTTAACTTTCTCGACAAGCGCACCGAGTTCGTCCGCGACGCCATAGAACAAGCCTTTCCACCAATCAAGAAATATGTCCACACCAACCAAGTCTTTCTTTTGTGGAACGGGCGTTGAAAAGATCGGTTTAGGATCAATATCGGAGACGTTCGTGGCGTAAGTCACACTCTTGAGTGTTTCGGGCTTTTTACCGAGCCGTGCAACAACGGCATCGGCAAACTCTTTCGTGCCAACTTTTTCCTTCGAAACCTCTAAATTGAACATATCGTAAGTATGCACGCCGTCTTCGATAGTCCGGAGCCAGGCATTGTGAGCGAGTTCGGCGATGTCCGGCTGATTTATGTGAACCAGCATCAAAACAGCACCTAAAAACAGTCCCGAAGGATTGGCAAGATTTTGTCCGGCACGGCGCGGAGCGCTGCCGTGGATCGCCTCGAACATCGCGACCTTTTCACCGATGTTCGACGAACCGGCAAGTCCGACTGAGCCCGCGATTTGCGCCGCGATGTCTGAGATCACATCGCCGTAAAGGTTTGGCATCACGATCACGTCAAAATTCTCAGGCGTGTCGGCGAGCTTTGCAGAGCCGATATCGACGATCCAGTGATCAGCCTCGATCTCGGGATATTCCGGCGCGATCTCGTCAAAGATACGATGAAACAAACCGTCGGTCTGTTTCATAATGTTGTCCTTGATAAAGCATGTCACCTTTTTGCGGCCAAAATTCCTGGCGTATTCAAAGGCGTATCGGACGATCTTTTCCGAGCCGGGACGCGAGATCAGTTTCAAACATTCCTCGACCTGATCGGTCTGACGGTATTCGATGCCGGCGTACGTGTCCTCCTCGTTTTCGCGAATGATGACGACATCCATCACCGGATGTTTTGTGCTTACAAACGGGTGATAAGAAACGCAAGGGCGAATATTTGCATAGAGCCCCAAAGTCTTACGCACAGCCACATTCAGCGAGCTAAATCCGCCGCCTTGCGGTGTCGTGATCGGTGCTTTAAGAAACACTTTCGTCCGCCGCAGCGATTCCCAAGATTCCGGCGCAATGCCCGCGGAATTACCCGACAGATAAACCTTTTCGCCGATCTCGATCTCTTCGATCTCGAGCCGTGCACCGGCCGCCTTCAAAATATGCAGCGTCGCCGCCATGATCTCCGGCCCGATGCCGTCACCATGCGCAACCGTGATTGGAACATTAGACATAATTTCCTCAGTTAAAAATAGAGAATTTCCTAAAAGAGTGATTTTATCTGAATCGCTAAGGGTTAGCAAAAATCGGAACAAAGAGGCAAGAAATTTCTAAAGGGATAAGGATGAAATTGGATGCGCTCGATTCGAGATTATTATTGGCTATTGCGCGTTTCGAGGATAACCTTTCGAAGGACAACCGACATCTGGTACTCATAAAGATGAACCGCCGGTAGATACGAGCAAGCCAATCTGAGATCGTTAGAGATTTCTCGGGCAGCGATAATTCCGCGAACACGCTGACCCGGTTCAGCGTGGTGTTTCTCAATCCAGGCCATGTAACGGAGAATTTGTCCTATAACTCGGTCATAACCTTTCGATACTTTTAGTTCAATCACAACTAGCGCCTTTTGCTCATCAACCGCCAGAATATCGATGAAGCGCCCGCCCACTGGGAACTCGATACCGTTGATGCCTTCGTCTTGGTACAGTTGAAGGCCTGGCTCTATAATCGATAGATTCTTCGCGAGGAAGTCACGAAGATCGCTTTCATAAGCAAACTCACTAGGTGTTTGTTGCTCCTCAGAATCTATTCGGGTCTCTGCGACCGTGTCGGATTTGGAATGAATTGGTGCTGGGTCGTTCGAAGGATCATATAGTCGAAAGTGGCTTCCGTTAACCTGATATAAAAGATCTTCATCGGGTCTGGCGCTGTAATGCACCCGGCTACGCGCATTTATGGAAAAACGGATCAGATGGGCAGTAATAGTGCCTTCCTTAATCTTTGGATAATGCTCCGCGAACCAAGCGATGGCGGCATCTTTAGAAAAGATATGCCCCTGCTCCGGAGCGAGAACCCCAACCATTTCACGAATAAGTACGCGAACCGCTTTATCGTATATCGACATATTGACTCCTAATGTTCAGCTGTGGCAACTATTTTAATCCGAAGAATCAATTTTTCTCGCCAGTGCAACATCGACATCGGTTATTCCGCCGCGGTCGTGGGTGGTCAATGCGATGTCGGCGTAGCCCCAGCCGAATGTGATGTCGGGATGGTGGTCGGCGGCTTCGGCGAGTTCGCCGACGCGGTTGACAAAGCGAAGCGCGGAGGCGAAGTTTTCGAATTTTAGATGTTTGTTTAGGGATTTGTCTTCCGCCGTCCATCCTTTGAGGGTGCTGAGAGCCTGTGCTAATTCACTTTCCTGTAAAATTTGACGTTGCATATTTTTCATCTCACTGGCCGCCCACTTACGCAGGCGGTTCTGACTTGATATACTTTATCTTTTTGGTAACTTCATTAAAGGTATCTGTAGAATGCGTATTTGGTCAATTGTTCCGATAATATTTGCAGTTTTGCTGTCCGCGTGCGGCGAGAGGCTGCCGGCGACGCCGCTTGAGACTTTTAAGACTTACACAAAGGCGATCAAGAAAAAGGATGCGGACACGATGAAGCTTTTGCTCTCGGAGGCGACGATCAAGATGCACGAGCGCGAGGCGACGGCACAAAACGTGACGCTTAACGAGATTTTGGAGCGTGACACGCTTTTTAATCCGAATCAGAAATCGGTCGAGTATCGTGAAGAAAAGATCGACGGAGACAAGGCGACTTTGCAGGTGAAAAATTCGTTTGGCTCGTGGGAAACGTTGCCTTTCGTTCGCGAAGAAGGCGTTTGGAAAATAGACAAACTGGGCCAGGCAAATCAGTTGATAAAAGAACATATAGAGAAACAAAATCAAGCATTCGGCATCGAGAAACAAAATCAGGCATTTGGCGAGGAAATGCCGGAAAGCACTTCCGAGCCGGAGCTGCTGCCTCAGGAGTAAAAATTTGGCGATCATCAAATCCTTTCGAGCTTTGCGCCCCAGTGCGACACACGCAAAGCAGGTATCATGTGTGCCCTACGACGTTGTTTACGAGTCGGAGGTGCGTGCGTTTATTACGTCCAATTCGCTCAGCTTTTTGCGCGTGACGCGAGCCGAGGCCGAGTTTCCCGAAGACAGCAAACCACCCGCCGCCGATGTTTTTGCACGTGCCAAGCAAAACCTCGAATGGTTCATCAGCGAAAAGATTTACACCGCCGATCCGGAAGATGCATTTTATGTTTACCAACTCGCCAGTGACGAACATGCGCAGACGGGCGTGGTCGGGTGCTGCTCTATAGACGAGTATGAGCAAGGCGTTATCAAAAAACACGAAAACGTCCGGCCGGACAAGGTCGAGGACAGAACCGGCCATCTGCTCGCCGTCAGCGCGCAGACCGGGTTGATCTTTCTGGGGTTTCGCAACACGGAAACTATTCGAACATTGCTCGCCGATGCAGTAAAACAAGAACCAATCTATAACTTCGAGTGTCCCGATGGAATACGGCAAAAAATTTGGCGCCTCACCGACCCGGAGCCGTGGAAAAAAGCCTTTTCCGAAGTGCCCGCGCTTTACATTGCCGACGGCCACCACCGAGCCGAGAGCGCGAAATTGGCGCGCGACAAAATGCGCGAGCAAAACAACTCACATACCGGAGCGGAAGATTACAACTTTGTCGTCGCCGGAATGTTCCCCGCCGAAGACCTCAAGATTTTGCCGTATAATCGTGTCATAAAAGATCTCAACGGCCTCACCGAAGATGAATTTTTTGTGCGCATACAGGAAAATTTTATTCTGAGTGAATCAGACGAAAAAGTGCCGCAAAATCACGGCGAGTTTTGCATGTATATGGACGGCAAATGGTACAAGCTGTTGTTCAGTGTAAACTATGTTCGCGAGCCCGACCCGATCGAGCGCTTGGACGTCAGTATTCTGCAAACTTACCTTCTCGAACCACATCTTGGCATCGACGACGCGAGAACAAACAACCGCATCGGCTTTGTCGGCGGCGCGCGCGGCACGGCCGAGCTCGAACGCATCGTTGACGAATCAATCGCAAAGGTCGCCTTTTCGATGTTCGCAACCACGATGGACGACCTTTTTGCCGTTTCCGACATGGGCGAAATCATGCCGCCGAAATCCACCTGGTTCGAGCCAAAGCTAAAGGACGGTTTGCTGGTGCACATGATCTGAATTTTTGCTATGGAATTAGCCGATCTTCGCAGAGATTTTTCATCGGACGGATTGTCTGAATCCGCGCTGGACGCTAACCCTTTCAAGCAGTTTTCCGCTTGGATGAACGAGGCACTAGATTCCGACATCATCGACCCGAACGCGATGACGGTGTCCACGGTCGGCAACGATGACAAACCTTCGGTTCGCGTTGTTTTGCTAAAGTTTTTTGACGAAAAGGGCTTTGCTTTTTTTACAAACTACGAGAGCAAAAAGGGAACTGATCTAACAAATAATCCTAATACTGTTTTTCATTTTTTCTGGCCGCAGTTAAATCGCCAGGTCGCGATCTACGGCAGCGTCGAGAAAACAAGCCACGAGGAATCTGAAAAATATTTTAAATCACGGCCGGTCGACAGCCGTCTCGCCGCATGGGCCTCCGCACAGAGCAGCGAGATCGCATCTCGCGAATTTCTTGCAAAACGTTTTGAAGAGTTTCGCAAAAAATTTGGCGATGACGTTCCGTTACCCCCGTTTTGGGGCGGCTTTCGATTGACGCCGGACAAATTCGAGTTCTGGCAAGGCCGTCAAAACCGTCTGCACGACCGTTTTTGTTATCTGTTGGAAGGCGATCGTTGGAAGATTGTCCGCCTGTCACCATAAGCGCGCTTAGCTTAACTGAATATCACGTCTTGCGCTAAAAATTCCGTTCGAACCTTTTTCCAGAGTAACAATTGGATTGAAACCACCCTTTTTCCCGGCGGTTCCGCGTTCACGTGTTGTGATAAACTTGTCACCTTCGAATAGGATAGAGTCGATCCAGTCTTCGTTATGATCGACGCTTGTTAGGGTCATGTGGACATGCTGCGATTGTGTCGAATTCGGATACGATGCGGGACGTATCGAGCGAAATTCGTATCGGCCTTTGTCATCGGTCAACATCCATCCGCGAAATTTGCCGTGCCTGTGCTGGCCCGATCTGCCATAGATTCCGTACATATCGGTGTGATAAAGATAAATAAGGATATTCGGAGCCGGCGTTTTGCTTTCTTTGGCAAAAATGGTGCCTGAAATTATCATCGGCTCGCCTTCGTCCGTCGCCTTTGCCAAAGTGGTTTTCCACGAAACATCGGCAGGTGCATCGATAGCTCCGCTCCATTCACCACCTGTTGGCAGGGCGTTTTGTTTTATGCGGCGCAGGATCGCGGAGTCGTTTTGGGCAAACGTCTCGGCACGGCATCCGATCAAAAAAGGGACAGCGACGGCCGCCATTGATAGTTGTTGAAGAAATTCTCTGCGGTTTTCTAATATGTTAAGCATATTTTTTTGTCCTTTTATTGGCGCTCGTTGATAATTACACGAAATTCCCGCAAAATTTGTTTCAATGATCGAGACCGACCGGCTTTTTTACAGAAAACTCACACCCGACGATCTGCCGTGGCTTATCGAGATGCGCTCGCCCGAGCCGGTAAACCGCTACCTCGGCGGCACAAAGATGCAAAATCCCGAATCGCTCGCAACGCGTCTCCAGTTTTACATCGACTGTCATGACAAATTCGGTTTTGGCAACTGTGCGATGGGTCTAAAGGCAACCGGTGAGTTGATCGGCACAAGCGGCCTGCAGCCTCTCGAAGACACCGGTGAGATCGAGGTTGGCTACAATCTTTCCGAAAGGTTCTGGCGGCAGGGCTTCGGTTTTGAATGCGCTTACGGCTGGCTGAAATACGGTTTCGAATCACTCGGCCTCGAACGCATAGTCGCCGTTTCCTTTCCCGAAAATATCGGCTCGTGGAAGATAATGGAAAAATGCGGCATGACTTACGAAAAAACCGAGCCGCACTACGGCTTCGATTGTGTGTTCTATGCGATCTCGCGTGATGAATTTATGAGACGCTCTAACGCCGCTTCATAAAACGATGCGACCAAATATTCCCAAACTCATTTTTGCCGTTTTACTCTTCATCTATTTTCTGTGGATCGCTTACGATCCGATGCGGGGCAGCTTTTTGGACAATGTCGATCTGCCGATTCATGAAACGGGACATTTGTTGTTTCGAATCTTAGGCGAGTTTATGGGCATCGCGGGCGGGTCGCTCTTTCAAGTGATCCTGCCTTTGATTTTTGTCGGTTACTTTATTTGGCAGCGGAGTTTTTACTCGGCTGCGATAGTTTTGTTGTGGGTCGGGCAGAGCATTTTGAATGTGTGGGTCTATGCGGCTGACGCCGTTGTGATGCAGCTTGTTTTGACGAGCGGTTTTTCGGGAAGCGAGGGCAGTTTTCACGATTGGAATTATCTGCTGACCGAGACCGGCCTCATCGATTCTACAAAGACAGTCGCCGGCATTATTCGCTTTTTCGGAACTGTTACAATAGTAATTGCAGGCGCGTCGGCCATCTATTTTTCGTTTGTCCCGGCGGAAGACGATCTATGAAGGTAACTCTGATCACCGGAGCATCGAGCGGAATCGGCGAGGCTTTCGCACGGCGGCTCGCGGCTGAAAAGCACGATCTCGTGCTGGTCGCCCGTTCTGAAAAAGCGCTCCACGAGTTGTGCGATGAGCTGATGCTCGTGCATAAGATCACGGCTCATTATGTCGCCCTCGATCTGACCGACGCGGATGCCGACCAGCGGCTATTTGACGAAACCGAAAGACATCGATTTGAGGTTGATTGGCTCATCAACAACGCCGGTTTTGGATCTTACGGTGATTTTGCAAACCTCGATCTTGAAAACGAAAAGCGGATGATCGAGCTTAACATCCGCGCTCTTGTCGCTCTTACTCATCGATATTTAACGGCAATGCGTGAGCGAAAGCGCGGCACGATCATCAATGTTTCATCCGGTGCGGGCTTTCAGCCGATACCTTTTATGACGACGTATGCGGCGACAAAAGCTTTCGTAACTTCGTTCTCGGAAGCACTCGCCGAGGAAAACCGGCCGTTCGGTATTCAGGTCTTGGCATTGTGTCCCGGCTCGACGAAAACCAATTTTCAGTCCGTCGCGAAACTGGATATTCCTATTCAGATCAAGGGACAGGAAACGGCGGAAGATGTGGTCGAGACGGCCTTGCGCGCAGTCAAAAGCGGGCGGACGAAAATTGTGTCAGGGTGGCGAAACGCTCTCGTTTCGGGTCTCGTCACATTCGTGCCGAACTCGGTCATTACGCGTGTGATGGCAAAAGCATTGCGGTCGAAGTATCAGGATAGTTAGATTGTTGTGCAAATTTGGCAAGCAGGATGCTTGCCCTCCAGTCATGAAGTTTACGGTTTTAGGCAGTGGTTCGACGGGGAATGCCGTTTTGATATCGACCGAGAAGACAAACGTCTTGGTCGATGCGGGAATGAGCGCCCGTGAGCTTTTAAGGCGGCTCGCGCTCGTCGGCGTGCCGAGTGAAAAGCTCGACGGCATAATTCTCACTCACGAACACAGCGATCACGCCGGCGGCCTGCGCGTTCTTGCCGGAATGGTCGGTTGCCCTGTCTATATTTCCCGCGTCACCGAAGATGCTTTCTACGACACTCGCAAAGGCGCCCAAAACGGCGACAGCGAATCTTTAAAGAGACGCGCCGCGTTAAAAAATAGAACCGTAGAGATCGAATCGAGCCGCGAGTTCCGAATTGGCGACATAGATTTTGATCCGTTCAGCGTTCCGCACGACGCGGTTGATAACTTCGGCTTTGTTGCAAGAAAGAACGGCGTGCGGATGGCGACGTTGATGGATTTCGGCCACATAAACGACGTTATAAAAGAAAAACTGCGCTCCTGCGATGCTATTGTTATCGAGTCAAACCACTGCCGCGACATGCTCCGATCTTGTTCGGTCTATTCGTGGGATTTAAAGCAAAGAATAATGTCCCGATACGGACATCTCGCAAACGAAGACCTCGCTGACTGGCTGACAAAAGATTTTGACGGCACGGCGCGTCACATCGTCCTTGCTCATCTCTCACAACGTGCCAACGAGCCGCATCTAGCAAAAATTACCGCCGAGGTAGCGTTGCAAATGCGCCGGCCGCTCTTCAAAGCCGAGACAAAGATCACCATATCGAACAACAAACAGCCAACAGAATGGATCGGTTTTTAAAAGCATTCAAATCATTGCAGAACAACGGTTGACGTCGGCGACCCGTTTGAAGCGTTGCCGTCGATCGTATTGTTCTTAAACGAAATAATCTTGCCCTGTCCGGTTAAACCGGCCATATTGGCCACGATCAAGTTGCCGGAAATTCGGATTGTAGAATTTAAACCCGCAAAAATAGCGGTATTGCTTCCCGACAAAATAGAATTGGCGACCATAATGTTGGCTGAGCCGGTCGAAGCTCCCATGACAGCGACGGCGTTATTTCGAATCGCCGAATTGTTTAGGACTACCTTGACGTTGCCTGAATTTTCGACCAAAACCCCGTGTTGCGTGAAACCATCGATTACTGAATCTTCGACATTCACCGCAGTTGCGGCGACTATCTTGACGCCGTTTAATCCGTTTCCGGCTCCGTTTATATTCAGTCCCCGCAGACGCACTGTGGCAATCGCATTGTTAATGAGTATCCCGTTGGTTAGCGACGCAAGAATACCGCCTATAGTTCCTTTACAGTCGATAGTAATGGACTTTGTAATCGTCACAGTTCCAAAACCGCCGGAATCGAGACAGTTGATCTCGCCGTTAGTGGCGGTTTTAGAAATTGCACCTGCAAAGGTTTTGCACGGTGCTGTTCGGCTGCATGGGTTAACATCGTCGCCGACACCAGAAACCCACGTTCGCGTTGCCTGCGCATCCGCAAGAGCCGCGAACAGACAGAGGAAAATGACCGCAGCAAAAAATCTAATTTGTCGCATATTTTATCTCCTAAGAATTTAAGTAATGAGGGATTTGATAAGAGTTCTTATATACTTCGCGTAAACAAGTGTCAATCGACTGACATGCCTGCAAAAAGAACTTTCTCATCATCATTATTGCATACGCCGCGAAAGCTGAGGCGATGCAGCGGGCAAGGGCCGTGCTGTCGCAGAGCTTCCCAATGAATCGGCGCGCCGTAACCTTTGTGACTCGCAAAACCGTATTGCGGGTAGTCGATGTCATAGGCTTTCATCAGATCGTCACGAAAAGTCTTCGCTAATATGGATGCAGCCGCAATCGAAGCGGAAACGCAATCGCCTTTTATTATCGCCATTTGTGGCAGAGTGGAGCGTTTTAGTTTAAGGGCGTCGATGAGGAGAAAATCGGCGGCAGGTTTAAGCTTGTCTATCGCGTTGAGCATAGCGACCTTTGTCGCTTCGAGAATATTTATGCGGTCAACCTCGTCGGCTTCAACCTGCGCAATGGCGTAAGCTATGCAAACGTCTTTTAGTTGAGCAGCAATTTCTTCGCGAGTTTCTGTAGTTAGTTTTTTAGAATCGTCGAGGCCTTTGGGAAAAGGTTTATCGAGGTCAAGGATGCAGGCGGCGGCAACGACAGGCCCGGCGAGGCATCCGCGGCCGACCTCATCAACACCCGCGATAAAGCGGAACCCTTCGGCATAAACCTGTTTCTCAAATTCAAATCCGATCTCGGTTATTCTTAGATCGGAAAACAACGAAACGCGGAGAACCGATGCGTCCTTATCAAACGTATCAACCTTCTCCGCGTCTTTCATTTCTTAGTTTCAGCTAGCTTTCTGTTTCTTTGCTCGCGTGTCGCGTTCGCGGATGCGGGCCGCTTTGCCGCGCAGGTCGCGAAGGTAATAAAGCTTTGCACGACGCACTTTGCCGCGTCGAATGACGTCGATGTGATCTATCACCGTCGCATGAAGCGGGAAGATTCGCTCGACACCTACGCCGAAGCTTACCTTGCGAACCGTTACGGTCTCGCGTATGCCGCCGTGCTTGATCGCGATGCAGATGCCCTCAAACGCTTGTAGGCGCTCCTTGTTGCCTTCCTGAATGCGGACGTGCACGCGAAGCGTGTCGCCCGGCTGAAATCCAGGTATGTTCTCTCTTATCTGTGCCTTTTCGACAATATCAAGTCTGTTCATTATCAGTAGTAAGTGGCCAGTAGTCAGTGGTCAGTAGTTTCATACTATTCACTATTCACTATTCACTATTCACTCCTCAGTAAATCTTTTCGATTTAGTTTTGTCTTCTCAAGCGCCTTTTCGCGACGCCATTTTTCTATCTCGGCATGATTGCCGTTCAATAAAACTTCCGGGACTGACATTCCTCTAAACTCGGACGGCCGAGTGTAATGCGGGCAATCGAGTAATCCGTCTGAGAACGAATCGTTCTCGGCCGATGTTTCGCTTCCCAAAGCGTTAGGCAAAAGCCTGACAATGCTGTCGGCTATTACGACTGCCGCCGGTTCACCGCCTGAGAGAACGTAATCGCCGATTGATAATTCATCAGTGACAAGCGTTTCGTTAACGCGCTCATCCACGCCCTCGTAACGACCGCAAATTAACACAAGGTGTTCAGCATCATTCGCAAAGCTCTGCGCGACCGCTTGCTTGAACGGTTTCCCCTGCGGCGAGAGCAACACAACGCGTGTCCCTTGCGGATACTCGCTCCGTGCGTTCGTCCCTATCAAATTTTCAATCGCGGCAAATATCGGTTCGGGCTTTAGAACCATCCCATCGCCGCCTCCGAACGGCCGGTCATCAACCATCTTGTGTTTGTCCAACGCATATTCGCGGATGTCGTGGACAACTATTTCAACGATCCCGGCAAGCTTTGCCCGGCGGATAATCCCGAAATCAAAAACCGATGCGAAAAACTCGGGAAAAATTGTCAATACGTCGATCTTCATCAAAAATCCAACAAGCCTTCCGGCGGATCGACTTTAATAACCTTATTTTCAATATCGACCTCGACGCATATCGCGTTTGCAAAAGGAATCAAATAGTCTTTTGCATCGCCCGCAACGACTAGCAATTCGGAACCGCCGGTTCGCATTATCTCGCGAATATCACCGATTGTTTCGCCGCCGATGGTCTCAACTCGGCAGCCTTCAAGCTGCCAGTCGAAATACTCGTCATCTTTGAGAGTGACCGCTTGGGTTTCAGCCACGCAGATTTCAGCGTTCCTCAGTTTCTCGCCGCCTTCGATTGTATCGAAGCCAACAAATTTCAAAATCACTCGGCCGTTCTGAAACCAGAAGTTTTCAATTTTCAATTCAAGCCGTTCGCCGTCTTCGCGAACTGCCGTAACATCTTCGAGCGACTCAAACCGCTCGGGGAAATCTGTCAGTAAGTCCGCGACGGCCTCGCCTTTGAGCCCGCGAGTCCTGACTATCCGTGCAATTGCAACCAGATCCGCATCCACGCGACTAATCTTCCACCAGATCGAGAAGAAACCGTTTGTTATGTTTCTGTCCGGCGACAAAAAGAATGCTGCGTATCGCTTTGACGGTGCGGCCTTCGCGGCCGATCACGCGGCCCATGTCACTCTCGGCGACGCGGACTTCAATGCGAACATTCTTGCCGTCGGCATTTTCGTATACCTCAACAGCGTCCGGCTCGCCTACCAGCGATTTGAGAATTTTCTCTACAGCCTCTTTCATCAAGATTCCTTAAACGTCGGTCTATTAAACCGCAGCTTCGGCTTCTTCCGGAGTCGTTCCCGCAGCCGCAGCGGTTTCTGCCTCAGGTGCATCTTCGGCTTCTGCAGTTTCCGCAGCTTCAACAGGCACGACCTCCGCCGCTTCTGGTTCTGCGGCTTCAGACGATGCAGCCTCGGCGGATTCTGCTTCCACAGCTTCTGCCTCAGCTTTTTCAGAGGCGAGGCGTTCGGCTTCCGCCTGCTGTGTTGCAGCCTTTTCGGCATCGGCGGCAGCTTTCTTCTCAGCCCTTGCCTGCATCGCCGCCTCGCGCTCTTCTTCGCTTTGAACGGGATTGTTTTTGATCAAACTTTTGACGGTATCGGTCGGCTGCGCGCCGACGCCGATCCAGTATTGAATCCGGTCGTGATTTAATATCACCTCAGCCGGATCGAGCATCGGATTGTATGTACCGACGTTTTCGAGATACTTACCGTCGCGCTTTGAACGTCTTTCCTTTACCACAAGGCGATAAAAAGGCTTACCCTTCGCGCCCATTCTCATTAAACTGATTCCTAACATAATTTCTCCGTGAATCGTGAATAGTAAATCGCTTTCCTATTCTCGATTAACTATCTCTTTTTCTTGTGCCTCTTCTTTTTTCTGATACTTTTTGATGAACCGTTTGGCTCATCGTCTGAATAATCTATCGCCGAACCGCTGCCTAAGACTCCGAGCGGGTTTCCGCCGCCGAGCATATTGCCTAAACCGCCTGCGAGGCCGCCGGCCATTTTACGGGCCATGCCGCCGAATAAGCCGCCGCGGTTCATCTGGACCATCATCTTTTTCATCTGCTCGTACTGCCTTAGCAGTTGATTTACTTCGCTGATAGTCGAGCCGGAGCCGCCTGCGATACGCGTTTTGCGGCTGGCGTCGATAACCTTATGATCGTTACGCTCGAGCCGCGTCATCGAGTCGATAATCGCTTCGGTTCGTTTCATCTGATGATCGACAACGGCTGATTGCTCGTCACTGATCTGCAGGCCGCCGGTCATTTGCTCCGGCAGCATTTTCATCAATTTCGACATCGAGCCAAGCTTTTTAAATTGTCCAAGCTGATTGCGAAAATCTTCGAGCGTGAACTGATTGCTCGTCATTTTCCGCAGCTGCTCCTGCGCGTCCTTTTCGTCGATCTTGCCCTGAACCTCTTCGATAAGAGTCAGGACATCGCCCATACCGAGAATGCGTTGAGCAATACGATCCGGGTAAAAAGGCTCTATCGCGTCGTATTTTTCGCCAACGCCGACAAATTTTACGGGCTGGCCGATCACTTGTCTTATCGAAAGTGCCGCGCCGCCGCGAGCGTCGCCGTCCATTTTTGTAAGGACAACGCCCGTGATGCCCACACGCTCGTGAAAAACCTCTGCCGACCGAACCGCGTCCTGACCGGTCATCGCGTCGGCGACAAATAATACTTCTATCGGCTTTGTCTCTGACTTGATCTGCTCAAGCTCGACCATCAACTCATCGTCGATGTGCAGCCGCCCGGCCGTGTCGATCATCAGCGTGTCAAAGCCGGTCTCGACCGCGTATTTGACCGCGCCGCGAACGATCGTCAACGGATCGTTCGATTCTTTGCCTTCGTAAACTGCGGCGTTAACGGCATTCGCAACAACCTTTAACTGCTCGCGGGCAGCCGGACGATAAACGTCAACCGAAACCAGCAAAGGCTTGCGTTCCTGGTTGTCGGCCAGCCAACGCGCGATCTTTCCCGTCGAAGTCGTCTTGCCCGAACCCTGCAAACCGACCATCATCACAACGTTCGGCGTCTGCTTTGTAAATACGAGCCGCGACGAAGTGCCGCCCATCAATTCGGCAAGCTCGTCATAGACGATCTTGACAACCTGCTCGTGCGGTTTGAGGCCGTTCCAGACCTCTTGCCCTTCCGCCTTCACGCGAACCGACTCGACAAAGTCCTTTGCGACCTTGTAGTTAACGTCGGCCTCGAGCAACGCCATCCGAATTTCCCGAAGCGCCGCGTCCACGTGCTCAGGCGTCAACTTGCCCTTGCCGCTCAAGCTCCGCAGCGTATTTTTCAGTTTATCGGACAGCGATTCGAACATAAAAATCGGACTACAAGAGACACGTCGGCCACAATAGTCGAAACTATAAATAGTAGGTGTTTACAGGGAAAGTGTCAAGAATTGGGGTTGACTTTTGAATTCCGGCCTTTTGACAAGGCACTCCGAACAAACCTGATCTGAAGCTGACAGCCCACGGCCTCGGCATATCGTTTGAGAGTATCAAAGGACGGGGAATGTTTTCCGCTGCCGAGTGCAGACTCGAGCCTTGTGATTGCCGGAGCGTGAGTGCCCATGCGGACAGCTACATCGGCTTGGCTCATACCAGCCTTCGTCCGGGCACTGAGCATCTGCCTCAGAAGCTCAAACTCCGAATTGAGGGCCTCGTATTCCGCTTTAACGCCTGGCCGTTGAAGTGCGTTTTTCTTTAGATCGGTGTGTTTCATGATTTCTTTACCTCCGCCAGTCGTTCTCTGGCAATCCTTAGTTCCTTAGGCGGCGTCTTGTCCGACTTCTTGATAAAGCCGTGGAGCATGACGATTCTCTGTCCTGCGAGAGTGCAGTAAAAGACGCGTGCTATGCCTTCCTTACCTTTGACACGAAGTTCGAAGAGACCATCGCTCATGGCTCGTGTATGAGGCATGCCGAGATTGACACCAAATTCCAACATCATGTCAGTAAGACGCAAGTATCGGGCGAGCAAGCCGTCCGGCAACCCAAGAACAAAAGACTCAACTGATTCGGTATGGTAGGTGATGCTCCATGCCATGATGTGATAGTAACATATTTGTTATGTGCAAACAAAAAGACACCGAAACCTGGCGGGTCAGGAGGTTCGGGAGTCACGGGCGAAATTTTGGCCTGATTTTAGTGAAAAAACATATATAAATGCTTAAGATTCAATCGTTTACGCAGTATGCGGCATCAGTCGCGGCTCAAAAAGCCCTTTCCACGCTCCAAAAGTACACGTTTAGACCCAAAAAGTACCATGTTTGGAAACGCTATTTGCATACAAACTTAAGCCCGACTCGCTTCAACCCGCAACCGCAGCTTCAAAGAGATTTTGGCCTCAACTAGAGCCAACCTCGTCAACCGAATCGGCTGGATCACCCGAATCGATTACATCACTGTCGTTAAGCCATCGGGCGGCATAGCCGTGCAAACCCCGTTTAGAACAATTCGATCTGTCCGTTGGTTGTGGAGACCGCCGGTTCGCCTTCGTTGAACATAATTCGTTCCCAAGTAAGCGGCGTCACTGAACCGGGCCTTCCAACGGCTGTGAATCTGAGATTCAAAAGCAATCCGTTTTCGTCGATGGGGAACGCTCCATACACCACCACTCGCAAAAGCCCTGGTTCTTCTGCGTTTGTAACGACCGAAAGCCTGCGGCTCGCAGTCTCTGCCAAATTCACCGGATCAGTCGAAGGTTGTATCACCGTTGGGTCATACCTAAGATCGAACTCATAAGAGATCACGCCTCTGTTTGCGACATTCCGGACATTCACCGGCACTATGATCTCTTTATAGGCCGCTTCTATAGACGGCAATGCAACAGCCGCTCCCGTTTCCGGCCCATAGCTGACGGCCGGCTGCTGACCGCCGAAGGCACGTGCCCCGGTGTTGGTCCAGTTTCCCGAAACCTCTCCCATAAGAAAAGCCATGTAATCCTGCGCGGTTATCGCGGACGCAACCGTCGGATAATTCCTGCTGAGCGGGTTAAATCTCCATGTGGAGGTAGCCCCGATCCCGGGCGCGGTGTACGGCGGGCCGGCAACGAATTTTGCGATCATGCCTGCGTCGAACGACGTTACAGAACTGTTTCCGCTCACGTCGGCAACCGTCAACTGGGTTGGATTCAATTGCGGATTCGGCACCCCTGCGACATGCTGGGCGATCAGCGCTGCGTCAAAGGAGCTTATAGAATTGCCGCCCGTTGTTTTCGAAGGCGTGACGGTGTAATTCCCTGATCCGAAGCCACTGAGGGTGTAGGTTCCTTCACCAGGGCCAGGCGCCGATGTGGTAGTCGAAACATTTGGCGAACCGGTCCCGCCGATCGTGACATTTGAAACTAACCGCGGCATCGGTGCGCCGATCGCGTTTGCATAATTGACCGTGCCGCTGATCGTCGATGGGTTGACCTGATGCGAAACCCCTGGCGAAGTGCTCACGTTGAAATTAGCGTCACCCGTATACATCGCCGTTATCGTCTTCGCTCCGGGCGTGGTGGAAGTGATGTCGCAGGTTCCGGCCGAAAACGTTGCGGTGCAGCCGTCTGTTCCATCCGAAGCGATCACGTTGCCGGTCAGCGTTCCCGCGCCCGGCGGGGTTATCGTGACGGTCCAATTGACCGCGTAAGCCACGTTGGTGAATGTCGGATTTGCCAGCGTTCCGCCGTTTGTGATCGCGGTAGTGGTGTTTGCCTTGTTTACGACCTGATTTAGGATCAGTGAAGCAGGACTGGCATTGAAACTGGCGTCGCCGTTGTAAACCGCGGTGACCGGGTGAGTTGCTACCGAAAGCGTGCTGATCGCACATGTCGCTATGTTTGCAGCGACTGTCTGGGCGGTACACGTCCCGATATCGACACCGTTGTCCTTGAAAGTAATATTCCCCGTCGGTGAACCGGCACCGGGCAAGGTCACGGTTATCGTCGCTGTAAAGGTGACGGGTTGGCCGAAAACGGACGGAGTTCCCGACGTTCCGAGAGCCACTGTCGTGCTTGCCTTGTTTACGACCTGATTTATGATAGGTGAAGCAGGGCTGGCATTAAAATTAGCATCGCTGTTATATGTGGCGGTGATCGGATGAGTCGCTACCGAAAGCGTGCTGATCGCACATGTCGCTACACTTACAGCGACGGTCTGTGCGGTGCACGTCCCAATATTGACATTGTTGTCTTTGAAGGTAATATTCCCTGTCGGTGATCCGGCACCGGGTGAGGTCACGGTGATCGTCGCCGTAAATGTCACGGACTGGCCAAAAACGGATGGAGTGACAGATGTACCTACCGCAACGGTCGTATCGGCCTTATTGACGGTATGCGCGACACCGGCCGAAGCCGGGCTCGCGTTAAAGTTTGCATTGCCCTGGTAGGTCGCAGTGATCGTCTTATTGCCGGCCGTGGTGCTGGTCAATATACAACTTCCCGTACCGGCCGCATTGATCGCGCCCAAGCAGGTCTGCGAGCCATCCGAAACCTGAACGTTGCCCGTCGCTGCGGTCGGCGAAAGCCCAAAGGCCGCGGCGATCGAAAAAGCCACCGTGTATGGTTGTCCCGTCACGGTTGGGGTCGTCAGGTTTGAAGTGACGGTTGAAGTCGTGTTTGCCTTGCCAACTGTGATGGCTGCGGTATTCGTGGAACCACTCGCCGGGCCATTGTCCACGACCGCCGTAGCACTGTGGGTGCCGGCGACGCCAGTTGATTCGTTGTATGTAGCCGTAGCTGTCCCCGCTGCCTGAATTGTCGTCTGCTGTCCGGAGAGAGTGCCGCCGAGGCTGCTCCAGGTCACCGGCAGCCCTATCAATCTGCTGATGTTGCCCACCGTTACGGCAGTTCCATCTGAGTTCGCGAGGAAGCTGGTTGTAAGTGATGATGTCTGGTTCGTGACGATAGAGCTAGGGCTCGCAGCCGTCCTAAGCTGCAGCCATGGATTGGCATCCAACGCGCCGCCTCCCGCGACATCTCCGCCGGCCTGATTGCAGGGAGCCGTAGAAACAGCGTTTACAGGGTTTGAATTACAACCCCACCAGTTATTTTCTGCATTCACACTGCCGGAAGACTCAACAAAATGAAGACCACTGGATAATGCTCCACTGGGTGATATTGCTGCAGCCGTATTATTAAAAAACCGGTTGAAATGTATCTGGAGTATGGATAGAGCAGGACCATTATTAACAACAATCGCTCCCCCCAAACCATCGGCTGTATTGCTGGTAAATGTATTATTAGTAATCGTGGCATTAAAAGGGGTAACGCCACCCTGTCCTGCAACCGCTAATGCTCCTCCATTCGCTGTGCCCGCACCGGGAAAGTTCACAGAATTCCCAGTAAAAGTAGAATTGGTGACACTCAGAGTACCAAAGCCGGTACCCACTCCCGAACCATATATGATAAATAGAATAGCCCCACCATCTGCATCATTACTTATATTATTGGTGAATGTGCAATTGTCGACAGTAAGATTGCCTCTCGGATCTATTTTAACTGCCGCACCACCACCATTGCCTACAGGAATAGTATTATTTAAAAATGCACAATTTGTTAAAGTAAGAGACTCTGCTGTGCCACCACCTGAATAAACGGCCCCTCCTCCAAAAGCATCTGAAGTAAGATAGGCGTTTTGAAATGTAATACCCGATATAGATATTACCGGGCTGTTTGTAGTTGCGACAGGATTAATAAGAAGAATGCGATCCCTGTTCGCGTCATTCACCATATTGATGATGGTGTTGGCCGGACCGTTTCCATTAATCGTTATATTCTGTGGAGTGTTGCCAATAGTTATTTGGCTATTTGGTGCTTTTGACAGATTGTATGTTCCGGTTGATAGGTTGACAGTGTGGGTTCCGCCTAAATTGTCTGCTGCCATGAGAGCAGACCGCAGAGAAATTGTTGCCCCACCGTTAATTGCGCCGGTGGCATTATTGAGCGTAGTGATAATAGGATCGGCAAATGTGTTCGGCACATAAACATTCGCAGGTGAATCATCATCATCGTATTCATCCAAATCAGTGTTAAGGGAAAATGCGGCAACACTAGTCTGTAACCCAAAAAGTTCGGTCACCGAATCGATGAAGGCAAAACTCGACGCCGGGGATGCGGGTTTGAATACCTTCGAACCTACATTCGTTACCCTGACAGCAGGCTCAAGCGGCAACTTTGCATCCCGAGCTTGAGCGGCCGATCCAAACTTTACGGCTGTAGCGACGGCGCAGCAAAAGAATAAAAAAGCGATCCCGAGACACTTGCGCGTAAACGACAACATAGCTTTTTCTCCTAAAAAGACCGGAAGGGGCACTCTGCTATTTCAAGCAATTTTAGAAACGACAAAGGAAGTTTAATACGGAATGTCGGTGAGGTCAATTAATTTTGCCTGGAGCGCTAGTATTTGTTCCACTTAACGCAGATCGAGAGTTTTTAGATAATCGCGAAATTCCGGGCCGATGTCCGGGGTTGACCTGCATTTGACATGTTGTTGCATCTGTAATACCATTTTTAACACACAATTTACTTGTGCAAGCTAAAGAAATACACAGAAGGAGAATAAATATACACATGACAGAGAGATGGACGGAGTTTCAGGGGAGGGCGGATGACAGTGAACAGTTGACAGTGCATAGTGCAAAATTCTGCATTGGTTTGCCGGGCTTTATGAATTCGATCTCGACGCCGTTTTGTTCGGCCCAGTCCGCTACTGCTATGGCCGTGAACTCCGGCCCGTTGTCGAATCTCAGACGGCGTGGCAGTCCGCGCCACTCGGCGATCCGGTCAAGAACTCTGACGACTCTCGGCGAGGGAAGACTCAGATCAACCTCGATCGAGAGTGCCTCGCGGTTA
>JBJXHF010000050.1:0-34427 GCA_046160805.1 Pyrinomonadaceae bacterium
TTACACCGACAGCAACGGCGACCGAAACGTTTACGCCGACCGCAACATCGACTGAAACGTTCACTCCGACGCCGACCGCAACCGAGACCTTTACTCCAACGGCAACAGCTACTGAAACATTTACGCCGACGCCAACTTCGACCGAGACATTCACGCCGACACCTACGGCGACCGAGACGTTTACGCCTACGGCAACAGCTACTGAAACATTTACGCCGACGCCAACTGCGACCGAGACATTCACGCCGACAGCTACGGCGACCGAGACGTTTACGCCTACGGCAACGGCTACCGAAACATTCACGCCGACGCTGACAGCGACGGATACGCCGACGCCGACGCCCACAATTCCGCCCGCGATTACCGGAACGGTTGTTTATGGCAATGCGGTCTCGGGGCCGACTCCGCGTTATGTTTCTAATGTATTGATAAGTGGCGCGGGGGCGTCTCCGGTTTCTGTTCTGACAGATTTTCCGGGCGGCAGTTATTCGCTCACCGGATTCGGCGCGGGCACTTACGTCGTCACGCCCAGCAAAACGGGCGGCGTTAATGGCTCAATAAGCTCTTTTGACGCGGCCAGGGTCGCCCAGCATGTTTCGGGAAACAACATTCTGACCGGCAATCAGTTCATAGTAGCCGATGTCAGTGGAAACGGCGTTGTCTCTTCGTTCGATGCGGCACAGATCGCGCGTTACGCGACCGGCGCGCCGCCGTTTGGAGCGACGGGGACATGGAAGTTTCTTCCGACCAACAGAACATACGCGTCAATTACCGGTGACATCGCAGGCCAGGATTTTACGGCTTTCCTGATGGGCGAAGTCTCGGGCAATTGGACAAATAGCGGCGCAAGGCCGCAAGGCAACGGCAGTCGCGGCCCTGAAAGATAGTTACAAGCTACCGTAAATAAAATACGCTTATAAGAATCCAACAAGCGGTCTTCGGGCCGCTTTTTTTTGATTGTTCATTGTCAATTGGCCGATTGTTAATCGGCAGAAGGAATAACAGTTTCCAATTAGCAATTTGGCAATTAACAATTGACAATCCAGGAAAATTGCTGAGGTTCAACTAGAAAAATATTGTGAACAAGGTGTATGCTATTAAGTCAGACGTTTTCCGGGCTGCTTACCCTGACCGATTTTATCTTAATTACAAGAAGTTATTTATAATGGCATTTAAGTCTCTATTTAGTTTATTTTCCAGCGATCTTGCGATCGATCTCGGAACGGCGAACACTCTTGTCTATGCGAAAGGTCGAGGCATTGTCGTTTCCGAGCCATCGATTGTCGCGATCAACAAAGTTACAAATCAAGTTGAGGCCGTCGGCCGCGACGCAAAGGAAATGCTTGGCCGAACGCCCGGCAACATCGTCGCTATCCGTCCGATGAAGGACGGCGTGATCGCGAATTTTGAAGTGACGGAAAAGATGCTTCAGCATTTTATTCGTAAAGCCCACAACGGCAAATCGTGGGTTCGACCGCGTGTCGTTATCGGCATACCGTCGGAGATCACTCAGGTCGAGCGGCGAGCGGTCGAGGATTCTGCATACAGAGCGAAAGCTTCGGAAGTTTATCTTGTCGAAGAAGCCATGGCAGCGGCCATCGGTGCAGGTTTGCCGATCACCGAGCCGCACGGAAATATGGTCGTCGATATCGGCGGCGGAACGACGGATATTGCGGTGATCTCGCTTTCGGGTATTGTTTACTCGCGAGCGGTTCGCGTGGCAGGAAACGAGATGGACGAAGCCATTACGCAATACATCAAACGGAAATACAATCTGCTCATCGGCGAACGCACGTCTGAAGCAATTAAGATTGCTCTTGGAAGTGCATTTCCGCTCGAAGAGCCGCTTTCGATGGATGTGCGCGGCCGGAATCTCATCGAAGGTATCCCTAAAACAATCACGATGTCGGATGAAGAAATTCGCGAGGCTCTTGCCGATTCGGTGACGACGATAATCAACGCGGTGCGCGTTGCTCTCGAACGTACGCCTCCCGAATTGTCAGCCGACATAGTCGAGCGCGGCATCGTTCTCACCGGCGGCGGCGCTCTGCTCAAAAATCTCGATAAGCGGTTAATGATCGAGACCGGTCTTCCGGTCGTGATCGCCGACGATCCGCTCTCATCGGTCGTCCTCGGCACCGGCAAAATGCTGTCGGATTTCGAACTCCTCAAACGCGTCAAGTGGGATAATTCACTGATGACAGGAAGTTAGTCTGGAGTCTGGAGTCTTAGGTCTGGAGCAGGATCGAATCTGCCGACTAAAGACTCCAGACTCCAAGACTCCAGACTCATGGTAGAGCGTAGTCAAAAAGATGTTTGGCGGTTGACGCCGTGGCTGATGATCGTTCTGCTATTGCTGAATTTTGTTCTCATGGCATTCGACGCGCGTGAGATCAATTCCGGGCAGCGCGTGGTGCGGGCATGGACGCAAACCACAGCCGATTTTGTTCAATCGCCGGTGACTACTATCAGCTCGTCGATCTCAAAGTACTTTACTTCGATCTCAAACCTGCGCTCGGCGGCGACCGAAAACGACATACTTAAACAACGCGTTCAGGAGCTGGAAGTCGAGGTAAAGCAAAAAGAAGACCTGGCGTCGGAGAACGGCCGCTTGAAGTCGATCCTTCAATTGAAGGAGCAAAGCAAGCATAAAGTTCTGACCGCACAGATAATCGGCCGTGATCCTTCAGTGTGGTTTGATTCTTCAATCGTAAATCGAGGAAGTTTAGACGGCGTTGCTTTGAATATGCCGGTCGTCACTGACGGCGGCCTCGTCGGTCGCATAACCGCTGTCAGTCCTTTAACCTCACAAGTCGATCTGATCACTCGCGACAAATCCGGTCTCGGAGCCGTGATCGGCGAGATAGGCGGATCGAATGCGCTGGGCGTCGTCAGCGGAACAAGCAAAAAAGATCTGCTCGAAATGAAATATGTTCCGGGCAATATCGATGTGAAGGTCGGACAGTCGGTTTTCACGACCGGACAGGACGGCATCTTTCCACCAGGATTGAAGGTCGGTGAGATAGTTAGTCTGGTTCAGGGCTCGGCAACAACTCCTCACCAAATATCGATTCGCCCGGCTTCCCGACTTAGCTCCATGCAGGAAGTTGGCATTCTTCTCTACGAACCACAGCCTAAAACAGATTTCGAACAAAAATTACCAAACGCAGTGAAAAAGAAATAAGTTCCGAATGGAAGGTGTAAAACTAACAATATCTTTGATCGTTGCGATCTTTTTGCAATGGACGCTGCGGAATGTGGCGGAACCGCTCGCCTACATTGATTTCCCTTTGATAATTGTTATTTACGCCGCGCTTCAAAGGAACTCGATCAGAGCGATCTTGTTTGGCACGATTTCGGGCATTGTGACTGACGCTTTGAGCGGCGGACTTCTCGGCGCTAACGGGTTTACGAAAACGCTTGTCGCTTACATAGTTTCCGAGATCGCACGGCGGGTCTATATGGACAACCTTATATTACGGATACCCGTCTTAGCAGGAGCGTGTTTGCTGAACTCTTTTGTCTTCTTTGGATTGCACACATTGCTTGGCCAGACGCCTTCAGGTGACGTGCTGGCGATCACGGCATATTCGCTTATCGGAACGACCGTCGCCGGAACGCTCGTATATATTTTTCTTCAAAATTTTGTAACGGACAAAGTGCGGCCAAGGAAGCGTGAAATGTTCACTCAGCGTCGGCAAACCAGACGACGAAATCCAATAAGATTGAATAAGTAAAATGAAGATCGGCGACCATATACAAAATTTGGGCTTGCGGGTCAGCTCTATTCAGGCTGTGGCGTTTATCTTTCTGGCGCTTTTGGGCGCTCGGCTTTATTATCTGCAGATCGTCAGAGGTGAGTATTTCAGCGAACGCGCTGAGAGCCAGCGTGTTCGGCTGATTCCTATCCCGGCACCGCGCGGCTCGATATTTGACCGTAACGGCAAGCTGCTGGTTGATTCGCGGCCGACCTACAACGTTGTTCTTTCGAATGAACCGCTCAAAACCATCAACGTCAACGACCGCGTGGACGATTACTCGCGCGGGCTTAATCTCGACCGACAGTTCGTTGTCGAGCGGTTGAATCTTATAAAAAAACAAAACGATTTTGAGACGATGGTGCTCAAAGAAAATGTGAACATGCAGGACATCGCATGGGTCGAATCGCACTCGCTCGAATTTCCCGAGCTTCGTGTCGAAATACAGCCGCAGCGGTTTTATCCGCTCGGAACGGTTCTGGCACATGTGCTCGGCTATGTCGGCGAGATCAGCCCAAAACAGCTTGAACAAGATGAATACAAAACGAAAGGTTTTCGTCCCGGCGACGTGATTGGCAAAGGCGGGCTTGAGCAGTATTATGATGAACACTTGCGTGGGCGTCCCGGTTTTAGAAAAGTGCTGGTTGACAGCCGCGGCCGCGTGCAGAGCGAACTTGAGGTCGTGCCTCCGCAATCGGGGCTGGATCTCGTAACTTCGATAGACCTCGATCTTCAGCTTGAAGCCGAGCATCAGCTTGCTACGTCCGTTACGAAACGCGGGACGATAATCGCTATGGATCCGAACAACGGAGAGATATTTGTGATGGCTTCGGCGCCGTCGTTCGATCCGAATATTTTTGTTCGCGGCAGCTCTTCGCCCGACGGACGCGCGCAAATCGCGGCTTATTGGCAGGACGAAAAACGCCCACTTTACAACCGAGCCATTCAGGGGCGTTATCCCGCCGGCTCGACGTGGAAAATTCCAGAATCTGTCAGCGCTCTACAGCAGGGAGTCATTACGGTCGCTCATTCAAACATTTCCTGCGGCGGCGGCATTAGGATCGGGAATAAATTCACACGCTGCATGGGCAATCACGGGTCGCCGCCGCTATCTTATGCCATAACTAAATCGTGCGACGGTTATTATTATCGTTTGGGTTTGAAAATGGGCGTCGAGGGTTTGATACAAATGATCGAGACGTTTGGCTTCGACCGCCGCTCGGGTGTTGACCTTCCGAATGAAAAAGTTCCGCAGACGCCTAAGTCCTGGATGCCGTATATCCTCAAACACGAAGGGAAGTGGAGCGATATTAGAACCGTGTATGCCTCGATCGGGCAGGATACGGTTGTTATTACACCCATATCAATGCTTCGCGCGGTAGCAAGCGTCAGCATGCGCGGAAAGGGATACACGCCGCACTTTCTCAGAGAGTTCAAGCCCGTCGGAGCGGTCGGCAAACCGGATGAAGTCAATTATAAACCGGCGCGATCCGGCTTTAGTTATCAGAATCAGGCTCCGAAACTTATCGAACTCGCTTCCGACCAGTGGGACGTCGTCATCAAGGGCATGTGGGGCGTCGTTAACGGCGGCGGCACGGCCGGATCGCTAAAAATGGCCGATTTCGAGATAGCCGGGAAGACCGGAACGGCACAGGTTGCCGAGCTCGGCCAGGATGTTGGCAAGAACAAGGATCACTCATGGTTTGTGAGCTTTGCGCCGGCATACAAGCCGGAAATTTCGGTCATCGCCCTGATCGAAAATTCCGGATTCGGTGGCGCCCACGCCGGGCCTGCGGTTAAGGCGATCTATGAGACCTACGTGTCAAAGCGTGCGCCTGTAAAGGAGGTTGCGTCTAACTAGAAATGGTTGCGATCATCGAAAAACGCGACTTCCGCGATTTTGATTGGCAAACTGCATTGCTGGCGGTTGCTATCGCCGCGTTCGGCGTATGGCAGATACATAACGCTCTGCCGAGCGAGAGCTATTGGTCAAAACAGATCATCGGCATCGGCATCGCGGTGGTTGCTTTTCTGGTCGTCGCATTTAATGACTATAGGCGAATCATAGATGCTGCTCCGGTCTTTTATATTATTGGGCTGGTCTTGCTTTTTCTCGTGTTGACTCCACTTGGCGTGCAGGTCAACGGACAACAGGCGTGGCTGAGACTGCCGGTTATCGGGCAATTTCAACCATCGGAATTTATGAAAATTCCGACCGTGTTGATGCTGGCAAAATACTTTGGCGCCAGGAAGGCACGGCAGTTGAGTCTCAGGGAGATGCTGATCGGCGGAGCGATCTTTGCCGCTCCGGTTGCTTTGATAATGCTCGAGCCGGACGCCGGTCAGACGATCACATATCTTCCGATCCTTGCCGCGATGTTTTTTCTCTCGGGGCTTAAGATCAGATACCTTGTCATTGCTCTCGTCGCCGCCGCGATATTTATTCCGGCGGCTTATATTGTTGGCGTTAATAGCGGCGCGATCAAACGATACCAGCAGGAGCGAATACTTGCGATAATCGATCCCGACAGCGTCGATCCGCGCGGGTATGGTTATCACACTATTCAATCAACGATCACGGTCGGCAAAGGCGGCCTCACCGGAATCAAGGGCGAAATCGAAACTTCGCAAAGCGTGCTGAAGTTTCTACCGGAGCCGCACACCGATTTTATATTTGCCGTAACTGCTGAAAATACAGGCTTTATTGGCTGCGTCTCTCTTCTCTTGGCTTATGCAATACTGTTGTCGCGCCTGATTGCCGGTGCGCGACAGGCTTCCGACCGCGCGGGTATGCTTGTTATAATGGCAATAGTATGCGGAATGACGTTTCAGATATTTATGAACGTCGGGATGGCTCTAGGGATGCTGCCCGTGATTGGAGTTCCGCTTCCGCTCATGAGCGCGGGACTATCGGCGATTCTTTCGACATTTGTTGCGATCGGATTTGTAGTGAGCGTAAAATTGCGTCGTTTTGTTAACTAGGAGGTTGAGAAGTGGCAGTCGAGATTAAGAAATTCAAAACGGCCGAAGGCGTGTCGAACGGCGAGAAAAAGCGCGGCACGTCAACTTTGCTTTTGCTGGCGACGGCTTTATTGCTTGCATTGTCGGCGGGCGCTTTGACCGGTGTGCTTGCTTCATACTATTTGAACAATTCGCGCTACTCCGTCGAAGTCTCTGCGCTTGCCACCTACCGTCCGCCTCAGGTCACGACTATTTACGCGGACGACGGCGAGACGATCCTTGCCGAATTCGCCATCGAAAAACGCATTCCGGTAAAAATCCAGGACGTGCCAAATGTTGTAACTGACGCCCTTATGGCGATCGAGGATTACCGCTTTAGAGATCATATTGGCATTGATCCTTACCGTATCATCGGCGTTGTTTTGAAAAATATTTCTACGGGTGATCTGCAAGGAGCATCGACAATTACCCAACAGTTAGCAAAAAATCTTTTTCTTTACAAAGACAAAACTTACACACGAAAGGTCAACGAATGGGCGGTTGCGCTTCAGATCGAGCGGCTTTATACGAAAGATCAAATTCTTGAAATGTATTTGAATTACGTTTTTCTCGGCGCCGGAGCATATGGCTTTGAAGCCGGTTCGAGAACGTATTTTGGAAAGCCTTTGAAGGATCTGAATCTTGAAGAGGCGGCATTGCTCGCGGCGATTCCAAAATCGCCAACGGAATATTCACCTACGCGGAATCTTGAAAAAGCCAAAGCGAGGCGTGACCTCGTTCTCGAACAGATGGCGAAATATTCGTTCGTCGGCGATGCAGAGGCCGAGGCGGCGAAGGCGAGGCCGATTGTGCTTGCCGATACTGCTTACTATCAATCTCAGCGAAAATCTACCGCATGGGATTATCCAGTCGAAGAAATCCGCAAGTATTTGGAAGATAAATATACGACACGCGTAGCTCAGGGCGGGCTGAAGGTTTACACGACGATCAACGTCGAAGCACAGAAGATCGCGACCAAAGTGATACGTGAGCGTCTCCGCTCATTCGATAAGGGGCGCAAGTGGCGCTCGGATTACAACAACATTCTTGTCGATGCGGACGATCAGCCTTTGACTGATGAAAAGGAAATTGCCAAGATTCTCGAGTCATTCAAACATGCCGACTGGTACGGCGACGATTATCGCGAAGGCGAATACATCAAAGGACTTGTAATGAAGTCCAACCCTGGAACGGACGAGGTCGGTGTTCGGTTTGGCAGGTTTAAGGCCGTAATCCGTGCGGCTAATATGGGCCGCAGCGGAAAACGGCCAAAGGACGAGCTTAAGCCGGGATTTTTGGCTGAGTTTCATGTAAAGAGCGTCGATAAAGAAAACCAGACGCTCGAAGTGGAACTTTCACAAGTGCCCGACATTCAGGCCGCATTGACAACCATCGATGCTCACACTGGCGAGATCGTCTGCATGGTTGGCGGCTACGATTACCATACAAATAGATTCAACAATGCAACGCAGGGCTTGCGGCAGACGGGTTCGGCATATAAGCCTTTCATATACACGGCAGCGGTTGAATCCGGAATGACGCCTGAGTCGGTGGTGAGCGGCGCGCCGATAAAACGCGGCGGCTGGCAGCCGCACAATTACGATGGCAGCCTCGGCGAAGCGAATCTGCCCATGACTGTCGCGCTGGCAAAATCATACAACATCGCGGCGGTTCACCTGCTTGAACAAGTCGGCATTCAGGCTGGCGCTCAGATGGTGCGGCGTTTTGGCATCACAAACCCAATGGCTCCGAGTTTGCCGTCCGCTCTCGGCGCCAGCGAGGCTTCGCTGCTCGAAATGACTGCGGCATATTCTTCGTTCCCCAACAAAGGCATTCGGATGACTCCGCACTTGATCCGCAAGGTTTATAACCGCGACGGCAGCCTGCTTGAGGAATACGACGGTGGCAGTTCAAAGGTGACGAGCGAATATGTCGCATTGACGATGGTCGAAATGATGCGTGCCGTTTGCAGCGGCGGCGGAACGGCAGCAGCAGCGAGCGCCGGCGGAAATCCGATCGGCGGAAAAACAGGCACGGTTAACGATCACACGGACGTTTGGTTTATCGGCTACACGCCGAGATACGCTACGGGCGTCTGGATGGGCAATCCGGTCCGAAAAGAAAATCTCGGTGGCAATATGACCGGGGGCCACGGAGCATTGCCGTATTGGAATGCCTTCATGATCCCATTTATGAAAGGCAAGCCCATCGAAAAATTCCCCGAAGCTCCGCCAATGCCGCCCGAGATCAAACGCGAAGCAGAACTGCGCAGGCGTGAGGAGTTAGAAACCCTACAGGACGCCGACGCAAATGCGCCCAGGAGCGGAATAGTAGTCACACCCGGAACCAAGATCGATCCGAACGCTCCGCTGCCCGGTGACGGCAATGACGCAGGAAAACCGGAAAACCCAACGACCAAACCGCCCGATACAGATCCGGACAAGCCGATTGTTGTAAAGCCGCCGGTTATACAAAAGACACCAGACAAACCTGAACCGCCTGCCGACAAACCCGACGGCGGAAAGCGAAAGGGCAAGAAAGGCGATGGATAGGACTAGAACGGCAAACATCCTGCTTGCCATGCGGCGATAGCCGCATAAATTTCTAAAGGCGAGCAGGATGCTCGCCGCTCCAGTCAATTACTCGTCTATCACAGTGACCAAATTCATGAGTTCCGGAAGACTGGGAATCGAGTTGATAAAAACCTGCCGCATGCGATTGGTGCCGAAGTTGGCTTTTGTAACGGTCACACGGTTGTTTGTTCCGGGCGGGCCGATTGACTCAGGGTTTGAACGCGCTCCGTATGCAACTAAATCTCCCGGCAACTGATTATTTCTCATCGTGCAAGCGGAGAGACTTACATTAACCGTGTTGTCTGACGTTCCGTTCGGAAATGATCTGTTCTCACCGCCGATAACTAATAGACCGCCAAGATCGAAGGGGTTTAAGCCGTTGTTATTTTCAAAACGCGTTTCTTTTGCTGTGAAATTTACCGTGTTTCCATTTGCGACATCCGAGCTGCTAATTCCGCCGAACAACACCGCGCCTTGACCGTTTTCATAGAATCGGTCGCCAGATGAGGATAGTGTAATAGTGGCAAGGCTAGATCCGTTGTTTCCCGCGAGAAGACCGAAATAATTGTTATAGCTGCGGTTGCCGTTTAGAGTGGCGGATATGACACCGCCGGTAGCGCCGCCGATATTAACGATTCGCAGCCCTTCGCCGATACCTCTGATATTATCGTATAAGTCGTTATCAATTATCTGCGCCTCTATGACGCGGCCCGCTTGATCCGCTCCGACATTTCGGACATCGATTCCGCGATCACTTCCGCTTGAGGCAATATGGGCGATACGGATGTATGCAGTTCCGGGTGAAACAAGATCGGTTTCGATGTTTGCAGATGCGTTATGGGCATTCCTGACCGTCAGCCATTCGATAGAGTTGGAACCTCTGCCCATTCTAATTGCGCCTGTTTTTCCAATAGGCGGAGCTTGGTATGAACTTGCCGGTAGGTTAACAGCGTCAATGACAACCGCGCTGCGGTCGCCGACAACGCCTTGCAGCGACATATTTTCCTGAAGCTCAAGCCGCCCGCCGTTCGGACGCGGCGCGTTGGCGGCATCATTTACGGAGAGCATATAAATACCGGGAGCGATGACAATTTGGTTTCCTGCGTTTTGAGGATTATTGACGGCTGAATAAAGTTCCTCGATGTTAGATACATTTATGACAAGCGGCTGAAAATCCGGAGCGGCCTCCATAATGTCTGATGGGCGGGAAACTGACAGATTGGCTTGCTCGTCGATCTTATAATCAAATGACTCAGGCACAAGGCCAATCGGGCGTGATTGGACTTCATACGCGCCGATGTCAACCGACGCCCCCGATTTACGACGAAAGCCACGTCCGCGCTGATCTGTAGATAGAGATGGCAAAAAACATCTCGTTTCCACTACACAATTGCTGCCTCTATCGATGGCGTTGCTGCGGCGCGATAAAGCGTGCGTAAAGGTAGGACCGCCATTATTGTCCAACGGAGCCAGAAGTGGATCGATGGGTAACTCATACGTGCCAACCATGTCGCTGTTTACCCCATTGGCCATGCCATAAATTGGCCCGGTTCCAATCAAATTATTGCCCTTTGTGACGATTCCGTACGTGTAAACATCATGTAGGATTGGTGCAAAATTTTTGGCTACAATTGTATTTCGCAGTTCAGAAGGTTTGATACCCCAAACGCTTGCCCAATCGGCAACTCCCCCGGCAGACTCTTGCCCTGTATTTCTGCTTATTGTTACATTCGTCAGGGCGAGAGGGCCAAAGGTCAGAATTCCTCCTCCATGAGGATAATCACCGGCACCCGAACCCGAATTCTCACTAATTGTTGAATTTGTGATTATTGCCCTGCTCGCGTCGCCGTTGTTATTAATTCCGCCACCCTGATAGGCAGCGTTGTTATTAATAGTCGAGTTATTAACCGTAAGGTCACCCTCCTCACCGACGAAAATGCCTCCACCGAGTCCGTTGGCTGACGTGCTGTTATTTTTGACTGTAGAACGGTTAACTCTTAGAATTCCTCTCGTCGATATACCGCCTCCACCGGAGCCCATCGCGCTGCTGCCGCTAACCGTTACTCCAGCCAGATCCAAAATACCGCCCTGTCCGACATAAATAGCTCCTCCCTCATAGCTAGTTCGGCCGTTAATAAGGGAAATGTCCCTAATACTCACATCTTGGCCCGGAACATTGAAAATCCGCGAGTTTTGTTGGGCGTCGATTGTCAAATTCTGCTGTCCCGGGCCTTGAATCTGAATACTGCCGGTAAGACTGATCTGGCCAAGACTTAAATTAATCGTGGCCGGATAAGCCAGGCTGAAGTCAATACTTCCACCCCCGGCGACAATTGCTTCCTCAACTGCTGCACGCAGCGTGCAGTTGCCGTTTGAATCTGCACAGAATCCGTCTCCGAGCTGTGCATCGTTCGTGTCGGCTGTGCTGTTTACGGTAAATTCATATAAAGTCCGGCTGGAAATTAAATCCAGCATAGGCGGAACAATTTTAGAATCTTGAAGAATTGTGGTATCCACTGTGTTAATTGTCCGTCGATGCAATTGTTCGCCGTTGATTTCAACACGGTTGACCCTCAGATTGTGGCCACTTTCGACAGCGACTACGCTTTTTTCAAAATTTGGAACAAGCTGGTTTTGTGACGCAGCCTGTGTTCGAATTATCATTGATCCGCTCAGTAGAATTGTTGCGGCGAAGACAAGAATTGAGATTTTTAAAGTATTGAGTTTCATAACGGCCTCCTGTAAATTTGTTTATTATGGACGCCGGTTGCTGTATACTGTCTGCGAACGTTTCTGAAGAATTCACGGAGCAGTAATGAGCAACCGACGATAATTGTTTCCTCAAGAGGCAAAATATCGTTTGGAAGGTCATTATGTCTTTGAAAAATTCTTCTAATTTTCTTCGATTTTTCTCAGGGGCTGAAATGAACGGCATCGAGAAACACACTTATCGCTTTAAATCCTTTCTGCTCAATGTTTCAGAGCGGCAACTACTTTGTGAAGACATTTCAATTCCTCTTACGCCAAAAGACTTTGACGTGCTTGTTTTTTTGGTAGAGCGTGCCGGCCACCTGGTCGAAAAGGATGAAATACTGCAGTCCGTCTGGCGAGATTCGTTTGTCGAGGAAGGAAATCTCTCACGCTCGATCCACACTTTGCGCCGAGCGTTGGGGCAGGACAAGAACGGAAATAAATTCATCGAAACCGTGCCAACCAAAGGCTACCGGTTTGTCGCTGAGGTAAATGTGTCAGAACCGGGAACGGTAGCGACCGGATTCTTACAGCCGGTCGCAAAGAATCCGGTCGCTACCGCTCCCGGTTCTGACTTGCACGATGAAACGCCCGCCCAAACTACTGCCCTGCCAAAACACAAGACGCGGATAATTCTTTTCACCGTCGGTTTTGCTAGTGCAATCGCTCTGATTTTCCTGTTGTCTTTTAATTTTGAGTCCAAATCTTCCGTGAGCCCGGACGAGGTTAAATCTATAGCGGTTTTGCCCCTCAAACCATTAACGGCAGAAAACCGCGATTCGATTTATGAACTGGGTATTGCGGATTCTTTGATTCTCAAACTAAGTTCTGTCAAAAATCTAATCGTCAGGCCTTTGGCCGCGACGCGACGATACGCCGATATTGAACAAGATCCGCTCGCCGCAGGGAAAGAGCAAAAGGTTGATTATGTCCTCGCGTCGAATTATCAGATCGCCGACGGCAAAATTCGCATTACTTCGCAGTTGGTAAATGTCCAAAGCGGTTTGGTTGAAGAAACTTTTAAAGACGAGCGGGTTAATTCAGATGGTTTTGCCGTCCAGGACGCGGTTGCGGCAAATATCGGCCAATCGCTCGTGAAAAAGCTTAATCGAGAGCCGAACAGCCTATTGGCACAGCGTTACACGACGAATGAAGAAGCCTATCGTCTCTATTTGTTGGGCACGGCGTTGGCGGACAAACGTCATCAGGAAGAAGTCCGCAAAGCGGTTGAATACTTCAAGCAGGCCATTCTGCTTGACCCAAACTACGCGCTCGCTTACGCAGGGCTGGCAAATGCACATGCGGGCATGGCTCTGAACCGCAGCGGCAATAATCACGAACAATATGCGAAAGCGAAAGCGGCAATAGAAAAGGCTCTGGCGATTGACGAAACCCTCGCTGAAGCACACTCGTATCTTGGCGAAATAAAAACTAATTATGACTGGGATTTTGCGGGAGCAGAGCGCGAGCATAAACGCGCCATCGAACTAAATCCAAATTCTTCAGCCGCCCACCGGATGTATGCGCTGATGCTCGGATTTCTTGGCAGATCGGACGAGTCAATAGCGGAGATCAGAACCGCCATCGACCTTGAACCGGCTTCGGTGCTGAATCATTATATTTACGGCCAAACATTATCATTAGCCCGCCGCTACGACGAAGCGATCACCCAGCTGGAACGAACTGCCGAAATGGATCCCGGATTTTACTTCACCCACCTTTGGCTTACCCATACCTATCGTTTTAAGGGTGACAACGACCAGGCCTTTCAGTCTTTTATAAAGACACGCACCATAGGCGGAGCCGAGCCGGACGAGATAAATTCTTGGAGAACAATTTACGCTAAATCCGGCTGGCGAGGAATTGCCGAGCGACAACTTGAGGATGCCAAGGCGAATGAACAAAACGGCAAGCCCCACTATATGCAGTTGGCATTTCATTCGATTGAATCGGATCAAAACGAACAAGCTTTTGACTATCTGGAAAAGGCCATCAGTCAGCGCCCGTGGGCTATGACTACGCTTAAAACTAATCCGCGTTTCGATCCACTGCGTTCCGACCCGCGTTTCGATGAACTAGTCCGCCGCGTCGGATTGAAATGATAATGTGACGCGGGGAAATCGAGACGCAGCGCGTCTCTGTGTCACGGCATCTCCGCGTCTTCTTCCTAACGACAGAATTCTCCAAGGTAATAGGGAAGCATCTTTCGCCACCACACCCAATCATGATTCACGTCATGACCCCAAACATCAAGTCTGTGTGGAATTCCCTTAGAATGCAATAATCCAGAAAATTCCCGGCTGCGGTCGGGGGCTTCGTATGAGCCCTGGCCGGTGACGATGACGATTGAATCTGCTTGTCTGAGACGAGGCAGGTGATGATTGTCGTTGAGGTTTTTGAGATACATCATCGGGTTGTTGAAATAGACGTTCTCGTCAAAATAGCTCTCAAGATAATTGTAAATGTCGTAGCTTCCGCTCATGGCAATCGTGCCGCGAAAGAGGTCGCTGTGTTTGAAATAGGTGTTCGCCGCCAGATAAGCGCCCAGCGAAGCCCCGGTCGTTAGCGGCCTTGCACCGTCGCCGCATTCGTTGCGGATCAGCGGCAGAACCTCGTCGAGAATGTAACTGTCATAACGCGAGAGCATCTCGACCTTCCAGCCCGGATGTGATTCTTTGTTCAACAGGCTGTATTTGTTAACTGAATTGATCGAATAGGCGCGGATCAGCCCGGCCTCGATAAAATCCTTTATCGCATCGACCAGGTAGAAGCGCTCGTATTCCAAATAATCCGCCGCCGCCGTCGGAAACATCAAAAGCGGATAACCCTTTGTCCCGTAAGCCACCAGCGGCATTTCCATTCCCAGATTGTGGCTAAACCACGATGTTGTATCACGTCTCATAAATTATATATATACTTTCTCCGGTATTAATTGATACTCAAATACTTCGCGAAAATTTGATTCGATCCGATCTTCGACCTCGGGCATATCAAGCTCACGTCCGAGAAGCCTTTCCATTGATGTCACCGGCTCGCCTTCGCAGGCGATGATCCAGTTGTAATAGCTGAGGTCGGTGTTGACGTTTAGCGCAAAACCGTGTGTTGTCACCCAACGTTTAATGTGAACACCTATGGCCGCGATCTTTCCTTCAACGGTATGAGCGCCGGTCAATCCCTCGACGCGAAAAGCTTCAATGCCAAAGTCGGCCATTGTGCGAATGAGCACTTCTTCGAGGTCGCGGACATACCTGTGAACATCTTCGCGGCCGGGCGAAAGATTGACTATCGGATAGCCGACGACCTGCCCTATACCGTGATAAGTCACGCGGCCGCCGCGGTTTGTTTCAAACACATCGGCGCCAATTTTTCGCAGCATTTCTGCCGATGCAAGCACGCCGTTGTTACCAGCGCGGCGGCCAAGCGTAAAAGTATGCGGATGTTCGAGTAACAGCAGGTAGTTATACTCGCGGCCCGAAATTACTTTTGTTTCCAGTACCTTTTGCAGGGCAAGCGCGTCTTCGTAGCCAACCCGCCCAAGCCTGCGGACTTCTAAATACCGCTTATGCATTACGACTATGATAAAATTTTATCAGGTATTTTGACAGGAAGGAAAGTTAATGAAGCAACTTAAATTCATCGTGTCGGCAGTGCTTTTACTGACTATTTTTACGGTCGCAGCCGAAGCACAAAAGAAAACGTCCAAAAAAACGAGTGTCAGAAGGCCGGCAACTGTGAGGACAATTCCGCCGCTCGATGTCAGAGTAGCTCGTGAAAAGGTCGCCAATCAGCATGCGAATGTAAAAATGTTCGTCGACAGGCTTGGGCCTGTTGCACAGGAAATAGAGAATATTGACTCATCTGCGAAAACAAGACGCCTTACCAAAGCGGCGCTCGATCAGAACGAAGCCAATAAGCAAAAGGTGATCACGGCGATACGTAATCTAAAAATCGGCTTGACCGACCTCGAAACCGAGTTTCGCACCAAATCTTCGTTGAAAAAATACTTGTCGAATATTCAGGGAATCACCGAATTAGCTGCCGATTCTGAAGACATGGCGATCGCGGGAAAATTTGTCATGTCGAAAGAACCTCTGCGAAGCGTGACTCAAAAGCTCACCGATACTCTCGCCGTCATTCCAAAATAACAATTAAACTTACTGCTTTTTTGCTGTCGGTAATATCAGACCGGTCGGCGTGATTTTCGTGTCGCAAGCCTCTATTTTTCCGGTCGTGGTCGTTGGAGTGATTGCCGGAAGCCCGAGGTGTTTGCGGATGAATTGCTCGCCGTCAGCCTCGATCATTTCGCCGTTGACGACAGAGGTTTTTTTCGTTAGCAGGTCGCCTTTTTTCTCCATTAAGGACGGCGTTAGAAAAATAAACCACGGCGAACCCCAGTTTCGATTATCGCCGGTCGCTTTGCGGTATCCGTAATGCAGCGTCTTTTCCTTATCAGCTCGTGATTCGGTTTCGTAAACCGCCGGAAACGTGATCTTTAACGTGTCAAGACTAGACTTAATTTCCACGACAGAGCCATATTCACCGACGCCGATGACATTGAGGCCGTTGCCTTTGTATTTCTCGTAAAGCTTTTCGACCAGCGGGGCATTACTCCGCCAATTGCCGCACCACGGCGCGAAATAGACAACCATCGTGAGCTTCTTACTCTTCGCAAAGTCGCGCAAATTGACGTCCTCGCCCGTGCGGACATTTTTATATGTCCAATTCTTATAAGCAATCTCTTTCTCGACTATCGGTGATTGCTCGCCTTGGGCGAATACGAATGAAAAAGATAGAAGTAAGATGGCCAGTGCAAAAAAACTTTTCATTAGAAACCTCTCGATATAAAAAGACTATATTCTCAGATGCAGATTATCAAGGTAAAAGTTTACAGCTAACGCTAATTAATCGCCGTGAGCGGCAACTCGCCGAAACCTCCGCGACCAATAAACGATGTTCAAATATATTCCCGTCAACGCCGAGAGCGCCGCAAGAGCCGAAAATATAACCAAAAACGGCACTTGCCAATCACCCGCAAAAAAATAGAAATGAGCTTGGCGGAAAAATCTTGTCCTTAACGGCGGCGGCCCGGACAACTGAGCGGCACCGGTCTCGGCATCTATAAAAACCGAATCCGCACCAAACCCGCCAATAGACTGATACTGTGGCTTTCCGTCTTTCATCAGCAACGTCAAAGCAGTTGTCGGCAATGTTTTCCCCGCTAACGAATTTGCATTCGTCATTGCTTCAGCAGGCAAAATCTTGACTCTGGCCGCGTCAATTTTCTCTACTGTTCCGCCCTCGACCATGCCAGGCAGGGCATACATAAGACCGCTCAGCGCCCAAGCCAATAAAGGAATTGAAACCAAAATTCCAAGCACCAAATGAAGCTGATAAATAAATCTTTTCATATCTTTAAGCACTTTCAAGCCTTTCGTCTCTATGTTATCCTGTATCAAATCCATGAGCGAACAACCAACAGTATCAGACATTTTTCGCAGGGCTCTTGAGATGCGCTCCAGCAATCCGAGTGCTTCGTATAAAGAGGTTTCCAAACAGATAGTCAGCGAATTCGGCGGCCAACCGTTTCCATCGACCGACAAGCTGACTATTCCCGAATACGATAACATCGCACCCCAGGAAGATTGGACAGCCGGATTACCGGTCGTGCTGCGCGGCATTCAAAACGAAGACTGGAACGATCTCGCCGACGGAATTGTCATCAGCCTCGAACAAGTAGAAAATTATCCAAAAGAATCCGGCCGCGAAGACGATCCAGCCAAAGAATGGCGAAACCGAACAACACGCATTGCCGGAGCAGAAGAAAAAGTGTTCGAAGAATGGATGCCCGCCGACCTAATGGCAATGGCAAAGCGAAACGTTTCTAAATAGCAATTCGCAACCCATCCTTTGCTTCTATTAATTTGCACGCGGGCGCGAATCGTGAGACTTCCTCTACAAAATCAACCTCATCCCATTCGGGATAGAAATGCGTCAGCATTGCGCGTTTTGGCTGAGCATGGCTGATCAAAGACATCGCTTCCGCAAGTTCGAGATGTTTTTCAGCCGGCTTATCACGGACGAAAGTGCATTCCAGAATAAACAGATCGACGGCGTTTGCAAACTCTGCAACTGTCTCGCTAAATCCGGTGTCCGCCGAATAGACCAGTGTTTTGCCGTCCAGATCACGAAATCGAATGGCGTGGCTTTCGGTTGTGTGCGGCGTTTTTAGAGCGACAGCTTCGACGCCGGGCAAGATTTCGAATTTCTTATTTTCTTCTATTTCAACGATCTCGACCGGGAATGGCTGTTCGAGCAGGCGATAGTTATTGACATCGTTAAATTTTGCGATCAGTTCCTTTAAGCCTTTTGAACCGAATATTCGCAGCGGTTTTTTCCGTCCTTTCATATAGTCGGAGTGTTTTACGCCTGCCAAAAGGGGCAGAAGGCCGCCGCAATGGTCGAGGTGAAAGTGCGATATCCAGATGGCATCAAGGTTGGGCCAGTCGAGCCTTTCCTGCGCCATTCTGAGTGGAACGGTTGCTGAGCAATCAAGCAGCAGCTTTCCGCCGCCGGTCTCAAGCCAGAAACCGGAACTCGACCGTTTGGGGTGTGGAACTGTTGAACCCGAACCGAGGACAACTAACTTCATATCTGAATACTATCAGACGCTGTGATAAATTAAATCTATGGATCAAGTGGACATTCTCGCCGTCTTCGCCCATCCGGACGATGCCGAGCTGACCGTCGGCGGCACGCTGCTCAAGATGAAGCATCTCGGTTATCGCACGGGCGTTCTCGACGTGACCGCAGGCGAGATGGGAACCCGCGGAACGACAGAAAAGCGAGCCGTTGAAGCCGCGGACGCGGCAAAGATATTGAAGTTGGATGTGCGTGAAAATCTAGGACTGCCTGACGGGCATGTTTTTGTGACCGACGTTGAAAGAATCAGACTCGTTCGTGCGCTGCGGCGGTTGAAGCCAAAGGTCATTCTGACGCATCAGATCGGCGATTCGCATCCAGACCACGATCATATTGCACAACTGGTTCGAGAATCGGCTCGGCTGGCGAGCATGCGGCGTTATGACGAAGAAACCGGCGATGAAAAAATCGCCGCTCCTATCGTCGCTCACAACATATTTTCACGCCGCGTCGAGCCGTCGTTTGTTGTCGATATTTCGGACTTTCTTGAAGAGAAAATGGCCGCGGTCCGCGCTCATAAATCGCAATTTCACGATCCTGAATCCAAAGAACCCGAAACACGTCTTACAGCCGAACACTATCTCGATGAATTAGAAGGCCGTTCGCGTTATTTCGGCTCGCTGATCGGCGTTAATGCGGGTGAGCCTTTTTATGTTCGCGAAGTTTTGAACATCGCCGACCCATTAGACCTTCTGACAAGGCCGATGAATATCTATTCCTAATATGAATCCGCTTGCGCCCGAAGAGATCGAACTTAATAAAAAACGCTCCGTTCTCGAACGCCTCAAGGACCGGCTCGCAGACCGCGAAGAAGAGATGGCCGATCTGCGCGCCGGACTCGATCAGTTTGAGGCGCAATACACGATGCAGGTTGGGCGACTGTATGCCGATCTTGATGATATCGAGGCTCAGATCGCCGAAGAGGAATTCAAGCTTGTTCCTGACGACGAAGAGATAAAGAAAAAGGCTGAGGAACTTCGCCGCCGTGCCGAGGAATCTGCAAAGCGTGCCGAAGATGCTGCTTCGCGGGATGCGACAAATTGGCAGCCGACGCATGAAGCCAAAAAGGCATATCACAACCTCGCCCGCACTATCCATCCCGACCTCGCGCTCGACCCGAAAGAAAAAGAGAAACGCCATGGTTTGATGGCACAGCTAAATGAGGCTTATTCAGCAGGCGATCAGACGAAATTGAACAAGCTTGTTGAGGAATTTCGCAACAGCCCCGATCTCGTCAAGGGCGACTCGATCGGTGACGAGCTTGTCCGCTCGATACGACAGATCTCGCAGGTAAAAAAGCGGCTCAACGAACTTCGGGACGAAAAAAGTACGGCCGAGCTTTCGGAGCTGTTTATTCTGCGGGAAAAGATGCTTGCCGAACTGGCCGAGGGCCGTGACATGGTTAAACAAATGGCTGCGCGAACGGTCGTTCAGATAAGAAAATCGACGCGAAGGCTGGAAAACCTTCGAAACGTTAATAAAGCGGCTGAGGATTACGTTAAAGACAAATTCGGTATGGATATTTCAGATTTTCGCCAGCCAACAGGGTGAATTTTTTTCTTGACACAAGGGGTAAATTGTGTAAAAGTTTAGCCATAGCAATAATTTCGGGCTTTTTTGTGGAAAATTGGATTTTCAAGGGTTTCGCGGCTGCATACGCCCTGTATGGAGCCGTGAAATAGGGGGAAACGGTGTGGGAGACGTTTCCCCCGCTTCATTTTAAATCGAATTTCCTGCCGCATAGCCCGACGACCAGGCCCACTGAAAGTTGTAGCCTCCAAGCCAGCCCGTGACATCAACAACTTCGCCAATAAAATACAGCCCCGGAACCTTTTTGGATTCCATAGTCTGTGATGATAATTCATCGGTTGAAACGCCGCCAAGCGTCACTTCTGCCCTGTCATAACCTTCGGTTTTACTAAATTTTAACTGCCAATCACTTAGCTTTTTTGCGACAGACTCTATCTCGCGCTCGTTCATTTGATACAAAGGCATGTTTTTGAATTCACGCATCGCAAATTCGTCAGCAAAACGCTGCGGCAAAAATTTGCCCAGAAAATTGCCTAGATTCAGGCGGCTCTGGCGGTTTTCTGATAACTGTGTAGAGATGTCTGTTTCAGGCGTGAGGTGAAACGAAACAGGCCTTTCAGGCTTCCAATAGTTCGAGATCTGCAAGATCGCGGGACCCGAAAGGCCGCGATGGGTAAACAGGATATTTTCACGAAAGCTGTGTTTCCCGCTTCTGACAACCGCATCGACTGAGACACCGGACAATTGTTTGTAATTCTCACCCTGTAACACTAAAGCGACCAGCGATGGCCGTGTCTCAACGATCTTCAGCCGAAATTGTCTCGCGACGCGATAACCCATATCGCTCGCGCCGATCTTGGGAAACGATAGTCCGCCGCAGGCGATAACGAGATTTTTTGCTTTGAACACTCCTTGATTGGTCTCCAGGATAAAATGCTCATTTTTTGTGACATTCGTAACCGAGCACAGCGTTTTGATCTCAACCCGCGCACTGCGGCATTCGCGAAGCAGCATTTCGACGATTTGACGCGAACTTTCGCGGCAAAATAGCTGTCCGAGTTTCTTTTCGTAATATGTAATCTGGTATTTTTTGACGAGGTCAACAAATTGGCCCGGCGTGTATCGGGACAAAGCAGATTTGCAGAAATGCGGATTTTGCGAAATGAAATTCTCGCTTGTCGTGTGGAGGTTCGTAAAATTGCACCGCCCGCCGCCGGAAATGATGATCTTGCGGCCGACCTCGGCATTATGCTCTATAACGAGAACCTTGCGGCCACGTTTCCCGGCCTCGATCGCGCACAACAGGCCGGCCGCGCCGCCGCCGATGATTATGGCGTCGTATATCACTTAAACATGATAACGCTCTTTCAGAATTCCGATGTGATGCCTGACATGCCCAGCCATGGTGTAAATGAGGGCGCGGGTTGATATCGCTTTTTCATTGGCTGTGCCCATTCGTTGGGATGCTTCATCGGAGAGATTATTGAAAAGGAGCATGTTAGAGCGCCGTTGTAGGTTAAATTCCTCCAACAATTCGGCAAACGATCGGTTATTGGCATTGGAATTTTCAATATAGCCGTCCTGTTCGAAGCCTTCTATCGGCGTTTCATCACCACGTGAGACCCTGAGTGTACGATACGCAAACATCCGCTCGCCGTCGATCAGATGACTGAGCAGCTCCTTGATCGTCCATTTGCCCTCAGCGTAGGCAAATGTGCCTTTCTCTTCCGGCACATTGGAGATCAATTCGCGAAGCTCCGCCGGCTGGTCGTCCAAAACAGGCAGCACGTCGTTGCCTTCGATCAGAGAAATATACATGTTGTAATACGGGTCGAATTCGTTTGTTTCTGGTCTGTTCATAATTACGCTTTAAAAGATTTTTAGCCGCAGATTAACGCGGATGAACGCAGATAAATCCTAATTTTTTCTTATCCGCGTCATCTGCGTTTATCCGCGGCTAAATTCGTCTTCTTTCCAATTTCCGAAAATGCTATGTCGTATATCGCATATTGCTCCCAATCCTTATAATCAAAATGCCACCATTCGTTTGGATTTACAACAAAGCCTTCGGCCTCCATCAGACGCCGGAGTAAGTCGCGGTTTGCGTGTTCTTCGTCGGTGCCGAATTTGTAATCAGGCGAAGCTCGTTCGGTAAATTCGTCATAACCCGATGGCATCGGAACAGCCTTGCCCGTCTTTAAATTATATATACCAAGATCGATCGCGCAGCCGCGATTGTGTTTTGAGCCTTTTGCCGGATCGGCGACGTATTTACGCTGCTCCGGCGTTACCACTTCCCAAAATAATTTGGTTATCGTCCACGGCCGGTAACCGTCATAAATAACAAGGCCCAAGCCCTGTTTTTTTAACAGTTTATGGACTCGCACGATACCTTCAGCCGCCGGACGCTGCAAAAATGCCCGAGCTTCCGGGTAAACCGCACGGCCGACAAAATTGTTGGCAGTCGCATATTTAATATCAAGTTTTATAGTCTTGTCGAGCTTTATCAGTTCTATCAAATCGGCCTCACGTTTGTCGTTTTCTTTTGGCGGAGCATCTTGAGCAAACGCACAAGAAAAAAGGATAAGGCAAAACGCTGCATTGGTAAATCTCCAATAGAGTTTTAGCATATGGGTTAAAACAAAGATTTGAAAATTCCAAATGAAACAGCTATCCTAAATTTTTATGCAGGATGAACCAACAAAACGAACATGCCCGGCCCGCAAATGGACAAAACGCGCAGGGATAATTGCCTTCTTCTTTTTCCTCGGCAAAGGCCTGGTTTGGCTCGGCGTTTTTGCCGCCGGTGCCTATTACGCCTTGAACTAATCTGATTTTTTTGGCTCGGATTCCGGGGCGACATCGTCGTCCAGGATCTTTACTTCGCTGCCGTACCTTTGGTAATTCTTGAACCGTATAAGGTTGCGGGCTTGAAAAAACTTATTTCCTTCGGCAGAAGTAAACCGGTTGTCGGAGATGATGGGCAGCATAAATTTCTCGCCCGCGATGTCAATCCAATCGTAATCAATCGAGCTTTCAAACGCCCTGACACGAAAGTCGGCAGGAATATCCGTCGCTTTGGAATCGATCCGCAACACGCGGCCATTTTTGCGGTCAACCCAAACCTTGCCCTTCTCACCGGCTGGAACGGTCGTAAACGTAAAATCTTTTTGCCCGCTTGGTGTTTTAAAGCCGACGCCGCCGTTTTTGTTGTTTTGGATAAGTATCTCGTATTCGAAAACGAGCGCGTTTCTGTTTCGGATCGTATCTGTAGTCAATATTTTGAATTCGGTTTTGCTCTCGGGTTTGAACAGCTTTGACAAGGCTTCGACAAATTCGCCGCCGGTCGTGCTTCCGCTCAAGCCCGAATAGTTACTGCCCTTCTCGGATTCGACAGGAGCGCCGTCGATTGCCAGCACCTTATACAGTTCGCCTTTTTCGCTGCTGTAGCTGACGGCAATGATGACGTTGTCGAGCGATTTCCAGTTGCCGGTTCCGGCATAAGCCTCAGAACGCGCGATCACCTGCTTGACCACGAAATCTGGCATATCGTCCAAGGCTGCGAGCGTGCTGACACGCGACTTTTCTAAAACTTCGGCCGATTCCTTTGCCGAGGGCAGCTTTGCCGCTTCGGGATTTTGTCGCCGTCGCCCGGCTTCTTCGAGCGCACGTTTTAGCTCTTCATCATTTGCTCCCTTTGACCGCGTCAACCCGCGCACTCCGTCGGTCACAGCAAAATCAATCCCGCGTTTTCTGAGTGCTTCGATGATGTCGATTTTTCCCCCAGGATTTTTCTGAAGCGTGTAGAGCATTTTGACGTATTCGGCCTGCGTCAAAGGCCCGACTTGCCCAAATGCAAGCTGCGCAAAGCACACGAAAATCAATGATAAAACGAGTGTTTTCATCCTGTTCTAGAGATGCCGTACGCCGATGATAAGTTGTAATTAGCGATCCGCTTTATCAAGCCGTCATCCGCCTGTAAACATCAATCTATTTCGGCATAATCGAGCCGTTATCGTCAATCTTTGGAGCGTTTGTTCCAAAGTCGGCCAGTGAAAGCTCACGGATTTTTCTGATCGAATCGCCGGTGTTGTCGAGAACGGGAATGCCGCGGCCTTGCTGGCGGCCGTTGTGTATCCTGCCGCCGACGAACTTGCCGTCAGGAGCTAGCCTTGCTTCGAGGATCGCGGTCAGGGCCGTTTCAGCTTCGAGTTTGAACCAGCCATAAGTGCAAAAATTGCCAAGCGAATACGCGATCAGCCGATCCTTGTAAATCTCCATTCCACGCAGAACATGCGGCCCGTGGCCAAGCACGAGATCGGCTCCGGCGTCAATGACGGTATGCGCGAACAGCGGCAGATTGCCCCGTGTTTCGCCGACGTAAATCTCGGTTTGATTTGGCACATGCTGGCGGTCGGTGCCTTCGGCTCCACCGTGAAATGAAACGATCACGAGATCGGCTTTTTTCGTCGCAGCTGTTACAAGCTGACGCGCAAAAGCGAGATCGTTGACATTCGGCGTAAGCTTATTGTGTGCAAAACCGATGACTGCGACCTTTCTTCCTTTGGCTTCAAAATATACGGTTGAAAACGTCTCGCGGTCGCTGCCGGCGTGTTTGATACCGAGTTCGTCGAGTACCTTGCGCGTACTCGTGCGTCCCGCATCGCCAAAATCGCCGGCGTGATTATTCGCGAGGCTCATCACGTCAAAACCTGCGTCCTTGAGATATTTGCCGTAACGCGTCGGCACGCGGAAAGCAAAACACTTAGTCGAACCCGGCGAGCATTTTGCCGACGTGCCGCTGTCAACCATCGGCCCTTCGAGATTGCCGAATGCGATGTCGGCGGCAGAGAGTATCGGCGTCACGCCTTTTAACAGATCGGCTCCGTCGTTAGGCGGCATCCGCGTGTCGTTAGGGAAAGGCGAACCGAGCATTATGTCGCCGACGGCGGCAATTGTGATAGGCACGTTTGTTTTCGGAGTGGCCGCCGATTCCGGTTGATTTGCATTGACGGGTTCTTCGCTCTTTGCCTGGCGACATGCAAAGATCAACGCGAGTGCGAACGCCGTGGTCGCTATGATGATGAGCGGTTTAATGTATTTCATAACGGCGGGTTTACTATTAGCTGAGAGCTATTAGCTGTTAGCTATTGAGTCCGGGCTTCTGCAACTTGGCTTTCAGATATGTTCAACGAGTCGAAGATTATCTTTTCTTGTTCGAGATTGTGGATCGCGTATGAGCCGGTCGCGGGCGAAGCGGACGCGGCACGGCCAATGTAATGCAATGTTGTTTTTTCGGGCAGAATATCACGCAGACGAGGCTCGACAAATGTCCAGCCGCCCATGTTTTGCGGCTCTTCCTGTGTCCAGACCATCTCGGCAGCATTTGGATATTCGGCAAATATTTTTTGCAGAGCTGTTGTCGGAAATGGATAAAACTGTTCGAGACGGACGACGGCGACATCATCGGAAATTACTGTCGAGGATTCGGGAATTGAGCCCTTACTTACGTGCGGGCTACTGACACGGGCGTCATCCAAATCGTAAAAGACCTTGCCGCTGCATACGACGACGCGCTTTATTTTTGCGCGGTCCGTGATGCGGGCATCCTTTATCACGGGTTGAAAGCCGCCGGTTTCGAGTTCGGGCATCGTGGAGCTAGCGGCCGGAAGACGCAAGAGGCTCTTTGGCGTCATCACTATGAGCGGACGGACGATTTCCTGTTTGACCTGGCGGCGCAGCAAATGGAAATACTGCGCGGGCGTTGTCGGGTAGGTCACTTGCAAATTATTCTCGGCGCAAAGCTGGAGGTAACGCTCGAGCCGCGCTGAAGAATGCTCAGGTCCTTGTCCTTCGTAGCCATGCGGCAGGAGCATCACGAGACGACATTTTTGCTGCCATTTGTCTTCGCTTGAGGAGATGTATTGGTCTATGACGATCTGACAGCCGTTCGAGAAATCTCCAAACTGCGCTTCCCACGCGACAAGCTGATCTTTCGAGATAACCGAATAGCCGTACTCGAAACCGAGCACCGCGTATTCTGAAAGCGAACTGTCAAAGATATACGCTCGCGCGTTCGGATGGGTGTCGTTTCGAAGCTCGTTGAGCGGCGCCCAACGGTTGCCGGTCATCGTGTCATACATATTTGCATGGCGCTGCGAGAATGTGCCGCGTCCGGTATCCTGGCCGCTGAAGCGAACGGGAAAACCTTCAAGCACGAGCGAGCCGATAGCCATCGCCTCGCCGAATGCCCAATCCATCGGCACTTCGCCTGCGCCCATTTTTGCTCGACGCGCAAGCTGCCCGACCATTTTTGGATTGATGTGAAATTGCTCGGGTACGAGAGAAATTTTTTCGGCGACCTGTTTTAGAACAGCAGCGGAAACTCCTGTTTCGAGAATCTCCGATCCGTCTTCGTCGATCGGCGGGTTTGTAAGATTAGCCTTTGCGGGTTTCTTGGCGGCGATATCTTTGGCACGCGCCAGAATTCCTTCATATTTTTCAACGACCTTCTCAGTCATTGCCGAAAGGTCTGCGTCGGTGATAACTGCTTCGCGAATCAGTTGCTGTGCGTAAAGATGGCGTGTGCCGGGATGAGCTTTGACGCGGGCATACATGACCGGCTGCGTGTAGCTGGGCTCGTCGCCTTCGTTGTGGCCGAGGCGGCGGAAACCTACGAGATCGATGACGACGTCCTTGTTAAATTCGCGGCGGTAATCGAGCGCGATCTGCACAACACGAAAGGCGGCTTCGGGGTCGTCTCCGTTGATGTGAAAGATCGGTGTTTGTGTAATGTGACCGGCGTCGGTCGAGTAGATCGAGCTGCGGCCAAGTCCGGGCGAAGTGGTAAAGCCGATCTGGTTATTGATGACGATGTGGATCGAGCCGCCGGTTCGATAGCCCGGAAGCGAGGCAAGCTGGAGCGTTTCCATTACAACGCCTTGACCGGCAAAAGCTGCATCACCGTGAAGCAGCAGCGGCAGAATTTTTCCGTAAACTTCTTCGCGAGGTTTTTGACCACCGACGCGAAGCTCGTCCTGCCGCGCTCGCACCATTCCTTCGACGACCGGATCGACAGTTTCAAGATGGCTCGGATTCGGCGACAAAAGAATTTTCAGATCCTTTCCTGCTTTTGTCTTGCGTGTGCCGATGGCTCCCTGATGATATTTTACGTCGCCTTCGTCGGCAGGGAAGTCGGGATGAGATGTGCCCTCAAAAACAGTGAAGATGCGCTCGGCCATGTCGCCTTTTTCCGGGTCGCCGATGATGTTTGAGAGCACGTTCAGGCGGCCGCGATGGGCCATACCCATGTAGATTTCCTCAACGCCGCGCGCTGACGCCCCTTCGATCAATTGATCGAGCATCGGAATCACAGTCTCGCAGCCCTCAAGCGAAAAGCGTTTTTGGCCGAGGTATTTTTTGTGCAGGAACTGTTCAAACTGCTCTGCTTCGATTAGTTTCTGAAGCAGCGTTTTCTTAGTTTCGTGAGTGAGAGGCTGCGTATCAACAAACTGCTCGCGCACGCGCGCCCTGATCCAATTCTTTTCTTCGTTGCTCTGGATGTGGCGATATTCGATGCCGACCTTGCCGCAGTAGGCGCGGCGCAAAATTTCGAGAATGCGCCTCAAAGTCGCTGTCTGTTCGCCGTGCAGGCCGCCGGTGATGAACTCGCGGTCGAGATCCCAGATCGTCAAACCGAAATTTTCAACATCCAGCTCGGACGCCATGTGCGAAATCAGATTGAGCGGATCGATGTCAGCGAGGAAATGCCCGCGAACACGATAGGCGTTTATCAACTGCAAAACGTTTGCTTGTTTTTCGGTCTGTGCGCGGCTGTCGCCGAAAAGCGACGGATTGTTGTCTTCGGCCCAGCGAAGCGGCGGATATTTTATCTCAAGATCGGCAAAAATGTCGTCATAGAAGGCGTTATGTCCGGTAAGAAGCTCGCTGATCTTTGCGAGAAACAGTCCGCTTTCCGCGCCTTGGATTACGCGGTGATCGTAAGTGCTTGTCACGGTCACCGTTTTGCTGATGCCGATTGCCGATAGCGCAGCGGCCGTCATTGCCTGGTACTCCGCAGGATATTCGATGGCTCCGGTCGCAATTATCGCGCTCTGGCCTGACATCAAGCGCGGGTTTGACGCAACAGTGCCAATCGTTCCGGGATTTGTCAGCGAAATCGTCGTTCCTTGAAAATCTGCGATCTCAAGCTTGCCCTCGCGCGCGCGTTTGATCTTGTCGTTGTAGGCGACAAAGAACTCGGCGAAATTCATCCGGTTTGCGCCTTTGATGTTGGGAACGAGCAGGTTGCGCGATCCGTCTTTTTTCTCGATGTCGATGGCGATACCGAGACTTACGTCTTCGTGCTCAAGCCGCGACGGCAAGTCGTTGACGACGCCAAATCCGACATTCAGATGCGGATAAGCCTTGACCGACTGCACGATTGCCCACGCAATTATGTGCGTGAAGGAAACCTTGCCGCGTCCTTGCGGAGCGAGATGTTCATTTATGACGCGGCGGTTTTCTTCGAGGACTTTTACAGGAATTGCGCGAAAGCTCGTCGCCGTCGGAACGGTCAGACTTTGCTCCATATTCTCGACGATCTTTTTTGCCGCACCGGTGATCGGTTTTGATTCGGTGTCGGCGGGAAGCGGGACGGCAACTGGCTGTTTGATCTCGGACTGTGTGGGCTTTGCAGCTACATCGGGCACACTCGCTACCGCTCGTGTTTCTGCCGACGGCGCGCCGCCGTTTAGCAGATCGCTGAAATACGCTTGCCACGATTCGTCAACCAGCTTCGGGTCGCTTTTGTAACGCTCAAGCAAACCTTCGACATAAGTCGCGTTCGAACCAAAGGCTTCGCGGATAAATTCGGATAAATTCGTTGTTTTTTCGCTCACTTTGTTCTTCACGGCCTAAGCTAAGCATAATTTTACCGCAAACAAGGCGAAAAAAGTAGTTGGTTGTGAAAGGTTGATGAGCAAAACCATGCTGGGATTGCTTAGTTAGACGACGCGTGTGATTTCTCTGGATTGTCCTCGGTATTTGACTGATTTTCAATGTCCTGCTTGATCGCATCGAGTATACCATTTATAAATTGGGTCGCTTCGAACGTCGAAAATCTGCGGGCGAGTTCTAAGGCTTGTGTTATGGCTACGTTGTCGGGAGTGTCGTGGTGGAGGAATTCGTAAACGGCGAGGCGAAGTACGTTGCGGTCAACAATGGCCATGCGCTCGATGCGCCAGTGCTCGGCGCGGGTTCGGATGACGTTGTCTATTGCTTCGATCTTTTCGATCGTTCCTAGGACGAGCTTATCAGCGAAGGCGCGCGTTTTGTCGTCGATTCCGGTTTCGCCGAGCTCGTGCCAATAACTTTTTGTCAGCACGGCCGGCTCGGTGCCGGTGAGGTCGAACGCAAAAAGCATCTGTAGGGCACATTCGCGTGCCTTATGCCTTGTTCCCGAACTCTTCTCTGCCTTTTCAAACGACATTTGGAAAAACTTTGTCGCCCCCGCCTTGTAATTTGCGCTCATCCATCGCGCGAAATAAGTTTACCATTTCGACGGCCGAAAGTGCGGCTTCGTAACCTGTATTGTCGGATTTTTTTCCGGAACGCTTCTCAGCCTGTTCGAGATTATCGGCAGTTATCACGCCAAACAGAACAGGCACGCCTGTCTGCATAGATGCCTGCATTATGCCAGATGCTGCCTGACCCGCAACAAAATCGAAATGCGGCGTGTCGCCGCGAATAACCACGCCCAGCGCGATAATCGCGTCGAAAATACCGTTCTGAGCAGCTTTGAGACAAGCAACCGGCAGCTCAAAAGAACCGGGAACGTGGAAGATCTCAATAGAATCACCAGAAGCACCTGCCTCTGACAAAGCCTCAACAGCGCCGTCGGCCAGCTTCGAAGTCAGCTCTTCATTCCAGCGGCTCACGACTATCGCAAAACGAAAGCCCGCCGCCGATAACGAAACGCGATTTAATTCAGTTTTCAAGATCGGTCTCCAGACATCTGCTTACATTTTCAAGTATAGAAAACGGAACTCAAGATTGACAAGCAAAATTCGAGTTTTTGCATTCCTGAGCAAATCTCTGAATAATAAATGTGCGATGAAAAACATCCTTATCACCGGCGGAGCCGGATTTATCGGCTCGCATCTTGTAGATTTTCTACTGGCTGAAGGCGGTTGGCAGATCACGGTTGTTGACGATTTTAATGATTTCTATTCGCCTGAGATAAAGCATGCCAACATTGCCGAGCATGTGAAGTCGGCGAATTACAGGATTGTTGATGCCGACATTCGTGACGTGCGGACTATGACGGCGTTGTTCATGGAATACAAGTTCGACGTAATAGTGCATCTCGCGGCGCGTGCTGGCGTGAGGCCGTCCCTAGCCGAGCCGAAACTTTACGCCGAGACGAATATCAACGGCACGCTCAACCTGCTTGAACTCGCGAAAGAGCATCATATCAAGCAATTCGTTTTTGGTTCATCATCGAGCGTTTACGGAATCAATGCAAAAGTGCCTTTTGCGGAAGATGACAGAATTCATCAACCGATCTCGCCTTATGCCTCGACTAAAGCCGCCGGCGAATTGATCTGCCATACGTATTCGCATCTTTACGGAATGCGCATCTTGTGCCTGCGCTTTTTCACGGTTTACGGAGCGCGCCAGAGGCCCGATCTGGCGATACATAAATTTTCAAAACTCATAACCGAAGGCAAGCCAATACAGGTTTTCGGCGACGGCACGACGCGGCGCGATTATACGTATATTGACGATATAATTCAGGGCGTTCGCGCGGCGATTGATTATGATCGTTCTGCATTTGAGATATTCAATCTCGGCGAATCGCAGACCGTCGAGCTGAGTGAACTCATCTCGCTGCTCGAACGCAGCCTCGACATGCAGGCCGTCATCGACCGTCAGCCTATGCAGCCCGGCGACGTTCCCATCACTTTTGCAGACATTACAAAATCACGCGATCTGCTCGGCTACAACCCGACAACAAAGATCGCCGACGGCATTCCGAAGTTTGTTGAGTGGTTTAGAGGTCAGTAGAATCAAACTTGCATCGATGAGAAATTAACGGTATAAATATTTCACACGCGAAAATTAACTGTTTATAGCAATGAACAAGATGAATTCTACGGTTGATGCATATTTGGCTGCGGGGTGCGGACGATGTCCGTTGGGGAACACGCCGGATTGCAAGGTTCATAATTGGCGCGAGGAATTGGAAAATTTGCGAAGCTTCGTTCTCGATTGCGGGCTGACGGAAGAAGTAAAGTGGGGCGTTCCTTGTTATACGTTTGAGGGAAAGAATATCCTTATTGTCGCCGCGCTCAAAGATTACTGCGCGGTCAGTTTTTTCAAAGGCTCATTGCTAAAAGACCTTAAAGGCTTGCTGGTCAGCCCTGGCGAAAATTCGCAGGCCGCCAAAATGTTTCGGTTCACGGATGTGCGAAAAATATTGGAAATGGAACCAGTTGTGAAAGCTTACATCCACGAAGCCGTCGAGGTCGAAAAAGCAGGGTTGAAGGTACCGTTCAAGCCGATCTCAGAACACAAAATCCCGGAGGAGCTGCAAAAAAAACTGGACGAGGACCCGGCATTTAGCTCAGCCTTCAACGCCCTAACGCCCGGAAGGCAAAGAGGTTATATCATTCATTTTTCCCAACCCAAACAATCCAAAACCCGCGAAGCCCGAATCGAAAAATACATGCCGCAGATCTTTAACGGAATTGGGATGCACGATCAATACCGTTCGATGAGGCAATAATGTTTCCTTGTTTCGTTCAAACTCAACCGCGACGAGCGGCTTCGATTGTCGCGATGTCGATCTTTTTCATTGGCATCATCGCCTCGAAAACGCGTTTTGCGACAGCCGGGTCGGGATCGGTATAGCCCTCTGTCAGCGCAATAGGCGTGATCTGCCATGAGATGCCCCACTTGTCCCTGCACCAGCCGCACATGCTCTCCTCGCCGCCGTTCCCGACGATAGCGTTCCAATAGCGGTCGGTTTCCTCCTGCGTTTCGGTCGCGACCACGAACGAGAAAGCTTCGTTATGCTTAAACTCAGGCCCGCCGTTGAGGCCGAGGCACGGAATCCCCATAACCGTGAAGTCCACGGTTATCACATCGCCCTCTTTACCCGACGGATAGTCACCCGGCGCCAAATGCACCGCGTCAACAGACGAATCAGGAAACGTCTCAGCATAAAACCGAGCCGCCTCCTCAGCGTCCTTATCGTACCAAAGACAGATAGTATTTTTTGCTTGTTTCATAATTTATCACTTCGTCCTTATGCATTCCTCTACTTGCATTGTGTTGGGCAAGGGCTTATCAGACCCATCTGTATTATTCATATTTTATCTTAATTACGACATCTTAGGGGTCACTTTCAAGGTTAGTTGTTTAGGAATCCCTAATATCGAAGCAGATCATCAAGTTGCTCGAACCAATATTCACTTTGTTTTTGTAGTTCTTCAAGTTTCGCGGTTATTCCCAATTTTTTGTGTCTCCAAACCTCGTTTTTATACCACGAGTATTTCATTCGGATGTAAAACTGGTCAGGGACTTCTTTGAATCCGAACTTTGTGTGCCATCTGCGACTGACTTCATTGCAAACATGATAGCGCGAGACGATTGTGCGGGTTCCGCTACTCAACAATTCGTTTGCCGCTGTTGCAATCATTTCCGTTGCAACGCTTTTGCCTTGATGAGCAGGTGTTACAAAAAGCAGATCGAGTTCTGTTTCGTTTTCACGATTTATCAGGAAAAGCCCAAGGCCGATCAGGTCGTTGGTGTTTGAATCGAGAACCATCTTCGAGACATCAAGCGGTTTTCCTCGCTTTTCATTAAAATATCCCTCGATGTTGTTTCTTGCATGGGCCTTTATGTTTTTAGCAGGCCAGTTGCAAAACTCAACCGAATCGTAAAATGTCTCGAAGAAGGTGCGTATCATTTGCCGCTTGTAAGCGGGGTCGACAGGCTTAATCTCGTGAGCAATTTTTAAACTTCGTTGTCGAGGATGAAGTATCGCTTTCACGCCATATTCCCTTGGTGTAAACCGTGCCTTGCCGTCCCAATATTCCGCTTTCCATCCGAACGGGTGTGACGCCATCTCGAACTCCTCGATGGTCATTGGCACCGATTTTGTTTTCATGATCCGTTGCGGCTTTGGCCGCTCGCTGTGCGGAAAAGCTCTGCTTTTCCGTCCTTCCTAGTGTGAATCCTGCGGCTACGCCGCTATTTTCTGACCCTTCCAAGAACGGAGGTATAGCCTGCTTGATTTTTGGGCGCGTCGCCCGGTCAGACAAGCCTGACCGCACTGCGATTAGGCAAGCCCATGTTTGTGCGTTCTATCATTTGTACAGTTCCAGTATGACGGACTTCAGAATCGACAAGGCTTCTTTGCGATTTTTCTCGGAACTGCTCCATGCTCGTATTCGCAAATCGCGTCCATCGGGAAAAAAATCAGGGACAAGGAGCATTGCTGAAAAATCTAGACCTCTATTCGGATCTGACACAATTGGAATGAAACTTGTAACAATTTCGGCTTTCTTCTCGTTTACGAGAAGCTTTGCAACACGGTGACCGGGCCAATTTGAATAATCGCTCTGACCAACATTCCATTCGGTTGCCGTGATGTGGATTGCTGTTCGTTTACCCTTGTAAAAGCGCTCGCAAGTATCGACCGATTGGTCTTCGACAAAAGCCACATCAGCCGGCACGTAAAGTTTCACTCCGCATCCGCTTATTGATTTCCAATCTTTCGGAATTTCAACCGGTTTCTGCGCGTTCGAGTAGGAAACAAAACTAGTAAATATTATGTAACCAATCCATAGGCCTTTCATTGACTAAACCTCCGCTGCCAGTCCTTCAATTCGGTTATACACCGTATCTCGCTCAACGGCTTCAAAACCTGCCCGCTCGATCATTTCGATTATTTCCTGCTTGGTCATTTTTACTTCGTTGTTGGATTCGACGGAGTAGCTGTGGGTGAGCTCGCCGCCGTCGGTGATGGTGCCGTCGAGGTCGTTGGCGCCGAAGTGGAGGGCGGTCTGGGCGGTGGCTTTGCCGAGCATGACCCAGTAGGCCTTGATGT
>JBJXHF010000051.1:0-118447 GCA_046160805.1 Pyrinomonadaceae bacterium
GTGTAGAGAGCTTTTTCGAGTTGGGCGACGGCGCGGCTGTTGCTCGATGGTTCGACGACTTCGGCGATCTGCGCGGAGCCGTTGCTGTATACGTCGGCGACGACTACAAATTCGTCATTCTTTTTGACGCTGCCCGCGAGCGATCTGGTCATGGCGATCAGGGCGCCTTGCGGGTTTATACTTGGCGATTCGTTTGCAAAAGCCAGTCGCGTTTGCGCGTATTCGGACGGTGAAATGAGGATTTCGTAGTCGGCAAGAGAGTTGCGGTTGCTTGCAAGCATCATCGACTGATCGCTGCGCATCGCTATCGGCGAAGTCGGCGGATTGAAGGCTCCGGAAAACAATGCCGTCAAAAATGTCACGCCTATCGCAACCGAAGCCAACACGCCGACTCCGTAAGGCATCAGACGCATCATCAGCCATTCGCGGATGTCGGGTGCAAGTGGCGGCCAAGCTGATCTTTGCGTTTCGGTTTGGACATTTAGTTTTATCGTATTTCGCAGAGCTACAGAAATTTCAGGCCGACGCATTTTCTGCAAGCCGATTCGCAAGTCCCGAAATTCAGAATACTGCTGACGGCAAAGCGGACAAGCTTCGAGATGAGCTTTGATTTTGTTATCTTCAAAACCGTCGGCGTAAAGCGGGAGACTGGATTGTATGTCGCTGCAAATCATTTTTTAATCTTTCATTTCAGATTAGGGAGGTTTCTCTAGCTCCAGTAATCTCAAATCTGAAATCTGAAATCTGAAATCTAAAATCTAAAATCGAATGGCTGACTAACCCCGGCTGCTGAAACAGCAACGTTTTGTCGTGACAAGGCTTTCCGGATCGGCCTATCGTCGTTTCTTCGTCGATGTTGCTGGTCGATTCAAATAACGCCGCGTAATGCTTTTCAAGATATCCAAACTCCCAACTCTCGTTCATTTTGACCTATCGTGGCACCGATTTATTTAGTCTTCAAAAAATGAGACCGGGGCGAGTCAGACATTCGCTTCGGTGTCCGTAGCCCGACCGTCAGGGAGGGCTCAACGCGGCCTATGTGCAACGCGAGCCCTTACCTACGTGCGGGCTACTGACACCATGTTGTCAAAAATCCTTCAACCTTCGCCGCAGTTCTTCGCGGCCGCGAGAGATACGCGACTTTACCGTTCCGATGCCGACGTTTAGTGCGGCGGCGGTTTCTTCGTAACTCAACCCTTCGATGTCGCAGAGCACGATCGCTTCGCGGTAAACGTCAGCGATGTCGAGCAAGGCAACTTGCAGAGCATATTCGCGTTCTCTGACGAGTGCCGCGTCTTCGGGGCTGATCGAGCGGTCGGCGATCGTGTCCGCAACACTCACTTCGGAATCACCGATCATCGCATCCAGCGAGATAGTCCGTTCGCGTCGTCGGCGTTTCCACCAGCGAAAACGATTTCGCGATTCGTTGATCGCGATGCGAAAGAGCCACGTCTTCAATTCCGAATCGCCGCGAAAGCTCTTGATCGAACGCAAGGCTCTCAAAAACGTGTCCTGCGTCAGATCGCTTGCTTCCTCGGCATTTTCGGTCAGCCGATAAAGCAGGGCGTAAATGTCGCCGGAATAGCGGTCGATCAGCGTTTCGAAAGCGGCCTCGTCGCCGGCTCTTAACTTGTCAATAAAAAGGGGCTCGTCGTTCTTCGACGCGGCAATGGGTGAGGCCGGGACTACGGCCCGTCCAATTTCTTCGTCGTCAAATGTTATTGACTTGACCAAGATCATCGCCGCCCCTTTAGCACTCCCTCAGAGGAGAAACTGTCAATTTGCCCCGTCCGCTTTTTTGGCGGACTGTAATATTTAGACACCTTAACTTCATTTTTGTTCCCAAATAATAGACAAACTTTTTTTTCTTTGCGTTCTTTGCGACTTTGCGTGAAATTTTCTCACGCAAAGACGCGAAGAACGCAAAGAAAGATTGTGAAGTTAATTCAATGTTTTTTCTCATATTTGCCTTTTAGTTAGTTGCTCTTGTCGCCTTTTTACCTTAAACTAACTCTTTTGACAAAAATCCAGCCAATCCAATTATATAACGGTTGGCTAATCGGAATTTGCAGTTTTTTTACCATGGCACGAAAAAAGAGAAGATTTGAACAGCTTGAGACGGCCGCTGCCGCAGGGCCGCAGGAGAAGAAGCGTTACGTCGATCCTTTTCAGGAAAGGGTCGCGCCGCGAATAGAGGACTTCGGCAAAAAGTTCGAGGGCAAAGGCAAGATGCTGCTTTACGGGCTAATTGCTTTGGTCGTTCTGGCGGTTGTCGGTTATACGGCGATGAAATGGAACCGCAATTCGGGCGGCGTCGCGCAGACTGCGCTCGGAAAAGCTATCGAGACTTCGCAGGCGCAGATATCCGAAACCCCGCCGCCTGCCGGGACAACTCAAAAGACCTACAAGACTGAAAAAGAGCGTTCCGAAGCAGCGATCGTCGAGTTTCAATCCGTCGCCGAGAAATTTGGCGGAGCGGTCGCCGAAAAAGCGCAGTATTTTATTGCTGTTAATAAACTTAATGTCGATAGGCCGGCTGCGATCACGGAACTAGAAGGCTTGGCCGCAAAAAGTTCCGACGCCGGCAAGCTGGCGAAATTCGCGTTGGCTCAGACCAAAGTCGAAGACAATAAACTCGATGAGGCAGCCGCTCTTTACCAGCAACTCGCCGGTATGGACGATGCGATAGTTGCAAAAGATACTGTCAATTTCGAGCTTGCGCAGGTATACGACAAACAAGGAAAAAAACAGGAAGCGGCCGACCTCTATTTCAACATCGCGAAAACCGCCAGCGAGTTAAAGGACCTCGACGACAAGCCGGTCATGATGAGCGAAACCGCGAAGAGTGCCAAGGATAAACTAAAGGCCATCGATGCGGAGCGCGCCGCACAAATCGTCGAGCCAACACCGGAATCTCCGGTGAACGTCAGCGGAGCCCCCGGAGGAATGCCGATCAGCGTCAAACAAAATTAGGTTTTGGGGAATGCCTTCGCAATCGTCGTTTCTATTTCTGGGAGCAAAGACTGTTAAGTCGTGAACGAACTCGAACAGATCAAAACGAATAGCGCGCAAGTTAATGATTCTGCGGACGAGATCGCTTCGTCCGAGCCAACGATATCGATACGCGTCTCTCCGCAAAGTTATTTCACTGCACTGCTCCTTGGCACATTTTTTTCTGCCTTTCTTTTTTATCTCGAAATGGATCTGCCGGGCATAATTTTGTTCGGTTTGTCATGGATAATGATCCCGTTTTTTGCGTTTGGCGATCACATAAATTTTGACGGCAAGCGACTCGTGCGGACAGGTATCGTACCGCGAATTTGGTCGTGGTTTAACGCTTCGCGTCGAAGACTCAAACTTACCGACATCGAACAGGTCGAAACTCAGGCAGTACGAACAATAAAGCGCGGCGACAATGTTTATTATCGTTACCGCACGATCATTAGAGGTAAAGGCTTGAGCGTTGCCATTGCTTCGGGCGCGTCGGGCAATAATGAAGATTATCGACGGTTTATCCAAACCATTTTGCCGAGGCTTTCCGAGAACTTACTGGACAATCGGTCGATGGAGCTGCGCGATCATCTGGCCGATCCTAAGGAAACTCTGATGCGTGCCGAATTTTCGCGCATTCCGGCAGAAGATGTGTTGGAAGGCTCGCTCAAGAACAGCAGGAAGCTCGGAAAATATAAAAAACAACACTTCGAAAGCCTTGAGCTTTTCGAAGACGAAAAGGCCGACGATCTGCGAAGTTTGGCAAACGAGCTTCGGCTGTCAGGCTATCTATTGCAAGCTCTCGAAGCCTTTCGACGTGCCCTAATTCTTAAACCCAGCGATGCGCGATTGCTGTTTGAATTTGCACGCTGTCTGCATTCGTTTGCGGGTATGAAGCACGACAATAAACTCGAACGCCGCGCGCTGGCCGCGTTGCGTTTGTCCGAACGACGCGGAGCCGACGACGGCGAGCTGCTGGTGCGGCTTGGCGAATGGTATTTTCAGATCGGCAACTGGAGTCGCGCGGGAAATGTGTTTCGTGATGCGATTGAACGAATCGGTGAAAATTTTCGCACCGCACGCGGGCTTGCCGAGATAGCGCTGCGCGAAGGCAAGATCGCTCACGTCATCCATCATTTTTCAACCGCCAATCGCATCGCCGAAACACCTTCACTGCGCCGCTGGTCAAAGAGCGAGACCGATTATTTTTCGCATCTCAATTCGGACGACGAATACATGGAACTTGAGATCAGCCGCGTCAATCTACTTGAAGGCGTCGAGCGTTCCAAAAAGACGGCTTTGAGAATTGCGTTCTTCGGCTTTCCGCTGATCATCACCGGCGTAGTGCTCGATGATAATTTAATTGCCAACATCGGCTGGGCTGTTTCCGCGGTATCTCTGGTTGTTTGGGCGGGTTTGATAATGAGCGTGCAAATTCTCGCTCAGCGAATTCCTTACGAAATGGTCGAAACCGACGACTAAAGGCCGCTTCTCACGATATCGTGCAGCCTTAACAGCCCTACACAAATCCCATTTTCACAAACAGGCAAAACCGAGATCTGCGACGGCCTATCTTCCATCAGCCGAAGCGCATCGTAGGCGAGCATTTCGGGCGAAGCAGTAACCGGCGAATGCGTCATCATTTTTTCGGCATTTAAGGAAGAAAGATTATCAGGCTGGGTGCGTTCGATTGTTCGACGAAGATCACCGTCAGTTACTACGCCGAGCAGACCAGAATTTTCGTCGACGACGTTGACTGCGCCCAACGCGTGGTTTGAGATTGCTTTTACGACATCAAGCCAATTTGCGGTTGGCGATACATTGGGACTTGGATGCATAAGGGCGCCAACGATAAGAGTCAAACGCTTGCCAAGCTGCCCAGCCGGATGATTGGCGGCAAAATCTTCTGTAGTCAATCCTTTTGCTTCCATCACCGCAACCGCAACCGCATCACCTACAGCCAATGCGACCGTCGTCGATGCAGTCGGTGCGAGATTTAGTGAACAGGCTTCTTTATCAACCGATGCATCAAGTACAACATCGCAGTTTCGGGCAACGGTCGAATCAACATTTCCAACGATTGCGATCAGAGATGAACAGCGTTGTTTGATGAAAGGCAAAATGGTTAATAGTTCATCAGTCTCGCCGGAATTGCTCAAGGCGATAACAATGTCATCTTTTTCTATAACGCCTAGCCCGCCGTGAATTGCGTTTGACGGATGAACGAAAATTGCGGCGGTTCCGGTGCTCGTCAATGTTTGCGCGATCTTTTCTGCGATCACACCTGATTTGCCGACACCTGTTAGGATTACTTTTCCGAGACATGCCCTCAGCAGTTCAATTGTTTGATTAACTTCAGCCTCTTTAAGCATTGAAGCTGCATGAGTTATGGCTTCAGCCTCAAGTTTTAATACACCTTGAAATTTTGCAAAATGTCCGACCATAATCTTTGGTGTAGCGTTTACCAAAATACAATGAGATTAGCGAAGTCTTGTTAGAATGGCAATATGAAACGCGGTTTCTCTGATCACGCTTACACCAAAAGGATTCTATTGCGCAACGGGCGATTTTTATATCGACCCGTGGCAGCCGGTCAAGAAAGCGGTGATTACTCACGCACATGCCGACCACGCCTATCGCGGCAATCAGAGCTATCTTGTCGCAAGCGAAGGCGAGGAACTTGCCCGCATCCGTCTTGATCGAGACGCAAATATTTCGAGCCAAGCTTATGGACAAACGGTGACGATGAGTGGCGTGAAGGTCTCATTTCATCCGGCTGGACATATTTTGGGCTCGGCCCAGGTGAGGGTCGAATACAAAGGCGAGGTTTGGGTTCAGTCAGGCGATTACAAGCTTACGCCCGACGCGACCTGCGCCGCGTTCGAGCATATCAAATGTATCGCCGGAACAGGTTTTCGGCGAAATCAATCGATGGTGGCTGCGAAATCGCGAGCGGGGAAAAGCGTCGGTGATTTTTGCATACTCGCTCGGCAAAGCTCAGCGGATTTTGAACGGCATTGACCGTTCGATTGGCTCGATTTACACTCACGGCTCGGTCGAGAGGCTTACGGAGGCTTATCGCAGTGCGGGCGTTGACCTGCCGGCTACGACTTATGTTGGCAGCGTTACGGATAAAAAGGAATTTGCGGGATCATTGATCGTTGCACCTCCTTCGGCTCAAGCATCAACCTGGATGAAAAGATTTGGCAGCCAATCGACCGGTTTTGCATCGGGCTGGATGATGGTTCGCGGAGCACGGCGGCAACGTGCTATCGACCGAGGTTTCATCTTGAGCGACCACGCCGATTGGCCGGAGCTGCTGACCGCGATTAAGGCAACCGAAGCGGAAACCGTTTATGTCACTCACGGGTTTGCTGACGAACTGGCAAGGTGGCTTAACGAAACCGGAATGAATGCCGTTGCTCTCAAAACCAAATTTGTCGGCGACGATGCTGCTGAGATGACCGAAGAGGAGAATGAGCCAAATCAATGAAGCTGTTCACCGACCTTTATATTGAACTCGACCAAACCAACAAGACCAACGAAAAGGTCGAGGTGATGAAGTTCTATTTTGAACGAGCCGACGCGCGAGATGCTGCATGGGCGTTGTATTTTCTGTCAGGGCGCAAACCTCGCCAGATCGTGCCTTCAAAATTCCTTCGCGAGTGGTCGCTGGAACTTTCGGGAGTACCCGAATGGCTTTTTATGGAATCGCGCGACACGGTCGGCGACAGTGCGGAGACGTCGGCGCTTCTACTGCCGAATAACGGAAAGATTTACGAAACGCCGTTGCATATTCTGGTTGAAAACGAATTGCTTCCGCTGCGTGGAACCGATGAACACATCCAGAAAGCCGCAGTCACGGATGCATGGTCGCGAATGGATTATGGACAGCGGCTTGTTTACAACAAGCTGATTACAGGTTCGTTTCGTGTTGGCGTTTCACAGTTGCTCGTTGTGCGTGCCCTGTCGCAGCTCTCTGAACTGCCGACTGACATTTTAGCTCACAGACTGATGGGCGATTGGCAGCCAAACGAAGAATTTTTCACAAAGCTACTAAGTCCCGATCTTGAGTCCGATGAAACACCGGTCGCCCGCCCGTATCCGTTTCACCTTGCACATCAACTGGATTTCCCGACAGACCAACTGGGCAATGTTTCCGACTGGCAAGCCGAATGGAAATGGGACGGCATACGCGCGCAGGTCATTAAACGGAAGGACGAGGTTTTTGTCTGGTCACGCGGCGAAGATTTGATGAACGGACGCTTTCCCGAGATAGAAAACGTGGCTCGCGAATTACCAAACGGCACAGTGATCGACGGCGAGATCTTGCCGTGGCTCAATGAACGCGTTCAGCCTTTTACCGATCTTCAACGTCGGATCGGGCGAAAAAATCTGTCCGAAAAAATACTCGCCGAAGTGCCGGTCATTCTGCAATGCTACGATCTTCTGGAATACGAAGGCCGCGATATTCGCTCGTTCGATTTCAAAACGCGCCGTGAATTTCTGATGAATTTGCTTGAGGGTTTTAGCGAACAAACCGGTGCGATCTTTCGCCCGACTGAGCCAATAGAAGCGGCAAGCTGGGAGCATCTCGCAGAAAAGCGCAAACTAAGCCGCAGCCTCGGCGTCGAGGGCTTCATGCTCAAACAACGCGACTCGCCCTATCGCGTAGGACGCCATCGCGGCGATTGGTGGAAATGGAAGATCGACCCGCTGACTGTTGATGCCGTTTTGTTATATGCGCAAAAAGGCTCAGGCAAGCGGTCTAATCTTTTTACAGATTACACATTTGCGGTCTGGAAGGACGGTAATCTTGTTCCATTCGCAAAGGCCTATTCGGGTTTGACCGACGCCGAAATACGAAAAGTGGACAGATTCGTCCGCGGCAACACACTCGAAACTTTCGGTCCGGTACGAAGCGTGACGCCAAAGCTTGTTTTCGAATTAGGCTTTGAGGCAATTCAGCGTTCCACGCGACACAAGTCAGGCGTCGCCGTCCGGTTTCCACGCATCCTGCGCTGGCGCGAGGATAAAAAAATCGAAGAAGCGGATTCATTGACGACGATTGAGGAAATGCTTAATGCCATCAAACCGGATCACAATTAAGGAAATAGCTGATAGCTCTCAGCAAACAGCTATCAGCTATTTTTAAAATAAATGACTCGATGAAGAACGACGCTGCTGTCACAAATATTTTTGACCTTGAAAGGCGTCGTTATCCACATTTCAAAATCACGGCTGAGCAATTTCCGCGCGTTCTTGTAACCCGCGCTATCGAGGACGACGATGCGGAATATTTTGGTGCATTCCTGCCCAAAACGGGCGCAAGGATTCTTATTGATTTTTTGAACCGCACATTTAAGCTTCGGTCGTGTGACATTGAGATGGACGGTTCGTTTCCGATGCCATGCACGCAGTTTTATAGGAGGAGATGTGTGGCGCCGTGTGTTAACGCTCTTTGCAGTCGTGATGATTACATGGAACTTGTGCAACTTGCGAGACTTTTTATTGCGAATCAACGGGGTTCACTTCGGAAGGAGGTCAAAGACATCATTGAAAAATTCTCGACTGAACTCGCATTTGAAAACGCGGCAAAGTATCGCGATATTTTGGAAGCTGTTGAAAGGTTTTGGAAGAACGAACGTCTTGAGGTTTGGCTTGACGACGCGATTGACACTTATGCAGTTGAAGATACGCCTGACGGCTGGACAATCTTTCTCGTAACCCATCGCGGACGAACCGTTCTTGGCCGCAAAGTTTTTGTTGTGTCACGCGATGAAGTTCCTTCTACCGATGAAGCTATCGTCAGACTCATCGGTTCTTTTTACGTTTATCATTTGCCAAAAGAGATCAGGTTATCGCGCGATTTCCATGGCCGTCGCGAAATTGCGAATCGGCTGACAGAAAAATTTGGCAGGCAGGTCAAAATTTCTGTCGCAAATCTCAAAACAAAAGGCGTAAATGCGTATCGCGGGTTGCGTCTCAGTCACGACGAGCGCGAACTCGACCGCGTAAAACCTACGGCTTCGCCCGCAATAATATCGGGGAGACTTGCGAAGATGTTCGACATGAAAACTCGCCCGAAACGTATCGAAGCGTTTGATGTCGCTCACATCTCCGGCACCGGTTTTGTGGCCGCTTCGGCGGTCTGGGAAAACGGCCGTTTTTTGTCGGCAGATTATCAATTCATCCTGTCCGGCGAGAAAAGTGAGCTTGCTGCTCTTGCAAAAGGAGTAGAAAATTCCATAACGGACTCAAATCGAAAACAACCTGATCTGGTTTTGTTGGATGGCGGCAAGAATCAGTTGAATAAAGTATTAAAGACAATTTCTAATATCGACAAAGCGCCGAGGGTCATAGCTGCCGTCAAACCGCGCGGCAAACATGAATCTATTGCTGCATTTCTATCGGAAGGCAGCGAGCCCATTCCGTTCGACATCGATTCACCGGCGCACGCGATGCTTCAACTTCTTCGCGACGAAGCCCACGATCTCGCCAACCGCATTCACCGCGACTATCGCGAAATGATGCCGTTCTACGAAGCTGCAGGCTTCGAAAAACCGCTGATACTCCCGCTCAGATTTCACGCCGACAATGGCGGCGCTGAGGATCTCATACCCATTGAAGCGAGGTAATAAATCCTACTCAACTCTTACAAAATCCGTACCCGTCCGTCCGAACGTTTCGGGATGATACATCTCTTCGGCCTTGGCGGGCGGGACGATAAATTGGCCGGGCGTTGTGGCTCGTGTTACGTATGAATAATTGTAAACGCCTTCCCACAGAAGCGATGAGAAAGCTTCGGCGCGTTCGTCGCGGAAGTTTTGGTGCTCAAACCAATACTGTCGCCACCACCAGCCGCCGCGGCCGTACGATTGGCTGCCGTATTCCATAACGCTCGTGTTGCCGCCTGTGTCGCCGGGAATGACTTCGGTGACCGCAAGCTCGGGATTGAGTATTTCAAGTCCGGCTGGCAGATTATCGATCAGCGCGACGTGGTAGCGGCGAGCTTGGGCGACCATTGTCAGACGAACGCGGACTCGAGCGCCCGACTTGATCGTCCACGAGCCGTCTGCGTTTTGTGTTACGTCGTCTTTGTCGTCAACCGCCTCGTATTTTCGTAAGACCGTGAAGCCGTAATCAGCCGGTTCGAGTTTTAGATTTCGCGGCGCGTATTTCATTCCGATGCGGTAATACAGCCGGCCTGCGCCTTGGCGGTCGAGTATCAGGTTTGATGTGCCGCCTTGATCTACAAGATACGACATTGGAATGTTGAGTTGGTTTGAGTCAATCGAGCGTCCCTTGAAAACTTGCTCTCCGGCATAAGTGTTGCCAAGCCAAATCCGGGCCACAAAATCGGGCGTCACTTTTTCAAAGGCATTGAAATACTTGTCGAGTGCAAGAAGGATAAACACGTTCTCCTGCGTGTTCGACCACGCGCCTTTGACGCGGTGATCGAGCAGGCCGCGAACGAGTTTTGGAATAAGGTCGTTCTTAGGGTCAGCCTTTATCATCGCTTCGAGCAGGACGCCGTCGGCACGGCGGTTCGAAGCCATTATGAGCCAGCCGCCGTCGCGGTAATCGGTGACGAAGTTGGCAGTTGCCGATGTTTCCGTCGTTCGGTTATTGAGGAATTGGAGTATTGCGTTGGCCTCGGTTTGTGAATTCTTGTCGTTTGCGAGCACTGACAATATCCAGCCGAGCGCTTCAAACGGCATGCGGGTTTCGTAGATAGGGTTACTGACGCCCGCTGACGCAGGCGGTTCTGACTTGGCTTCCTCGAGCAGACGCTTTGCCTTTGCGCTGTCTTTGTCGCCCATCAAGTCGCGGATGTAGAGTGCGTAAGCAGAGATAGTCCAGCGGACTTCGGGCGAATTTTTATACCATTCATCAAAATGCTTTTCGACATCTTTCAGATACGGCTTTGTTTTGTTGAGCATGTCGTCGGGCACTTTGTAGCCTTTTGCCTTTGCGAGAGCAAGCGCGTGCGCGACGTGGATCGTCAGGAACGGATATTCGTATCGCTCCCTGTCGCGTTTCCACAGGCCGAAGCTGCCGTCGTCGCGTTGACGCGACTTCAATATCTCAATATCGCGTGCGAAATATTTATCGAGCTGCTCTTGTGTCGGCATCTCTTTCGCTTTGAACGCGCTTAACACATCGCGCATAGCGGCGATCGAGATCATCCGCGACGCGATCTGCTCGGAGCAGGCGTATGGATAATTTGTCAGGTAGAGAAACGCGTCCGTCAACTCCTGCAACTGCGTCGAAGAGGTCGTCACTTCAAGCCCGCCAAACTGCGGAAACACGTCGCCCGGCGTCGTCACCGGCTGTATGATCGCGCCGTCCTTGTCGGTCGTGCCGTAGGTCGCAAACGCCTCGGTCGTCGCCGGCGTCCACACAGGCAAACTAATTTCCGCAGCGTCACTGAACTTTCCGCTCGACACCGCGATCTGGAAACGCGCGGTTCCTGCCTTCACCGTCGAAACGGGGAAACGTACCTCGGCGCGGTCGTTAGCTTTGACGAGAACACGCTTGCCTGCGTTCAGAGTCCCGCCTTCAGGCGGCTCTGTCGCTGCGCCTGGCCGGCTGAAGCCGGGACTCAAAACTGCATTTGTCGCCCTTATCGCGACATCGACCGCCATATCTTTATCGGTCTGGTTTTGGACGACGACCGGCAGATCGACCTTGTCGCCGAAATTCATGAACCGCGGCGCGCTCGGGCGGACCATCAGCGGCTGTTTGGCCGTGATCGTCGATTCCGATTTGCCGAAGCGTTTGCCGGTATCGACGGAAACCGCCGTGATGCGATACCGCGTCAGATTGTCGGGAAGTTTGATGTCGATCGTTGCTCGGCCATTAGAATCAGTTTTTACAGTTGGCGACCAAAGGGCGAGAGCGTTGAAGTCCTCGCGGAGATTGATCGGTGTGTCCGGGGACGACGCTTGACTCTCATCTGCCGAGATCATGTCCCTTGGCAGTTTGGCATCCCGCTCACGCGCTTCTTTCTTCATTGGGGCAGATGCGGGACTTGCATTTGCACTACGAGCGGCTCCAAGCTTCGTCACTAATCCGCCACTCGCTCCACCATATTCTGCTTCAAAACCGGATTTGGGTGGCGGTGGCGGCTTTTTCACATCATCCGGATTTCCTAAAAGAATATCCTTCCGTGAATGATGATCCGTCGTTCCGGTCGACCGTGCAGTGTAGAAAGTATCTGCCGGATCGCCGATGACGTATCTTGACAACGCGAGAATACTTTCATCGACGACGACGACAGCGACTTCGCTGTTTGCGACCGGTTCGCCGCGGTGGTCTTTGACTTCGACACTGACCTTTGTCTCGCCGCCGGGAGCGAGCGTTTTGTCGATAGGCTCAGCAGAAACGGTCAGTTTGCGCGATGCAGTCGAGATCGGAAGATTGATATTGCCGCTGGCGAAGGCGGGACGGTTTGCAAGTTTCGCATCCACTTCACCTTTGTCATCGGTTCGTGGGACAGAACCGACAAGGTCAACTTGAGCGTATATATTCGGAAGATATTTTTCTTCGAGAGGTATCTTTAGTGTGATCGACGAATCCTTCATCGTAAAACGCTCGGTTTTGACAATGCCGTCGCGTCGCAGAGTCACGACGCCCTCTGCTGGCGTGAAAGGAGCGATAACAAGTATTTCTGCCACGTCTCCCGGAACATAGTCTTTTTTGCTCGGGATGATCTGTGCTTCTTCCTGCTCGACGTTTCTCTTTGGCGGTTGTTTTCCGCCGGGAACCCAGATGGTCAGAGTGCTTTCGTTGAAACGTTCTCTGTCGTCCATGACGGTTGCGTTGATTGTGTATTGGCCGCCTTGTTTTGCGATGAAGGTGCATCGTGAAGGAAACCCAGTCGCTACCGCTCCCGATTCTGACACTATGGACTTGACGGTGCAGGTTTGCTCGTCAATGGTTTCTTCCTTCCATGAGCCTTTGTCGAAGATCCAATCCTTCAAAACCGCTTTCATCTCCACATCGCGTCCGGCGATGAGATTTCCGTCGATGTCGGAAACTATTGAATCGATCTTTATTTTTTCGCCTTTCTGGACGAATGTCCGGTCAGTTTTGATGCCGACATATAGCGATGAAGGATGAACGAGAAGGGAAGTTGTGCTCGACCAGGTTTGCCTATTGACATCCTGAACCGAAGACGCAGCCGAGATCGTATAGGGTCGCGGCGGTTTGACCGATTCGAAATCGATTTTGAGAAGATGTTTTCCGCCTGCGTCGGTAACGCCTTTGAAGGTCTGCGTCGTGCCTCCGCCAAAATAGCCGCGTCCGCCGTAACCATCGTGATCGTAAATTCTCCACCACGGCGTCCATGTGCCGAATGTGTAGTCGCCGCGATTCGGCGGCGCGTAGTTTGTCGGCGAAGCGGTTACGGTCCAGTTCGTTTCCGCACTGGAAAGCCCGCCGCCAGCGTAATATTTTGCTTCGACCGACAGCAAAGCCTTCCCGCCGACAAAATGCGGAGCCTCGGTTTCGACTTTGCTAGTAACCTCGAACTCAGGCCGGCGAAATTCCTGGACCTGGAACTGATGCACAAACGCGGGATAATCGGCGCTTGAGTCGGGCGTGTAAAAGACGACTTGCGAGTTGCCGAGATTTGCGTTGTCGGGAATCGTAAATTTCAGATCGAATGCGCCGAATGTATTCGTTGTGATCGTTCCTTTTACGATCTCGTTATTGCGTGCATCTTTGGCGGACCAGCCGTAGGTCGCGCTCTGGGCAAGGCCTTCGACATCGCCAAGCTTTCCGCCGGTAATGTTTCGTATGTATCCCTTGATTGAGACTTCCTCTTTCGGCTTATACATCTTGCGGTCGTCAAAGACGAACCATCGAAGGCTGTCATTATCTGGCTTTTTGTACCAATTGCCGCTGTCCTGCCAGTAATATTCAGTGTTTTCAGGCAAGAAAGCAGTGTCTTTTCCGCGCTTCGCGATCAAAAGGTTTTGCTGCTTTGGCGGAGCGTCAGGCAATTGCAGGCGCAGGATGCCGTTCGTACCGGTTCGGTTCGTCTGTGCCGGTTCAATTGATTCGATAGTTGCGACTGAACCATCCGAATCAAGAGACTGGATGTCACCCGCATTCGGTCCACCTTTACCCTTGAACCAATTCCAAACGCGGGCAACAAACCCAGGTTCCTCACTGACAACTGACGACTGATCACTGACAACTGATTTGCCATTGGGATAGATCGACAGTTCGACACCTGCGAGCGGCTTGCCGGTCTTTAATTCGGTTGCCCAACCGACCAGTTCAGTGTTGTCAACAAAAGCGTCAAGCCCGATTTGCGTCGCCTGTAGCCATGTAAGGACGCGCGGGTTGTAAGCTCTTACAGTTACCGCTTTGCGTGAATCCTCTTGTGGCTCAATGTCAACGATGACATTTCCGAATCCGCCGTCGAGAGCCGGGCTGACATCAACTCGCGTCTCTACCATTTCGTCCGGCTTGGCTGAAATCGGCAAAATCTTGTTAGTTACCAGACGGCCGGGAATGGCAGGACGCTTGCCGTCGTCATAATTTAGGCGGCGCACATACTCCTGGTATTGCTGCCAATCTTTTGGTTCGACGGAATAGAGACGCAGCTTTACTGCGTTGAGATTTGTCGAGTAGATCGAGAAAGTCGGTTTTGCGGTCGGGTCGAGGACGGACATAAAGCCGCCTTGCGCGTAGAGGTTTGTTTCCGCCGAGCCGACCTTAATCAATGCAGTCGCCAGCTTACCGAGAGATTGTCCGAACGTGTCGGAGATCAAGCCGTCAATTGTAATTTTGTAAGTCGTGCGGCCTTTTTTATACCCTTGAAAATAGACACTATTGCCGGATGGATAAATGTTGAGCCCTTCAACCGGCGGCTCGATCTTTACCATATCTTTTGTAAATTTCGCGGCGTCGAGCGGGTTGTTAAATTCCATGTGCCAGGCATCAAATGGCGAGCATGTTTTGCTGCCGCGATAGTTGCAGAATCCGCCTTGAAACGTGAGTGGGCCGTAGGTTTGAAAACTGAAACCTTGAGGTTTTTCAGTTGTCAGCGGTCCTTCGGCAGACGGCGTGCCTTTTTCGACCATGACCGTGATTGTTGTAGTAGGTGGCAATGCATTTTCGGTCAAGCCGTCGGAATTTATCGCGCGAAATGCGATCCATCTGCGCGGCTGCGCTTGTTTTGCGTAATACGAAATGCTGCCATCCACGTTGATCTCGGCTTCTGTCGCAAGCCTGATCGGGAGCTTTTTGCCTTGGCCGTTGACGGTAATCGTTCGTATGACTGCCTCAGGAGTTATCTCCTGATCGAACGATATAAACATCAGTGCGTCGCGTCGCGTGATCTGATTTTGCGGGATCATCTGCTCGACTTTCGGCGGCGGCGTTGTGAATGTCCACACGACATCTTTTTGCAAAGTGAGGCCGTTGGCCGATTTTGTTCCGGCGGGAACTCGGGCGGTGAATTTCGTCGCCATCGGGAAACGCTTTGTCGTGTCAAACATCAGCGTTTTTGTTCCAAGCCAACGCCAACGTCCCTCGACCTGCGGCGTCAATTCGACCGGCGCATATTGCGCGGCTTGCTCTTGGGAAGTGACGGCGACCATGGGCTGCGAAAATGTCACGCTCAGGTCGGGAGCAAGCGGGATTTCACCTTCAGGCGAATACCGAACAACCTGTAAAGTCTGATTCGAAGTGTCGATCTTCGGCGTGCCGCGCATTTCGTCGGAAGGGAACTTGACCGGAATTTTATTGCCGGTTTTCGGTGCTGGCAGCGTGCCAAGACGCTTTGCAAATTCCGTCTTGTCGTCCGGCGAGGGTTTAATTTCTGGAAGGCGCTTTAACAAACTGTTCGCATCGCCTTCGGTCAGAGGATCGGTCGATGGTAGCTGCTGCTTAACACGAGCTTCCGCTCCTTCGACGCCTTCGCTAAGCCGGAATTTCAGCCCGTCTGGAATATCTTTCATTTTCTGTTCCATCGCCTTTCCAACCACTTGCGCATTTGCATTCATGCCGGCAGGAGCAATAAAGGTAATATAGATCGAGAGCATCAAAGCCCAGGTTGTCAGTTTTCTCATTTTTGATATTTGCGGTTTTCTGCGACGCAAGTCCATTTTATTCTAATCGCGCTCATCGGAAAGCGGTCATTCACAACTTTTGAACGCTTCGATGCGCGGAAACTTGCGATTGATGTATTGCGAGACCAATTTTCCGGAATAAGTTAGAAGTGAAAAGTGATAGGTGATAAGGTCAGCAGGCTTATCACCTATCACTTTTCACTTCTAACTTATTCCGAGGTATTGTCTTACTCTATCAACTAATTGCTATTTCCTGCTATACTATTTCGGAATTTGCAACTTTGCGTTTTTGGGATTCGTTAAGTGAAGTGGCAGGTCGGCCTTTTAACACAATTTTATAGGAGCAGATAGATAAAATGGGACTGTGGGCGAGATTTAAGAGGGTATTTTTTGCCAGTACGGGCGCGGCGCTGGATAAGATCGAAAACCCCGAGTTGGTTCTTCAGCAGACGATCCGCGACATGCGCGACCGTGTGCCGGAACTGAATAATTCGGTTGCTCAGGTAATGGCGACTGAACGGCTTTTGCTAAAACAGAAAGAAAATCTTACGACGCAGGTCGTTGATTTGGATTCGAAGATCAAGGCCTCGGTCAAAATGGGCCGCGACGACATCGCGACCGCATATATCGGCCAGCTTCAACAGGCACAGCAAGACCTTGAACGCACAGGTGCTCAAGCGGAGCAGGCTCAATTGTCTTCAAAACAAGCTCTAAAAGCCCGAGATAACTACGTTCTCAACATGAAAAAGCGCACCGCCGAAGCGATCCAGCTTATAAGCGCCGCCAAACAGGCCAAGTTGCAAGAACAACTCGCTCAGACGATGGAGGCGTTTAATATCGGCGACGATGCATCTACCTTCAACGAAATGCGTGAAAAGATCGACCGTCGTGTAGCCGCCGCCGAAGCGAAGCTGCAGCTTGGCACCTCGTCGGTTGATACCCAGATGCAGGACATCGAGAGGGAAGCCATGGATATTCAGATGCAAGATAAACTTCTCGAATACAAACAGCAAATGGGAATGCTCGGTGCGGGAAGCGCGCCCGAAAGCAAACTGATCGAAGCAGGCGGCACCGACATACAGGATGCGGATATCCTCGAGGTCGAGCCGGTCAACGAGAAAAGCCAATCGAGCTAGGAACCAACGAACGCGCGAAGCGCAGAATGCATCTAGTTTGCTATGGCTGATTTAGCTAAATACCGGCAGGACATAGAAAAATTCAATTCTAGTTACGCCAAAGCGGCCCTTAAGGAACCGGCCAATTTTTGGGGCCTTGCCGGCTTTCTCGTTGCTGCCGCTTATACGGGCAGCGTGATTCCGCTCCTCATCGCGCTCTTCCTCGAAGCCGTCTATCTTGTCGCCGTCCCGATGATGCCCGCATATCGCCAAATGGTCAACCGCCGCGAAAAGGAACGCCTTCTTGCAGAGCACAATGCCCGCCGCGACAAACTTATCAAGTCCTTTACGCCCCGCGAACGCGAGGCCGTTGAATATCTTCGCTGGGTTGCGACAAAAATTCAGGATGACTATCAGAAATTTACAGGCGCACGTGCATTGCCGACCAATCTGAGCGGCCTCGATCATCGCTGGGAAGATTTCGTAGATCTGCTAGATGTTTACCGCCGCCGCAAGCAGCACTTAAAATCGATCAACCGCACTGCCGTCCACAATCAGCTTTCGCAGGCCTTTCGCGCGATGGAATCCGCGACCGACGAAAAGACAAAACGCATACAACAAACCAATGTCGAAATCCTAAAGCGCCGCATTTCGTCGTTCGACGAGATCGAGCGCAGCGTAAAACTTGTCGAAGGACAATTGCAATCTATCGAGAATTTTTTTGAATACCTGAAAGGCGAGATCGTCACGATCTCAACGCCGGAGAAGTTCTCTCTGCTCGATTTCGAACAGCTTTCAGATTCGATCTCGATGACAAAACAAATGCTCGACGCCACCGCCGACGAGGTCGGCGCCCTCGACAGCTTCAATCGCGAAATGGGCAACTACGAACTTCTTCCGGGAACGAAATAAGAAATTGTCCACAGATTCACACAGATAAACACAGATAATTTTTTGGAGACGTAATAGATCAAATCTGTGTCCATCTGTGTTTATCTGTGGACAATTCTTTCTTTTTTTGTGATTACTGTTCAAAGCCCTCAATTTGTACGCCACTGACTGGTGACGGCGGAGGCATAGGTTGTGAGACTTGTGCTGCGACAGATGGTGCATCGCCGAGATCGTTGATCATTAGTGCGAGATTGTTTGCGTTTGAGGCGTAGGACAATGCTGTTTCTCGCGTGATAGTGCCGTTTCTTAGCATTTTCTCGAGTTCGCGGTCAAATGTCTGCATGCCTTCGATCTCGCCGTCCATCATGGCGTCGGTGATCGAGCGGCCTTCCTTTTCGCCCTTTTCGATATATTCGCGGGTACGGGAATTGGATACGAGTATTTCGATGGCCGCCGCGCGGCCGCCGCCGATCTTCGGCATTAGACGCTGCGAGATTATTCGCCTAAATGATTGCGAGAGACGAGTTCGTATCGCTGCTTCCTCGATCTTTGGAAACACACCGATTATGCGGTCTATCGTCTTTGCTGCATCGATCGTATGAAGAGTTGACAGAACAAGGTGGCCTGTTTCCGCCGCTTCCATAGCAACTTCAATAGTCTCGCGATCACGCATCTCGCCGACAAGAATTACTTTTGGAGCCTGGCGAAGAGCGGCTCGAAGAGCGAGAGCAAAATCGGGCGTATCCGAATGCAGCTCTCTTTGGTGGATAGTGGACAGCTTGTGGTCGTGTATGAATTCGATTGGGTCTTCGATCGTGACGACGTGATATTTTTTTGTTGTGTTTATGAGGTCGATCACTGCCGCCAACGTCGTTGATTTACCGGATCCTGTTGGGCCGGTGACGAGTACTAGTCCGTTCTTGAGTTCGGCTGCATTCCTAACTGCTTCGGGCAGATTCAAATCCTGCCAATTCGGTGGTTTGGTCGGGATGACGCGCATCACGATTGCGACACTGCCGCGCTGTCGAAAAATGTTGACGCGAAAACGGCCAAGGCCTGCCACGCCATAAGAAATATCCGCCGAGCCTTTCGCCGCGAGCGTTTCCAACCCTTGTTGGTTCCCGGCCAGCATAAGGTCGGCCATCGCTTTGATCTGCGGCGGCTTTAGCGATTCGAGTCCGGGAATCGGCACGCCCTGAAGATCACCTGTAAGTTCGACCTGAGGCGGCCGGCCCGGTGAGAATATGAGATCGCTCACCTTGCTATCGACCGACATCATCCGTGTGAGGATGTTATGAAACGACTGAGCGTTTTTATCGTTTTGCGGGTTGGTCGGTAATTGAGGCGTAGGAGGAGCTTGCGCAGTTGTAGGCTGTAGATTTTCCATGGTAATTCTGAATAATTCGTTTACCTGAGAAGGTGTTTGAGGTATTTAACGTGTAGGTAAAGCCACAAGAACTGTGACGTTACAAGAATACTACATTTTGCTTATTTGGCGCAATTAAATCGTGCGGGCTTGCTCCGTTTTGAATAATCGAATAGAATCTTTGACTTCAGCTAGGGCTGAAATCTGAAACAATATATAATTATTATGAAAAAAAGCAAGAATATCTATATGAAAAGAGTAGGAATTTTAGCGGGGCGTGAGGCCACGTTTCCCGAATCAATCATCAACGCCATTAACGAAAAGGGCAAAGGCGATGTAGTTGCCGAAATGGTAAACGTCGGCGGCATTCGTCTTGACGAGCCGAAGAAATACGATGTCATCATCGACCGCATTTCGCACGAAGTGCCGTATTATCGCGCGATGCTCAAGCGTATGGCGCTCGAAGGGACGTATATAATCAACAACCCGTTCTGGTGGTCGGCGGACGACAAGTTTTTCAACTTTTCGCTCGCCGCGAAGCTTGGCGTAGCGATCCCGAAGACCGTTCTTCTGCCGCAGCACAGCTACATCAAGGACATCACTGGCGAGAGCTTGCGCAATCTTGAATTTCCGATCAAATGGGAAGAAATAGTTGAGCACGTCGGTTTTCCCGCGTTTCTCAAACCGCACGACGGCGGCGGCTGGAAAAATGTCTCGAAAATTCATTCGCTCGAAGAGCTGTTCACGGAGTTCAACGATTCCGGCACGCTCTGCATGACACTGCAGGAGGGAATTGAGTACGACCAGTTTGTTCGTTGCTACTGCGTCGGCAAAGAGAAGGTTTTGATCATGCCGTATGATCCGTCAAAACCTTATCTGTCGGGAATGCAGTACGTGAATGTTGACGACTATCTTGCACCGAAACTTCACGCACGAGTAGAGAAAGACGTAAAAACGATCTGCACGGCGCTCGGCTACGACCTCAACACAGTTGAGTTCGCGATCAAAGACGGCATTCCGTATGCTATCGACTTCATGAACCCTGCACCCGACGCCGAGCTTGCCTCAGTCGGCGAGGTTAACCACAAATGGATCGTCGATAACATGACAGACTTTATCCTAAAGAAGATAAAGGAAGGCTGGGAAACACCCGAATACCGCTGGTCGGCAATGCTCAATCCGTCCGAGAAAGCCCCGAAGAAAAAAGCGGCAACGGCAAAGGGCAAGAAAGCTTAGGAAGTAACCACCAAATAACACGAAAAAGACACGAAAGAGAATTTCTCATTTCGTGTCTTTTTTCGTGTTATTTCGTGGTTAAGGTTAGCCCATGCGCTGGAACGGCGTCGATAAAAATGGATTCAGAAACTCCAAATTGATCAGGCTGTCGATTCCCGATCGTGCTGCCGGTGGAACTGTCTTTGGTCGCGCACCGGGCATTTGATCGACCGTCAATATAATGGTTGATTTTCGGTCGGACAAAGTCATCTTTCTGATACGCGGCATCCACGTCGTCCGGTCGTCGCCCGGCGTGTGAAGGAATTCCAGAACATAGAGAATATCGCCATAGAGAGCTACGGCCGTCGGCGCCCATGGGCTTTCGAGTTGTAAAAGCGTCGTGACGGTTCCGTTAGGCGTGATCTTTAGCACGCGGGCGCCGCTATTTTCGGCGACGTAAACAACGCCTTTTGGGTCGATGCTCAGGCCGCGAAGATATGGGTTTAGCTCTGTTCCAGGGATCGACGGCCCGTTTGCGAGAGCAGAAACCGTCGCGATGGTCGAGACCTTACCGTTCGCCGTGATGCGGCGGACCGCGCTGTCTTCCGCATAGTAAATAGACCGGTCAGGACCGGCGGCAAGGCCGTTAATATGCGGAAGAGCCCTTCCCGAAACTGCATTAGGGAGCGTAGCGAACGTAGTGATATCACCGGACGGCGTTGCTCGCAAGATACGTGTCGGGCCTGAGCGAACCGACGGATAATAAAGATTGCCGTCCGGGCCTATTGCTATCGGAAAGTCGCTTGAAATAAGAACAGTAGGATTCGAGCCGGCCTTTGTGATAACCCAATCGCCAGTTGAATCGGTCGGCAGCCGCCCGCTCGCGAACCCGTCGCTCGGGTCGATGGCCAGCCAATGGTATCTTAGTGGCGAAAGATGGGTCAGTCGCCCCTGCGCATCGATCTTCCAAGTCCCGGAGCCTGTGTCCAGAAAAAAGATCTGCCCGAGACGGTCAACCGCGATCCCTGAGCCAGGGTGAGCAAAAATGGAGGTCGTGATAAAACAAACTACGGCAAGACCAAGAATCGTCCGAAAGCATATTTTACTAAGAATGCCCATGATCTAAACCCTGCCTTTAACGCAATCCCTTGGATGCGGATCATCGCCTCTAACGTTTCCTATTCAACTCTCGTCAGCTTAAAGGTCGTCGGATTTTTGGCCGGGCCGGAATTAGAAACTTCAGATGTCAGCGTCATCATATTGCCGTCGATCTTCATGGCCGATGTGTCCCACGTTCCTTCCATCATATATCCCGGCGATTTTGCGACCATCGGGCGAACGGTGAGTTTGCCGCCTTTTACTTCATACGTTCCGGCGTTCGCACGAAATCCGTTTACAAAGATGGACAGAAGCTGCTCCTGCGTAGCCTTGCTGTAATCTTCCATTACCTCGCGCGGCTTGTCGCCAACGACGTTAATAATGCTGTAGTGAGTTTTTGTGAAAAGATACATTCCCGGCTGCGTAGCCTTCATCGTTTTTCCTTCCGGTCCGGTCGTCGTCACCTCGGTGAGCTTCCACACACCCTGAATGCCCGACTTTGACTGCGCCGCGACAGAAATGCACATCGTTGCTGCAATCAAAAGCGCTAATACGAACACTTTCATAATGATTTTCTCCTTAAAGTAAAATTCGAGAAAGGGAGATTTATTTTTTAACTATCTGCATGATTTATAAGTTATGGAACACTAAGCTGTCAATGAGAGCCTTGACAGAAACAGCCAACTAGTCTATTATACTGGTCTGCTAGCAGGTAAGCATTATGAAAGTAGAAATAGGTTCTTACGAAGCGAAAACAAAACTCCCGGAATTGCTCAGGCAGGTACAAAAAGGCAAAAGCTTTACGATCACTCGAAGAGGTGAAGCCATCGCCGATTTGGTTCCAAGCGTCGATTCCCGTGCAAAAAGCAGGGTTGAAGCCGTCGAAAGTATGCAGGAATTTATTCGTACTCATGGCCGTATCAAGGGTGTGAATATCAAAGCACTCATTGAGGAGGGGCGCGAGTGAGTTTTGTACTTGATGCCTCGGTTACGATGCGGTGGTTCTTTGAAGACGGAAGTCAGTCCGATCGGGATTATTCGGACGCTGTGTTGAAAAAGATGAAGAACTCGAAAGTTTCCGTGCCGGTCACATGGGGACTTGAATTAGCAAACGTCTTAGCCCGTGCCGAAAAAAAGCTTGAAGCCACCGCAAAGCGAATCGATGCATTTGTTGAAAGACTTCGACACATTGATGTTCTGGTGGATGACGCTACATTTGAATTTGCATTGTCGGACACGCTTTATCTGGCTCGGAAATATAAACTGTCATCCTACGATGCATCCTACCTGGAATTGGCAATGAGATTGAAGCTGCCACTCGCGACATTAGATGAGAATCTGCGAAAAGCCGCGAAGAAGGTTGGCGTAAAGGATATTGTATAAATCGGACAACCGGACATGAACTACCTTGTCGAAACACCTGAGACAATTCCTCTCAATTCTAAGGCCCTTGCGACGTCGGCGGGATGCGTTGCGGCTATGTTGAGACTGTTAAAATCAAATTCGGCCTTATGTTTATCGGGGTCGGATTTGGGATTGTACAGATCGACGTCGAAGGAGTAGAAGGTAGGGTTTTTGAGTTCAGGCGTCGCCTGAAGGGAGGCGATACTTTCTTCCCTGGGTGAACGGCGGCCCCACATGCCCAGTACTCCTGCCAGACCCATCCGGGCGTCGTCTAATTCCGCTGCAGTTAATCCCGAAAGGACAATGCCGTATTCCAACGCGCGCTTTTTCCTGCCGTCGTAAAAACGCACGAACCGGGCATTTTTCAAAAGTCTGGCATCTCTTTGAAGAATACTTGCAACTGTATTGAGAAATACCGCGCGTTGGTATTCGTCAAAGCCACCTTTTGCCGAGCCGCTGTACCGAGCTTCTGCTGCAGCTACACTGCCTTTATGCGTTCTGATGAGCAAATCGCGGGCGGCGATCGTGCCGGGCGAACTGGTTTTCTCGCTATATAATTCGGCAAAGTCGAGCGTACGGAAATAAGTCGTTCCCGGAGCGGGAGCATCGGGATAGGTTGGATTGTTACGTGCTTTGTGCGACGGTGGATCGGGCCGTTCGGGATATGGCTGAGACGGCGCGGCCTCGACGTGTTGTATCAGGCTAACTTTCGGCAGTTCCGGTTCATGGCTGTTGGTTTTCGTCGTTACCTCGATGTTCGCCCATGCAGCAAGGGTGAAGATAAAAACCACAAGGCCGTATAAAAGCCTTCTGCGGTTTTGCGGTTGTAGGGACGGAACCATATATTATGGCTATATTTTCTTCCTTTTCTCGCATTAGTTTTGTATGATTGCGCACACTAGGCTTAATGATGTGTGTGACGAATTCGTCAGCGAGTATTAATTATGAACAATCGAGCTTTAGCGGTCGGTTTGGCGGTTTTTTTGTTGGTTTCGGGCGTGAACGCTCAGCGGGCTGAGGTTACCGTGAGCCTCAACGAGACTTTCTTCGATGCGCTGCTTGATTCCGCGTTTCAGAATTTCGCTCCGCCGGAGTTTTCGATAGCGGGCGGAAACGCGAGTGTGAACGAGCGTGCGGTTGGCAGAGAGGTCTCATGGCCGAGGGCACGCTCCTTAACAGTCGCGTTTCGGCCAGTAGGCAATTCCATTTGTCCAGAATCGATCAAGATACTACGTGAGATGAACGGCGTTCGCACTGCTGTGCGTTTTCGCGAAGGTAAAATTTTCTTGCCGTTGGTTTTTTCGGGCAACTACGCACCGCCGTTTATCGGCTGTGTGGAATTTGGTGGCTGGGCCGAGACGAATATCGATCTCGAATTCGACCAGGCCGGGCAAAGGTTGATCGGTCGCGCCCGCGTGTCGAACGTCAACCTCAGTGGCACGGGCGGCGTCGGCAGCACGATGATCGCCAAACTTTTACAACGCTCCATCGACAGCAAACTGAATCCGATCGAGATAATTCGTCTCGATAAGCTTTCATTTGGCGTGCCTGTTCAGAATGGCGGCAATTTACGAATGAAGGCGACGAGCATCAGACCCGAGATCGTATTAGGTTCGCTCAATATTAGGGTTATATTTGAATTCCTCAAAAGCTAGAATTACATCCGAAAAAAGCAGGCAACCCAACGATTTAGTGCCTCTGAAAAGTCTCCCAACCACTTTTTGCTATTTAATTGTCGAATAACTGCTTTGGAACGACGTTTGCGATTACAAACGCGAGAGGCAGTATTTGGCCACGATATAGGAGAAGTTATGTTAAAGAATTTATCAAAACAATTTACATTATCAGTATTTGCCGGAGGCGTTTTGTTGCTTGGCATGAGCGGCGACGCGTCTGCCCAGCGCAACCGCGACAGGCAGAAGGAAGACCAAAAATCCGACAGGAAAGAGCAACCGGTAAAACAAGCGCCGGTAGTTGTTCAGCAACAGCAAGATGACCGTCGGAAGATCCAACAGGAAAGGCAGCAGCAGATAAGGCAGTCGAATGAGACACGCCGAATTCAACAGCAGCAACAACAGCAGCAGCAGCAGATACGGCAATCGACGGATCGTCGCCGCAATCAGGAGCAGGCTGACCGTTGGAAGATGCAGCAGGATCGGCAGGAGCAGATAAGGCAGGCAAACGAAGCCCGCCAGAAACAACAACAGCAACAACAGCAGATACGGCAATCGACAGACCGACGTCGCATCCAGCAGGAGCAGCCGGCCGAACAGATCCGCCAGATGAACGAACGGAGAAAGATTCAGGAACAACAGCAGACTCGGCGAACTGATCGACGCCCACTGATCCAGTCTCAGGCGCAGGATGACCGGATTATTCGCCAACAAAACAATACGAATCAACGCAATGAGCGATTTACCCGGCAGCAGCAACAGCAGATTCAGCAGGAACGCTGGAATCAATACAATCGGCGCTGGAGCAATTGGCAAAGCATACAGCAGCAGCGCGACCGTTATCTGCAGCAGCAGAGGCGCCAAGCTTATTTACAGTATCAGCAGCGTTATTGGCAGCGTTTGAGACAGGATCAACTGCGATTGCAGCAGGCGCGATATTACGATAATTACTCCAACAATTATCGGTATAATCGCGGCGGAACAAACTATTACACGAGTCAGTACGGTGCTCAAATGCTCCGCGATGCGGTCAATAATGGTTATCAGGAAGGCTTTTATGCCGGACAGGCCGACCGAAGCGACAGCTGGCGTAACGATTACCAAAACTCTTATGGTTACCAAGACGCGGCGATAGGTTATAACAGTCACTACGTCAGTTATGACGAATATAACCACTATTTCCGTGAAGGCTTCAGACGCGGATATGAGGATGGATATTACAGCCGAAATCAATACGGCAGTAACTCCAACGGCAGACACGACATTCTGAGCGGCATTCTCGGCACGATTATTACCCTAGCTCTTAACTAGCTTTGGAATCTGAAATTTGAAATTTGAAATTTGAAATTCTGGCTTCGTTCGATGCAGATCGGACGAGGCCTTTTTTACTTGTTCAAAATTGAGAGATATTGTTTCCACGGTCCGACTTCATCTATATATTGCGCGGCCATAAATTCGACGATCTGGCGTATGTGGTTTAGATCGTGAACAACCCACGCGGCAAGAAGCTGTTCGAGCGTCACTTCGCCCAATTTTGGGTGCATTCCTTTTAACGTAAACTGTTCGGGAGTTAATTCGAAACGGCCAAGTTTTTCAAGACTTGTATTCCGTGCATGAGCGAACTCAGTAAGTAAATCTGCGAGCGATCTTCCTTTCGATTTTTCAAATTGTGCTAGCCGGTCGTATGGGTCAAAAGGACGGTTTACGCCATGCTGCAAAATGATCTCAGCACGCGGAATCCAATCAGTCTCCTCGCCGTGGATCAGATGTCCGACGACGTCATACGGACTCCAGTGTTCGCGGTCGTTTTTGCTCTCTGTCCATTCAGGAGACAGCCCGTCAAGCATTCTCGCGAGCGTGTATGGTGTTTGACGCAGAATCTCAGTAGCTCGGGTTAGGTCGAATTTCATATCTTCGCTAATTATACATCCCGTTTGGTAGAATCAACCTTCGACGCGTGTCAGTAGCCCGCACGTAAGTAAGGGCTCATCTCACTAAGTTGAGCCCTTACTTACGTGCGGGCTACTGACACCGTGCTGCCCGTTGCTTATGAAACAACCCCTCGTCGCCATAATCGGCCGGCCTAATGTCGGCAAATCCACGCTGTTCAACCGCCTGACCGGCAGCCGCAAGGCCATCGTCGGCGACCAGCCGGGCATTACGCGCGACCGGATGTTCGGCGAAGTCGAGTGGAAGACAAAAACGTTTCGTCTTGTCGATACCGGCGGCATCGTGCCGGATGACGAAGCAATTATTCCATCGAATATCTTCAAACAGGCGTCACATGCCATCGACGAGTCGAAGGCGATAATCTGGGTGCTCGATTCGCGTGCCGGCGTTACGCCGCTCGATGAGGAATTGGGCGTCCTGCTGCGAAACACTGGCAAGCCGATAATCATCGCGGCCAACAAAGTCGAATCGAAAACGGTGGAGAACGAAGCTGGTGAATTTTACCAATTCGGTTATGAAATGTCGCCGATCTCATCCGAACACGGTACGGGTATCGGCGATCTGCTCGATATGGTCTTCGAGCATTTGGAATTTGAGGAAGATGCAGACGAAGTTGCAACAACCGAGATAAAACTCGCCATCATCGGGCGACCAAACGTCGGAAAATCCTCGTTGCTGAATAAAATCCTCGGCGAGGAGCGCGTTATTGTCTCCCCAATACCGGGAACGACTCGCGATGCAATCGATACGTATTTGACGGTAGATGGGCATAATTTCCTGTTGATCGACACCGCCGGAATTCGCCGCAAGGGCAAGACGACCGAGATGGCAGAAAAACTATCGGTAATCATGGCCCGCAAAGCCCTCGAACGAGCGGATGTCGCGTTGCTTGTCATTGATGCCGTAGAAGGCGTGACAAATCTTGACGCGAACATTGCCGGTTACGCGGTCGATTCCGGCTGCTCGGTTATCATCGTAGTCAATAAATGGGACGCTAAGGAAGAGAAGGAAACCAACACCATTTATGAGTTTGAACACAGCCTGAGAATGGCAATGAAATTTCTCGACTGGGCGCCCATCGTGACAACTTCGGCTTTGACCGGCCAACGCGTGACAAAGATATTGCCGTTGGTGGTCCAGGCATATGAGGCACGCAACCAGCGTGTTCAAACGTCGATGCTGAATAGATTTTTCGAAGATTCGATCTCACAGCCAAAAGGCGGCGGCACGCCGTCACCGGTTAAAGGCGGCGTCTCGCGTCTAAAGATTCAATTCCTGACGCAAGCCGGAATTCGTCCTCCGTTGTTCATACTTTTCACATCCGGCGGCAAGGCAAAACTACATTTTTCTTATTTAAGGTATATCGAAAACCAACTGCGTGAGAAGTTTGAGTTTTTTGCAACTCCGATCAGACTAGTCGAGCGGCATAAGATGAAAAAACAACCTCCGAAATAAGTGAAAAGTGATAGGTAATAAGTTAAGAAGGACTTATCACTTTTCACCTATCACTTACAACTTATTCCGGAGGAGTGATAAAAGATATAAATTTCATTATCGAAGGTAATTTTATAGAATAAACTTTCATGCAAGAATTTTTGCTGCTTATCAGATTACTTCTGGCCGCGATTTTCGGCCTTGCGGGTATTGCAAAGTTCCTTGACCTCAAAGGCTCGGAAAAAGCTTTTAAGGAATTTGGCGTGCCGGCTATAATTGCGCGGCCTTCGTCTATTGCGCTTTCAGTTCTTGAGATAGTCATTGCAGTTTTGTTTTTATCGACTGCTACTTCGTGGTATGCGTCTGTCGGCGCTTTGTTTTTGTTGGTATTGTTTATTGGCCAGATGGTCTATCAGATGGCGCGCGGGAACGCTCCCGATTGCCATTGCTTCGGGCAGCTTCACAGCGAACCGGTCAGTAAGAAAAGTATTGTTCGCAATATTGTTTTTGCAGTGCCTGCGGCATTTCTGGTTTATCAAGGAAACGGGCAACAGGGAAGTAGCCTGACTGATGCCAAGTCGGATATTGTGCAGTCGTTTTTTGGACTTGCGATAGTTGCGCTTCTCGTGGCGGTTCTTTTATATCTTAAAGAGATTTCCAGCCAACAGACGGCATTAATCAAGCGGATCGAGGTGATGGAATTAGTCGCGCGTGACGGCGGCCAGGTGACACGCGAGGATGTCGGCCATCCGCATGAAGGGTTGCCGATTGGTGCCGTGTTTCCGGACTTCGTTTTACCAGATTTAAATCAGAATATCGTCTCACTTGCCGATGTGAGAGCGGATAATTTTCCGGCATTGTTCATTTTCGTCAGCCCTTCGTGCAATCCGTGCAAGGCATTGGTTCCTGAATTCGAAGAGTGGCAAGCCGTCCTTAGTGACAAACTCAAATTAGTATTCGTCAGCACCGGTGAGCCGGAGGAAAATGCTGAAAAATTTGTCGGTGAAGCCGAACAGGTGTTTCTCATTCAAGATGAACGAGAACTCGCTGAGCTTGTGCGGGCGAAATGGACGCCGACGGCTGTTTTGATGGATCGACATGGACGTATTGCGAGCCATGTCGCGGCCGGCGATGCTGCGATACGAGAACTTGTCGAAAAGATAAAGGGCGATGACTTTCGGCAGGAAGTCACGTATTTTACAAACGGCAACGGGCATTCTCACTCGAACAATAAGATCGGCGAAATTATTCCCGAATTTTCCCTTGCCGATATTAAAGGTATCGAGATCGGCAACGATTACTTTAAAGGTAAACAAACGCTTGTTGCATTTTGGAGCCCGACGTGCCCTCATTGTGTGGAAATGATGAGCGACCTGCGCGAGTGGGACGAAACTAAAGATAAAGATGATCCGCATTTGATTGTCTTTTCCGAAGGCGAAAAATCGACGCACGATGAGTTTGGCCTCACCTCGCCGATCATTTTGGAAAAAGATTACAAGACCGCCGCCGAATTTGGAATGTTCGGCACGCCTTCCGCAGTTTTGGTCAACGAGAACGGCACAATAATCTCCGAAACAGCCCTCGGCGCTTCGGATATTTGGGCACTTGTCGGGAAGCGAAAATAGTTTACAGGATGGACAGGATCAACAGGATCATTTAAGAGTTTTTTTCAAGCTCTTATCCTGAAAATCTTGTTCATCCTGTTAGATTTTTTATGAAACCGATCGACTGGAAAATAACCGCAAGCGATGGCAACGCGCGAGCGGGAATACTCAAAACCAGGCGGTCTGTTATAGAGACGCCCGTTTTTATGCCCGTCGGCACGCAAGGAACCGTCAAGGGCATCCGGTTTGAATGGCTTGAAAACGAGCTTGATGCTCGCATCATTCTCGCTAATACATATCATCTGTTTTTGCGTCCGGGAGTCGAAGTCATCCGCCAATTCGGCGGCCTGCATAAATTTTCCTCGTGGAACCGTTCGTTTCTCACCGACTCGGGCGGCTTTCAGGTATTTTCGCTTACCGACATGCGAAAGCTGAGCGAAGAAGGTGTCGAGTTTCGTTCTCATCTCGACGGCAGCAGCCAATTTCTCTCGCCTGAGATTTCTATGGAGATTCAAGCTGCGCTCGATTCCGAGATCGTCATGGTTTTCGACGAATGCCCGCCGGGGGACGCCGGCATTGAAGAGACGCGAAACAGTTTGGAGTTAACAGCACGTTGGGCCGCGAGATCTAAAGCGAGATTTGATGAGTTGCAATCAGAAACACCTGCGGTAGCGGGTGGTTTAACGCGGCGGACGAGCGCCGTTATTAAAGGTTCGGGCATCAATCTTCAACCACCCGCTACCGCAGGTGGTTCTGACTTGTCGGGCAATCAGGCCTTATTTGGCATCATACAAGGCGCTGGTCATCTTGAATTGCGTAAGGAAAGCCTGGACAGAACAGTCGAGATCGGCTTTGACGGTTACGCGATTGGCGGCTTGAGCGTGGGCGAAGAGAAAACGGTGATGTATGAGGTGCTTGAATTTATTGCGGCGCAAATGCCAACCGACGCTCCGCGATACTTGATGGGTGTCGGCACGCCGGAAGATCTTATCGAAGCGGTGAATTGCGGCGTCGATATGTTCGACTGTGTTATCCCGACGAGAAATGGAAGAACCGGAAGCGCGTTTACTTCGCGTGGGAAGCTCAATATTCGTAACGCAAGATTTGCCGTTGATTCGCGGCCGTTGGACGAAGATTGCGGCTGTTCGGTTTGTCGGCGTTACTCGCTTGGGTATCTGCGGCATTTGTATCAGGCTGGCGAAATGGCGGCGGCGATATTGTTATCGCATCACAATGTCGCTTTCTTTATGGACACAATGCGGCGCTCCAGAGAAGCGATACAAATTGGCGAATTCAAAAAGTTTAGAAAGGATTTTCTTGACAAGCTATCGGAAAATGAGTCGCAAAGCGTTTGATTTAACTAGCATGACTGTATATCATTGAGTTTTTGTCTTTCGACGGCGATTGAATATGGATTTACATCTCTTTCTTTTTCAGGAAGGCTCTGCCGGCACCGGTTTGATATTGACGCTGTTGCCGTTTGTTTTTATTTTCGGCATTTTCTATTTTCTGGTCATAATGCCGCAAAAGAAGCAAAAGCAGCAACTGCAGGAGATGATCGCAAGTCTCAGGATAAACGACGAGGTCGTAACAAACGGCGGCGTTATCGGAAAGATTAAAGAGATCAAGGACACGAGTTTTATCATCCAAAGCGCGGAAAAGTCGTTTCTTGAAATCGGGAAAAGCGCTGTTATCGGCAAAAAAGCGGAGTAAGAAGTTTAGCCACAGAGAACTCAGAAAAAATTTATTCTCAAAATCTCTGTGTTCTCTGTGGCAAATAAAGCAATGAATAAAACCGGTTTATGGATCAGGACGGCGATTATTATCGCCATTACGATTGTGGGGATTTACCTCGTTTTCGGGCCGCGTCGCGTGCCGAATGCGAACGATTTTACGGGGCAGGGAATTAAGGACAATCTTGCGTCGAACATTGACCTCGGCCTCGACCTCAAAGGCGGCTCGCATCTCGAGATGCGTGTTAAGACCGAAGATTATCTTGCGAAGCTGACCCAAAACAATCAGGGCGGTGCGGTTCAGGCCGCAAAAGAAGCGAAAGACGAAGCCGGAAACCCGCTTCCTGTCGGTGAAAGTTCATATATTGCCGAAAACGGAAATTATCAGGTCACCTTGAATGTCAACGATCCTGCAAAAGTTCAGGAAGTCATAACTGCGGTAAAAAATAAGGTTGATTTCTCCGCTTGGACCGAATCCTCGAACGACACTTCAGTAACATGGTCGCTCTCGAAGCAAATGCAGGGCACTATGAAGGAGCAGGCGACCGACCAGGCGTTAAAGATCATTGAGGGCCGCATCAACACCTTCGGTGTTAAAGAACCGACGCTGCAAAGACAGGGATCTGCCGACTCCGGCCGGATAATATTGCAAATGCCCGGCCTGGATGATCCCGAGCGTGTAAAAAAGCTCATCGGTGAAACGTCGCAGCTCGAGCTAATGAAGTTAGTTGGGCCGGGAAATCCTTCGCCTGTTCAGACCTATCCGACCAAAGAAGCAGCACTACAGTCTATCGGCGGCAAGGAATCGGAATCACGTAAAGTCCTGCCCTACACTGAACGCGATACACCGGTTAAACCCGGCGCGACTCCCGATCCAAAAGATACTAAGTACGTCGTGGTGGAAACGCCCGCCGTCGTTGACGGTAGCGAGCTGCGTGACGCGTCAGCGATACAAAAGACCACTGGCGGCAGCGATTACCAGATCGCGTTTTCGTTCAAGCCTGCGGGAGCGCAAAAGTTTGGCGAGTGGACGGGCAAGAACATCAACAACTACATGGCCGTCGTTTTGAATGACGAGGTCAAATCGGCCGCCTATATCAAATCTCAGATATTCGATCAGGGCGAGATTTCAGGGCGGTTTTCAAAGAACTCCGCAGACGATCTGGCACTTACGTTAAAGTCTGGCGCGCTGCCTGCTGCCGTTGAATACCAGGAAGAGCGAACAGTCGGGCCAAGTCTCGGCGCAGATTCGATCAGGGCTGGCGTAGCGGCTTCCGCTGGCGGCCTTATTTTCGTCATTCTGTTCATGCTGTTTTATTATCGCGGCTCTGGCATCAACGCAGTAATCGCTCTGATGCTGAATATGCTCCTGACCGTCGCTGCATTGATATTGTTCGGATCGACACTGACGCTGCCCGGAATTGCGGGGTTGATCCTCGGCATCGGCATGGCCGTTGACTCAAACGTCCTGATCTTCGAGCGTATCCGCGAAGAGCTGCGGTTTGGCGACTCTGTGCCGGATGCGATCGGCAAGGGTTTTGACCGGGCGTTCGTGACGATCATCGATACGCATATAACGACGATCCTGTCGTCGGTCATTTTGTATATGACAGGTTCCGGGCCGATCAAAGGCTTTGCCGTGACGCTTATACTCGGGTTGCTGATAAATCTGTTCACGGCAGTTTTCGTCTCGCGCACACTTTTTAACTGGTCGCTGAGCCGCAGTCCCGACATGCAGACGCTAAGTATTTGAGTGAGTCTGGAGTCTTGAGTCTTAAGTCCAGAGGAGATCATTCTCCGACTCAAGACTAAAGACTTCGGACTCCAAACTGAAAAAGAAATGTTTAATTTGTTTCAGAATATTCACATTGACTGGCTTGGAAAGCGCAAGATTTTTATTGCGGTTTCGATTCTTATCATGCTCGCTGGGCTGGGCTCGACTATCGGGCGTCAGTACACGCCGGGCGGGACCGAAGCCTTTAATCTTGGCGTCGATTTTCAAGGCGGCACCTTGGTCATTGCCAAATTCAAAGGCGAAAGACCGAGCGAGGATGCCATTCGCGAAGCTCTGCGTAATGCAAACGTCGGTGATCCTGTGATCCAGGCTTCGACCAATAAGACGGATGAGGTTTTGATCAAGATCCCGCTGATCGTAAATGCGGAGGCTGCGCCTGAAGCTTCTACTGGAGAAGAAGATGCGAAGGTTACAGAAGCTCAGGTTCAGGCCGGTCGAAATACAGTGAAAACTGCGCTCGATACTTTTGGCAAAGAGGCCGAAGGCGAGGCAACGCTTGAATCATCCGAAGATGCTGTTTACAAGATCGTCGGCACGGATTCGGTCACCGCAGTTGCCGGTGCAAAACTGCGAAACCAGGCTGTTACCGCAACGCTCTTCGGGCTTGTCGGCATCCTGCTTTTCATCGCATTTCGTTACGACTGGACTTACGCGGCGGGTGCCGTTATTGCGGTTTTTCACGACGTTTTGATCGTTCTGGCATTCTTCTCGCTCTTTCAATGGGAGATCAACCTTACTGTGATCGCGGCGATGCTCACGCTTGTCGGGTTTTCGGTGAACGACTCGATCGTTATCTTCGACCGCTTGCGAGAGAACCTTTTGCTGCACCGCGGAGATTCGCTCTACACTCTGACCAATCAATCCATAAACCAGACGATGTCTAGAACGATCGTCACAAATGGACTCGTTTTCCTGTCCGTGCTCGCACTCGTGCTTTTCGGCGGCGACGTATTGCGGAGCTTTTCGCTTGCGCTGTTCATAGGGTGTATCACGGGAACCTATTCGACCATCGCTATTGCCAGCCCGATCGCCATCTGGTGGCAAAGCAAAATCGGCGAAGCCGAAGTCAAGGATGTTCTTGCGCCACAGGCCGTCGGCGAGAAATTAGCATCATCATCCCGCCGAACTGTGACTCGGCGGCCGGTGACTCGATAAAAAAAATCAGCCTCCATTTCTGTCCATTGCGTCCATTATGTCCATTATTCATGGACATAATGGACGCAATGGACAGAATGGATACCATCCGCTCAAAATTCTTAAACCAAAACACTTTAGTCTTGACTTTCGTCATTTAACATTTTAGACTTTTCTCGTTGCTGGTCAATTTTATTTTGCTTTTGCCTTTTCCGTTTTGAAGTTTAAATCGGGATGAATTCTCGGAACTTAATATTTCGGCTGGTGAAGCTTCACCTTGTTTGCATTTAATGGGCAAAAGGCAGAATATAGGTGATTATAAGCATCTCGGGTAAAGACTGCTTTCATTGCGGTTACAACTTGAAGTTGCTGTCATATCATCAAATGTATTGAAAAGGTTCGTAACCCTTGACCTAAATATGGCACCGGAAAAAGGGAGGAAATTAAAATGCTTGATCAATTAGTTGAATCGAAAAGTAACGTAAAGGAAAATACCCGGCGAAGCGAGTTCATGCTGATCACACTTTTCCTGGCGATTGCGATCGTTTTGGCACTGTGGACCCAGGATCTGTTCGCCCAGAAATTTGGAATGGGAACGGACGATCTTTCACTGACGACGTTGGTTGCGCCGGTTCCGGTTCCGGATGAGGAGCCTCCGCCAAAGGAAGAGACAAAGCCCAAAGAAGAGGTAGCCACGGATGTTCGCAAGGAGCTTATCGCGAGTATCGATATGTCGCCCAAGGAGCCGCCAAAAATCAGCACGGAGAAAATGACCAAGATGACTATCCGTGATGCGTATAACGTGAAACTCGGGGACACCGATTCAAACGCGACTGTTAAGGCGGAAGGCCCCGGACGCATAGTTGAGTCCGGCAGCAGTACCGGCCTTGCGCAAACCGCTCCCGAAACAAAAGTGATTGATGAGGATGCTCCGCCGCCGCCGCCAAAGAAGGCTCCGCCAAAGACGATTTCGGGCGGTGTTTTGAACGGCAAGGCGACGAGTTTACCCGTACCTGTGTATCCACCGGCGGCTCGGGCTATTAACGCTAAAGGAACTGTTACAGTTCAGGTGACGATTGACGAAAGCGGGCGAGTGATATCGGCAAGTGCATCCAGCGGCCATCCGCTGCTGCGAGCAGCCGCTGTGTCCGCTGCACAACGTGCCAAGTTCAGCCCCACGCTTTTAACAGGCCAGCCTGTCAAAGTCACGGGTGTGATCACTTATAATTTTAACTAAACTTTTTAAGCGGGAATGGCGGTTCATGCCGTCCCGCTTACTTTTATCGCAATTATTAGATTCTTTGATTTCTTTGGAGGAAAAATCATGACATTACTTTTCGTCGAATCAGGCGCACAGTTCGGAATTTACGAAATCGCACAGAGCCTGACGATTCCCGGCTGGGCGGTTATTATCACGCTTCTTATCCAGTCGGTGTATTTGATCGCGGTCGGTATCGAGCGATGGCTGACATACAACAAGGCCAAACAGCAGTCGCGCCAGTATGCGCCGAAAGTTGCGCAGGCGTTAAAGAACGGAAACATCGACGAGGCCATCAATATCAGCGACAAGCACAAGGATTCGCACCTCGCAATGGTCGTCTCTAGCGGCCTTAAGGAATTTGCGGCCCATCAGGGCAATTCGGATATTTCGGCCGATGAGATGTCGGCGTCCGAACGTGCTCTTGATCGTGCCATCGCCGTTAAAACTGCTGAATTAAAGCGCGGACTCGGCGGTTTGGCTACTGTGGGTTCGACTGCTCCGTTTGTGGGTTTGTTTGGAACAGTTGTCGGCATTATCGGTGCTTTCCAGGCTTTGAGAGCCAACGAGAACGCGGGTATCGGCGCCGTCGGCGGTGCTATTTCCGAAGCCTTGATTGCAACTGCGTTCGGTATTTTGGTGGCTGTGCCGGCCGTGTGGCTGTTCAACTATTTCACCACAAAGGTTACGAGTTTTGGCGTCGAAATGGAAAACTCGGCTTCCGAGCTGGTTGATTATTTTATTAAACAGCGCGCAAAGAGCCTTCGTGCCTAGTAACGGTTTTTTAGATTTGGAGTATTGCCATGAGCATGAAGATCGGTGGAACCGATGAATTTAACTCTGAGATCAACGTCACGCCGATGGTGGACGTGATGCTTGTGCTGCTGATCATCTTTATGATCGTCACTCCTTTGCTCCAGCAGGGCGTTTCGGTAAATCTTCCGCGCGATATGATCAGTCCCGATCCGGACGAAGAGATCGCAAAGGATACGTCCGTGGTCGTCGCGATCACGAAGGACGGTAGTTTCAATATCGGCAAACAGCAATTCCCGATCAGCGAACTCGGCGTAGTCATCAAGCGACGCATGGAGGGCAAGCCACCTGACAAACGCGTCGTTTATATCAAGGCCGATATCGATGTCGAATACGGCAAGGTCGTTGAGGCCGTCGATACGATCCGCAAGCAGGACATAGATAAGATCGGGCTTGTCGCCGATAAGAAGAAAGGTGTGGAAGCCGCTCCCGCGGCAAAACTGTAGTAAGGGGTATTAGATATGTCAATGCAGGTCGGCGAAAGCAATGAAGGAGCCTCGCCACATATTAACGTAACGCCGCTGATCGATGTGCTCCTTGTTCTGCTCATCATCTTTATGGTCATTACGCCGCTCAAACCGAGCCGTTTTGAGGCCAAGGTTCCGGCGGAGCCAAAGGACGAGCAGCAGGTCAATATCAAGCCTAACCCGTTAACGCTTGTCGTCGCCATCAATAAGGACACGAAGGCGATCACGCTTAATAATGATGGTTTTGGCGATGTGTCTGACACTGAGCGATTGAAGAACAAGCTTATAGAGGTTTTTAAGGAAAGAGAAGCCCAGGGCGCTTTTCGCGAAGGCACGAACGAAGTCGAGAAAACGCTCTTTATCAAGTCGCCAAAAGCTGTTCGATACGGCGATGTGGTCAGGGTTATCGATGCGGTAAAAACCGCCGGTGCCGAGCCTGTAGGGTTGCAGATCGATGATTTAGATTAATACTGCCGAAATCCAACATGGAGCGGGTGTCAACGCAACCTCGAGCTTCATTTTGTTTCGGCCGCGATGGAGTCAAATGATGAAATTGTCTCGTTTAGGGGTTTTCGCTTGCCTTTTGATCACAGTTTTGAGCGGATCGGGCTGTTCTTATTACAACCAGATCATGGCCCGAAAGCATCTGGTCGATGGCTCGAAATCGTATAAGGACCGTAAGTTCCCGCAAGCGGAACAGCTCTTCCGTGAGGCGATAGCCCGCGATCCTCAAGGCAAATCACTTGAAGGACAGACGGCACAACTATTTTTGGCGCGGACGATCCATTCGAAGTTCATTGGCGATCGGCAAAGAACAGACTGGGCCCAGGATGCGATCAACGAGTATCAAAAGGCTCTTCAGCAAAACCCCAAAGACCAAAGCTCTTATAAAGCCATCGCCAGCCTCTACGATAACCTTCAAAAACCTGACGACTGGCTCAAATTGGTAACCGCTAGGTCGGCAAACACAAATATTCCTCCCGAGCAGCGGTCCGAGGCATTTACATCTCTTGCCGCCAAGAAAAACACCTGCGCAAACGAAATTACCGATACCGACAAGACCAAGAAAACGGTCACTAAGGACGGTAAGCAGACGTTCCAGTTCGTGAAGCCTGAAAGCCCGGAAGCTTACGAAACACTGAAGGTGTGCATCGACGACGGAATGAAGCTGATCGATCAGGCGCTTGCTCTTGAAACACCCGATGTTAAAAATGCCGCCAGTATTAATGTAAAAAACATGTCGGATCAGGAACTTGTGGCCAAGCAGGATTTGTTAAAGGTTTACGAGTCCGCAAGATCTTATAAGGCGAGCCTTATTTTTCAGGCGATGCGTCTCGCCGAAATGGACGGCAGAACGCCCGACCGCGACCGCTATAAAACGGAAGGCGACGCGGCTCGCAGACATTTTCTCGATCTGAGCGATGTCGTCAAAAAGATCGAGGGCGAGGTTGACGAGCGAGTAGCAGCGAAGGAAGCCGAAGCGACCGGCGGCGACAAAGTGAACACAAACGCCGCAGCTAACAAAAAATAATACAGTTTTTTCTTTTTAAGACAGGCGATGCTCAATTACAATTAAATTGGGTATCGTCTTTTCAATTACGAACGGCGAATTTCGTATTACGAAAAAAACATCGTAATTAAATTTTGTAATTCGTAATTGTTCATTCGTAATTGATTTCTATGATTCGCATCGAGGACGTAATTTCGACGGTTTCGAGAAATCGGCCAACTGCCGATGTCGATCTTATACGCCGCGCTTACCTGTTCTCGGCACTGCATCACCGCGGCCAGACGCGTGCTTCGGGTGAGCCGTATCTTGTTCATCCGCTTGAGGTTGCAGAGATTCTCGCCGAGATGCGTCTCGATGAGACTAGCGTCTCGACTGGACTTCTTCATGATGTTGTCGAAGACACCCTCGTCGATCTCGAAACGATCCGCTCCTACTTCGGCGATGAGATAACGCTGCTCGTTGACGGCCTCACGAAGATCGCGCACATCAGCGACCTTTCCAAGGAAAAACAACAGGCAGAGAACGTCCGAAAGATGGTTCTCGCAATGACGACCGATGTTCGCGTCGTTTTGATAAAGCTTGCCGACCGACTGCACAACATGCGCACGATGCAGTATCTCAAGCCCGAAAAGCGCGAGCGCATATCGCAGGAAACTCTGGATATTTACGCGCCGATCGCGCACCGACTTGGAATGGGAAAAATGCGAAGCGAGCTCGAAGACCTCGCTTTCCAAAACCTCTACCCTGAAGAATACAAGCGCCTCTCAAAAGAAGTCGATGCCCGCCGCCCCGAACTCGAAGCCGGAATCGAAAAAATCAAATCGACGATCTCGGAAAAACTCACCGAGAACGAAGTGCCCTTCGTCGAGATCGAAGGCCGAGTCAAACGCCTTTACTCGCTTTGGAAAAAGCTGAAGAAGCAAAAAATAATGATCGAGCAGGTATACGACCTGATCGCCGCCCGCATCATCACGCCAAACGACCGCAAATACTGTTACTTGACTCTAAGCGTCATCCACGACATCTGGACGCCCGTGCCCGAGCGATTTAAGGACTGGATCGCAATACCCCGCGACAACCTCTACCAATCGCTGCACACGTCAGTTATAGGCAGCGACGGCCAATCGTTTGAAGTCCAAATCAGAACCGAAGAAATGCACCACGTCGCCGAGGAAGGCGTTGCGGCGCATTGGAAATACAAGGAAAGCACGCTTGGCAAACGGGAAGAAGACGAAAGCCTGGACGAGCTTAGAAAGGTGGTCGAAAAGCTTCTTTTGCCTTTGGTCGAGGAAAGCAGGGACAACGAGGATTCCGAGGATTTTGTCGAAAGCCTCAAACTCGATCTTTTTCCAAAGGACGTTTACGCTTTCACACCGATGGGGAAAGTCATCCAACTGCCGCGCAAAGCAACGCCTATAGATTTTGCCTACGCGATTCACTCCCAAGTCGGCGACACCTGCACTGGAGCAAAAATAAACGGCCGCATCGTTCCGCTGAGAAGTGAGCTGCAAAACGGCGATGTCGTTGAAATCCTAACAACGCCAAATTCAAAACCTTCCGGCGATTGGCTCAATCATACGGTTACGTCCCGGGCACGCAACCGTATACGCCACTGGATCTCGCAGGAGCAACGCGCAGAATCAATAGAAATTGGCCGCAAGTTAATCGAAAAAGAAGCGGAAAGATTCCGCGTGCCGGCCAAGAAATTTCTCAATAATGACAACGAACTGCGTCGGATCGCCAACGAGTACGGACTGAGCCGACCTGATGATCTTTTTGCTTCAGTCGGTTACGGCAAGACTCTGCCGCGAAATGTGCTCGGCAAGTTTCTTGGCCCGGACAAACTAAGCGAACTTGACCCGGACAAAAAAGAAACAAAACTAAAAACCGGCATGAAGGCCGTCCGCAAGTTCATCGGGATGAGCGAGGACGCGATCGTCGTCAAGGGCGTCGATAATCTTCTGATCACCCGCGCTAAATGCTGTAACCCGTTGCGCGGCGAAGATATTATCGGTTACATCTCGCTGGAAAAAGGAATCGTCGTCCACAACAAACGCTGCAAGAACGTCTCACAGTTGATGGTCAACAAAGAGCGTATCGTTGAAGTCGAATGGGCGAAGGCTGCCGACAACGAACAGATCCAATCAGTTCAATTGCTTGCCACCACAGAAAACCGCACCGGCATGCTTGCCGGCATTACAAACGCCATCGCCGACATAAAAACCGGCATCCGCGATGCCCGCGCGAACGTCTCCAAAGACGACATCGGTTTGATTGAAGTAACCGTTGAGGTTTTCGACAAGAAACACCTCGACAAAGTCGTCGTCGCCATCCAGCATGTGCCAGGAGTTATCGCCGTTGAACGAGTTAATGCATAGTCGTTATCAGTTTTAAGTTATTCGTTATCAGTTATTCCGAAGAGATATTGCCGGAATAACTGATAACGAATAACTTAAAACTGATAACGATTATTCCCTCCCTCCTTTGCTTTTGTGTCCTAATTTGTTAATATTCGCCTTTTGCTTGAAGTTATGAAAGAGACTATAACAACCGAAAATGCGCCGGGTGCGATTGGCCCTTACTCACAGGCGATCAAAGCAGGCGGCATGGTCTTTTGTTCCGGCCAAATACCTATAGATCCTCAAACCAGTGAGTTTGTGTCGCACCTTGTGAGCGAGCAGACAGAACAGGTGTTGAAAAATCTTGGCGAAGTTTTGAAGGCAGCCGGAACGAGTCTCGAAAACGTGGTTAAGACAACCGTCTTTCTCGCAGATATGAATGATTTTGCTGAGATGAATGAGGTTTACGGCCGGTATTTCAGTGATAACAAACCGGCGAGAGCGACGGTTCAAGCGGCTCGGCTGCCTCGTGATGCAAAGGTTGAGATAGATTGCATTGCTGTTGTTTAGAGTCCACGCTACAACGGGCAAAGGCAGCCTAAAGGCTGGACTCAAAACAAAAAGCCAAACGCAATAAGCGTTTGGCAACCAATGCGGTTAGCTGTATCTCAAACAAACTCAGGCAGCTTTGACAATTTTTCCCGATTTTATACAGCGTGTGCAGACTTTCATGCGTTCGTTACCGCCGCCGGGCACGTGGACTCGGACGGGCTGAAGATTTGGGTTGAACCGCCGTCGGGTTTTGTTGTTAGCGTGTGATACGTTATTTCCAAACTGCGGGCCTTTCCCGCATACTTCGCAGCGTTTTGCCATATTTATTGCCTCTCGTTAATAAAGCGAGAATATAGAGTTATAAAAACTCGAAACAAGATTTATAACAAATAATGAGACGAATAGTCAAGATGAAAGGAGCAAAAGCAATCGTGCAAATTAATTTTAAGAATATTTTAAGCCTGACGGCACTGGCGATTTTCGCGGCAATTCTGCCTGCGTGCAATGTGCCGATAGCGAACACCTCGACGAGCAGCAGCAGCACCACAGTCGATGCAAACGAAACTGCCGCGCGCGTCAACGGCAAGACGATCACGATGCAGGAAGTCGACCGCTCGGTCAAGCAGCAGGCGCAGGGGCAGGAAAGCAGGCTTTCGCCGCTCGAGCTGGCCGGCGCGCGGCTTCAGGTCTTGCAGAGCCTCATCGAGCAGGAAGTGATGTATCAAAAGGCCGAAAAGGAAAATCTCGTGCCGACCGAGGAAGAAATAACCGGCGAGGTCAACAAGCGAAAAGTTGAAAGCCGCCTGTCGGTTGAAGAATTCGACAAGAAGATGAAGGAGGCCGGCCTCGACGAAAAATCGTTCCGCGAATCGATCAAGGAGGCTCTCGCGATCGAAAAGCTGGTCGACAAGATAACGAGCCGAATTGAATCGCCCAAGGATCAGGAAATTACCGAATTCTTTAAGAGTAATCCCGATCTGTTTGTCAAAAAACGCGGCGTCCGCCTGGCGGCGATCGTGGTCGATCCGTCCAACAGCGGCGAGACCGACACGACAAAGAATGAGACCGAAGCAAGCCAGCGCGTTAAGGAAGTCCTCGCAAAAGTGCAGATGCCGGCGAGCGATTTCGCGGCTCTTGCGCGTGAATACAGCGAAGATCCGAGCAAACTGCAGGGCGGTGATCTCGGTTACATTAGCGAGGACGAGTTGAAGCAAAACTTCGGGGCAACCGTCGGTGCGGCTTTCATGAATCCGCAGTTCACCATCGGCCAGGTTACGAACATGGTTCCGGTCAACGGCAAAGGATATATCTTCAAGCTGCAGGAAAGGATCGAAGCGGACGAAAATCTTACGCTCGACAGCCCGGACGTTCGTCCGCAAATCAATAAGCTTCTTGTCGATAACCGCAAACAGCTTCTCGCCGCATCGTATCAGGCGATGTCGATGAACGAAGCAAAGATCGAAAATCTCCTCGCCAAAAGAGTCGTCGATAATCCAAATCAACTGAGCGGCACACGGCCCGCTCCGCCGGCAAACGCGAATTCAAACACTAACTCGACCGCGAACGCGACGGTTTCGGCAAACTCGAATGCAGTAAATTCGGTAAAGCCGCCAGCGAACGCAACAAACAAACAGGCGGCCAACGCTCCGGCGAAACCGGCGAACAAGTAGCTTGAATTAGATCGACAGTTTAAGGTAGAAGGCAGAGACTATTTTGCCTTTTACCTTTTTACTTTTTACTTAACGTTTTATGCTCTTCAGACTCTCAGACATTTGGAAATCCTACGGCGGCACCGAGATACTCAAGGGCGTGTCGTTTCAGGTCAACCGTGACGAAAAGGTCGGTCTCGTCGGGCGCAACGGCGCGGGGAAAACGACAGTGTTTCGCATCATCACGGGACAGGAAGGCGCGGATGAGGGCGATGTTATAAAAATGAACGGCTTGCGTCTCGGCCTGCTTGACCAGCACATTGATTTCGGCGAGGCCGAGACTGTTCATACTGCCGCGCTTTCTGCGTTCAAGGAAATCCATGATATTGAAGCCGAAATGCGTCGGCTCGAAAAAACGATGGAGACCGATCATTCCGAAACGGTGCTTCACAAATACGCTGACCTGCAAACCGCTTTTGAGCAGGCCGACGGTTTTTCTTACGCAGCAAAAGCTGAAGCAGTTTTGCTCGGCCTTGGCTTCGCGCCCGAAACTTGGGTTACAGATGCGAGAACTCTTTCCGGCGGGCAGAAGAATCGTCTCGGTATGGTGCGGCTGTTGTTGTCGAATGCCGACGTACTGCTTATGGACGAGCCGACAAATCACCTCGACGTTGATGCAGTCGAATGGCTCGAAGAGTTTTTGCAAACTTACGAAAAAACTTACGTTGTCATCAGTCACGATCGCTACTTCCTCGACCGCACGACAAACCGCGTTGTCGAGATGGATCGCGGCCAGGCTGTTACATACAAAGGCAACTATTCAAAATATCTTGAGGAGCGCGAGCTTCGCCGCGAGCAGCAGATACGCGAATACGAAAACCAGCAGCAGTTGATAAACAAAACGCAGGAATTCATCCGCCGCAATCTCGAAGGCCAGAAAACAAAACAGGCAAAATCACGCCGCACTTTGCTTGCGAGAATGGAACGTATCGAGGCTGTAACGAGTGAGAAATCAGGCGGGAATTTTGGCCTGAAACGTGTAGAGAGAGCAGGCAACAACGTCCTCACCGCTGAAGATTTGAAAATTGGTTATGAGAAAAAAATTCTCGCGGACAATCTAAATTTTTCGATCCATCGCGGCGATGCCCTCGGCATTATCGGCGGTAATGGCACAGGCAAGACGACGCTTATCAAAACCTTTATCGGCCAGATACGCGAGTTGGGCGGTAAAATTCACTGGGGCACAAAAACTGACATCGGTTACTATTCGCAAAACCTCGAAGGGCTCGAACCGCGAAACGAGGTCATACAAGAACTAAGACGTGTCGCACCTACGGCAGATAACGGGACGCTGCGCGGTTTTCTCGCAAAGTTCCTCTTCATGGGCGAAGATGTTTTCAAACCGGTCTCGGCGCTTTCCGGCGGCGAAAAAGGAAGGCTCGCGCTCGCAAAGCTTATATATTCGCAAAAAAACGTGCTGGTGCTTGATGAGCCGACCAATCACCTCGACATCCCTTCGCGCGAATCCCTCGAAAACGCCCTCGAAGAATACGACGGCACGATCATCACCGTCAGCCACGACCGTTTTTTCCTCGATAAGATCGCCAACCAAATGCTTTCTTTCGAATCAGACGGGACCGTTCTCAACTACGACGGCAACTATACTGAGTTTCACGAGTGGCGGGAGAGACAAGAGACTGGAGACAAGAGACAGGAGCCGAGCCAGAAGTCAGAACCGGGAGCGGTAGCGACTGGATTCGTACCTACGGGACCACGATCCGAAGGAAACTCACCCTCACTAAGCAAGAACCAACGCAGTAGTTTAAGAAAACGTATCGCTGAGATCGAGATGATAATCCCGCAATTGGAAAAGGACGCGGCTGAGCTGACTCTGCAAATGTCAAGAACTGAGATCGCCTCAGATTACGGAAAGTTGAACGAGGTGACAGAAAGCCATACGGCGGTCCAGAAAAGCATACAGTCTCTCTACAGCGAATGGGAATCACTCACCGAACAGCTTTCTTAAACAGTTAAACAGCTTTAAAACGACATCGCCTCCAGCAGCACCGACCCCGACGTTCCTCTTGTTGTGCTCGTTAGGTTGAGTGGTCTCAGCGTTCGAGCGGGTGTTGCGACATTGCACGGGAGTCGTCTGGATATGCATCCCTTTGCCAGCTCGGCGACGTATGCAAGCCCTAATTTCGAGAATCTCAGTGCATGGTCGGCGTTGTTATTGCTTCGGGCAATCGTATCGCTCGAGGTGTGGATTGCGGAGTTGTCGTTTCCTATCGGAGCCTCAAACGGAAACGAGGCCGGATAAGCTCTGTTGGTCCACGAGGCGTGGTCTGAGCACGCATAACCGCACGACGAGTTTCCAACGTTCAGAGTCGGTTGGTATGCCGTGATCAGGTCACGGAGGAATTGATTTTGAGCTGCGTTGGTGTAATCGGTGATCATCACCATATCATAACCCTGACTGCCCCGGTAGTTGGTCATATCGAGCTGCAAAACGCCTACAACATTCTTATTCGCGTTTCGATACGACGTTGCAATGGCGGCCGATCCGCGCAAACCCACTTCCTCTGCCGCATATGCCATGAACTGAACAGTCCTGGCCGGGCGGAAATTTTTTGCCATCATCACGCGGATGATCTCGGTCAGGCAAGCGATGCCCGACGCGTCGTCATCGGCGCCCGGCGCGGACGCCGTTGAGCCGCTTCCGTTTATCGAATCCTGATGGGCTCCCAAAACGACGATCTCGTCCGGAAGAGCGCTACCTAGAACAGTCATAATGACCGACGGCTGCGGCGAAGTGCCTGATGGGTGATTAAAAAACTCAACCGTAACATTTCCCCTGCCGCCGGCTAGGTTGGTCCATTTATTCTTAATCCAGTTGGCCGATTCGAGTCCGCTCGGCTGGTTGTAGCGGCGATTAGGAAAGGCGGAAAGATCGAGTATTACCTGCCTGTTGTCGATCTCTCGGGCCGTGGCCATCAATGTGTTTACCGATGACTGATTATCAATGGAGTAAACAACGGATGGTGAATCGAGATCAACCGATCTCATTCGCTCGATCCAAGCGACGGCTTCGGCCTCGCTCGCATGTTCGACAAACCCGCCGCATTTGTGAAAATTATCATGCATGCCGCGCGACAAATCTTCCATCTGCAGGTCATTGAGCCGCAGGATCGCCATACCATCAAGAACACGCGCAACGCCGGCATTCAATGGCCGTCTGCCGTCAGGTGTCGTAACAGATGCGGCGACAACTTCGAGCTCCGCCGCGTCGACGCTAATCCAATGTTCAGCATTGGGGCCGAGACCGCTTTGCCCAAAAACGGCAATAGCCGAGAGACACACAAAGACCGTGAAAACGAGTGCTGTTTTAATAACGTTGTTTGACATTGATGTAATAAGCTCCTATTTATCCAATTATACCTCAAGGTTGGCAAATTTAACTAATCTTTTACGACTCGATTCTGTAATTTGGAGCCTCTTTTGTGATTATGACGTCGTGGACGTGCGACTCGCGTAATCCTGCTGATGTTATGCGGACGAATCTTGCGTTGGATTGCAGATCGGTGATGCTTCGGCAGCCGGTGTAGCCCATGCCGGAGCGTAGGCCGCCGACTAGTTGGGTGACCATTTCGGCGACGGAGCCTTTGTAGGCGACGCGGCCTTCGATGCCTTCGGGGATGTATTTGGCGTCGAGACGCGTGTTTTCCTGGCTGTAGCGGTCGCTTGAGCCGGAACGCATTGCGCCGATCGAGCCCATGCCTCGATAGGTTTTAAAATTGCGTCCCTGGAACAAAATAACTTCGCCCGGAGCTTCTTCCGTGCCCGCGAAGAGCGAGCCGATCATAACGCTGTCGGCACCGGCGGCGATTGCCTTGGCGACATCGCCTGAGAATTTTACACCGCCGTCCGCGATAACCGGAACGCCGAAACCTTTTGCCGCGTTGACGCATTCGACGATGGCACTGATTTGCGGAACGCCCGCGCCGGTGACTACCCGCGTCGTGCATATCGAACCCGGCCCGATGCCGATCTTTACGGCGTCAACACCGGCTTTTATTAGCTCCTTCGTGGCTTCCGCAGTCGCTACGTTGCCCGCGACGAGTTCGATATTCGGAAACTGCGCTTTTATTTTCTCAACTGCGTCGATCACTCGTGAGCTATGGCCGTGAGCGGTGTCGATGACGATTGCATCGACACGAGATTCGACGAGAGCGGCAGCGCGCTCGAGATAATCACCCGTCGCTCCAATCGCCGCGGCACAACGAAGACGACCCAATTCATCTTTTGCAGCGATAGGGAAGTTGATTGCCTTTTGAATGTCCTTGACCGTAATGAGGCCTTTCAGATGGCCGTTTTCATCCGTTACAAGCAGCTTTTCGATGCGGTGTTTTTGCAGCTTGATCTTTGCCTCGTCGAGTGTCGTTCCGACCGGCACCGTAACGAGCGGCTGCGGCGTCATAATCTCGGAAACAGGGATATCGAATCGCGTTTCAAAACGCAGATCACGATTTGTGATTATGCCTACAAGTAAATCGTTTTCATCGACGACCGGAACGCCGCTGATCTTGAAGCGGCTCATTATCGCAAGCGCGTCCGACACGAGCTTGTCCTGCTGGATCGTCACCGGATCGACGATCATGCCCGATTCGCTGCGTTTTACTTTATCGACCTCTTCGGCTTGCTGTTTGACGGTGAAGTTTTTGTGAATAACGCCGATGCCGCCTTGCTGAGCCAGCGCGATCGCGAGAGCGGCCTCGGTCACGGTGTCCATGGCCGATGAGCATAGCGGAATATTGAGATCGATGTTGCGTGAAAAACGCGTTCGCGTGTCGGCTTCGGCAGGCAGTATGTCAGAATATGCCGGCACGAGCAAAACGTCGTCAAAAGTCAGCCCTTCTTTTAGTTCGGTGATTTCCATATCTAATAATAAAACAAAACCGTTCGCAAATCACTTCACGGGCGGAAAAAATGCTAATGTACATCAGCAGATTTATCGCGGACGGTTGGCCGGCCTTGTCGGGGTTGATGGCCTGATGGTGGTTGGTGGGCGAAGTGTGTTGACGGGTCTTGTTTCGGCCGGCGGGTTGGCAGCGGCGTTTGATGGAGGATTTGATCTTGGCGGAGCAGCCTGTAACGAACCTGTGTTCGCATTAACGGTTAAGCTGGATGACGCTATCTCGTTTGTAATCACGCCGCTGTTCCAAATCTGCCCAAGGTTTTGTTTGTTTATTTCAAACTCGATCATAAACCGTTGAGGTGTTGCCGGAGGAAGCGTTATGTTCTTTCCGTTTATGGCCATTTGAACGAACTGTGCCTGCGGACGCCCATAGCTGAATCTGACGCTTTCTTTTGGCTCAAAAATCGTTGTCGATCCGGGCGTGATTGTTTGATTTCGTGCTTTTTGGCCGTCGATTGAAACCGTGAGCGGCACTGGTTGATTTGAAGCCTTGAATTCGAACTTGAGCGTTGACATTTCCGGCGGAGGCGGCAGGTTTGGCTGCTCACTTTTTTCCGGTTCGGCCGGAGAATTTGTAGTTGCGGAATTTACATTCGTTGGAGCGTTATTGGCAGACTGTTCGCTAGGCTGTAGCTGCCGCAATACGAACAAAACTCCAACCGTCATGATCGCAAGGATGACAACCGCAACTATCAACGTTGGAAGCATCGACGCAGGTGCGCGGTCGTCGGTCAAAACCTCGGGCCGGTGAAACTTTACGTCTTCTACGTCGCCCTCGCGCTCATACAAAAGCTGTGCGTAATCCGACAGAGCTTCCTGCTCATCGACGCCGACGTATTTTGCGTACGATTTTACAAAGCCGCGATTGAAAATTCCACCCGGCAAGCCGCGGTAATCGTCGTTGTCGATAGACTCGATATAAAGCGGAGAAATACGCGTCTGCTCGGCAACCTCGCCGATGCTGATCCCTTTTGCCTCGCGGGCTTGCCGCAATTTTTCACCCAGCGTCACTGACATTCTTTGACTTGAAATATAGCCCTCAGAGATAGGCAATGTCAATTGATTGATTCATTGCCGAATGTTTTGTTCCGTTCAGGAACAGTGGAACAGGTGGAACAAACTGGAACACGTCCGACGAGAATTGGTTTTGCTATTTCCGACGCCCGCATTTTGGCATTGGCATCGCGTTATATTAATATCATTAAGGTAATCCAAATAGCGAGGAATAATCAAAAATGAGTTTAGAAGCTCTGGGAATGGTCGAGACAAAGGGTTTTGTGGGTGCGGTGGAGGCTGCCGATGCGATGGTAAAGGCAGCAAACGTTAAGCTTATCGGCAAGGAATACATCGGTGCCGGTTACGTAACGATATTTGTTCGCGGCGATGTTGGAGCGGTCAAGGCCGCGACAGATGCGGGTGCAGCCGCGGCGCGGCGCGTGGGCGAGTTGATAAGCGTCCACGTAATTCCACGCCCGCATGGTGAGGTCGAGCGCGTTTTGCCCAGAGGTGGTGCCATCGGTTACAGCCCGGACGAAAAGGCGCTTCAGGGCGGCGGCAAGCAACTCGGCGCCGGCAGCGCGGCTTCATCAGCGACTGGCACTCAGCAAGGCAATAAGACAAAGACCAGGTAACAATTACGAATTAATTTGTAATTTGAAATTCGTAATTCTGGACGTATGGGTGATAAGGATCTAGTTGCTCAACAGGAAGCACGCGACGCGGTTGAGGCCGCGTCGTTTGCCTTTCAGTCTGTAAGTAAGCTGGATCAGGCCAAGATCGACGCGATCTGCGAGGCGATGGCTCAAGCCGCTCTCGCCGATGCAGCCAGGCTCGGTTTAATGGCGCAGGAAGAAACGGGATTTGGCAAAGCCGAAGACAAGCGTGAAAAGAATCGTTTCGCCGCCGAGGATGTTTGGAATTATTTTCGCGGTCTGAAAACGGTCGGCGTAATTTCGGATACGAAAAGTATTGTTGAGATCGCTAGCCCGCGCGGTGTCGTTGCAGCGATCATTCCCTCGACAAACCCAACTTCCACTGCGATTTTCAAGATCATAATCGCGATCAAATCACGCAACAGCATAGTGCTTTCTCCGCACCCGTCTGCTGCGAGATGCATTGCCGAAACGACTCGTGTAATGCGCGAGGCGGCGATCAAACTGGGCCTGCCCGCAGACGCGATAATCTGCCTCACAAACTCGACCATCGAAGGGACCGAGACCTTGATGAAAAATAAAAAGACCGCGGTGATACTTGCAACGGGCGGCATCGGGCTTGTTCGCGCGGCTTATTCATCGGGCAAACCGGCGTTTGGTGTTGGTCCGGGAAATGTGCCGGTCTTTATCGAGCGTTCGGCTAATATCGAAAAGGCGGTTTCGGACATTTTGACGAGCACTTGTTTCGATAACGGCACGATCTGCGCTTCGGAGCAATCGGTTGTCGTGGATGCGCCGATTGCGGCACAGGTTCGTGAACAATTTAAGCTGCAGGGCGGACATTTTCTTAATCAAAATGAAGCGGACGCCGTTGCAAAAGTTTTACTGACTCCTCAAAAAACGCTGAACGCGGGCATCGTCGGAAAATCGGCGAAGTTCATTGCCGATCAGGCTGGTATTTCTATTCCAGACGGCACAAGATGTTTGCTGGCCGATTGCGGCGGAGTCGGGCGCGATTATCCGTGGTCGATAGAAAAATTGTCGCCGACGCTGGCGTTTTTTGTCGCCGACGGCGTTGAAGCAGGTGCGAACCGTTGTCAGGAGATTTTGCAGTTCGGCGGAATGGGTCACACCGCAGGAATGCACAGTCAGAATCGCGAAGCCGCTATTGCTTACGGTGCGCAGATGCCGGCGGCGCGCGTCGTTATCAATTCTCCGACCACACATGGAGCCATAGGTTTTTCGACTGACCTTCCGCCTTCAATGACGCTTGGCTGCGGCTCGTGGGGTGGGAATGTGACCTCGGACAATATCTCGCCGATTCATCTGATGGACGTAAAGCGTGTGGCATTTGAGACCAAGCCGGTCAACAAGCCGTCGGCAGTCATCAGTCGGCAGTCAGCTGATGGGTATTTGGCGACGAGCAGGCCTCCTAAACGCGAGGACATTGCCGCGATCGTTGACAGCTTCCTGAGCAAGAAGTTGGCGGAAGCTCCGATGCCGGAGCCTCCGAAGCCTTTGTCTCAGCCGCCTGTTGTTCAGCAAGAAATAAAAACAATCGTCCACGAAATTACGCCGGAGAACGCGGTGCAAAAGCCTGTGCCGATCACGCCGGTCGATTTTGTAAGCGAAGACGATGTGCGGCGGGCTGTGAATAGCGGACAAAAGATATACATTTCAAAGAAGACGATTCTCACGCCGTCGGCACGCGATCTTGGAGAGGAAAAAGAGGTTTTCGCGAGTGTTTAGATGATGGCCGAAGCGACACTGGAAAAAACGACTTGCGAAAACTGCGGTACCGATGTCCGCGAGGATACGTTCTTTTGTTACAACTGCGGAAAGAAATTTGATGAGACAGCGAGCGAGAGCAACGGCACTGAAGTAGATGAACTTTCTGTTGAAGCTAAAACGGCGCTCGATGAGTTAGCTGCCAGATTTAAGGTTGAAGACACTGAGAGCGACGACAAACTTGCGTTGGCCGCAGCCGAGAGAAAAAAGGCGCGTGTGGCTCCGAAAAAACCTAAAGAGGTTGTTTGGGAAGCTGAAGATAATCGCAGCGGCCTTATTTTCTTTGCCGTTTCACTATTTATATTTGCTATCGTGGCAGCGATCGTCTTTATTACGGTATATTGGAAATAATATGGAAGCACTTGGAATGGTCGAATGTTTTGGGCTGGTCGCTATGATCGAGGCGGCGGACGCAATGGTCAAATCGGCTAACGTAAAACTCGTCGGTTACGAAAAGATCGACGCCGGTTTGGTCACGGCAATTGTTCGCGGGGAAGTAGGAGCCGTAAAAGCCGCCGTCGATGCCGGTGCCGCCGCCGCTCGAAGAGTCGGCACTGTCACCGCCACACACATCATCCCGAGCCCGCATGAAGAAGTCGATGAAGGCATCCCAGTTTTAAGAACAGGCGAAACTACAAGGAAAAAAATCTCCGGCAGCGTTCCGGAGTGAGTGACAAGTCAGAACCGCCTGCGTGAGCGGGCGGCATTAACCGTAAGTAACATTCAACGCATGGGCAAATGGAATGACACAGACGTCCCGCTAGCATACCTCATTACTTTTCGCACTTACGGAACCTGGCTGCACGGAGACACTCGCGGCTCGATTGATCGAAATAACAACGTCTTCGGATCTCCCAAAGCAGAATCGAGAATTATTCGTGAGCAACAACAGGTGAAAAAACTAAAGAGCGAGCCTGTGCTTCTGAATGCGGTAATGCGAGGAGCGGTTGAAGAAGCAATACGCGAAGTTTGTGCTTACCGGGACTGGAAGCTCTATGCACAGAACGTCAGAATAAATCACGCTCATGTGGTGACCGCTGCTAAGGCATCTGCCGATAAAGTCCTGAATGATCTTAAAGCTTATTCGACCCGAAAAATGAGACAGTTGGGCTGTTGGCCGCACGCTCACAGTCCTTGGGTCGATAAGGGAAGCAAAAGAAATCTGTGGAACGAAGATCACATATTTAATGCATGCGACTATGTTGTGAATGGACAGGGCGGTGACTTGCCGAAGTTCGATTGAAAAATGCGTTGAACTTTGGCCGAGGCTATTGCCGCCCGCTTACGCAGGCGGTTCTGACATACGGCTGACTTATTTCTCTGCCGTGCGGCCGGCGCGGGTGATGGCGATGCGTTTTTGACTGTTGGGACCGTCATTGACGGCGACTTTTATGCTGCGGAAAGTTCCGTCGCGTTTGTCGTTCGACGGAATGTATCCGATGGAATACTGTGTTCTCAACTCGCTTGAGATTTCTTTTGCAAGGGCCGGAAGCTCTGAGACGTTTGCTGGAAAATATGCTTTCCCGCCGGTTTCGGTCGCCATGCGTTCGAGAAATGTCTTCGCCTTGCCTTGCGGGCTTTTGCCTATGAAGCCGCTTTCTTTACTTAGTTCGTCAACAAAGCCGATCACATATATCTGAACTTCAGATTCACGCAATAGTTCAAATAATTGTTTCTCATTGTAGAAACTGTTTCTGTCTTCGCCGTCTGAGACGAGAATAAGAGCGCGGCGCTTTCTGTCCTCAACTCTTTTCCCCTTTTCATACTCATCGACATTCTCGACCGCAAGATAAACAGCGTCTATGATCGCCGTCTGGCCGCCTTCGATAAAGAGGTTGTCGAGGGCGTCGTTCAAATCGGTTTTATTGGGCGTGAATTCCTGCTCGATGCTGATCTTGTCACGGCCGACAAAGCGGATGATCATCGATTCGTCATCGGGACGGTTGCTATTGATCAGAATCTTTCCGGCCTCGATCACTTTGTCCAACTGCGCGCGGAGCGAGCCGGAATTATCGACGACCATCGCGTAGTTTGTGGGAACTTCGGACTTCGAGAAAAAATCTATCTGCTGAACGTTGCCGTCCTCTAAGATCTTGAAATCCTTTTGCTGGAGGTTGTTGACCGGACGGTTATTGCGATCTATGACGCGGATGTTTAGATTTACAAGCTCGGTATCGATTTTGATGATTTCATCGTCTTCCTTCAGCACGGGCGGCGTAGGTTTTGCCGAACCGGACGGAGACGCGGTCGCCGGCGGCGTAACTTTTACAGCGCCGGATGCCGTGGCCTGTCCGTTTATGTTATTTTGAAAAAGGTTTGACGCAGCGATGGCAAAAACTGCTGCGAAGAAGATCAGGAACAGGTTTCTTTTCATTTTCAATTTCACCGAAATGCTTTAGCGAAAAGTTGAATTTGGCGTGGCGTAGTAGCCGTCACGACCGCGAACGGTTAGACGCGGCAAACCTCTCGGAGGTTTGACCTTAACTTTTACTTTACGCCATTTTCCGTTTGGCTGGAAGTCTTTTGGCGTATAGCCGAGCGAATATTGATGCCGCAGTTCAAGAGCGATGCGTTCGAATATCTCGTCCATCTCGACATCTGTTTGCGGATAAAACGCTTTGCCGCCCGTCACCGAGCTGATCTCGTCTAAATAAGCCTGGCCCTGCATTCCAACTGCGCTTCCCGAATCGCCGCCGTCCATTATGCCGACCGCGTATGTGACAACGTCGGATTCCTTCATCAAACGCCTGACCTCCCCAAAATTATAACGAGATGCATTATCCTGACCATCGCTGATTATGAGCAGAGCGCGTTTTTGATGGCTGCCGCGCGTGACACGCTCGACGCCAAGGTAAACTGCATCATAAAGAGCGGTGTCTTTATTCGGCTTGACCAAAGTCAACTTTCGCAAAACGGAGTCGCCGTCACGCGTACGGTCGAGCAATAGCTGTGCTCTAGTGTTAAACGCGATAAGAAAATACTCGTCCGACGGATGGCTGGTTGCAATAAAACGGGCCAGAGCTTTTTGAGCTTTGCGCATTTTTTCGGCGTTCATCGAACCGGAAACGTCAAACAAAATTCCCACCGACACTGGAGCATCGCTGTCGCTGAAGAACTGGATGTCCTGCTCCTGATTGTTGTCGGTGATCGTGAAGGCGTTTTTATTGAGGCCGGACACATAACGGCCGTAAAGATCAGTGACAGTCAATGTCAACGTTACCAAGTCGGTTTTGACCTTTACCGGGCGGTCAGGATCGTCGGGAGTCGGTGTCTCTGTTTGAGCCAGGCCATATGAAGCTAAGATGAGCAAGGAAAAAAGACAAGCGCAGACCGACCGGAATATCGGGCACACACGCTTAATTTCCCAATTGAACATAACTAAATATGAACAGGTACTCCCATATTATATATACTATGGAACAGGGTGAAGTTCCGCAAGATATTGATTAGGATGACGGGCAGTGCGGCAAAGTTGTTTGAAGACAGAAAGTTAGTGCAATTATAGATGAAGCGCAACCTTCGTACTTTATTAGCGTGTTATAATTTCATAGTTTGTTCGGATAAGCCCAATTATGACTGAATATATTTGCCGTCTGGGCACGCCTTCGGGCGAGATCGTAACACGCGTGGTTGAGGCTGCCGCTGCGGCCGATGCCAGAATCAGACTTGAAAGCGAAGGCTTTAAGGTCTTTGCGATCTCGAGCCCTGAAGAAGGCCTGTCGGCGGTGCTTTCGTTTGGCGGCAGCAAGAAGGGCAAGGTCAAACAGTCGGATTTCCTGCTTTTTAATCAGCAGTTTTCGGCACTTCTACGCGCGGGTATTCCGGTTCTGCAGTCGATCGAGCTTCTGAAAACCCGTTCAGGATCTGCCAATCTGCGGATTGTTCTTGCCGATGTCGAGGAAAAAATCAAGAGCGGTGTTCCGCTCTCTGAAGCCTTCGAAGCGCAAGGTATATTTCCAAAAATTTACACAGCGTCGATCCTTGCCGGTGAAAAGAGCGGCGCGCTCGATGACGTACTGGCGCGGTTTGTCGAATATCTAAAACGCAGCGTCGGAGTTTCGAGAAAGTTGCGCGGTGCTCTGGCGTATCCGGCGTTTTTGCTTTTTGCGGCTGTTTTAATGGTCGGTTTTTTGACACTCTACATCGTGCCGCGAATGTCCGACCTTTTTAAGAGTCTCGCGGCGAACCGCTCCCTTCCGACCGTTACGCTCGTAGTCCTTTGGCTCTCGAATACGGTCATCAGCAATGCTATTTGGCTCTTTCCGCTGCTGCTTATCATCGGCGCAGCTTTGTTTATCTGGCTCAGGACGACAAGCGGCAGGCTGATTCTTCACAAACTGTTACTAAAAATCCCGATCGCCGGACAGTTGATTCGCAATATGACGACGGCGCAGCTCGCCCGGTCGCTTTCGACGCTGCTTTCCGGCGGTATTACCGTGCCGGATTCGTGGGATATTACTTCTCAGGCGATCAATAATCTGGAGCTGCGGCGGCGAAGCCAGGGCGTTTTACCGATGATTCGCGAGGGCCGCGGTTTTACCGAAGCGTTGGAAAAAGCCAATTGGGTGCCCGAGCTTGGACTCGATATGATCGGGATCGGAGAAAGATCGGGCAGTTTGCGTGAAATGCTTGACGAAGTTGCGACATTTTACGACGCAGAGGCCGAAGTCCGGCTTGAGCAGTTTACGACGCTTCTCGAACCGCTGATACTTTTGGTTATGGCCGGAGTCGTCGTGACAATTCTTTTGGCGATCTATCTGCCGATCATTCAAATGATCTCTTCAGGGCCGGCCGGCGGACGATAATAATTTAAGAAAAATGAGCGAACAAACACAGACTAAAACAACGAATGGAACCGCACCGCGAGTCGAAGTCGCGGATTTATTGGACAAGGAACCGCCTGAGGTAGCCGGAGCAAAGCGGCTTGCACAGCGTTATCGATTGCCGTTTGTCGATCTGCTGCCGCCCGAACAGCCGTCGCCGGTCGATCACTCCGAGTTGGCGAAGATACCGGTCGATCTCATGCTCCACAACCTATTCGTCCCGCTGCGGCGCGAAGGCAGCAATTTGCACGTTGCAATGGCCGACCCGACGAATTTGCAGCTTTTGGACGAGCTTGAAAACATCCTCGACGTCCGTATCGTGCCCTATGTTGCTACGGCCGGCGCGATTGATGTCGTTCTGCGAAAAGGCGACTCGACGCAACGCGTGCTTGCCGAGGCTGCTTCGACATTTAAGATTTCGCTCGTCAAGGAAACAGACCAGGGCGATGAGGTTTTGGACATCGACCGTCTCGCAAACGATTCCGAGATGTCGCCGATCATCAAGCTCGTCGATACCATTCTTTATAACGCGATGGAATCGCGTTCGTCCGATATTCACATCGAAACGCGCGAGCGCGATGTGCAGGTCAAATTCCGCATCGACGGAGCGTTGTATGCCAAGGTCGATCCCATTGACATCGCATTTCACCAAACCCTGATCTCACGTATCAAAGTCATGTCCGAGCTCGATATCGCCGAGCGCCGCATTCCGCAGGACGGGCGTTTTCGCGTTCGATATAAAGGCCGCACGGTCGATTTCCGCGTCTCGATTATGCCGACGATCTACGGAGAAGACGCCGTCATCCGTATCCTCGACAAAGAGCAGATTAACGAGAGTTTTAAGAATCTCAACCTCGACGTGGTTGGTTTTGATTACGAAGACATCACGCGATTTAGGCTATATATTAAGGAGCCGTACGGAATGGTTTTGGTCACCGGTCCGACTGGTTCGGGTAAAACGACCACGCTTTACGCCGCACTCAATGAGATCCGTAACGAGGAAGACAAGATCATTACCATCGAAGATCCGGTCGAATACCAACTTCATGGGATCGTGCAAATTCCGGTAAATGAGAAAAAAGGACTGACGTTTGCCCGCGGTCTGCGTTCGATACTGCGTCACGACCCTGACAAGGTCATGGTCGGCGAGATCCGTGACGAGGAAACCGCCCAGATCGCTATCCAGTCGGCGCTTACCGGCCACCTGGTTTTTACGACCGTTCACGCGAATAACGTGATCGACGTTATTGGCCGCTTTATCAACATGGGGGTTGAGCCGTATAACTTTGTATCCGCATTGAACTGCGTTTTGGCTCAGCGTCTCGTTCGATTGCTTTGCCCGCTGTGCAAAAGGTCATACACGCCGAATGAAGAGGAACTGGTAGAATCCGGCATCAGGAAGGAAGAAGTTGCACCAGAACAGGTATTTTACCGCAGCGTCGGCTGCGACGCCTGCAACCACACCGGCTATCGAGGCCGTTCGGCGATACACGAACTTCTCGACATGTCCGACACCATTCGTGAAATGATCATCGAACGCAGGCCGGGCTCGGAAATTCGACGTCAGGCTGAGAGGGAAGGTTTATCATCCCTTCGTGAATCAGCTGTGAAGAAGGTATTTCTAGGAATGACCACACTGCACGAGATTAATCGCGTGACGTTCGTCGAGGAAATAAAGACTTAGTGTCCGTAGCCCGCACGTAAGTAAGGGCTCAACACAGTGTGGACGTTGATCCCTTACTCACGTGCGGGCTACCGGCACGTTCCTGACAGGATCTTCGCATAAACAGCCGGATCGACATTCCCGCCGCTTACGACGAGACAGACTTTTTTATCTAAGAATTTATTCTTGTTCAATATCAACGCTCCTAATGGCAGCGCACCTGTCGGTTCGCATTTGAGGTTTGCGAGTTCGAAGTAGAGTCGTGTGGCTTCGGCGATTGTTTCGTCAGGAACCTCGAAGATCTCGGCGACATTGGCTTTAATAATTTCCCAATTGAGATTGCCAAGCGAGATCGTTCGAGCGCCGTCAGCTAATGTCATTGGCTCGATTTCATTCGGAATAATTCGGCCTGCCTTCAAAGAACGGGAAGCATCGTTACCAAGTAATGGCTCAACGCCAAATATAAGTGTTTTCTTATTATTACGCTGTAAACCTAAGGTAATACCTGAGATCAATCCGCCGCCGCCGACAGGTGTGATAACGACGTCAAAATCCTTTGCGGCAAGCTCGTCTCCGAGCGTAGAATTACCATCGATAACAAATTTATCGTCATATGCGCTCGCAAAATACGCATCGGGCATTTCTTCCGCAAGCTGAGCGACGCGCTCATTTCGGCCGAACTTTGTCGTATCAACTAAATCGACCGTCGCACCATATCCGCGAACGGCCTCGATCTTCACCTGTGCCGAAGTTACCGGCATCACAATCGTGCATTTTTTTCCAACAAGTTTACACGCATACGCGAGCGCCTGGCCAAAATTACCGGATGACGCGGCCAGAATCTCGTCCTGCTCGACATTCAAAGCGAGATTATAAGCCGCTCGGAACTTAAAGCTGCCCGTATGCTGAAACGTCTCGGTTGCGATCGTCACGTCAAGGCCTAGATAGTCGCGTAACTTTGCCGATTCGATGAATGTTGTTGGGCGAATTGCCTCAAGCAAATTTTTCATTACAAAAGATTACCGCAAAGCCGGAAAGAATTCACCACAGAGACAAAGGACACAGAGGATATACGGGGTTCTTCCTTTGTGCCCGTTGTGTCTTTGTGGTAAAAATATCTTTCTATGTCGGATAAAGAGATTTCTGAACTAATGGATCTGATGTTCCGTCAGACACAGGTTCAGTCCGGCGGGGCGATCAAGTCGCGTTGGTTTCACGACGGAGACGGCTGTCCCGGCTGCGGACAGGAAATTGATTCCTTCAAATTCAAGAAAAAGAATTCGTTGTCACTCAATGCTTTCATCTTTCGTGAACACGGAGTGTTGATAGCGTATTTGTTATGCGGCAAATGCGCCAAGCGCATCATCAGGGAATCTAAAACGAATCCATTTGCGCAAACTACCGAATTGCACATCGAGATTGAGAAAAATCTAAAGCAAGCATTTACAAAACATTTGGGGCACTAAAAATATGTCAAATTCTCATTTTGGAATGATCGGCCTCGGGACGATGGGGCGTAATTTTCTACTTAACATAGCCGAGCACGGAATCAGCAGCGTCGGTTTTGATCTTGATGCAGGTAAACGCGAGCTTCTGTTAAAAGAAGGCGCAGGAATGCCGGTCGATGTCGGCAGCGATATGCCGGACTTTATCGCCAAGCTTGAATCCCCGCGCAATGTAATGATGCTTGTTCCTGCCGGGCCGATAGTTGATTCGGTGATTGCCGATCTGTTGCCGCATCTCGAAAAAGACGATCTCATTATAGATGGCGGCAATTCACATTTTACAGATACCGACCGCCGCGAGACAGACCTCGCGGCAAAAGGCGTAGGCTTCATGGGCGTTGGCGTGAGTGGCGGCGAGGAAGGGGCGCGTCACGGAGCGAGCATTATGCCCGGCGGAAGGCGTGATTTTTACGACCGCATTGAGAAAACGCTTCAGGCTGTTTCGGCAAAGGTGAACGGCGAGCCTTGCGTTGCCTACATGGGCACAGGCTCGGCCGGGCATTTTGTCAAGATGGTCCACAACGGCATCGAATACGGCCTGATGCAGATACTCGCCGAGACCTATGATTTTATGCAGCATGTCCTGAAAATGGATTATCCGGCAATGGGTAAGTCATTTTCTGTTTGGAACGACAGCGAGCTTAACTCGTTCCTCGTCGAGATCACAGCGACCGTTCTTAAAAAGTCCGACCTTGACACAGGTAATGCGCTTGTCTCGATGATCCTCGACACCGCCGGCCAAAAAGGAACCGGCAAATGGACGTCGCAGGTCGCGATGGATTTTGGCGTGCCGGTCCCGACAATAGATTCCGCCGTTTCGATGCGTCAGATCTCGGCGCAAAAAGCGACGAGAGTTTCGATTTCGAAGAAGTTTGAAAGTTCCGGTTCTAGTCAAGCAAACGAGTCGGTGACACTTGAAGACCTCAAAAAAGCACTTCTTTGCTCTTTTATTGCAACCTACGCACAAGGCCTCGCTCTTTTGCAGGCGGCGTCAAAAGAGAAAAATTACGGACTCGATCTCGAATCGTGCGCCAAGATTTGGCGCGGCGGCTGTATCATCCGCAGCGCTCTGCTCGAAGACATGCGTGTCGCCTACTCAAAAGATGCGTCGCTCGCAAATCTGCTTTTTGATGACAAATTCGCATCGATCATGAACGGAAATTTAGCTTCATGGCGAAAGGTGATCGCGGCCTTCGCCACCGATGGCGTTCCGTCGCTCTGCTTCGCGTCCGCGCTGAATTACACCGAAGCCTTCCGCACCGAACGCCTGGCGGCTAACCTCATTCAAGCACAGCGTGACTTTTTTGGTGCACACACGTATCAGCGGATAGATAAGGAAGGCACTTTCCATACTTCGGATTGGGAGAAGAAATGAATTTCTCTCCCGATGCATATTACTTTCTAAATCACAATAAGGGATTCAAATGAAAAAAGCTGCACAAATATTGATCACACTTTTTACGGCCTTGACCGCTTATGGTCAGGATATTTCCGGACAGTGGAACGGTGTGATGGACGTGCAGGGAGTTAAATTAAGGGTCGGTTTTAATATCACCAAAACAGAAACGGGTTACGTTTCCACGATGGACAGTCCCGATCAAGGCCGAATGGGAATTCCGCTACCATCTACAAGCTTCAAAAACTTTACCCTGAAAATAGAATACGCGGAAGCAAACATTCAGTACGAGGGCCATTTGAATAAAGAGAACGTTTTTGAGGGAAAATTTAGTCAGGGTGGACAGAATTTTCCATTGAATCTCTCGAGGGCGAAGGCAAAGTTGAAACCGGTCAGGCCGCAGGAGCCAAAGGCACCTTTCCCGTATTACACCGAAGACGTAACGTTTGAAAATACAAAGGACAAGATCGTCCTGGCGGGAACTTTAACACTGCCGAAAAAAGACGGCAATTTTCCCGCTCTCGTTCTTATTACAGGCAGCGGACCTCAGAATCGTGATGAGGAGATCTTTGGACACAAACCGTTTCTACTGCTCGCCGACTATCTTACAAGAAGCGGAATCGCTGTTTTGAGGTTTGACGACCGGGGCGTCGCCGCGTCAAAAGGGAATTACGAGACAGCTACAACGCTTGATTTCAGCTACGACGTCGAATCTGCCGTCAATTACCTGAAGACCCGAAAAGAGATTAACAAAAAGAAACTCGGCCTGATCGGGCACAGCGAAGGCGGCCAGATCGCGCCGATGATCGCCGCAAGGTCAGCCGATATTGATTTTATAGTCATGCTTGCGGGTCCGGGTTTACCAGGGGACCAATTGTTGTTGCTCCAAGGAGAATTTATCGGACGCTCATCCGGTCTGAACGAGGCAAGTGTGCGAATCAACCAGACGATCTCCGCGGGTGCTTACGAGATTGTTAAACGCTCAACCACTACTGACGCTCTAAAAACAGAACTGACAAATTATCTCAATCAGGCCTTTTCGGGCCAGGAAGGCGCGGAAAAACCGCCGGCTTCAGAACTAGCTAAAGTCGTGACTACGCAGGTTAATCAATTGGCCAGTCCATGGTTGCTGTATTTCATAAAACTCGACCCGTCGGTGGCACTCGGAAAAGTCAAATGTCCCGTTTTGGCACTCGGTGGAAGTAATGACCTTCAGGTTCCGGCAAAGGCAAATCTGGCGACAATAAAACTCGCGTTGGAAAAAGGCGGAAACAAGAATGTCACTACGATAGAATTTCCCGGTCTGAACCATCTATTTCAGGAAAGCAAAACCGGACTAAAAGAAGAATACGGCAAGATCGAGCAGACAATGTCACCGCTGGTTCTCGAAGCGGTCTCAAAATGGATCAAGAAACAGGTTGATTGAGCGGAGACTTCTTGCTCTCGACGATCTCCCAAGCATGTTCGGCTTTGAGGAGTTTGCTCATTAGAGAGGCGTGGACGCTGTGGCCGGAACGTTCGGCGGTTATTTTGCCTTGGATCGGCATTCCGAGAAGGGCGAAATCGCCGATGATGTCGAGTATTTTGTGGCGGACGAATTCGTCGTCGAAGCGGAGCGGCGTTTCGTTTAGCATTCCGTCTTCGGTCAGCACAATTGCATTATCGAGCGAGCCGCCGAGGGCGAGATTTGCTTTGCGCAGCATGTCGATCTCGTGCGTAAAACCGAAGGTTCGCGCCGACGCGATCTCTTTGCTGAACGAACCTGCCAGAACCGCCTGCGTAAGCGGGCGGCCGGTTCGTCCGTTATTCTCAACGTATATAAATGTTTGGCGCTCAATAAAGGGATGCGGAAAATCAATCGTGCAATCGATCTCAAAATTCTCAGCAGGTTCAATCGACATTTTGCGATTTCCGAGTTCCACTTCGACACGTTCGAGAATGCGAAAAGTATGCCTCGGTGAGTCTTGTTCGACAATGCCTGCCTTTGCAATAAGCTCGACAAAATCCTCACTCGAACCATCCATTATCGGAATCTCGATGTTGTCGAGCTCGATAAAGCAATTATCAACACCGAAACCACGAAGAGCCGACAGGAGATGTTCGCACGTTGACAACACAACACCTCGACGCATCAGCGTCGTTGCATACGAGCAATGCGAGATATATTCGACCGACGCCGGAATCTCGAAATTATCAAGATCGGTGCGGACAAAGATATAGCCTGTATTTTCCGGTGCAGGCCGCAGCGTTAGATTTACTTCAACGCCAGTGTGCAAACCAACGCCGTTTGTTTTTACCGGTTTTGCGAGTGTTGTTTGGTTCATTATTAATGCGCTTACTACGTTCCGCAACGACGTGCATCTGAGATTTCTTTTACAATATCCGTGCCATCTTGTGGATTTTAGCAGACGCCAATTTAATCAGTGTTTTAGTCCGTGGGAATAGTCGCAAATGCTCTTTGTGTCGTATTTTTACCACTTCTTTGTGGCCAGATTTACTATTCACGATTCACGATTTACAATTAACGTCTAGTATGGCAATAGAAACCGCCGGCCAAAAATCGGCGAAAGTTACAAAGATACGTATCGAGAATGCGTCCACGATTGCTCTGCCAAAAGATGTCGATGGCAGCATCAACAAGGTGTTGGATTTTCTGCCGATCGAACAGATACGCGGAATCGAGAAGATCAAACTCGTCGATTTTATCAACGATCCACGTCTGAAAGCGATGGATGTTCCGTTGAAAGGCGACCTGCCCGGTTTGTATCATCCGCGAGCTGGAAATCAGGCGCCGTGGCTGGAGATGTCTATGGGCGCCTTGCTGATGCCGACGGAAAGTTTTATGAAACGCTTTATGGCAAAAAGCTCATTCAAGGGCAATCTCGCCGGGCTTCTGTTTTCGCTAGTAGGTCAGCATTATTATTTGACGCTGCGGCATTCGGTCAAGAGAGGCAGCCTCGAACCCCAGATCAGGCAATACGCCGAAAAAAATCTAAAAACCTGGAGCGAAAAGCAAGCGGAAGGCAGTTGGCGAGCGAAGCTGTTTAAGCCATTCCGTCCCTATCTCGAACGCTGGGCAAAATGGTTGAACAAGAAGGCAGCCGAGGCGCAGAAATAATAAAGGATTTTCGCCGCAAATAAAAAATATGAATTTTTGGATGGTCAAACAAGAGCCTACCGCGTATTCGTGGGACGATTTTGTAAAAGACGGCAAGACGGATTGGACTGGCGTGCGCAACTTTAAGGCTCGCAATTTTCTCCGTGAGATGAAGAAAGGCGACAAGGTCTATTTTTATCATTCGGTTGTCGGCAAAGAGGTTGTCGGCATTGCCGAAGTCACAAAGGAAGCGTTTCCCGATCCGACAGATACTGCATGGCACGCGGTTGAAATAAAGCCTGTCCAAGCGTTGAAAAAGTCGGTTACGCTCGAACAGGTCAAGACTAATAAAGCTCTGGCAAACATTTACTTGGTTCGTCAGCCGCGTTTTTCCGTGATGCCGTTGACCAAGGACGAATACGAAGAAATCCTAAGCATGTCGAAGTGACTTCAGTCGTTATGTTAAAACAAGCTGTAGAACACTATCACAAACTACTTGAAGACAAGGAGCTTGCTTCGGCCTCGCAACGGCTGCTTGACGAAGGTCTCGAAAGCTCGAAGTTGATCTTTGGCGGGCGTCGTTTGACTCCGTATTTAAGGCCGCATTTTGTGACGGAAAACGATTGGTCGCGGATCGCCAAAACCTGCGAAACAGTTTTCGGTGCATTGCAAAAAGTAAAGGATGCCGCAATTGAGAATGACGAGATACTTGACGAACTCGGTGTTACCGAGATCGAGCGCGAGTTGGTAAAAATCGATCCAAAATATTCCCACGTCTCGCCGAACGCACGGCTTGACTCTTTTCTAACCGATGAAGCCTACAGCTACGTCGAGTTAAACGGTGAAAGTCCTGCCGGTGTGGCCTATGCGGATTCGGCAACGGTCATTTTTGAAACGCTGCCGGTGATGAAGAAATTTGCCGAAACTTATGACATTCGCGGTTTTGAAGGCAGGCCGAAGATGCTCGATGTTTTGCTGGCGTGCTATGCGGAATTCTGCGGCGGCAAGCCTGATCACAAACCTGTTATAGCAATTGTCGATCTAAAAGATTTGCCGACGCTCAAAGAGTTCGAGTTGTTTCGTGATTATTTCGAGTCAAACGGATACAAGTCCGTCATATGCTCGCCGGACGAGCTTGAGTTCAACGGCTCGCGACTTTCATGCAACGGCACTGAGATCGACATTGTTTACAAACGGCTTCTCGTCAACGAATATATCCCTATCATGGACGAGCATCCTGCGCTGCTCGATGCTTATCGAGCCGGTGCAGTTTGTTTGGTAAACAGTTTTCGCAGCAAGCTTGTGCATAAAAAAGCTATTTTTGCAGTGCTGACAAACGAGAAGCATTCACATCTTTTCAACGGCGAGGAGTTAAAGGCTATTAGCGATCATGTGCCTTGGACGCGAAAAGTTAGTGAAGGACAAACTGAAAATCGTGGAAATAAAATTGATCTAATTGAGTGGACACGTTCAAATGCTAACAAGCTTGCCTTAAAACCGAACGATGATTACGGTGGACGTGGTATTTTTCTTGGATGGACGTGTTCCCGATCTGAATGGGACGACGCCATCGAGGTCGCACTTAAAGACGGCGACTATCTTGTGCAGGAACGCGTCAAAACCGCCAAAGAATATTTCCCGATGCTGACTGATGACGCTGGAAACTGGGAAATGGTCGAGCAGCTAGTCGATCTCGACCCTTTGCTCTATCTCGGCAAAGTCGGCTCGGCGTTTACGCGGCTTTCTTCGACGGAGTTGGCCAACGTCTCGTCCGGCGGCGGAATGGTGCCGACATTCATTATTTCTGAAAAGTAGTTGCATAACCCCGCACGTAAGTAAGGGCGAAACATTCATCGCATGAAGCTCGACAAAAATAGTTCTCGCCTTCGCCGACTTACGGACGACTATCTGCGCCTTGAAAAAAAGCTTTTGCTCGGCGGCGGAGCTGAGAAGATCGATAAAATTCACAAGCAGGGAAAGCTGACCGCGCGCGAGCGAATTGAGTTGCTGTTGGATAAAGATACATATCACCAAGAGATCGGGTTGCTTGTGGCTTTTGACGAGTACGATGGACAAGCGCCTGCGGCAGCTGTTGTGACGGTTGTCGGCAAGATCCAAGACAGAGAATGTGTCGTTGTTGCTAACGATGCGACGATCAAAGCCGGTGCTTGGTATCCCGAGACAATCAAGAAGATTCTTCGCGCGCAGGAGATCGCGATGCGCAATCGTGTGCCGATCATTTATCTTGTGGACAGCGCGGGAGTTAATCTGCCTTATCAAGGCGGAGTGTTTCCCGGGCAATACGGAGCGGCACGGATCTTCTATTACAACTCGATCATGCGTCACTATTTGAAGGTCCCGCAGATCGCCGCCGTGATGGGAATGTGCGTCGCAGGCGGAGCTTACTTGCCCGCGTTGTCCGACGTTATTCTGATGGTTGAAGGCACTTCGTTCATGGGCCTCGGCGGTGCAAACCTTGTCAAAGGCGCGACCGGGCAAACTATCGACAACGAAACGCTCGGCGGAGCGATGACGCACAATTCAGTCTCCGGCGTCGCTCATTATCGAACGAAGGACGAGAAAGAATGTCTCGAAAAAATTCGTGCATTAGTGGCTGAGCTGCCTTCGCCTGAGGCGGCGCGTGTTTCTAAGTCCAAAGTCCAAAGTCCAAAGTCCAAAGTTGGAGAGCTATACGATCTCATGCCCGACGATCACCGCGCACCGTATGATATGCATGCGGTGCTGAAGACATTTCTCGACGACGGAGATATTGACGAGTTCCAGGCCGATTTTGCGAAAGAGATGATCTGCGCCACGGCGCGGATTGGCGGGACGCTGGTCGGTGTGATTGCGAACTCGCGGGGCATGTCCAAGAGCAAAAACGGCCCGCGTTTTGGGGGCATTGTATACACGGAGTCGGCAGAGAAGACGGCTTACTTTATCGAGAACTGCGACCGCCATGACACGCCTTTGTTATTTGTGCAGGACGTGAGCGGCTTCATGGTCGGTGCCGAAGCCGAGCACAGCGGCATCATCCGTGCCGGCGCGCGTTTTGTCGAAGCGATGGCGACCGCCAAAGTGCCGAAGATCGTCCTCACCATCAACCACGCTTCCGGCGCTGGCTATTATGCAATGGCCGGGCAAGGCTTCGATCCCGACTTCATTTTCAGCCTGCCAACCGGCCGCATGGGCGTCATGGAAGGCGACAGCGCGGTTCAGGCAATCTTCGGAACGCAGCTCGACAAACTAAAAAAAGAAGGCAAATTACCCGATGCCGCTTTGCTCAAAGAAATGGACAAAGTCCGCGCAACCTACGACAAAGAACTCGACGCCAAACACGCCGCGGCGCGAGGCCTCGTCGATGCGGTTCTCATCCCCGAAAACGTCCGCGACGCTTTGATTCTCGCCCTGCAAACGTGCCTAAACACTTCCACACCGCACATCGGAGCGTTTGTGTTGTAGCCGGAACGCAGGCAGCTTGCCTGCGAGTTTTTTTGGCGCCCCAGACTCGCAGGCTGGAAGCCTGCGTTCCGGCCACATCGCATATCGAGCATTCATTTGCCGCTTTTTGCACTCTAAAAGTCCGCTTTGCTGTGCCTAAGTGGCGCTTTTTGCATATCTACTTTCCTCTTTTTTTTGGCAAAGTTGGAGAAATTAGCTCGTTTACAATTATGGCGGTCAAAGCAACTATGGAAGCTGGAAAAGGAGGTGCAAGCCCGCACATAAAATCGGAGCTTGACAAGTATAAAATAATGTGCTATCTATAAAACATGCCCGCGACCCTTGACCGAAAATTTGAGAAATTCCTTGGCGGACCTGTTGAGCCGCCGGCCGAACGGGTTCACGCAACGATAGACAAGCGGAGCGTGATCACGATGAACGCAAAATGTCACAACCTGCTTGGAAAACCGGTGGGAGCGTATCTTCATTTTAGCCGCGTTGACGACACCATCGCCATCGAGCCGTTCTCAAGCCTGATGCTGCCAGGCGTATTCCCGTTCCATTCGAACGGCACGGCCCGCTACCTCTACGCGGCGTCATTCACCCGCCACTTTCGCATCGACCTCGACACGACCTTGCGTTTTATCTATCCCGATTTCAAAGACGGAGCGCTCCACCTGAAACTCTCCGAAACCGTCGCCATCGCCCGCACACGACGATGGCAGAGAAAGGAAAAGTTGGCCTAAGGTCGTGATGGCGTCGGCATTCGCCAAACGTCCGTCTTGCGATATGATCGAGCTTTATGGCTAAAATACTTTCGGCGTTTGGTTATCAGGGTGACGCGATGAATCTGCCGGTGGCGAGCGTCGAGGCGTCGGTGCCGTATTACGAGTCGAAGATGGGTTTCAGCGTCGTCGAACACCTTACCGAGCCAGTAAATAAGGTGGTTTTAGAGCGCGACGGCGTACGCTTTGCGATAGCCGAGAACGGCGGCGATCCCGAACAGGACGGCTGTGCGTTTCACACCGACGCTGCCGAAGCTCTCCGCAGCGAATTCATCGCAAACGGCCTCGAAAATATCGGCCAGATCAAGGACGAGGCCCGCGACGACGGCTCGCGCTTCAAAGTCTTTTTCGTCGTCGCTCCTGACGGCCTTTGTTATTGGTTCGGAGAAAGATTGTAAGCAGATCGGCGCGTTCTATTTTGAATTTACGGATTATGGTCGCTGAACACTTGTATTGAGATACCAAGTCGTAGAAGCCACCGACGGCGACCATTGATAAAGGGTTAATCAAAAGGCCAGAGCAGGTCGGCTTGATCTTTGAGGTTTTCGGGAATTTCGGGTTCGTCGGAGCGGTCGCGAGCGTCTTTCGTGTTATCGAAGAGTTTCACGGCCTTTGCGTCGGCGACGAGGTCACGGTCGAGGACAGAGAAGACAAAACGCTCGTAATCGGCCCATGGCTTGAGCTCGTCGTATTGGCGTTTTATGTCCTCGACGTCCTCCTCGGTAAACGCAAGTTGTTTAGCGATCTCGAAGTCGTTGCGCTTCATTACCTCATACTGATTTAACAAAAAAGCGGCATGCTGCTGGTAATTCATCGCTTCCAAACGCCTGGCAAGCTCCTCGTCGTCATCGTCAACTTTGCGTTTCTTCCTGGCCATAGTTCAATTTCCTTTAGGAGGCTGCTTTGCGGAAAGTTTCGTAGGCAAACCGATACGCAGATCGGGGGCTCTCTTTAAGAAGTTGTCCATCAAGAGATTTTGCACTGTCTCCATGTAATTCATGCGTTTTTCGAATATCGCGAGCTCTTCGTGGGCGACGGACTCGAGGATCTCGACCGCCTCGGCGAGGCGTGCGATCCGGGCTTTGTCGATCTTCAACGCCTTTTCAAAAGTCTCAGGCGATTCCCTGATCTGCCTCAGCAACGACCGCAGCCAATTAAACCGTTCAGGATTTTTCCAACGCTCCCACGAACCGTCCTCGAACGGCGACGTGTACGAACCAATTGTTGTGGTGTCACTTCTCATAAATTCGGTGATGTATTATTGCACGAAGCCTCGCTTCAATGGAAAGGGACGAGCGAAGAGATCATGTCCGGCATTGTCGAATACGCCGGGAATTTTATCGGAGCCTGCCACGACTTCATGCTAATGCTCTGGAAGAAAAAGGTCGCCGAGCATGTGTATTGAGCAGAATCGCAGACTGACTCTGATATTCTGTCTTCGGAGGATTTATGAAATATTGCATTCTTTCATTACTTTTTTTGGTAATCTTTGCCGTCGGCACAATGTCTCAAACGCCGCAGGCCGACGCTGATCCGGTTTTGCAGGGATCGGCTACTTATAAGCTGCCGCAGTCGGCGATAGATGCGGAAATTGATGGCAAAGTGACTCTTTCCGTTCACGTTGATAAAACCGGTAAACCGACCAAGGCTGTTTTGGTTACCGGCTTGATTTGGCCTTGCGGTAAAATGCCGACCAAAGCGATGGACGAAATCTCCAAGACACTTTCGGAAACAGTGATGAAGCTACAGTTTTCTCCCGCGATAAAAAACAATAAGCCCATCTCAAAGGATTTTGGTTTGAGTATTACGCTCAAAAATCCAAAGGTAAATTCGGAGCCGGTAGAAAAAGATCCGACGACCGGTAAGCCAAAGGCGAAACAAATTACCGCCGGTGTTTTGAATGGTAAGGCGACGTCGTTGCCAAAGCCCGATTATCCCGGCGAAGCGAAAGTTATTCGGGCAGGCGGAGCGGTTCCTGTTCAAGTGCTGTTCGATGAAGCAGGAAAAGTCATTCGAGCCGGAGCCGTCGGCGGGCATCCGATGTTGCAACTTCCCGCGCGGGAGTCGGCCTGCGGCGCCAAATTCGAGCCGGTATCGCTCGAAGGAAAACCGATCAAAGTGACTGGCGTGATCACATACAACTTTGTGCCCCATTAGTCTCGCGAAAACGACTGACGCGAACGGTGGATTAGAATGTCAAAGGTTTTAAGCGTGCGTAGCACGCAATAATGACTTTAGCTACAGGTGCAGCAGAGCGAAACCTGTAGAACCAAACGAAAATCAATCCAGCATGTGAAACACGCGTGACACGACGCAATGTCCTATACACATTTTCTTTATCACATCGTTTTTGCGACAAAGGATCGCATGCCATTGATCAGCGAGAGCTGGGAAAATGAGTTATATAGATATCTTGCCGGAATCATAAAGAATCATGGTGGCGAACCGATCGAGATCAACGGAATGCCCGATCATTGTCACATATTTTCACGGCTCGGACCGGTTGAAGCGTTCGCAGGATTTATGAGGGAGTTGAAAGCGAGTTCTTCAAAATGGGCGAAGCAGTATCAACCGAAATTCGCCTGGCAGAGGCGGTATGGTGCTTTTACGGTGAGCGAATCGGCGTCGGATGCGGTTAGGAGATATATTCGCGATCAGAAGAGTCACCATGCGCGGCAGAGTTTTGAGGATGAGTATAAAGGATTACTGCGATTGCACAAGGTTGAGTTTGATGATCGGTATTTGTGGGATTGACATTTGGTGTGACCGAAACACTCGGTGATGCGGTGGTGACGCGTGTTTCACACGCTTCGTGACATGACGTGATTGCTCTACACATTTCGCCTTCGGCTTCATGTGTAGCTAAAGTTATTAGGTGTGCTCCGCACACTGGAATTTCGGCCTACACTTTCGCCTTTGCTCATGTGTAGCTAAAGTTATTGTGTGTGCTCCGCACACTTTGAGGAGATAATTATGGAAACAGCTTCTGTGAAAGAGATGAACGATTTTACTTTGCGGCAACCGCGATTAGAAGATGCACAGCGGTTGGGGGAGATTTGTTTTGAGGCTTTTAGGGTGATTTCGGAGGCCCATGGGTTTCCGGCGGATTTTGCTTCGTTGGAGGCGGCGGTTGGGTTGATGGGGATGATGACTTCGGCGCCTTTTGCTTATGGGGTGGTAGCTGAGGATCCGGAAGGTAAAATTCTCGGGAGCAATTTTCTTTGGATGATGGACGCGGTTGCTGGGGTTGGGCCGATAACGGTCGATCCGGCGGCGCAGAATTCTTCGGTTGGGAAGGCGATGATGCTGGATGTGATGAGGCATGGCGATGAGAACAATGTGCCGTCGATCCGGCTGGTGCAGGCGGCGTTTCATAACCGGTCGCTGTCGCTTTATACAAAGCTCGGGTTTGACACGGTTGAGCCGCTTTCGCTGATGCAGGGGCCGCGAATTGGCCGCGAAATTGAAGGCTATCGTGTACGTCCAATGACGGCCGATGACCTCGACGGCGTTGAGGCTGTGTGCCGGCGAGTCCACGGCATCTCGCGCCGCAACGAAGCCGCCGGTGGGATTCAACAAGGTGCGGCAAAGGTTGTCGAGCACGACGGCCGTATTACGGGCTACACGACGACGCTTGGATTTTTCGGCCACAGCGTCGGCGAGTCGAACGAGGACCTAAAGGCTTTGATCGCAGAAGCGGAGGTGATTGCCGGTAACGGTTTCCTGCTGCCAACGCGTAACAGCGATCTGATGCGTTGGTGTTTTGACCACGGGTTGCGTATCGTCGAGCCGCTCAACCTGATGAGCCGAGGCGTCTATCAGGAACCGCGCGGAGCGTTTTTGCCGTCGATATTATTCTAAATTTTACCTCACATTATAGTACCACATATGGTATTATAAACTTTGTGCCGTATGACTATCGCTGAAACGATAGAAAAGCTTGAAAAGGAAAAGGCATCGACGCGATTTACTTACTTGGTGAGGATTTGTGAGGAGTACTTTGGCAAGCCGCGCATCAGCGGAAGTCATCACATCTTCAAGACGCCCTGGCCGGGAGATCCGCGAATAAATGTGCAAAAAGATAAGTCAAAGGCCAAGCCTTATCAAGTCGAGCAGGTCATAGCAGCATTAAAGAAATTGGAACAAATGTATTAGAGAGGCTTGCATGGGCAAATCGTCAAAAACAACAAAGAAGCTGTCAACTCCAGTTTTTCGACGCGAAGATTACAGTTACAACGTGATGTGGTCTGAGGCGGACGATGCATTTATTGGCCGCGTGATGGAATTTCCATCTCTTGCTGCTCATGGCAGTACGCAGGAGAAAGCACTGCGGGAAATTCGGATCGTGGTCGGCATTGTGCTACAGGACATGACTGAAAATAGCGAAACTATTCCTGTCCCGCTGGGCAAACGTCGCTACAGCGGCAAACTCAATCTCCGAATGTCCTCAGACCTTCATCGCCGCCTTGCTTTGGAATCGGAACATCAGGGCGTTTCACTTAACGCTTTAATCAATCTAAAATTGGCAGTCTAGATCAAACCAAAGCCCGCAAGCAGTTTTGTCTGCTTGCGGGCTTTATTTGTAAAAACAGCGAAGCGATTACCAGCTTTTGCCGCCGAAGTTGCTTCGGCCGCCGCCGTCGTAGCCGCCGCGGCTGCCGCCGCGTCCGCCGCGATTGCCGCCGCCGTTGTTTTGCGGTTTTGCCTCGTTGACCTTAAGAGCGCGGCCATCAACCTCTTTGCCGTTAATCTGCTCGATGGCGGTCTGGCCGTCGGCTTGATTTTCCATTTCGACAAAACCGAACCCGCGTGAGCGGCCGGTTTCGCGGTCTTCGATAATATTTGCCGACGCAACCGGGCCGACGCCGCCAAAAAGTTCCAAAAGATCCTGGTTCGATACATTCCAGGACAAATTTCCTACGTAAAGTTTCATTATATTTTCCTTTCCCTCGCTAAACGGGGATGATCTACAGAAGTGCTTTGCAAAAGGCTTGATGCAAGCCGAGCACACTCAAAAACACTGAGAGCGACTTCCTATTTTCTAACCAAAGGCCTGCTCTCAAGACTTATCCGTAAACCGTTAAGGCGAAGCGCGTCAACCGACGCGAGAGAAGGTGTTAACGCTAAAAAGAATAGCACAACTCATTGCCGATTGTATAGGGATAATCGCTTTGACTGGAGTGACAAGCATCCTGCTTGTCAGACGCGACAGCTTCTCATACTCTTTTTCAGTTGAGGTCTTTACGTCAGAGGAAAACAGCGTAGCAAGCAGGATGCTTGCTGCTCCAGTCGTGGAATGAAATAATTGGCTAATATGTTTATGAGATACGTTTTATTTTTAGTAGTGATATTGGCGGCAGGTGTTGTGTTTTCGTTTGGACAGGCGTTGGCTGTTGCTGAGGAGAGGATTCCGTGGAGTTTGACAGTGGTTGTTTTGGATGGCGCGGATCAGTTGCAGCAGGCTGAGATTCCGGTGAAGGAGGCTGTTGAGTTTATTGAGGCGCATTCGAGATTTGTTTTTACGGTACGATATGTTACTTCGTCGGCAGTGCACGGCTATACGCCTTATCGCGTCGGGGCGGACAAGAATAAAGACAAGATACCGGACGAGACGGCTTACGCGATGATGCTTTGGAATTTGCCGAGCCGCGCTATTAGACCGTTGCCGGTCAGCACTTCGTATCTTTTTTTGTATAAGCTCATGGGCAAAAGGCCGGTGCAGGCAGGATCGGCTTTGCCGATAGGGTACGGTTTAATGAAGGGCGGAAAACAGCGGCCTTATGCGACGATTCCGGTTGACCAGTGGTGGTTTGTGAATACTCCGAATCAGGGTTTTAAAAGCTGGGCCGCGCAGATCGTCACGCACGAGATCAACAACACCATTCAGGCCAAGATCGAAGCCCGCCCTTACAAATGCGGCCAACTTCTCGCAACACAGGGAACGCCCGGCAACATTCACGAGGCCGAACGCCTGACGAAGCTCACAGATAAATGCTATGTGAAGCTTGGGAAAAATGAATGAAGTTTACTATCGAAGAATTTCTCGATAAATTGCCGCTGCCGCCGAACGACAAGTGGAAGGACGGTGTTCGGTTTGTCGAACCTTTTAAGAAAGAAGATGTCTCGCTGGAGTTTTTCGCTCCGCGCGGGCGAGATTATCAAACTCCGCATGACAAGGATGAGTTTTATTTTATCGCTCGTGGAAATGGGGACATTGTGATCGGTGACGAAAATTTTGCTTTTGTTGCGGGCGATGTTTTCTTCGTTGCAGCGGGAGTCGAGCATCACTTCGAAAATTTCTCTGACGATTTTGCGACGTGGGTGGTGTTCTTTTGAAAGAGGTTTTAAGAGCAGCGGACGCAAAAAACGCAGAGAATGGCGATGTCTTGGAGCTTGAACGGATAGGCAAGACACTCGTGATTCGATTCATTCGACCTCAGATTCGTAATCCTCTGTCGGTTGTGGTTTTGGAGCAGCTTGATGAGATCATCGACAGTCCTTTGAATGACGAGATAGACGATGTGATATTCACAGGAACCGATGACATTTTTGCTTCGGGCGCTGACCTTCGAGAGATCGCCAAAGTAACGGCAGAAACGGCAAGGGAATTTGCAATGCGAGGCCAGGACTTGATGACGAAGATCGCTTCGCTGTCTCAAACTACTATCGCAGCGATCAACGGATATTGTTTTGGCGGAGCGCTCGACCTAGCGTTGGCTTGTGATAAACGGATAGCTTCGCCAAATGCGAAATTCGCTCATCCGGGAACAGGACTCGGCATAATCACCGGCTGGGGCGGCACGCAAAGATTGCCGCGTTTGATCGGCCAGACAGCGGCACTTGAAATGTTTTTCACCGCTGAGGCGATAGATTCGCAACGAGCGCTGGAAATCGGGCTGATCGACATGCTTGCGGACGATGCTCTCGCCGAATCGTTTGCCTGGACCGTCGGTGTTGTATCATCTTAGAGTATGAAACGGTTTGTCTTAACTGTGCTCGCGCTAAAACTTGGGCTCGCTGTCGGTTTTTTTACGCTTTTTGTCGCTAGCCAGACCTCGGTAGAACGAAATGGCAAGGCCTCGACACCGCAGCCGTCACAGACGAACGACAATATCTCTCGCCCGACGAGCGTTCCTTATGACGGCGATCTTTCGATATTCGAGGGCGAGAATCGCGCGAAGAATCTGCAGATCGACCGCGTGATGGATATTTTGCAGATCACGGCAAAGAAAAACGTCGCGGATATCGGTGCGGGTTCAGGATGGTTTACGGCGCTTGCGGCAAAGCGAGCCGACAAGGGAACTATTTTTGCAGTCGAGATCAATCAGCAATACATCGATCACATCAACGCGCGGGCCTTAAAAGAAAATTTGCCGAACATTAGAACCGTCCTCGGCAAGCCAGACGACCCAATGCTGCCGCGAAAATCTGTCCATGCCGTCATGATCCTAAAAACCTATCACGAGATCGCCGAACCAATCCGGCTGATGAAAAACCTCAAGAAGTCTTTAAAAAAGAAGGCCTTGGTTGCGATCATCGACAAGAACGGCTCGGGCGACGATCACGGCCTTGATAAAGACAGTGTTATCGCCGAAATGAAACTCGCAGGCTACAAGCTGAAAGGTGAATACGATTTTGTGAAGGCCGACGGAATGGATTATTTTTTGGTATTTGCAGCGTTGAAATAAAAGAATTTATGAAGATGCAACTTGTAAAACTCGCACACGCGCGTTCGGGTGATAAAGGCGACACGGCAAACGTCGGCTTGATCGCTCTTAAAGACGAGATATATCCAATCCTAGTGCGCGAAGTCACCGCCGAGCGCGTAAAAGAACACTTCGGCGATATGGTAAAAGGCGATGTCGAACGCTTCGAACTGCCAAATTTGAAGGCGCTAAATTTCCTGCTCCACGAATCGCTCGGCGGCGGCGGCACTCTGAGCTTGATGACGGATGCACAGGGCAAAACGTTCTCAACGGCGCTGCTGCGGATGTATATTGATATTGACGAAGAAACAAATGTCTGAAGTTTTGATCTCAACGGAAAATGCGATACGCGTTCTCACGCTCAATCGGCCGGAGAAGCGAAATGCTTTGAATGACGAGTTGATCGCGGCGTTGAAGGATGCGTTGCGTGAGGCTGATGCGGATGAAAGTTTGCGGGCGATTGTTATTCGCGGTGCGGGGAAGGACTTTTGTTCGGGGGCTGATCTTTCTTCGATACAAAAAATCGCGACGGCTTCGTATGAAGAGAATGTTGAAGACGCGCGGAGTTTGGCTGAATTGTTTTTGCTGATAAGGCAGTTGCGCGTTCCTGTGATCGCGGCGGTGCATGGACGGGCGCTTGCGGGCGGCTGCGGGTTGGCGACGGCGTGCGATCTTGTGGTCGCGACGCACGCCGCACGTTTTGGTTATCCCGAGGTCAAGATCGGTTTCGTGCCCGCAATGGTCGCCGCCATCCTGCGGCGAAATCTCGGCGAGAAAAAAAGCTTCGAACTGCTCACGCAAGGCTTCGAATACACCGCCGAAGAAGCCGTCCAACTCGGCCTCGTCAACCGCACATTCGACGAAGAAGGTTTCGAAGACGCCGTCCTCGACTACGCCTCTGCCTACACAAAAGTCAGCCGCTCAGCCGTCGAAATGACAAAGCACCTTCTCTATTGCATCGACGCCCAAAACATCACCGACGCCATCGAACAAGGCATTGTGACAAATGCAAAGGCGAGAATGACGGAAGATTGTCAGCAGGGAATAGCGAAGTTTTTGCAAAAGTAACTTATTTATGACCCGAACAGTTTGCAGAAAATCGCAGGTATTGCCGTTATAATCATTTCGGCATTAGTTTGCTTTTACATAGTAATCATTGCCGAATATGAGGTGATACCACAGAAAGAGTTCTCGGCAAAGGTAAAATTGTTCAGGCACGCGGTCACCGGTGAAACTCGAATCATTGATGCCGAAGACCGGACATGGAATTTGGTGTTCCTACTATGATGGTTTTGGAGTGGTACTCGAAAACGTGGAAAAGCTACCCGACGGAGAATGGAAAATTACGCTGAAAGATTACAACGACCGGTAGCAATGACTTGTGCGGTTTCTAGAGGGAGATGGCCTAAGATTACCTCGCGCATGTCGAGTTTGGAACTGGCGTGGTCAATATCGACGCCGACGAGATTGCCTGCTTCGTCGTAATCGAGAACAACGCCGTCGGAAACCTCACGGCTTTCGACGCTCGCTTTGTGCGAAAGGTCGATGTAGAGCGAATCTGTCTCTGGATAATAATTGATCTTCATAACTTAAAGTTGCTGTCGGGAAAGGCGTTGTGAATCGTTACTCTGTCAGCAAGCGTTACGACCCGCAACATGCGGTCACCGAACTCCTTTACTTGTCCCCAAAATCTTACACGGTCGTCATCAGGCTGCACCTCAATGCGAACTGCATTCTCAATTACAAATATACACCATTCCATTCTTTCTTTAGATAAGGCCGCTTTCTCAGGACTTCGTTTTCGAAATAGTTTGTATGTTGATATTCACTCATCTAAGCACTCACAATATCAACCTTCGTTTCGATCAACGATTTTGGAATCAAGGCAGGGAAGTAGGCCATGATCTCTTCGACTTTTGGACGGCCGCCGGCGAAGCCGGTGACGGCGGGCGGGCCGGTTAGGATGAGCGGGGCGATCTCTTTGGTGAAGCGTTCGATGTCGGCTTTGTTGTGGCCGCGGACGCCGATTCTTAATTGAACTTCTGGAACATCGGATAGTAGTGAGTGGTGAGTGGTGAGTGATGAGTGAGAGAGGTGTCCGTGGGTGGCGTTGAGGCCGACGAATTCTGTGAGAATTGTATCGAATTTTAGGTTGAGGCGGTTGAGGCGTTCGCGCAATATTTTATCTGCGGCTTGTGCTTTTTCGTGGGCGTCGGGCCAGGCGTAGACTAGGGTGCCGACGGATTTCCAGCCGTCGGAGTAGGCGATTGAGACTTTGTAGAATTCGGTTTTTGGGTTGCCTTTGATGCCGAAGACGCGGACTTTGTTCTCGCCTGCGGGTTCGAGGTTTATTGACGAGAAATCTGCGACGACGTCGGGCGTGATGTAGGCTTTTGGGTCGCCCATTTCGTAGAGGAGTTGTTCTTTGATCGATTGGATATTCACGCGGCCGCCGGTGCCATCGTGTTTAGTGACGATGAATTCGCCGTTTGGCGAGGCTTCGACGATTGGGAAGCCGATGTTCGCCATGTCGGGGATCGACTGCCAATCGTATTGACAATTGCCGCCGCTGCATTGTGCTCCGCATTCGATAATGTGGCCTGCGATTGTTCCGGCCGAGACTTTGTCCCAATCGTCGAACTCCCAGCCGAATTCGTGTATCAACGGAGCGAGTGTCAAACCCGTGTCGGTCAGGCGTCCGCCGACGACGATGTTTGCGCCTTTGCCGAGAGCTTCGACTAATGGTGCGGCTCCAAGATACACGTTCGCAGATTGCACTTTATCGCGTATCGCGGAGAGCGGCTCGCCGGTGTCCATATTGTTGATCGCAACTCCGTCGGCGATAAACTGGTCGAGTTTGTCGAGAATGTCGTCGCCTGTGACGACGCCGATCTTGACCTTGCCGGAAAGGCTTAAATTGCGAGCAACTTCACTTATCGCTTCGGCGCAGCCGGTGACATTCACGCCGCCGGCGTTTGAGAGAACTTTGATATTTTTCTCGACACAATCCGACAAAATCTCCTGCATTAAGGAAACAAAATCGCGGGCGTAACCGGCCTGCGTGTCGCGGGCGCGTTGTTTTTGGAGGATCGACATCGTGACCTCGGCTAGATAGTCGAGCATCAGGTAATCTATCGGGCCTTTGCGAACCTGATCGACGGGTGCCGTAAGCAGATCGCCCCAAAAGCCTTGTCCGCCGGCGACTCGGATTGTTGATTTCATAAGTGAATAGTAAAGCAAAAAGAGAAAAAGGTGGCAAACTGGAAAGTTTAACCACCTATTCAACATCTCGAACTGTCAGCTACTAGCAAGAAATTTTATAGTGCTCTCCGTTTTGTGCCGGTTACAACGTTTTTGCCTTTTCTGTAAACCCATTTGGTGCCGTTCACGGTCTTGACGGCGACCCAAGTGCCGCCGTTCCATGATTTTCGGGCGACCCATTTGCTTCCATTCCAAACGCGTCCGCCGACAACGGCGCCTTTGCGGTAGGTCGTCTTTGATACGCTTTTACTTTTGTTATATACCTTTTTCGAAGTATCGGTCATTGTATCGCCGATCTTTTTCATTGTGTCTTCCTGGCCCATTGCCGAGATGAGGCCGAAGGTGAGAGCGAACGTGATTGCCAACGCCATTGTCATCAGATTTTTTTGAAGTCGTTTCATTAATGTAGTTCTCCTTATGTAAGTTATAATATCAAGTCCTCGCGTCAAAGAATGTGCGCCAGCATACTATTGTGCGCGGACATTCTGCCGGATAAAAGTGACAATATCCTCGGTCGAAGTGCCTGGCAAAAAAATCTCGGAAATACCGTTAGCTTTTAGCTTAGCTATATCTTCCTGCGGAACGATTCCGCCGACCAATACCAGCGTGTCATCCATCCCGTTTTCTCGGAGCAGATTTACGATTCGCGGACAAAGCGTATTATGTGCGCCGCTCAGGATCGAGATGCCGACCGCGTCAACGTCTTCTTGGAGAGCGGCAGAAGCGATCATCTCAGGCGTTTGCCGCAAGCCTGTATAAATAACTTCCATTCCGGCGTCACGCAAGGCGCGAGCGATGATCTTTGCACCGCGGTCATGGCCGTCAAGGCCCGGCTTGGCGACCAACACTCTGATCTTTCGTTCGCTCATAAAAACGTTAGTATATTAGGAAGCAATTAAGGTAGCAAATCAGACAACGACAGCACTGTCTGATATAGTAACATTTGGTAGAGATACAAAAGAAATTTTTGCTAATGAAGAAAGTTATAAAAATAGTGGTAATTATTCTGCTTGCTGCTTTTGCGGTTTTGCAGTTTTTTCAGATAGACAAGAGCGGTTTGCCGATTGTTCAGGCTGAAACGATCGAGGCTTCCGTTGCTGTTCCGCCAGATGTTGCATTGATATTAGGCCGCTCGTGCAATGATTGCCACACTAACGCGACGATCTATCCGTGGTATTCCTACATCCAGCCCGCCGGATGGTTCCTGGATGACCACATCGATGCCGGGCGCAGACATTTGAATTTCAGTGTATTCAATACTTACGAGCCAAAGAAAAAGGCGCATAAACTGGAAGAGATCTGTGAAATGGTCGAATCGAAAGAGATGCCGCTGCCTTCGTATTTGTGGATACATTGGGATGCGGTGTTAAAAGACACCGAAGCAAAAGCCCTGTGCGACTGGGCGAATGAGGAAAGAGCCAAGATTCTGCAGAGCGGCATTATCGCGGACTAAACAAGGAACCAAAGTTTATTTCACGTCGTATTTTTTGCTGGAGCATCAATTCGAAATGTTTTGTCCAAGCTGCGGTGCACAAAATGAAGTCAATCAAAAGTTCTGCCGTTCCTGCGGTATGAATCTCGAAGAAACGGCGGCATCCGTGCTTGAGCAATATCCGACCGGTCGCCGCGTTGACCTGCAAAAGGAAGAGCGTCTGTTGGAAAAATTCGGCGATATTGCGTTCACCGGTTTTGGGATTGTTATCGGAATCGCAGTGCTCGGCATCATCTACGCGATAGTGACAAAGATGATCCTGAGCGGCACGCAGCCGTTTTCGGGTATTCTGCTGGTCGCATTTATCACCTTTGCAGCACTTTCCCTTGGCTATGTGTTCTGGCGCGAAGCGCTTGAAGAGAGAAAACATAAGGTCGAGGCAGCGCCCGGTTCGCGAGGCGAATTGACGGTAATGCCTGAAAAGCTATTGCACGAATCCACATTTGAGCCCATACCAAGCGTAACCGAAGACACGACCGCCCTCCTGGGTGTAAAACGAGACACAAAGAAACTGGATTAGTTTCGAGAATATATAGTAAAATTAGGGGATGTCCTTGCTTGAGATCGTCCACTATCCGGACAACGTATTGCTTACAGTTGGAAAACCCGTTGGAGACGACGAATTCAATATTGAGCTTGAGACGCTTGCCGCGAATATGTTTGAAACGATGGAAAAAGCCGGCGGCGTAGGACTTGCGGCTCCGCAGGTTGGCATCTCAAAAAGGCTTTTTGTTATGGACACGCCGCGTGAAGACGGCGAACACGAGCGACATGTTCTAATAAATCCTGAGATCGTCCATATCGAAGGCGAGCAGGTCGGCGACGAAGGCTGTCTTTCGTTTCCAGGCTTGTTCCAGACCGTAAAAAGGGAAATGAGGGTCATCGCCCGTGCCCGCGACGTAAAAGGCGCAGAATTTGAGCTTGACGTGACCAATCTTGCGGCCCGATGCATCCTCCACGAGACCGATCATTGCGACGGCATTGTTTTTTTGGATCGAATGACGCCGCTCAAGCGTGAAATGGCTAAACGAAAAATAAAAGCGTTACAGAAAACAGGAAAATGGCAATAAAAGTGAACATTCAGGAAACTAAACTGACGGCGGAAATAAGTTCGATCCGCGAGCTAAATAAATACCTTGACGAGGGCTGGGTGCTGATTCTGAGCTATGTTAAACAGGCCAGCGATTCGCAGCAGCCGCGTTTTGTCGTTGCATGGCAGAATGAAGGTACGCCTGTTCATCCTGAATTGCTGGACGAATGGGAACAACGCGAAATTTACCGAAACCAGAACAGGTAATAGAATTCAATTTATCTTTCTTTGCAAATAGTTTAGAATAATTGGGTCAATATTAATTCACTCTGATGTAGCCGGTAAATGCCTTAACCGTGCTGTGTCAAACAAATCGAAGAGTGCCGAAAAGGAGTAAATAACTATGTCGCGTAGTGTATATTTTCTTAGTCGGGCATTGTTCGCCTCGATTGTTCTGATAGCCGGAACTTTTATTACATCGGCTCAGACGACTATATTCAACATACCAACCGCAGACACTTTGCCTCGCAACTCGTGGAATCTTGAGGGCGACCTGATTACGAAACCGGTTTCATACGACAAAGGCGGGTTTCAATCCTACGGGTATCGTGTCGCATATGGCTTAACTCACAAGACCGAGATCGGCTCGAACTTTTATTATTCCTGGAACGGCCGTGAATCGGCCGCACAGGCCGAGTTCAGCTATAAACGCAAGCTTTACCAAAACGAAAAATACGGTGTCAGCGTTTCTGGCGGCAGCGTATTTTTTGTGCCGCTCAGAGCCAGAAACGGCGATCGAACTTCAGTGATGGTCTATGGAAATGCGCGGAAAACTATTTCTTCACTTCGCGGACTGACCGTGACAAGCGGCGTATATCACATTTTCAGGGGAAACAGACAATTTGGAACCAGAACCGGCACGATACTTGGGGTTGTGCAGCCTCTAAACAAGCGGGTCGCTTTTGTGACAGATTGGTTTTCGGGTAATAATCGTCTGGGCTATGTTTCCGCCGGTCTAAACTTCAATATTACAAAGCGGCAATATTTGCTTGCGGGTTACAGTTTTGGAAATTCTGGCCGAGGCAATAATGCTTTAGCGGCTTATTATGGATATACTTTCTGATCTAGATTTATGCCGCCAAAAATTCGTGACCTTATTGCTGAGCTCGAACGAAACGGATTCGTAAATCGCGGTGGCAAGGGAAGTCACAGGAATTTTGAACATTCGCTGGGCGAACGCGTTACAATTTCGGGTAAACTAGGAGAGGACGCTATGACGTATCAGGAGAAACTCGTAAGAAAATCTCTGAGAAAGGTGACAGAAAAATGAAAAGTATTGCTGACCAATATGAAAAGATCGTTGTATGGAGCGATGAAGATCATTGCTTTATCGGCACTTGTCCGGAATTCTTTCTGGGTGGTGTTCACGGTGACAACCCATTAGATGTATTTAAGGAACTGCTCGAAGTTGTAGACGAGTGGGTAGAAATATTTGAAAAAGACGGAAAGCCCTTGCCGGAGCCGAAAAGGGCGGTTCTTCTTGCGGCTTAAACATAGACTGTAAACCATTATGCAGACACAACGAACATTGGACGAATTTAAAAATGAGCCTTTTACTGACTTTTCGAAGCAGGAAAATGCGGACGCGATGCTTGCGGCGATTGAGAAAGTGAGAGGCGAGCTTGGCCGTGAGTATCCGATCATTATCGACGGCGAAAAGATCGCGCTTGATGCGAAATTTAACAGCATTAATCCGGCAAAGAAAGATGAAGTCGTCGGCGTTTTTTCCGAAGGTGATACAAATGTCGAACTGGTGGAAAAAGCGATCACTGCGGCATCGAAAGCGTTTACGACGTGGAGAAATGTTCCTGCGGCTGAACGTGCCGATTATCTTTTTAAGATCGCTGATATTATGCGCCAGCGAAAGCATGAGCTGTCGGCGTGGATGATTTTTGAAGTTTCAAAAACTTGGGCTGAAGCAGACGGAGACACCGCCGAAGCTATAGATTTTTGCGAGTTTTATGGCCGTGAGATGCTGCGTTGGTCCGACGAACAGCCCGTCACGCCTTATCCGGGCGAGAAGAATCGTTTTGAGTATATTCCGCTTGGTGTGGGAGCTATCATACCGCCGTGGAATTTCCCGCTTGCGATAATGGCAGGAATGGCTATGGCTGCTGTTGTTGCGGGCAACACGGTCGTTCTCAAACCGTCTTCGGATTCGCCGACGATCGCGGCAAAATTTATGGAGATCGTCGAGGAAGCCGGTTTGCCGAAAGGCGTCGTTAATTTTATCAGCGGCAGCGCAAAAACCGGCGAAGCTATGGTCACGCATCCGAAAACCCGCTTCATCTCGTTTACAGGATCGAAAGGTGTCGGTTTGCATATTAACGAAGAAGCCGCCAAAACTCGACCCGGCCAAATTTGGATCAAACGTGTCGTCGCCGAAATGGGCGGCAAGGACGCGATCGTGGTCGCCGATGACGCCGATCTTGACTCAGCGGCAACCGGCATCGTGCAGGCTGCTTTCGGATTTCAAGGGCAAAAATGCTCAGCCTGTTCGCGGCTTATTGTTGACGAAAAAGTTCACGACGAATTAGTGGAAAAAGTCGTTGCGTTGACGCAAAAACTCAAGATCGGCCTGCCTACCGAGAACGATACTAATCTTGGAGCTGTCATCAATAAACGTTCGTTCGATACCACGCTTGGTTATATCAAGAAGGGAACCGACGAAGGCGGCAAGGTTTTGACCGGCGGAAGTGGCGACGAAACAGAAGGTTTCTATATTGAACCGACCATCATCGACAACGTCGAACCTGGAGCGACGATTGAACAGGAAGAAATATTCGCTCCTGTTCTTGCAGTTATTAAAGCTCGTGACTTCGATCACGCGCTTGAGATTGCTAACGGCACCGAATTTGGCCTGACAGGCGCGCTTTATTCCGCGTCGCAGGAACGCCTCGGTCGCGCAGGGCGTGAGTTTCACGTCGGCAATCTCTATCTGAACCGCAAATGCACAGGCGCACTCGTCGGCGTTAATCCTTTTGGCGGATTCAACATGAGCGGAACAGACTCAAAAGCCGGAGGCCGCGAGTATCTATTGCAATTCATGCAGGGAAAATCTATCGCGCAGAAGATCTGAGATCGCGAATTTTTACACTCATTATTAATTAATAATTATCAATTAATAATTACTAATGAAAGAAGTGTTAACTTCGGAAATGAAGTTAACACTTTTTTGTGCCTCAATAGAATGAAAATTGTATTCATGGGAACACCGAAAGCTGCGGTGCCGACGCTCGAACGGATACTGGTTGACGGGCACGAGGTCGTTGCGGTTTACACGCAGCCGGATCGTCCGGCTGGACGCGGCAATAAGATCACCTTTTCGCCGGTTAAGCAATTTGCAACTGTAAAGAACTTTCCTGTCTTGCAACCTCAAAAGATACGAACGCCGGAGGCGTTAGAAACATTCAGATCGCACAAAGCGGACGTCGTCGTCGTCGTCGCCTACGGACGTATTTTGCCGACGGAATTTTTGAACGCGTTTCGGTTTGGGGCAATCAATGTGCATTTTTCTTTGCTGCCGAAATATCGCGGCGCGGCGCCTGTAAACTGGGCTGTTGTGAATGGTGAAACCGAAACTGGCGTGACGACAATGCGGATGGATGAAGGACTGGATACCGGAGATATATTGCTGCAAAGATCGACGATGATCGGCGGTGATGAAACGGCGGTTGAATTAACCGAAAGATTGTCCTTGTCGGGCGCGGAGTTGTTGTCAGAAACTTTGCAAAACTTTGATCGAATAAAAACTACACCGCAGGAAAATGAGTCGGCAACTTACGCACCGATCTTAAAAAGAGAAGACGGTTTGATAGATTGGAGTCGTAATGCAATCGACATTGCAAATCGCGTACGCGGCTTTCAGCCATTTCCGACGGCGTTCACCTATCACAAGCAGTTGCGACTGACTATCTGGAAAGCAAACGCGCAACAGATCGCTCATGATAAACAATTTCAATCCGGCGAAATTATTAAGGCACTTAACGGCGAGCTTTTGGTTGGTTGTGGACAGAGTACGGTTTTGTCGATTCAAGAGCTGCAGATGGAGGGTAAACGACGGATCGATGCACGCGATTTTCTTAATGGTGTAAAATTAATCGAAGGCGAGAGGGTTCGGTAGTGATTGTCTGATGGAGAACGCAGATAAGGTTCAAATTATTTCGTTTTACGAATTTAAAGACTTGAATTCGGTGGGCGAGCTTGCTGTTTTGAGAGAGCAGTTGCGTGAAATGTTTCGTGAGCTTAATGTGCGCGGAACGATTATTCTGGCGAACGAAGGTTATAACGGAATGGTGTCCGGACCGGCCGATAACATCGAGCAATTTGTGAAAAATGCCGGTGAGTTGTTCCGGACTAATCTTGTTACCAAATCGTCCTTTCACGCTCAGTCGCCTTTTAGAAAAATTGACGTCAAGATCAAGTCCGAGATCGTCACATTGAAAAAACCAGTCGATATATCGCAGGGGAAAGGAACGCATGTTTCTTCGCAGGAATGGAATCAGATCATTTCCGATCCTGAAACGGTTGTGCTTGACGCGCGAAATGATTACGAGCATAAAATCGGAACTTTCAAAAGAGCGCTCAATCCGCAGACTGGAAAATTCAGCGATCTACCTGCATTTGTTGCGGAGAACCTTGATCCGAAAAAACATAAGAGAGTTGCGATGTTTTGCACGGGCGGCATTCGCTGCGAAAAGTTTGCGCCTTATCTAAAACAAATGGGTTTTCAGGATGTGTTTCAACTTGAAGGCGGCATTTTGAAATATCTCGAAGAAACGCCCGATGATGAAATGCTGTGGGAAGGCGAGTGTTTTGTATTCGACGAGCGGGTGACCGTCGATAAGAATCTGCAAAAAGGTACTGGGCCGGACTATTCGCAGCGTCATGCGAATGCCAAAAAACCGCCTTACAAGGTTAAGGAATGAAGATTTCACCGGCCAGAGTCGGCGCATTCAATGTCCTTTTGCGCATCGAAACGGAACGCGCTTTTTCCTCAATCCTTCTTCCACTTTATGAAAAAAACTTATCGTCCTCGGATCGTTCGCTGTGTCACGAATTGACTCTCGGCACGCTGCGCCGACAGATATATCTCGACAGGCTGATCGATTTTTGTTCAAGCGAAAAAAAGTTGGATGCGGCTGTTCGGGTCGCGTTGCGGCTTGGCGTTTATCAACTGCTGTTTCTGGACAAGATTCCGGAATACTCCGCGGTTAGCGAAAGCGTCAACCTTGTTCAACTGTCTAAGAAAACGTCGGCAAAAGGATTTGTAAATGCCGTTTTGAGACGCATCGCAAAAGAAAAGCCCGAGCCCGTCTCTTCAGATGAGATCGACCGTATAAGCGTCGAAACATCACATCCGCGATGGCTGGTAGAGAAATGGATTGGTGATTTTGGTTTCGAGGAAACCGTCAGATTAGCTGCGGCTAATAATCAGATTTCGAGCCACGCTTTTCGACTTATCGATAAAGATTTTCAGTTCGATGCTCGGCGATCCGAATTTGTAGACGGCTGTTATCTGACGGCGCGCATTGGCAATGATCTGATCTTAGCAGCAGAAAGAGGAGAGATTTATTTTCAGGATGAAGGCTCACAGATGACAGCGGCCTCGGTTCAAGTGTCGAAGAACGGAAGTGTTTTAGATGTCTGTGCTGCGCCCGGCGGAAAGACCGGTATGATCGCATTGCGTAATAAAGCGGATCTAAAGCTGTGTGTGGCCGGTGACCTGCATTGGAAACGAGTTGTGAATCTCAGCGATAATTGCCGTAAACAGGGTGTCGAAGAAGTCAAAGTAGTTCAATACAATGCGGAAAATCCGCTGCCGTTTGCCGATGAAAGTTTTGTATCCGTATTGGTCGACGCCCCGTGTTCAGGAACGGGCACGATTCGGCATAACCCCGAAATTCGCTATTCTCTAACTCCGACGGACATCGCAGAATTACCATTAAAACAACTCAGAATAATCGCCAATGCATCAAAAATGGTGATGAGGGGCGGCTCGCTGATTTATTCCACTTGTTCGCTCGAAACTGAAGAAAACGAGAGCATAGGTGAAAAATTTCTTAACGAAAACACCGACTTCCGGATTGTTGAGCCAAACGTTCCCGAACGTTTTATCACCGACAAAGGATTTGCCCGCACATTCCCTGATCGCGATAACATGGACGGATTTTTTATCGCGGAATTTCGAAGGTTTTAGACCAGTCTCCACCGATGCGAAGTTCCTTGTTTCTCGCAAAAATGTTAGACTTTCGTTTTGAATTTTGAGGTAACGAAAAAGTGAGCATACTCAAAACCGGATTTTCAGCAATTGGTCGCTTGGCGGCGATAGGGCTGCTTGCGGCCGCATTTTTGCTCGGGCTGGCGGGCGTGGTTTATATGTCGCTGCAGGGAGCCGAGATACAGGTGCCGGAGATCACGGGGAAGGATTTTTCTCAAAGTGAAAAAGAACTTGCCTTGTTGGGTTTAAAGATCAAAAAGCGGGCTGACAGGGTTAGCCCGGAAACTCCGGACACGGTGATCGAGCAATTGCCGAAGCCGGGCGAGACGGTCAAAACCGGCCAGATGATACTTGTCGTTACAAGCAAGGGCGACGGCGGAAACGGTGACAAGGGGTTAAAGAAGATCGGCGACGAAGACGACAGCGATAAGATCGAGGAGATGATCGACGACAAGCCGAAAAAAGCGAAATCTAATTCAAACAGAAAGAAAGCCGATACGACTCGTGACAGTGCAAACACAAATTCTAACTCCGACACGAACTCTAATTCATCAAATTCCAATAAGAAAGAAACCAGTTCGAACGACAATTCATCCGAGAAAACGAACAAGAACGGGCAAACGCAAGCCAACACTAAACAGCCGAATCCCGGGAAAAAACCGTTCGGCGATACGCCTCCAAAACCGGCAAAGAAACCATAGGCTGGCAACGGTAAACGTGCTTTTAGCAACAAAATAACGAGAATGTTTGAAATAGCTCCGTCGATACTTTCGGCCGATTTTACAAGGCTTGCCGAGGAAATTGCCTCGGTAAAAAAAGGCGGCGCGAAAATACTGCATGTCGATGTGATGGACGGGCATTTTGTGCCGAACATCACGATTGGACTGCCGGTCGTCAAGTCGATCAGAAAGACGACCGACATGACCATCGACACGCATCTGATGATCGACGAGCCAGGCCGTTACGCGGTTGAGTTTGTAAAAGCCGGCGCCGATATGGTCTCGGTTCACGTCGAAGCCGATGCTCATCTACAGCGAACGTTGACCGCCGTAAGAGATGCCGGTGCAAAGGCCGGCATAGCGATAAATCCGGCGACGCCGATAGAAAGTTTGACCGAAGCTTTGCCCTATGCGGATTTTGTTTTGCTGATGTCGGTAAATCCCGGTTTTGGCGGGCAAAGATTTATTCCCACGATGATAGATAAGCTGCGGCGGTTGAAGGAAATGATAGTTTCGCGCGAACTCGCGACAAGCATCGAGATCGACGGCGGCATCGACGGCGACAACATTGGCGAGATCGCTGCGGCAGGCGCGAATATTGTGGTTGCAGGCTCCGCGGTTTTTTCAAAGGATGATCCGGGTGCGGCAGTTGCCGAGCTTCTCGAAAAAAGTGCTGTTTGGGTTTAATAAAATAGTTTAAGATTATGGGCGTTCTTACAAAAAGATTAGTTTTCTTTTCGCTGTTATTGGTTTTAGGCTCTGTCACATTGAACTTTGGACAGGCGAAGCCAAACGACGGCACGGTGTCGCAGCGGCTTGAAGTAATGGGCCAAAAACTTTCAATCATGCGCCGCTCTCTGACCAGCGCGGCGTCCGTTTTAAAGGAAGAGAACAAAGACGATAAATCTAAAAAGGACGACAAGAACAAGACCGATACGGCATTGGGAAGACTTCTCGGATTAGAAAAAGAAGCGGCAAGACTTCAATCCGACGTAAGCAGCCTTCGAGGCAAAGTAGATCGCGGTGAACAATTTGAAAAGACCGAGGTCGATTCGCTTGAGCAGGCTGTATCAGAATTGCAGGCACGGGTTGACGCCGCGCAGTTGGAAACGGCAGCAGCTCGCGCCGAGCCTACTTCGAATGTTGGAAAACCGCGCGAGAAGAAGAAGAAGAAAAAATTTCTCGGCATTTTCGGCGGCGGCGGATCGGACGAATATGAGGAGCTTATAGGCAGTGTTTCACCCGGACGTGACAAAGAGTTATTTATTGTCGCGACGCGTGAGGTTCGTAATAAAAACTACGATGTCGGCCGACTTCTTTACCAGACGATCATCACGACATACCCCGACTCGCCTTATTTGCCGATGTCGAAGCTCGCCGTTGGCGACTCGTTTTTCCTTGAGGGATCAACAAGCTCGTTAATTCAGGCGATTGCCGCATATCAGGACTGGATGACATTTTTTCCGACGCATCCTCTCGCCGACCGCGTGGTCTTAAAGATCTCCGAATCGGAAATGCGTCAGATTGGATTACCCGACCGCGACGCTACCCGAGCGAAGCGTGCCGAAACTCGATTAAAAGCGCTGCTTCAACAATATCCAAGTTCGTTTCTCAAACCGGCGGCAGAAGAGCGTTTAAGACAAGTACAGGACAATCTTGGCCAGCATAGTCTCTTAATAGCGAATTACTATTACGGGCTTTCGGTCGATCAGAAAAAGGGCGGGCTGAAAGGCGCTCAGTCACGTTATCGTGAGGTGATCGACAAATACCCGCGCTTCTGCCATCTTGACGAAGTACTCTATAAACTCGCCGTCACATATCAGATCGAGGAAGAAACAGACCAATCAGCGAAATATTATCAGCGCATTATAAGCGATTATCCGAACAGCAATTACGTCGAAAAGTCGAAGGAGCAACTGCAGTTGATCGGCGGCACGATACCTGAAACAAATCCGGAAAGGGCGAATGTCGCTCCGTGCGAACAGCCGTCGTTCTTTCAGAATTTCAAAAATGAATTTTTTGGGATTTATCCGATGACGATCGACAAAGACGGTGTTCTGATTTCACATGAATTCGACAAGGAAAAGTTTGAGCTGATCGACCAGATAATCGAGAATCAGGGCGACATTTTCAGCAATCAAATACCACAGGCATTGACGACGGTCATTTCGCAACGCTCGACAACTCCGCCTTCTTCAACTGTCGTCCCTGAGCAATCAAACCCTAAATAGCATAAAAGATTATTAAAACTCGTTCCTGCCTGTAAGTTTTCGAAACTCGGCGAGACGCTTCAGATTTGTGAGATTGCTTGTGGTGCTGTCGTTTGTTACTTCGTATTTTTCGCTGCACGCCTGATAAAACTCCTCGGCTTCGGCAGTTTTGCCTACCTTGAATTTTAGAGACATTCCGGCGCATTTTTGATTAACAACCTGATCGTTGCCCTCGGCAAAGTGCAGGCGCAGAAGGCCGAGCATCTCGTCAAAAAGCTGATCTGCGGCCAGATATTTGTCATTTGGTGCCGGCTGCGGAACATTGCGCAAATACATCTCGTGAACCGCCGCCATGTCATCATCAGTAAGCTTTTGGATATAATCTTCGAGCATGTAAGGCAAATTCAGGTTTTTCGGGTTCGTCGCCCGCATCATGACGATCGCGTCCGACAGCATTTTCACCGCCTCTTCTGAATGCGGCGGCTCTTCCGACCAATATAGATAAACCATGTCTTTCGCCAAAAGTTCATGCCAATCGCCGTAATGAGAACGGCGCACGTCAAATGCTCGTTGAAGGTGTGATCTCGCCTTTTCCCGGCCGCCCGGCTCTCCTCGAGTAAGATAGGCATCGCCGAAGTGATGATGAAGCTCGGCAAGCACGTCAGGATGGTCGGCGAATTCAGCGTCGATTTTCGGTCCCATGTCATCAAGTGCGTCGATCACGCGGGCTTCGCCTCCGGAAGAGTAGCCCTCGGCGTACCATCTCGGATTTGCGTAACGGAAGAACTTCATCATAAAGCTGCTGATCTTCTCGGCCTTTTTCTGCTCGGCCTTTGCGTTGTCTGACTCGGCAACGGCGACCGCTGCATTCGCACGCGCCACACGCGCCTGCCACACAGCGGCGGAAACACCTGTGATCAGCGCCGCAACAATCAACACTGCAGATGTAACGGCGATCTTATTTCGCTTGTAAAATTTGTTAAGCCGGTAAGAGAATGTCGCAGGCCGCGCTGTAACAGGCTCGCCATCAATGTAACGCCAAATGTCTTCTGAAAGCTGTTTAACGGTCGAATAGCGTTTTTCCGGTTTCTTGCTGATGGCTTTCAGAACGATATTGTCAATATCGCCCTTTAATTCAGTGTGTGCTATCGGAACACGCAAATTTGCGTTGTCGGCGCGGCTTGGCGGCGTCGGTTCTTCGGCAGTGATTTCCTGAATGCTGCCGCCGTTCAGCTTTTTATTAAAATCATAAGGATACGTTCCGGTGAGCAACTTGAAGAGCACTATCCCAAGACTGTAAATATCTGTCGAAGTAGTGATCCGTCCGCCGTCGATCTGCTCCGGGCTGGCATATTCGGGCGTCATTGCGCTCATGATTGTTGTGCCCGACCCATTTTGTTCACCGGAATCGAGCGGCTTTGAAATCCCAAAATCGAGCAGCTTTGGAACTCCGTCGCGGCTGACGAGGATATTTGACGGCTTGAGGTCGCGGTGGACAATCAGGTTTTGGTGAGCGTATCCGACAGCCTCACATGTTTTATTGAACAGCTTTAACCTTTCGTTGAGGCCGAGATTATGCTGCCGGCAGAAACTGTCTATCGGTTGACCGTCAATGTACTCCATAACTATATATGGAATACCGTCGTCGGTCGTGCCAATGTCGAGTATCGTTGCGATGTTTGGATGCGTTAGCTTAGCCTGAATATCGACTTCGCGTTTGAAGGATTCCCGCATTTTGCCGATATTGAACTCTCGTTTGAGCAGCTTAACGGCGACCCGCTGGTCAAATCTGCCGTCGTTTCGCTCGGCAAGATAGACCGCTCCCATACCGCCTAGGCCGAGTTCGGAAACTATCGTGTAAGGCCCTATCCTGGTTCCGGCGAGGCTAGTGGCTTCATCTGACTGTTCTGCAAGAAATTCCTTGGAAAGTTCAAGGGCAGAAGCGTTGAATATTGCGTCGGCTGCCTCCTCCATTGCGAGAAATGATTCTACCTCCGCGCGAATCTCACTGCTCACATGCTGACTGTCAAGAAAAGACGGCCTCGACGGCAGATCGAGCGCGAGGACATCCATCAGCAGAACCTTTATCTCTTTCCAATTTTCGCTTTCAACCGATGCGATATGCATTACTCTCCTAATCACAAATGCGTAAAACTGCGAAAGATCAAGCCAAAATATTTCAGGATTTATTCAATGCGCGGTATAGCCAGAGTTTCGCCGCCTGCCATTCGCGTCCGACCGTGCGCTCGCCGATGTCGAGCGTTTCGGCGATCTCAATATTTGTCATTCCGCCAAAGAACCGCATTTCGACGATCTTTGCCTGACGATCGTCGATCTCAGTAAGCCGATTGAGAGCCTCATCGACCGCAACTATCGAATCGGCACGCTCATAAGAAGGAATTTCAATATCGTCGGTTGAAAGACGTATTGGATTGCTGCCGCGTTTCGCCGCGGCGTGCTGGCGGGCGTGATCGACGAGTATCTGCCGCATCAGGTGCGACGCGAACCCGAAAAAATGTGCTCGATCCTTCCAAACGATCTTCGCGCCGTCGCCCAACTTTAAAAACGCTTCGTGAACAAGCGCGGTCGGCTGCAGCGTATGGTCGGAACGCTCGCGCGACATCAGATAGCGCGCCTGACGTTTCATCTCATCATAGACAAAACTCAGGAGCTGCTCTTTGGCGTCCTCATTGCCGTTGTTCCATTCCTGCAAAATCCGCGTAATTTCTACGGGCCCGGCATTGCTCATAAAATGCTTGTTTGCAATAGTTTCGAGCTTCATTTTACCCCAACTCAATATTAATTGAAAGATTTATGGCAGACATTTACCGGAATTTACGCATTCCTCATCAACAAGGCCAAATATTTTTTTCTGGGAGAAGACAATGCAATACAACAAAATTATTAGAGGGTTTTATCTTGCTATTGGTGTTTTGGTAATTTCAGTCAGCGTAAATGCGGCGACGTTTACCGTTACCAATACAGCAAACACGGGTGCTGGCAGTCTGCGACAAGCAGTATTAGACGCTAATGCGGCAGCCGGTGCCGACATAATTGTGTTTGACTCCACCTTTAATTCGCCGCAGACCATCACATTGGCAACGGTCATCACGATCAACGGCGTCAATGATACTCTGACGATCACGGGTCCGGGTGCGAATTTGTTGACGATTAGCGGCAACAATCTTGTCCGCATTTTTACAATCAATGCGGGCGAAATAACGACGATAACGGGAATAACGTTTACGGCGGCTGTCACCGGAGCGATCTCAAACAGCGGGACTCTAACCGTTACAGACTCAACTTTTTCTGCGAACGCAAACACGAGCGGCGGCGGCGGCATCACCAACTCGGGAGTATCGTTGACAGTTACCGGCTGCACGTTTACGTCCAACACAAATGCGGCCGGCGGTATCGGAGCAGGCGGCGCTGGGATCCAAAACAATTCTCCGGCAACCATCACCAACTCGACCTTCTCAAACAATTCAACCATCGGAGGTGCGGGCGGCGGTGCCATTCACAATAATGATGTGTTGAGTGTTACGGGTTCCACCTTTACGGGCAACGCCACAACAGTTGACGGCCAGAATGCCTTCGGTGGAGCCATCTCCGTTCAGGGCGGCGGTCAGCTAACGATAAACAGTTCGGTGCTAACCGGAAATTCGTCGCTACGAAACGGCGGTGCTATTTATTATCAACCCAATGGTGGAACCCCGTTTTTGGTCATCAACAATTCGACTATTTCAAACAACACCGCTAATTCGGACAGCAATACAACCGGCAATGGCGGCGGGCTTTATCTTACTGGGATAGGTCCGGTTACTATCTCAGGTTCGACAATAAACGGTAATACTTCAAACACAGGCAGCACAACCACGGGCAGAGGCGGCGGCATTGATGTGTCAGTTGTTACGACGATCACCAATTCGACGATCAGCGGCAACACTGCCCAACGCGACGGCGGCGGAATATACGCAACAGGCGTATCGACAACGATTGTCAATATCGACAATTCGACCATCGTGGGGAATACGGCTGCGCTTGACTGCGGCGGTCTCTATAGAGCCAGCGCAACCAATCCCGTAAGTTTCGGCAGCACGATCATCGCTAACAATACGGACGACGGCACGGGCCCGGATGTGCTCGGCACGATCAATTCAAATGGCTTTAACCTGATCGAAAATACGACCGGCGGTACGATAACCGGTAGCACGGCCACAAACATTACGGGTCAGGACCCAAACCTTGGGGCGCTTGCTGATAACGGCGGCGTGACATTCACGCACGCACTAAACACCGGCAGCCCCGCAATCGATAAGGGTTTTAGCTTTACGGCGACTGCCGACCAACGCCAGCAAACGCGGCCAGTTGATGATCCTGCGATCGCAAACGCTTCAGGAGGCGACGGAGCAGACATCGGTGCGTTTGAAATTCAGCCTATTTTGCAGTTTGATTCGGCAACATATTCGATCAGCGAAGGCGGCGGGACAGCGACTATCACGGTTAATCGCACGAACGGCAGCGAAGGCGTCGATACCGTGCAATACGCCACGAGCGACGGCTCGGCAACAGGCGGCGCAAGCTGCGGCGGTGGAGTCGATTACCAGAATGCCTCGGGAACGCTGACTTTTAATCCCAGTGATCTGAGCCAGACTTTTACAGTGACTATCTGCGATGACGGCCAGTTCAAAAGCGACGAAACCATTAATCTCACGTTGTCATCCCCAATCGGTGCAACACTGGGAACACCGGTTGCGGCTGTTTTGACAATACTCAATGATGACACTCCGACGCCGACCTCGACCAATACATTTACGCCGACAAATACGGCGACAAACACAGCTACAAGTACAGCTACCAACACGGCGACTAACACTCCGACTCCGACTCCGACTCCAACGGTCGCGATCTCAGGAACGGTGACATATGGCAATGCGATCCCGGCGGCTACTCGTTTTGTCTCAAATGTTTTGATTAGCGGTGCAGGTTCACCAAATGTTTCGACGACGACGAGTTTCCCGGGCGGAACATATTCGCTGACGGGATTCGGGTCGGGATCATATACCGTGACGCCTACGAAAACGGGAGCGATAAACGGCTCGATAACGTCATTCGACGCCGCGAGAATCTCGCAGCACGCCGCTTCGATTAACTCGCTAACCGGAAATCAGTTGATAGTAGCCGATGTCAGTGGGAACAGTGCCATTACATCGTTTGATGCGGCACAGGTTGCAAAATACTCTGTCGGCCCGCCATTTTTGCCGCCCGGTATCGGAAGCACATCAACCTGGATATTCATTCCCGCGAGCAGAAACTATCCATCGGTCAGCAGCAGTATTGCGGGACAGGATTACAGTGCTCTGCTCATGGGCGAAGTTTCCGGTAACTGGCAAAACAGCGCGGCGCGGTCGTCTCACGGGCCGAAGAGAGATACGGCAGTCGCGGCGCCGCAACTTGTTACACAGGCGGACGGCGAGGTGCTCATTCCTATCTCCGCACAGGGAGCGGCAAACAAGGAAATCATTTCCTATGAATTCGATCTCAGGTATGACCCAACAGTCATACAGCCACAGGCCGAGCCAGTGAGTGTCGAAGCATCCGCCAGCCGCGGATTGTCCTTTGCGTTCAACGCCGAAGAAGCGGGGCTTTTAAGAGTCGCGGTTTATGGTCCAATGCCAATCGAGGAGAACGGACTGCTGTTGAATCTTAGGTTCACGGCCGTCGGTGCACCTGGCTCCGTGTCGCCGCTTGTCTTTGAGCGGTTTATGTTCAACGAAGGCTACTCCGAAACTCTGACAACCGACGGTGAGGTCGAGCTCGTTAAAGCCGCACCGAACCATGCGGAGATCAGCGGTCGCCTACTCGACGCGATGGGTCAGGGCATACCCATGACGCAAATCACATTAATTGGCCTGGATGGCACTACTCGATCGATTGTCTCAAACGGATTTGGCTATTATCGGTTTGGGCGGTTACAAGTGGGACAGACTTACACGATCAGCGTAGAGACGCGGCGTCATGCGTTTACGCCGTTGACGGTCGGCATTACCGGTCAATTGGTAAGCGTGGATATGATCGCCGAGAATTAAGGCGATCGGGTACAATCCATGTTTAACCCAGAAAGGCTGTCTAATGAATGCACGTTCCCGGACAGCCTTTTTGTTGATCTACGAAGGGCGGGACAAATTCATTTTTGCCAGAATGTGTTCAAACCGCGGATCGCCGCGCAGGATGTCGTAAATCGGGTCAACTCCAATAAAGGGCAGGCCGAATCCGCCCAATCCCTTGCTTTCCGAGACCGCAGCGTCAAGCCAAGTCAACGCATTCTCCTTATCGCCGGTTGCGGCATATAGATTGGCGATGTTAGCGCGGGTGTGATGCCGGTCTTCAGGCTTGACTTGACTGTCATGCCACTGTTTCAGTAATTTGTCGAGCCGATACCGGCGATAAGCCTGTAGGCCTTCGAGTTCGAGAATTTGACGCTCGGTTGATTTTGGTGAATCCGAAATTCCCTTGTATTGCAGTTTGATCTCATATTCAGAAGCTGTTTTTTCGTCGCCCAGCGCCATGTGGATGTCGCGTAGATAAACATTCGTAAAACCAAAATTGGGGTCGATCCCCTGGGCCCGCCCGCAATGATCCAGTGCATAGTCATAGGCTCGGACAAAATAATAAATTTGACAAAGGTCGGCGTGATAAAGCGGCGACTGAGGGTCGAGGTCAATTGCACGTTTCATTTCGCCTGCCGCTTCGCTCAATTGCCCGCGGATCGAGAGAACGACTCCGAGCCAATGATGCGCCATTGCCAGATCTGGGTTCAACTCCAGAGCGCGACGCAGAGACCGCTCCGCACCGTCCCAATCCCAATGAACAAATGTCCGCAAAAAACCGTTCGTCGCGTGTGCTTCCGCCGAACGCGGGTCGAGAGTTAAAGCTTTCTCAATGTTGTCGTCGATTCCGTCGAGAAATCCGCACATCGCTTGCGCTGCTGCCAAACTTGCATAGGCACGGCCAAAATTGGGGTCGCGAGCCACAGCCTCTCTAAAATACGGAATACTCGGGCACGGCGAGCGTTTCTTAAGCAACGTATCGCCGGCGACAAACGCCTCATTGGCTTCCGGAATACTGCTGCCCGGACGATCGGCTTGCGCATTCCAAAGAGCAAAGGCGGCGAGAAGGCCAACCGAAATCAGGGCTAACACCATAAACCAAACTCGCGACTTCGAATGACTCGCTGTTTGATCAACTGGTGTTGGTAACGCCGGGGTTGGTGAAGGAAGAATCGCAGCATGGTTACCATTTGTTTCGGCCTGTGGGCGTGCGTTCTCGATAACGACAGGCTGCGCTTTAATCTCAATTGTTTCCCGGGCATCGCCAACGAATCGATACCCGCGCCGCGGGATCGTTTGTATAAAGGTTTCGCCGCCGTTGAACGACGCCAGCGCCTTGCGCAATCGCGATATAGCTACCGTTAAATTTGCCTCTTCGACAAACGTGTCGCCCCATAACTTAGTCAGCAAATCCTCGCGCGTTACGGTTTCGCCATTGCTTTCGAGCAGGAGCTTGAGAGCTTCGAGAGATTTCGGCGGCAGCTCGACGAGGTGTTCTTTATAATTCAGTCGCAGCTTGTGCGCGTCCAAGCGAAAACCGCTAAATTCGTAAAAATTCTTCGTCCCAACCGCCATTTTTAGAAAATGTTAGAAAAATTTAGACCGATAAAGGACTCTCGATACCTCGAACGAATAAAGTCCAGTTGGTTAATAGTCCGAATCTTAGCATGTTTCGCAGAATTCCAAAAGAATTTTGGGCGATTCCACTGAATTTGCGCATTCTTACATCAAACAAGGCCAAGCTATTTTTTAGGGAGTACACAATGCACCACAACAGAATCAAAACAGGACTTTATCTTGCGATCATCTTTATCGCTGCGGCGGTTAGCATAAATGCGGCGACATTTACAGTTACAAACACCAATGACTCAGGTGCCGGCAGTTTGCGTCAGGCGGTTCTGGATGCAAATGCGGCAACCGGCGCGGATACGATTGTTTTCGATGCGTCGTTCAACACACAGCAAACAATTACGCTGACAACCGGCAACATTGTCTTTACAAACAGCGTCAACTCGAACGCCACCTTAACCGGACCAGGCTCGAATTTATTGACCATTAGCGGAAATCTTAACAGCCGTATTTTTACCATTAATGAAACCCCCGTGGTCACGATCAGCGGGATGACTTTGACCAACGGCAACGGCACGGGTAGCGTATCGTCTGGTTTCGGGGGAGCGATCTCGAATCAAGGCGATTTGACGCTTAACAATGTGGTCATCACAAATAGTTCGGCGACCAGCGACGGCGGAGCATTGTATGTCGGCACTGACGATACGCTGACACTCAACATTTGCGAGCTTTCCAGCAATACAGCTACCCGCAACGGGGGTGGCATTTACGCCGACGATGGTGCGTTTTTGACCATTACAAGTTCGACGATTAACGGCAACACTGCTAACTCAACATCCGTCGCCGCGGGAGGCGGCGGGATTTACAATGACACGGCGACGTTTAACCTCACCGATTCGACCGTTAGCGGCAATACGTCCGCCGGAACTGCCGGAGGCATCGGAATCGATGTCAGCGGGCCCACGACCATCACCCGTTCGAACATAAGCGGCAATTTTTCTGCGACCGACGGTGCGGGAATTTACTCGGAAAACGCACCGCTCGATATTGTCAACTCGACTATCAGCGGCAACACGATTAACGGCGCGTCGGGAACAAGAAACGGCGGCGGAATCCGTCGCTTGTCGGGCGGCGTCTTTACTATCTCTCATTCGACCATTGTCAGTAATACGGCTGTCGGTGACGGCGGAGGTATCTTTACCCAGGTTTCCGTCTCGGTCGGCAACACGATTATCGCCAACAACACCGACGACGGAACTGCTCCCGATTACAACGGAACATTAAATTCACAAGGCTACAATTTGCTCGAAAACATAACCGGCACGAATGTCACCGGAACGACAACCGGCAACCAAACCGGCGTTGACCCGAATCTTGGACCGCTTCAGAACAACGGCGGCGTGACATTCACCCATGCTTTATTGCCGGGCAGTCCGGCGATCGACAAGGGAGCAAGCGGTTCGCTGATCGCCGACCAGCGTCAGCAGACGCGGTTCGTTGATAATCTGACGATTGCTAATGCGTCGGGCGGCGACGGCTCCGACATGGGAGCATTTGAAGTCCAGCCTGTCCTGCAATTCAGTTCGGCAACTTATGCTGTCTCAGAAGACGGCGGCACGGCCACCATCACTGTTGCGCGCGAAAATGGAAGCGAAGGGATCGATTCGGTCAACTACGCCACAAGCGACGGCACGGCAACTGGCGGTGCAAGCTGCGGCGGCGGAATCGATTACGCGAATGCTTCCGGAACTTTGACGTTCACTGGCGGTGATCTTAGCGAGACATTTGACGTAACACTTTGTCCCGATTCTTTGTTTAAGAGCAACGAGACAATAAATCTTGCATTGTCATTGCCAATAGGCGCGACACTCGGAACTCCAACTGCGGCAGTTTTAACTATCCTGAACGACGATACGCCGACGCCGACCTCGACGAATACATTCACGCCGACCAACACGGCGACGAACACGGCTACAAATACAGCCACAAACACGGCGACGCCGACAGCGACATTTACACCGACGAACACGGCAACCAACACTGCGACAAATACGGCTACATTTACGCCGACTAATACGGCAACCAATACAGCAACGAACACTCCGACAGCCACAGCTACATTTACACCAACGAATACTGCGACTCACACTCCGACGTCCACGGCTACTTTTACGCCGACGAATACAGCGACCAGCACTCCGACGATTACTGCTACATTTACGCCGACCAACACAGCAACAAATACGGCTACGGGCACACCGACATCTACACCGGTAAATACGGCCACGAACACTGCTACGGCAACGTCGACAAATACCGCGACAAGCACTCCGACATCTACGCCGGCAAATACGGCGACGAATACTTCTACGTCAACACCGACAAATACTGCGACGAACACTCCGACGCCGGCAGGGACCGCGACGTCAACCAACACTCCTACACCCACGCCGCCGCCGACATTTATCGTCACTAACACTAACGACAGCGGCACAGGCAGCTTGCGGCAAGCGGTTTTGAATTCAAACGCGTCCGCAGCCGCGGATGTGATTGGCTTCAGCAGCCTGTTTGACACGCCGCAAACCATAACGCTGGTGACGGTTATAAATATCAGCCCGGCGGCTAGTGTTGATGATTTGACGATCACCGGTCCGGGCGCGGCCCTTTTGACGATTACCAAACCTACCGGAACCGGCGCCCGTGCATTCTTCAACGGCATCAACGGTAATCCGCCTGACACGACGACGATCACCGGTATCAACTTCTCGCAAACTGTCGGAGGAGCTATTGATAATCGAGCCATCCTGACTGTTTCCAATTGCACATTCACGAATATCGCTTCTACCGCGAGCGGCTTGGGCATTAGCAACCATTTGGTCGGCACTTTGACCGTCACCGATTCCGACTTTAGCGGCAACGGACTTCCGAGCGGCGGAGGATCCGGCGGAGGGATCGACAATAACGGCTCTGCGACCGTGACAAACTCGACGTTCAGTTCGAACACGGTGGGTGCTGGCGGGGCGATCAGCAACGGAGGAGGGCTGACCGTTAGTGCCTGCACCTTTACGAACAATACCGCAACCAGCGGCAGTGCAACCGGACTCGGCGGCGGAGCGATCTACAGTTCCAGCAGCGCAGCGCCGATCTCGGCGACCATCACCGATTCGATGTTCACCGGCAATCAGGAAACCGGCGGCAGCGGCGGCGGCGGGGGCGTCAGAAACCGCAGCGGTACGATGATCATTACCAACTCGAATTTCACTGGCAATTCCGCTGTTTCCGGCGGCGGCGCGGTTCAAAATAGCGGAACGATCAGCATCAGCGGCTCCACAATGACCAACAACACGAGCGACGACGACGGCGGCGGTTTTAACAGCTCCGGCACCGCCCAAAGCACCATCTCCAATTCCGTGATAACCGGCAATTCCGCAGCAGTTCATGGCGGCGGAGTATATATAAACCAGAGCGGTCTCGGAACAACCGTCACAAATACGACCATCTCGAACAATACTTCCAATTCCGACGCAAATACCACCGGCAACGGAGGCGGTATTTACATCGCGGGATCTCCGGCCACGGCAACCGTTTCAAATTCGACCATCAGCGGCAACACTGCGCGTAAGAACGCCGCGACCTTTGCGGCTGGGGATGGCGGCGGTTTTTTGGTCATAGGAGCTTTAACTTTGACCAACAGTACGGTCAGCGGCAATCTGGCCGAACACAGGTATGGCGGCGTGGGCGACACTAACGCTGGGGGATCAGCGGACATTGTGAATATCGACAGCTCGACGATCGTGAACAATACCGCCAATTTAGCTTTTGGCGGGTTTACGGTGGCCAGCAGCTCCGACGATAACGATAACAGCATTCGCAATACAATCGTTGCCAATAACATCGCCAACGGGAACCCGTCCGACGTCGGCGGTGCTGGTGTCATAACTTCGCTTGGATTCAACCTATTTGAAAACACGACAGGAGCAGCGATCGGCGGCACGACGGCGACCAACATAACGGGCGTCGATCCAAATCTCGGGCCGCTGCAGGATAATGGCGGATTGACATTTACGCATGCTTTGCTGCCCGCCGGTCCGGCCATCGATAAGGGAGCGAGCGGTTCGCTCACATTTGACCAGCGGCAGCAAACACGGCCGGTCGATAATCCGGCAATAGCAAACGCGGCCGGCGGCGACGGTTCCGACATCGGAGCGTACGAGATTCAGCCTCTTCTGTCCTTCAGCTCGGCTTCCTATTCAGTCTCTGAAAACGGCGGAACAGCGACGATAACGGTCAACCGCGTTGACGGCGGCGGCGGCCCCGATTCTGTGCAATATGCCACAAGCGACGGCACCGCGACTGGCGGCACAAGCTGCGGCGGCGGTATCGATTACCTGAATGCGTCGGGAACGGTGACTTTCAATACGAGCGATACAAGCCAGACATTCGATGTCACGCTCTGCAACGACGGCACTTTCAAGGGCGACGAGACGATCAATCTTACATTGTCGTCACCGATAGGAGCAACGTTGGGAACGCCAAGTATTGCAGTCCTGACAATTATAAACGACGACACGCCGACGCCGACCTCGACGAATACAGCGACGCCGACTCCGACCTCGGGCACGATCTCAGGAACCGTCACTTACGGCAACGCGATCCCGGCGACAATACGGTTTGTTTCAAATGTATTGATTAGCGGCGCGGGCTCGCCAAATGTTTCGACGACGACAAGTTTCCCGGGCGGAACATATTCGCTGACGGGATTCGGGTCGGGATCATATACCGTGACGCCTACGAAAACGGGCGCGATAAACGGCGCGATAACGTCATTCGATGCCGCAAGAATCTCGCAGCACGCCGCCTCTATTAACTCGCTAACCGGAAATCAGTTGATCGTGGCCGATGTCAGTGGAAACAGTGCCATTACCTCGTTTGATGCGGCACAGGTTGCAAAATACTCTGTCGGCCCGCCGTTTACTTCGCCGGGTATTGGAAGCACATCAACCTGGAGATTTATTCCCGTGAGCAGAAACTATGCATCGGTCAGCAGCAGTATTGCAGGCGAAGATTATAGTGCGTTGCTCATGGGCGAAGTTTCCGGCAACTGGCAAAACAGCGCGGCGCGGCCGTCTCACGGGCCGGAGAGGGATACGGCAATCTCGGCGCCAAGACTTGTGACATCGGCAGACAACGACGTGCTCATTCCTATCTCCGCACAGGGAGCGGCAAACAAGGACATCATTTCCTACGAGTTCGACCTAAGGTATGACCCAACGGTCATCCAGCCGCAGGCCGATCCCGTGAGCGTCGAAGCAACCGCAAGCCGCGCATTGTCTTTTGCGGTCAACGCCGAAGAAGCTGGCCTGTTGAGAGTAGCGGTTTACGGTGCGATGCCAATCGAGGAGAACGGACTTCTGTTGAATCTAAGATTCACGGCCGTCGGCGCATCCGGTTCCGTGTCGCCTCTTGCCTTTGAGCGGTTTATGTTCAACGAAGGCTACTCCGAAACTCTGACAACCGACGGTGAAGTCGAGCTTGTTAAAGCCCAACCAAACCAGGCGGAGATCAGCGGACGACTTCTTGACGCGATGGGACAGGGCATCCCAATGACGCGTGTTACTTTAATTGGCCTGGATGGCACCACTCGATCCATCGTCTCAAACGGATTTGGCTATTATCGGTTTGGGCGGTTGCTTGTGGGGCAGACCTACACGATCAGCGTAGAGGCGCGGAATAATGCGTTTACGCCGTTGACGGTCAGCATTACGGGTCAATTGATTAGCGTGGATTTGATCGCCGGGCAATAAGGCGATATAGGTACCAAATCTGTGGCTAGCTAAAAAGCTGTCTGAATCTAATTCAGACAGCTTTTTTGTAACCCAAGTATTTCCGGGAAACTCATTGTCCGGGCGTCGGTGATGACACAGGTTCTGCGTCCGATTGATCACGTTTTTTCAGTTTCGGAGGACCGCTGTCAGGATTCGAGCTCGATTCACCGTCAACTGAATCAGTTGAATCAGAAGTGTCCGGTTGGCGTTTTTTTAGCGTCGGCTTGCTGTCGTCGGTTTGGTCGTAATCGGTCGAAATTCCCGCTTTGGAATTCGTTAGTTTAAATAGGTGATTTTTTACACGCTGAAATTCAGAAGTGCTGATGACGTATTCTTCTTTTTCAGGAAAACGGGCCACAAGTTGCAAACTAGTGTCGCGGCGGTCGGTCAATCGAGGATGCGTCGAGAAAAGCTTGGCTACGGTGCCGGGCTTTTTCTTATTCTGGGACAAAAGCTTTTCGAACATGGTTGACATTGCCGTCGGGTCATAGCCGGAAGCATACAAATATTGAACGCCAAGATTATCCGCCTCTTCTTCGGCACCTCGTGAGAACTTTAGTCCGGCAAGTCCGGCAAGAATGCCGCCGCCATTTTGCAGAACTCCGCTAAGGATCGGCCCGCCAAATAAAATGCCGGCGATAGCCGCGTAATTGATAAATGCTCCTTTGCCCTGGTTTTCCATCGCATGGCGTGCGCAAACGTGGGCGATCTCGTGAGCCATAACGCCGGCAAGCTCTGCCTCGTTTTCAGCAGCAAGGATCAGGCCCCTGTTAACAAAAAAGAAGCCGCCGGGCAGCGCAAATGCGTTGGGCTCGTCGCTGTCGATAACCTTGATAGTAAAAGGCACTTTGGCATCCGAATGAAGAACGACATTTTGACCGACCCGATTAATGTATTCGGTGATGACGGGATCATCAATGAGTTTGGTCTGCTGCTCGACTTCCAAAGCGAGCTGCCGGCCGATCTGCATTTCCTTTTCTCTCGACCCGCCGAGCCAGCCAAAAAATTTATCGCCGCCTTTGTTAATATTTCGCTTGCCAATGTGTGCCGGATCGTCCTTTACACCAAGTGTGGAAGGCGGCGTGGCGGCGGGCTTAGCCGATTCGTCGGGCTTTACCTTTTTGTCTTTTTTCGCATTCTCCTTTGGCTTCTCTTGCGCAAAGGACGAAACAGGTAAAGCAAAAATGCCAAACCAAAAACTTGCTGTCAACAAAACTGCCCCAATTTTTCTAAAAAAGCCGCTGTCCATAATACGATTCACCTCAATTGCAAAAATACGTTCAATATGATGCCGAAAAGCAATATTTAGTTGTGATTCCAATAATAATATGAATAAAACTTTTATCTATCATCTATCAGCTATTCCAAATTAGATTATAGATTATAGATTGCAGAAATTGATTGAATTTAAGCACGGAAACTTGTTAAAATAGATGAGGCCACGTTCTAGTAGCCTGGCTGTCTCCACAAATTCCCGCCCAAATGAAACGTTTAGAAGAAAAGGTAAAGGACATTGTCGAGGTTCGCGCGTCGCCCGGCTTGACGGATTTTCTTGCAAATCCGGCGGAAACGCTTAACGGTTATCATTTTACTGACATCACGGCCGACCTGATGGCAAAGTGGATCGGCAAGATCGCGGACATTAGAAAGGGACGAGGCGCGGCGTTTGCGCTCGCCGGTTTTCGCGGTGTCGGCAAGAGTCATTTTTTGGCCGCATTGAGTGCGATCGTTTCGCAGCCCGAGCTGCGAACAAAGATCGCTGACTCGCATGTGATGTCAACCGCCCAGCGTTTGTCACGTCGTCACGGCGTGGTCGTACATCTCAAGCGAGGTTCGAGTGATTCGCTTTTGTTGGAATTAAAGCTAGCCGTCGCCGAAGTCACAGGCACTCGAAGCGGGGAGTTCAGCGATTCATTAAACGAGATACTGATGGCCGCTGCCGACAAGAGCGGCGACATTCCGCTTGTGCTCCTGATCGATACTGCATTGGGAAGGGAAACGCGAGTCACGCGCGACGACGGCGCGCTGCTAAGCGATATTGCGTCATCGGCGATCACGCAAGGTATTTTTGTCGGTATCGCGCTCGATGACGACATTGCCGGCGCGGACGGAATGAATTCGTCGATCGCAAACAGCTTTACGATCGACTATCTCGATCAGGAACATCTTTACAAGATCGTCGATGCTCACGTATTTCCCAAGCACGATCAGATGCGGCCTATCCTGCACGATATCTACGAATCTTACCGAGCCGCGATGCCCGGTTTTCGCTGGAGCGAGCACCGGTTTTCGAGTCTTTACCCGATGCATCCGGCGATACTGGAGACCGCTCCGTTTGTTCGCCTTTATCTGCACGATTTTGCTCTGTTGGGATTTGCAGTTGACGCCGGTCTGAAGATTTTGGGCCGTCCTGCAAATTCGTTAATCGGTCTCGACGAAGTATTTGACAGCGTCGAGACCAGACTGCGAAACGTCAGCGATCTGAAAGACGCATTTGTCGCCTATGACGCTCTCGACCGCGATGTAATTGCGAAAGCACCGGTGATGAAACGGCACGAAGCGAAGCTCATTCTCAAAGGGCTTTTCATTTTGTCGTTTAACGGTGAAGGCGTGACGGCGACCGAGCTCGCGGCTGCAATGCTGATATTCAACGAAGCCCAGCCAACAGCCGGAACCGCGAGTGTCGAGGCGATACTGCAATCGTTTGCCAAAGACGCTCCGAATGCGGTCAAACAATCCGAAAGTTCAGACCGCGAGACAAGGTACGGCTTCAAGATCGATGGCGGTGAAAATCTTAATAGCCGGCTCGCCGAGCTTATTAAGAAAGTTCCTGCCGATGCGGTTGAACTTATCCTAAGACGCTTAACGGCCGAAAAATTTTCGGATTTTGATATTTCTGACGACGGCTCGATCATTTGGGCAACTTGTCACGCCGTTTGGCGCGGCGGCATCAGGCGCGGCGAAGTCATCTGGCTGTCCGAAGGCGCAACGCCCGATGCGAGTGAAGAATCAGGCAATTGGAAGGTTTTCATCCGTTACGGCGTGTCATCAGAAGCCAAGGATGATGCGTTTTCCTGGCCCGCTGCCGCATGGAAGCTGGGCGCGCTTACGGGCGGCGATCTTGACACTATACGTCGCTTCCACGTCCTGCAGACGGACAACGAGATTCGGGAAACTTTCAAAGATTCTATTTCCACAACGCTGCACGTCCATTCGATCGCGGTCGAAAAAATCTGGCAAAGGATATTTCTGGATGACAGCTCGCTGATCTCAGGTGAGAAAGAATATAAATTTACCGAGCAGGCAAAATCGTCCTACAATCTCGCTCAATTGTTTACCGGCATGTTGGAAGAGCAACTGGAAAAGCACTTTCCTGCTCATCCACATTTTTCGCAGGTCATCGGGTCTCAAGAGGTTTCGTCCTTGGTCGAGCATTTGTTCAGCGGCTCCGGCAGCAACAATCCTGAAATTCAAAAGCTGGCCGCCAATTTTGCTTTGCCGCTCGGGCTGGTCTATGAAAACGATGGCGTGCTCGTTCCGTGCGCTGCCGGTGAACTCGTAGCATCCTCAATCGTCAAGGAAGTCATCGATCTAACCGAGCTTGATCAGAAGGACGTAATTCCGCTCAACGAAGTGGCGACGCGAATGCAGGCCGCGCCTTATGGATTGACAAGCGAGACTCAGCAATTGGTACTGGCAGCTCTCGTTGCCCAGCGCCAGTTCGAATTTGTAACGTCCAGCGAAAACCGCATCAATCATCGCTCGCTGGATCTCCAGATAATATGGGAAGACATCGTCGGCATCGCCCGTCCTTCAGGCGATGTTTATTCCGGCGACAGGCTTTTGATGTGGGCAAGTTTGCTGACTGCGGATTCTTCGCTCAATACTCTGAAACCTACCGAAGCAAGGTTAAAAGTCATCGACATTTTATCCGACTGGCTCAAAGAATGGCGAAAGGACAATATTGTCGTGCAGTTCGACGCGTTGCCGGACGAGAAGCTGAATTCCAAACTTTGGCGCACGGCTTCGAGTGTAAAAAAGACTTTCGGTTCAATTGCCGAGACTGTCGATGGCTTATTAAAAGAAAATGTGACGCTTGATAAATGTCTTCAGACGATCGCCGATGTGTTTGCCGATTCCGAAGATGAGTTTGAGAGCAGGCAAAAAGACCTGACAAAGCTTCGACAATTTATCGTTCGTTCCACCGAACGCGATGAGATCAACAAATATCTCGCTCTGTGCGAACAAACAAACGATCCTGGAATCGAGGACTTGCGATCGACGTTGATGGAGACGATTGTCAACGGTTACTTTGATCATCAGGATGATGCCGACAATGAACTGAGACATCAGTGGCTAAGATTCAAAACTCTGTACTCCGAAGTTTACGCAGCAAAGCATGATTCCGCGATGCTCAAGGGTCAGGACAGCCGAAAGCTAAATGAGTTTTTCCGCACCGATCTCTGGACGACGTTTGCGGCACTTTCTGAGCTGCCGTGGTTCGGAAGGCACGATATGGAATTGGCCATGGCGAAGATCCGCGAGCTTCGTATCGCCCAGTGTGACGCCGACGTCCGAAAAACACTTGAGGTGCGTCCATTTTGCGAATGTTCGTTCAGGCTGAATAACGCAACCGACACCGACGGCCGGATCAACGATCTCGGACACACCGCATCTCAGGGTATGGATTATTTCCGTCACAAGCTGCTGGCCGAGCAATCGGCTCACTTTCTGAGACTAGGTGAAATGGATAAACAGAATCAGAGCGGCGACGCTTTCTCGAAGGTGCAAGACCTTGTTCCGGCTCTCGAAAACACGAAAGATTTTCCGACTCTGACGGCGTCTCAGGTCCATATCCTAAAAAATGTGACGCGTGATCTCGACACGTCCAGCCCGCTGCACAGCGACCGGCGGCGCGTCAGGGTCGAAACCTTTGAAGGCATTCATCTTGACGATCTGCGCGAGCTTGAAGATGAGCTCGACAGCCTGGCGGAATTGTCAAAGTTAAACGTTTAGCAGAACATTTTTTTCACGCCGAGTTTCAAGTTTGGGCCGTTTCGTCTATATTTTATCGGTATGCTAACAGTATCGATAATTGGCATCGGCCGAGTCGGAGGAGCGCTTGCATTAGCGCTTCCGAAAGAACATTATTCCGTCGAAAATCTCATTTACAGAAACGATTCGCAGAGCGCCGATGCGATTGCTCAGCAGTTAAGCAATGCCACTGTAGCCAGTCTCGAAAATACTTCAACTATCACCTCTGACATAGTTTTTATTACAACTCAAGATTCTGAGATCGCTCCCGCTGCAAAAAAATTAGTCGGCAAGTTGTCAGGCAATCAATACGTTTTTCACACCAGCGGTGCACTCTCTTCAAAGGTGCTGGAGGATCTAGGTTGTAAAACAGGCTCGATACATCCACTTGTTTCGGTGAGCAGCTCCGAAGGCAGACCGGAAAAATTCAAAGGCTCATACTTTTGTATCGAGGGACAACCGGAGGCTCTCGATCTCGCACAAGAAATCGTAACATCGCTCGGCGGCATTCCCTTTTCGGTTGACACCAATTTCAAAACGCTTTATCACGCTGCGGCCGTGACAGCGTGCGGGCATCTTGTCGCTTTGTTCGATGCGGCGGTCGAGATGATGACGAAGTGCGGCCTTTCTGAAGATGAATCGAAGATGATCCTGCTGCCGCTCGTTAAAAGCACCGTGGAGAACATCGGTGAGCAGACCACCGCCGACGCTCTGACCGGAACATTTGCCAGAGCCGACGTCGAAACATTTGTCGAGCATCTAAAAGTATTGAATACGACAGTTTCCAACGAGCTTCTTGAGACATACCTTTTGTTGGGCGAAAGATCGCTCGAACTCGCGGCAAAACAAGGCGTCAGCCGGGATCGTGTCGATACGCTCCGCACAAAAGTTTCGATAGCGAAATCAAAACTGAAATGGTAATATCGAATTAAGCTGAATAACGAAAAATGACAAGGAAGAAAGAGCTTTTTGAGGTCGAAAAACAGATGTTTCTGGAGCATATTCAGAAAACCGGCCTGCGACGCACTACTCAGCGCGATCTGATACTTGAGACATTTTTGAGCACCGAAGAACATCTCACAAGCGAAGATCTTTACCGTTTGGTCAGCAGGCAGGATCCCGAGATCGGGCAGACGACGGTTTACCGCACGCTGAAGCTTTTGACCGAAGCGGGCCTCGCGCGCGAGGTGCGCTTTGGCGATAACAAAACATATTACGAGCACCATTACAACCACGAGCATCACGACCACATGATCTGCACCGAGTGCGGCAAGGTGATCGAATTTTTCTCGCCCGACATCGAATCGCTGCAGGACCAGATGGCGGACAATTTCGGATTTAAGCCGACACATCACAGCCTGAGGCTCTGGGGCGTTTGCGCCGAATGCCAGCGGACCGAAAGTGACATTCATACGACCGCTCCGCCGGGAGCGCAGCCGCGTGTGAAAGTGCGAACGGCGATGCATTGATCGTGTTACGACGGAACATTTAATTGCAAACGAGCGTAGAAATAATCGACGTAAAGACTACCAACTGGGGAGAAGTAACGATTATGACAAACGGAAAAAAAGAAGCTCCAAAAAATAATAAGTTTCATGAGGAATTCAAGGAATTGCCTCTTGAAGAAAAGGTCAAGACGCTCCTGCGTATGGAGGCCGTGACGTTGCAGGAAACTTTTAATTACGGTCTGAATGAGTCTATGAAGGCGGCGGACCGGCTCGGCGAAGTCCTTTCCGATTTCGGAAAGAAGATTGAGGCTGAATTTAAAAATGCGACGCGGCAGAATGCGTCGGCAAAACCGAAATCCGATACTTCCAAAAAACCACCGCCGAAACCGCCAAAAACAGAACAAACTGTGTGAAAGAAAACGCCCTTGAAAAAAAACAGACCGTTTCCCTAAAGGAAAAAACGCAATACTCGCTCACCTTTGGCGTGATCGCGGTGATGCTTTATTACGCGGGCTTTCCAATCTTTCTTTTACTTTTTATCGGTGTTTTAAGCTTTTTTATCTGGAAGGTTTTCTCGATCGAAACGCAGAATGAGACGCGGAGAATTTTCGAGTTTTATCTTTCCGCCAATGAGATTTTACGAGAAGATGACCGTCGATGGTACGGCTTCGAGATACAGGAGACGATCCAACGCGGTGAAGCTATCATCCGATTGATGAGTGCCGCACCGCCGCTTGTTTACTTCGCTCTCGGAGCTCTTTATCAAAAACTAGAAGATCACAGCTCAGCCGTAAAGAACTTGACCCATGTCGCAGGTGAATCCGCCTCGATCGAATCTGCCATAGTCTATCCGGCAAAAGAACTGCGAGAATACGTTCGCATGTTAAGAAAGATCGAACGCGCCCCGGCGGAAGCGCCGCTGACCTCATCCGCCGTCCGCGCGCTGGAGCGAGCGCGAAAAAATAAAGGTGAACAGCTTCTGGAATACAGCCGATCGCGCCTTGCCAACACTGTCCCGCAGCATCCTCAAAACGAACGGCCGCACGAATCGGTTGTCGATTTCACAAAATATCGTGAAACCGACGAACCACAACCGACCGAGATTGCATTTACCGAAAGCATCAAATCGGCAGATGCGTCAACGGAAAGACCTCGCCAATTGGTCGACCCGGTTAAACGCCGAAAGGTGAAAGCCGCCGCCTCGCAAACCGAGCGCAAATCCATCTCCGAAGTCCTTCACGATATTTACGACAAGAACAACAACCGATAAATTAGTACTTTTTTCCAACCTTAGAACTCGGTATTAACTGTCCTGAACTGCAATTTCTATCATTGTTGAAGAGGCACATGCTTGACATTGATATTCGAATGGGTGTAAAAAGTTTGTGTCAATTAATCAAGCGGGGTTTGGAAAGCTAAGAAGCTAATCGAAACGGGACAGATGTCTCGATGATTTGCAGTCAAGCGGCTACGTGCCTGAGAATCGAGATTTCTCTCACGTTTTAAGTAGTACCGAGAAAATTTCCCTACGGCAATTCCCAGCCGCTACATCGTGATACAGTCTCGTTTCACACGCGAAACGGAGAATGTATGTCCACGAAAAATACCAAGAAAATCAGAAATAAACACAACGCTCGGACATAACACCTGATAGATGGGAATACTCAGCCGAAAGCTCGGCGATCAGCTATCGAACCAGCGTCAAAGCACCTGACAATACGCGAACAGACCGCTTTATGCACCGTGGAATCCCGATTGGATGCTCTTCGCATCTACCGGGCCATTTTCCGACTAATAACGATGGATTACGCTGGGGATATGACAATGCGCTGGCGGGAAGGCCATACGACGAACGCACTTTTTCGGCCACCGGGCAACTGATGCAAAGAACGCTGACGAAGTGGGCTCAATCACAATCGCCCTCAAACACGGTGATTGTAACTAGCGGAACCAACCCTTTATATCTACAAATTAATCCCCGATCCGAAATGGTGAAGTCGATTACGTATGACGGTGCAAATGGTGTTGCGGCCTTTACGGAGTTTGAGTATGCAAACACCGGCGTTGCGGGATCGCCGCTAAATGTCATTAATAAACTCGAATACTCCTATGAGGTCTCGAATGACAGTTCGGGAATCTTGCCTTTGGCAACGCCGCACCTGTTTCCTTTGACAATACCCGAGCCAACCGGCACGCCCGCGCGTATCACGCACACTGACTATAAAACCGATACTGATTATTTGGAGCGGGGATTTCTAAAACTGCCGATTGAGGTTGTGGTAACTAATGGAGCAGGTAGCGTCAAAGCCAAATCGCAGATCGTTTATGATGAACCCGCACGTCTCCAGTCCGATCCGGCAGTCGGAGTTCCTGGGTGGAGCGCGCCTGAAGCCCCTGAAATTCGAGGGTTGCCGACGACGACAAAAAACTGGTATGACCTTCCGAACCAGTTCATTGAAACTCGCGTCCAATACAATCAATTCGGCAGTCCGAGAATAAACTGGGACGGCAATGGTAATCTCACCGAAATTCAGTATGACGACAATTTCAGCGACGGCTACAACCACAACACGTTCGCCCTTCCGACGAAGGCCATCTCTGCGCCCGCGAATCCCTCCGAGACTCCGTTTGAGACGCGGACGGAGTATTGGTTCGAGGCCGGTCTGGTTACGAACACGACCGACATCAATGGCCAAACCACTTCGATCAGTTACCGCGATCCGGCGACGAACATCCTCGATCCCTTACTGCGCCAGCGAAAGGTAACTGCGCCGAATGGACAGCAAACCATCACAGAATATGGCCAGCCTGATCTGGGTACGGGACAATACTTGCCTACTCAGAGATTTGTAATGGTCAAGTCTCAGATCGATGAAACGAAATGGAAAGAAGGTAAAACTTTGTTCGACGGACTTGGCCGCACTGTGCAGACACAATCACTAGACACTGAAACGGGCCATGTGTTTGTCGAAACGGAATACGATGATGTAGGGCGTCCGTGGCGAACTTCAAATCCTTATCGAACCAACGATACGAAGTATTGGACGACGAATGAATACGATCCAGCTGGCCGTTTGTGGAAGGTATTTGCGCCTGACAGCGATCCGGTTGTTACGACCTATGGCGTTGCAATTAGCGGCGGTCAGATCGGCACTGTGACCACGGTTACGGATCAGGCAGGTAAGATGAGACGAAGCATAACCGATGCTTTAGGTCATTTGATTCGTGTGGATGAGCCGAAGGACAATCCTTCGCCCAATCCGACGCCGTTGGGGCCAATCGACAATCCGCTGCAGCCGACTTATTATGAATACGACATCTTGAATAATCTGACAAAGGTCAAGCAGGGCGGGACATTTGCCACTCCTGAGCAAACTCGTGAATTTATCTACGACGCACTGTCGCGCCTGAAATCCGCTGACAATCCTGAAAGCGGAACGATAAATTACGTTTACGATAACAACGGCAACTTGACGCAAAAGACCGATGCGAGAGGCGTGCGGACTACTTATCTTTACGACGGCCTTAATCGTGTAAAACAGCGAAACTACTCGGCTCCATCAGGATTGCCAAATTATCAAGCCGCGCCGGATGTCACTTACTTTTACGACAACATCACGAATGGCAAAGGCAAGCTGACTAAAGTCACCAATGGCACTGGCGTTGATCATTCAACAACCGAATACACTTCGTTTGATATAATGGGACGCGTGACGGGGCATAAGCAGACGACGGACGGAAATCAGTATTCGACCTCTTACGCCTATAATCTTGCCGGTGCTTTGATCGAGGAGACATATCCGAGCGGGCGCAAGGTGAAGAACTTTCTCGATGGAAATGGTGACCTTTCGACTGTTAAGAGCCGTAAGAGCGGCGAATTCAGGTATTGGAACTATGCGAGCGATTTTCACTACAACGCGGCGGGGGCGGTGACGGCGTTGCAGTTGGGAAACGGGCTGTATGAGAGGACGCAGTATAACAACAGGCTTCAGCCAACGCAGATAACCCTTGGGTCGTGGTATTCGGGTCATGCGAGGCTTCTCAAGCTGGACTACGCCTACGGAGATTGGGTCAACGGCCAGATTGACCTTGCGAAAAACAACGGCAACATTGCCGCGCAGGTGATCACCGTGCCGAACAACAACGAGCTTCCCAATTTCGTGGCCTCGCAGTTTTATACCTACGATGAACTGAACAGGCTCAAATCTGCGACCGAGACAATCAGCAACACTCAGACCTGGAAGCAGACATTCAACTACGACCGTTATGGCAACAGGCGGTTTGATTTCACCCCTGTCAACGGAAACCCGAATACGACGGTTCCGGCATCTAATTGCGTCGAATCGGTCTGCAATCCGACATTCGATACGACCAAAAACCAATTCGCGTCCGGTCAGGGTTGGGCTTACGACGCGACAGGAAACACAAGGACGGACGCGCAAGGAAAGATATTTACTTACGACGGCGAGAACAAGCAAGTAAAAGTAAAAAATTCTTCAAACGTTACTGTTGGGGAGTACTTCTACGACGGCGACGGGAAAAGAGTTAAAAAGATCGTGCCGGGGTCGAACGAAGTAACGATCTTCGTTTACAACGCCGCCGGGAATTTGGTTGCGGAGTATTCAACAAACATTCTTCCAGTCGAACAAGCCAAAGTCGCATACCTAACAAACGATCATCTCGGCTCACCACGCATAAACACCGACCGCAACGGACGTGTAATTTCACGTCACGACTATCACCCCTTCGGCGAAGAAATAATAACGCCGCAGCGCGTCTCAAACACAGAATACACGCCCGACACGATCCGCAAACAATTCACCGGCTACGAACGTGATAGAGAATCAGAGTTAGATTTCGCACAAGCGAGGATGTATGCCAATACCTTAGGCAGATTCACATCCGTCGATCCGTTCAACCCAATAATTGAGTTTCAAGCGGAAGACGAAGATGACCAAGACGAAGTCGAAGAGGCGAAGCAGAAATTCGCAGGATATTTGGCCCAACCGCAGCATTGGAATCGTTATAGCTATGCTCTAAACAATCCCTTATTTTATGTTGATCCCGACGGTGAAAATCCGCTTATTATTCCGGTGGTTTTGGTAATTATTAGATTTGCTCCCGCGATTATTGCCGCCGGAAGATACCTCGCTTCTCCTCAGGGGCAGAGAGCGATACAGTTCGGCCAACGACAGGGAGCTAATCTTGCAAACTTGGGCCTGACACGCGGGGGTGCGATTTCGAATAATGTGTTTAAGCTGAACCCGCTATTACGCGGGAACGTAATCGAGGGATTGCTAGGAGTTTCAGATGACTTCGCCAATGGGTTTCCGGTGATCGACAAGTTTATCAGGAACGGCGGAGTGGCCACCAGCATTAAGAGCCTCGACATAGGTGCCCAAAGTTATCGTAACGCGAACCAGCTTACATCAACGCTTACAAAATATGTAAAGCAGCTCGCGAATTTCCAATCTGGAAGGCGTAATGGAGTTGTCATTGAACCTGGTGACATTAAAAGGAGAATTCTACAGATCGTGCTGCCAAATACCCCTCTCAGTGTTGAACAAAAAAGTGTGCTATTAAAAGTTCAGCAAGATGCCGCTCGACGAGGAATTGAAATGGTATATGTTCAAGCAAAATAAATTTAAAAAGGATTCCCTCTCTTTCGAGAAATACAAGGAATATTGGGTGTTGACTTCTCAAAGTGTCGTAGAAGGAGGGCGACCAACAATCGTGGTACCACCATTACGCCTTATTCCGTTTGAAGATAAAGATCAACTTAAGGAAACTCTTTGTGAAATTTTGGATGAGGAAGTTGCGGTTATCCCAGGTGCTGTATTTGACGATCCGGAATTTGTAGTCGATGAATCTTACAAGTTAGACGCTTTAGGGTTAAAGAGTATGCGAGCATTCAATAAGTATTCTCGGGGCTTCTGGCTAAAGAGATTCGACGCGAACTTACATTTGGAGGAATGGGAAAAGTACCGAGGGGGTGGATACACTGGAACTTTATGGTCAAAAGATTTTCCGCCAGATGATTTTGAAGGCCTTGTAAATTATTTGGTTGAGAAGGTGAAAGATGATTGATCGACCGGAGTTGAGACCGTTGAGTCATTACGACGACGGTAACATGCAGAACTCCAAATCGCGCCTCACAAAGGTCTCGTCTTCGGTTTCAGAAACGCTTTTTACCTCGTTTGACGCAAGCGGGAATGTTCTCGGAAGTCAACAACATTTTATTAACGGACAAACGTATGGATTAAGCTACACCTATAACCTGAATAATGACCTCTTGACGCAAACCTATCCGTCAAACAAGGTCGTCAGGTACGAGTACGATGAAACCGGCGACTTATCGCGCGTCAAACGAAACTTTTCCGTAAACTATGCGCAGTCCCTGAAATATACCGCCAGCGGCGAAATCGAGCAGCTACGCTTTGGGAACAATCGTTGGGAAACCACTCAATTCAATTCCCGCAGGCAGGTCAAAGAGATCGGGGTTGGCTATTCGGCCGGTGATACCGGTATTTGGAAAGCCAACTACGAATACGGCACTTGGCAGGATACAACTCTCAACCCGCAGAAAAACAACGGCAGCCTTGCTCGTCAGACTATCCTTGTTCCGACCTTAAACAACGTCAACGGTTTTACGGCAATTCAGACTTATGCTTACGACCCGCTCGACCGCCTGAAATCCGCAACGGAGACAACGAACGGCAGCCAGACATGGAAACAGACTTTTAATTATGACCGTTTCGGTAACAAGAACTATGACAATAGCAATACGACGACTCTCGGCTCGTGCGTTGTAGCCGTTTGTAACCCAACTCCTCTAGGGAATAACCACTTAAGCGGCTATGGATACGATAATGCGGGCAACATTACGAGCGATGCAGAAGGTCGGACATTTACCTACGACGCCGAAAACAGGCAGGTCAGCGCGAGCGGCAGCAATCTGTCGATGAGTTACGCTTACGACGGAAACGGGAAGCGAGTTAAGACTCATGATTCAATCAATAATCAGACGACGTATTTCATTTATGACGCCGAAGGAAAGCTTGCCACCGAATACACAGTAAACGTGCCGCCGCCGGAGTTTCCGACTATCAGTTATCTTACAAACGACGCTCTAGGCTCCCCGCGCGTCATCACGAACGCATATGGCGAGCTAAAAGCACGACGGGATTTCTTTCCATTCGGCGAAGAGATCAGCATTGGAGTAGGGTCGCGGTCAACTGATCAGAAATATTTTTCCGATTCCGACGACACCCGCGTAAAATTCGCGACGTACCAGCGCGATGCAGAGACAAAACTAGATTTTGCTCTGTCGCGATACTATTCGCCGATGCATGGTCGCTTCACTTCTCCCGACGAATTCAAAGGCGGCCCGGATGAACTCTTTGATTTTGCGGACGATGCTTCCGGTAATCCAACTGTAAACCTCCCCTTCTTAGCGCCAGTTTAAACTGGAGTAATCCGGGTTATGTTTTGTGAGATATTCGCTGGGAGGCATGCCTCCCAGCGAATCGTGCGGACGGTGATGGTTGTATGTTGCGAGC
>JBJXHF010000052.1:0-57030 GCA_046160805.1 Pyrinomonadaceae bacterium
ATCGTAACCGTGTGGCCTGCCAGAATGGTCACATCGTCGGCACTCGTCGGGACCTGTCCGCATGACCACGTTCCCACAGCATTCCAGTTTCCCGTCGCGGTAGAAGTACAAGTCGCCAGAATCTCCAACGGTGCGGCGCTGTTCGGCTCAACCGTCGTCTGTGTTGACTCAATGCTGAAAAAATCGACGACCGAGTCGATAAAAGCATAACCGGTAGCCGCCGAGGCATTTGCGGCAAATGTCAGGACGAGTCCGATGATGACAGTGGCACCAGTCGCACGGACAAACGAAAAACGAGACGAATTCTTAAAATAAAACATACACTTAGAACAAAACGCGGAACTTTCGCAATAATTCAATACGCACAAAGGGCTAATGGCACAGCGTTTCCAAAAGTCTCACGATCACTCACGCAGCGTGATAACGCTGCGATCTCTGATCGATTTGAAACTTCTAAGCTATGCTTAAACCCAACACTTTGACCTGGTTTAGTTGCCCAAAAGACTTGAAAGTCTTGGGAACTATCATTCTTAGAAGGGTGTAAATCTATTGTATATTTGTAGGATGCTATGGCACATCAGGTTTGGCGCTAGTTTTTCACTGGCATGTTGTCGTAGCCGATATACAAACATGAATCTGCCAAAAGTGCTATATCGCTAGGCACAAACCGGCCTCAGCATTCAAGTCGAGATTGCGTATGTTAATCTGTCACCTCAATTAAGAATGGATCTGCGAGTTACTGAAATATTCCTTTCGATTCAGGGCGAATCGTCACATGCCGGCCGGCCTTGCTCGTTTGTCCGGTTGACCGGCTGCCCTATGCGATGCGTTTGGTGCGACAGCGAATATACGTTCACAGGCGGCGAACACATCAGCTTTGACGAAATTTTTGGCAAGCTTGCAGATTTTGGCTGTAACCTGATCGAAGTCACAGGCGGCGAGCCACTGGCGCAAAAAAACGTGTTTCCGTTTATCACCGAGCTTTGCGAACGCGATTATGAAGTGCTGATCGAAACAGGCGGTTATGTTTCAACCGCCGAAGTCGATCCGCGAGCCAAGATCATTCTCGACGTAAAGTGCCCCGCTTCGGGCGAAGCGGAACGCAATCACTGGCCGAATCTTGAACGCCTAAGGCGCGAAATGGACGAGGTAAAATTCGTGATCGCTGATATGGAAGATTGGGAATTCGCAAAGGAAACCATCAGCCGTCACGCTTTGGAAAAACGTGCACGAGAAATCTTGATCTCGCCCGTCCATGGCATCGAAGATCTCGACAAGGTAGCAGAGTCAGTTTCGCAAAGTCGGCTCAAAGTGCGCTTAAATTTACAGTTGCATAAATTCATTTGGGGCACGGAGGCGCGTGGTGTGTAACTTTCGGAATAACTGATGACTGATAACTAAAAACTGATAATTTTGATTTCTCAGTTATCAGATATCACTAGCGTTGCGTTAAGCAATCAAATAGTTCTTTGAAAACATAGTTAGATAAAGGGTTAAGCCTTGTTTTGATTCTAAACGATTTGAATTGAGATTGGTTATTGGGCATAGACTGGGCTTCATATGAATGAAGGCAAGTATGTGTTTTCTCAGATCATTTCGTTTATCGATCATAACGATTTCAATCGGTGCGTGACTCGCTATAAAGGTGATCGGCGAACGAAGCACTTTAGCTGCTGGAAGCAGTTTTTGTGCATGGCGTTCGGGCAGATGACGCACCGCGAGAGCTTGAGCGACACGGTGCTTTGCCTGAACTCGAATTCGCGCAAGCTTTACCACATGGGCGTCGGTCGTGCGGTCACAAAGACCACTCTGTCGCGAGCCAATGAAACGAGAGACTGGCGCATCTTCGCCGACTTCGCAATGGGGCTGATCGATGAGGCTCGCCTGCTCTACGGCACCGACAGCCAGCTTGAGGTCGAACTCAAAGGGTCGGTCTTTGCCATCGACTCGACGATCATCGACCTGTGCCTGAATGTTTACACCTGGGCCCATTTCCGACGGGCGAAGGCGGCAGTCAAACTCCATGTGCAACTCGATCTGAAGAACTCGATTCCATGTTTTATCCATATAAGCACAGGGAAAGTTCACGATCTGCACGTCCTCGACCTGATCGATTTCGAAGCTGACGGCTTCTATATAATGGATCGCGGCTATAAGGACTTTCGCCGTCTCTATCGCATCACGCAGGCAGGAGCTTTCTTCGTGACCCGTGCCCATAGCAATCTCGATTTCAGGCGTTTGTATTCCGCCCGGTGTGACAAAGCCGATGGCATTCTGTGTGATCAGACGATCCGGCTTAAAAGCTTTTATCCGAGCAAGCGTTACCCTGCATCCTTGCGAAGGATAAAGTTTCACGATCAGGAACGGGATCGAATTCTGGTCTTCTTAACCAATAACTTCGATCTTAAGGCTTCCGAGATCGCCCGGCTTTACAAGCACCGCTGGCAGATCGAACTCTTCTTCAAATGGATAAAACAACATCTCAAGATCAAGTCGTTCTGGGGTTACAGCGCCAATGCCGTCAAGACCCAAATATGGACAGCCATCGCCGTCTACACCATCGTCGCCATCGTCAAAAAGAAACTCGCGTCGCCGCTTTCGCTCTACGAAATTCTACAGATCCTAAGCATCAACATCTTTGACAAAACGCAAATAAATACGCTGTTTCAAGACTCTTATCTACATGTTTTCAAAGATCACAACTGTAACCAGTTGACTTTATTCGACTTTTAACGCAACGCTAGTGGTCAGTTATCAGTTATCAGTTATTCCGAAGAGATAAATGTTGACCACGAAGCGAGCCTACATCTCGATTGACAGCGCAGCCATGATGCGAAAACAGGCGATGCGCGTCTGGATGCTCGGCTTATTGGTTTTATCGCTCTGGGTTGTTTTGATAGTTGGCGCTCCGATTCTTAAAGCTAACGGCCTCGTTGCGGTTTCCTCACCTCTTTATTACTTCTTCAGTTTTATTTGCCATCAGATAACAGAGCGTTCTTTCCACATTGAAGGCGAGCAATTCGCCGTCTGTTCACGGTGCTTTGGAGTATATTCTGGCTTGTTGCTGGGTTTCGCGGTTTATCCCATTTGGCGAAATATTGCCGAGATCGAGCCGCTGCCGCGTTTTTGGCTGTTCTTGTCACTAATCCCGATCTCAATCGATTGGGCGCTTAATTTTTTCGGCATTTGGCAAAACACGCAACTGTCGCGCTTCATCACCGGCATGATAGTCGGCGTTGCGTGTTCAACCTTCATTCTTCCCGCTATTGTAGAGATCGCGCGAAACCTCACCTTTCGACGGCGAGAGCGCTGAGAACCCACTCCGGCTTGTCGCCATTTGTCCCTTCGTGCTACATTTTCCGTGCGCTCATGGTAAAGGAAAACAACTGAACAAACCGAACTAGATGTGACGAGAGATATTGAACAGACGAAATTTGTCCAAGAATATATAAAGCTCCTCACAACACTTTCTACTGGAGCGATTCTTATCATTGCGGCATTCTTCGATAAAGTTTATAAGACTCCGCAACATGACTGGCTAATTACTTTTTCCGTTGTCGGCCTTCTTGTTTCAGTGCTTTCTTGCGTTACGGTATATTCGATTATGATTTATTGGTCGCCGATTCAAATGGATTCCGATGAGGATGTGCCGTGGTTTCCCACCTGGCTTGCTTATGTAGCGATAATTGGAGCGTTAGGAGGTTTTTTCTTTGGCATAGCTGCCTTAGCAGTCTTCACGGTGATTAATTTAGGATAGACAATGAACAAACTCTATTACGGCGATAATCTTGATGTGATGCGGAAGCTTATCCGCGACGAGACGGTTGATCTTTGTTATATCGATCCGCCGTTCAATTCCAAACGTGGGCTACAACCAGATATACAACAACATCGGCACCGAAGACCGCGCCCAGGCCCAGGCGTTCACCGACACATGGACGTGGGACGACCACGCCAACCAATGTTACGAAGAGATTCTGACAAACAAGAACGGCGTGCAGACGCAGCAGTCAATCGCTCTTATCAACGGTCTGGAAAAAGTCCTCGGCAAAGGCTCGCTGTTCGCCTAAGTGTCGTTGATAATACCGAGGTTTGGTGTATTATCAATCGCGTTGGTGTTAATCAATAGTTATACCTTTTCTTTTTAACTCTATGCGATTTATCTTTACAGCAGTTTTGTTTTTCTTAACTGCATTTTCGGTTCAAAATAGTTTTGCACAATGTTCGCTCACTAATGACAAACACAGTTCCGTATTTATTGCCTACAAGCAAACAGCTAAAGTAAAAAATGAAAACGGAAAATCCGAAGATGGCGTTATTTTGCGACTGCAAAACAATACAAATTGCTCAATCATCGTTGAAACCGGAAGTGCCGATAAGTTTTACAAGCCGTTGCCTGAAAACCCAACGGTAATGCAACGGGTTAAGCGAGAGATTGAATACGATTTGCCGGATAATGCTTTAGTGCCGGAAGTTCAATATCTTTATAACGCTCCCAAAACTCACTATCAAAATAGAAGCGTCGGCGGCGATATGTTTTTTGGTTTTCGAGTTCTCGGAAATCGCTCGATTTTATTTGAAGTTCCGCTCAAGTATTTTAATTTAAAGTATTTTCACAAAATTATTGTTCCGTTTCAATATGATTGGGAGCTAAAAACTAAAGGCGGCGTTTTCTATTCAGCAATCAATCACAATGTAAATTATTCAGGCGGAGATTTTCCTGAAGAACTATTGCGAAAAATTGAAAAGTGATAATGACGGCAGGTATAACAATTCAATGGACGTGAGGGCGAAACAGCGAATTTCTTTTGGCGTTGTCTTGTTTCCCTAAACTTTTGTGGCGGCGGTTTCGCCCCGCGTCATCTCAGCCGTTAGCCGTCATTCCAATTCCGACAACTGCTCCAATGACGACCTTCGCCAAACAACAAGGTAAGTTCAAGCCCGATATGTTCCAGCCGTTCGACAAATTGCAGATCGTAACCATCCAGCAAATCCTCGACGGCGAACGAATGAGCCTACCGCTAATGGAAGAAGTCACCAAGAAAGCCCAAAAAGCCAAAAAAGACGACCAGCCAACGCTTTTATCCGATTGACTCAGTTCATGCAAAGCCACGCTCCCTAAACGACGTGGCTATGTGCCTCCAGACGCGGAAATGCGGTTGCCTTTCTAAATTTGCATCGGCGATGTCGGCTGTTGCAAGAATAAAATGCTTGACTACATATAAAATTTCTGCTACCTTTGATAAGTGGCATTAACAGATCGTAGACAATTGAAAATGCATATTGTGACCAGAAGAGCTTGTCCGAGTGAAGATGGCGTTATTCCAAGGATAGAAAATAGACTAAACATTGTAACAACAGAGTTTATGGATCTTGTCTTACATTGTCTTACTTTTTTTCAAAATACGCCGGACAGGGCCAAAATAGAGTTGTAACTCTAATAGGGAGAGCAAGTTACGTTGTCCGGCGGGGGTTCCGGACAAACTCCGGACAGCCGGACAAACACGAAGAGTCGGTTGGGACAGTTGCCAATAATGTAAACGCGGCTGTTGCCCAAAGTCATACGGCAAAAGGGAACTTCCTTTGACTTGGTTTCGTAAAAAGAGGAAGATGAAAACATATACAATTGATATGAGTTTAACAAAGGTAAGTTCGGTTGAGCAGGCAAAAAGTGACCTTGCGAAGCGTCTGAGGATCGACGCGAGCAAGATAAGGGAATTTGGCGTTTCGGACAGGGAATTTCCCGACATGGCACTCGGAGCGCCGGAAAAGGGCGAGATGTCGGCACAGATGATATCGAGCGGCTGGCTGATAAAGCTCGGCGCGGCGGGCAAGACCTATGAATACCGTGCCGACAAATATCACCTTCGCCTGCACAACTTTAAGGGTGCAAATTACGTCATAGAATCGTAAAGTTGGAACTGATAACGCGGGGGCAGTATGAATCGCAATAATATCTGGATACACGTCGGGCTGGCGACGGTTTTGATCGCGGTCGCGGCAGTTTTGGGTCAGATCGAACGCTGGCGTGCGGCTTTGAAAGACGACCCGATAGTAAAACAACGCGTGACTCATTTAGCTAAGATGTCGCATGCCGCGCCGCCTGAAGTGCTCGTGCGATTTAAACAAGGCGTGAGTCTCGACAGGATTCGACAGTTAGCCGCGTCAAATAATGACGTCTTAACCGACGAGATCGAAGCAGTTGACGGTCTCGCGGTCATTGACGATCTCGACAACGCCGATCCGGCCGAGATTGTCAGCCAATACGAGGCGCTAAGTGATTTGGTTGATTACGCTGAGGTAAATTACGAGATCAATCTCGACAATCCGGCTCGGTCGGAGGCTCCGCGCGATCTTGTGTTTCGTGAGTTATCGGGCGAACTCCCAAATGACCCGCAGTTCGCCGAACAATGGGCGCTTAATAATGTTGGGCAGGACGGCGGCAAAGAGCGAGCCGACATCGATGCTCTGAAGGCCTGGCAAACTACACAAGGCAGCGAAGAGGTTGTTGTCGCAGTGCTCGACACGGGTGTTGATTTTACGCACGTCGATCTCGTCAACAATATGTGGATACGGCCGGCAAACGTGCCCGCATATACCGACGACGAGCTTGGCTCGTTCAATGACATCAACGGTTACAACGGCACCGACAAAATTTCCGATCCGATGGACGACAACGGCCACGGCACGCATTGCGCCGGCATTATCGGTGCCGAGGGCAATAACGGCGAAGGCATTGCCGGCATAAATTGGCATGTTAAGATTATGCCGTTGAAATTTCTTGGCCGTGGCGGCTCAGGTCCGCTTGGTGCTGCGATCGAGGCGATAAATTACACCATTGATCGCAAAGCGAACGGCGTCAACGTCCGCGTTATCAGCGCAAGCTGGGGTTCGACAATGAAATCGAGGGCTCTCGAAGACGCGATACGCGCTGCCGGCGATGCGGGCATTTTATTTGTCGCAGCCGCAGGCAATAACGGTTCGAATAACGACCGCTGGGCTCATTATCCGTCGAATTACGATTTGCCGAATCTAATCAGCGTCGCCGCTCTCGACCGCAACGATCAGCTCGCCGGTTTTTCAAATTTCGGCACTAAGCGCGTCCACATCGCCGCTCCGGGCAAAGACATTCTCTCGACATGGCTCAACGGAAATTACCGCGAAGCCTCCGGCACTTCGATGGCGACACCTTACGTCTCCGGCGTGGCTGCATTGATCGTCGCCAACGAACCAAAGATCACAATGGAAAAATTGCGCGAGCGCATTCTCAAAACCGCCGACAAACTCGATGCGCTCGACGGCAAAGTCGAAACCGGCGGCCGCGTATGCGCGGCGAATGTTCTCGCGGAGCGCGGCCTAACCCATCTGCAACATTGACCTGACGATTTGGAACAAAATGTCAAAGCGGAAATGGAATGTGACAGCCGATTGCAGGAATAACGATCTCGCAACCCTCTGGAAACAGAGGGTTTATTGTTTTCATCCAGACGCGATGCATGTTTGGCACACGCTTTGCGATTATCAAAAGCGAGCAATGGCCAACCATTGCCCTAAAGTTTGATGGAGTGGAGAAAAACAATGAACAGATTTAAGACTTTAATAACGATTTCGGCATTTTCCTTAATGGTATTACTCTTGCCGGCTATTGCTTCGGCACAGTATGGTGGAAACCGTCCTTACTACGGCAACAACGATTCGCGCTCAGTGTTGAAAAACCTCAAGCGTGACGCCCGCAGTTTTCAGAATCAAATTGATCGTGACCTTGACCGCAGCCGCTATGACGGCACCAATCGCGAGGACCGGATCAACGGATTAGCTCAGGAGTTTCGCAATGCGGTGAACAGTCTGAACAATGACGATTTTAACCGCAATGATCGCAACAACGATCGTGATGACCGTTACCGCAACGGCCGTAACAACCGCAACGACAACAGCGACGTGAGCCGTGTGCTCAATATTGCAAATCAGATAGACCGTTCGCTCAATCGCTCTGGTGTCAGCGGCCAGAGCCGGAACATCTGGACGCAGATTCGCAATAACCTGAATCAACTCGGTTATAATTCGAATAACGACGATTGGTACGACCGCAATAATCGACGCAACCGCGGCTCGAACAACGGCGGCTATAATCAGCCAAGTTGGTGGCCCTTCTAATTGCGATGTAGTTGGTGATCTTTGAAACCCGCGTCTAATGGCCGCGGGTTTTTTTGTTATAGTCTCAATAATGCCCGGAACGCTTTATCTCGTAGCAACGCCGATTGGAAATCTGCAGGACATCACTCTGCGCGCTCTCGAAACGCTTCGCACCGTCGATCTGATCGCATGCGAAGACACGCGGCACACGCGAAATCTGCTCAATCACTTTCGCATTTCAAACCGGACGATCAGCTACCACGAGCATAACGAACAGGAAAGAGCCGACGATCTCGCAGACCGTCTCATGCAGGGCGATTCAATTGCGATAGTCTCCGACGCCGGAACGCCCGGCATCTGCGATCCGGGTTTTCGGATCGTTCAGCGTGCAATCGAGATAGGTGCCGCAGTAGTTCCAATTCCGGGCGCTGCTGCTTTTATCAGCGGGTCGGTCGCGTCTGGTGTAGCGACAGATGCGATTTTTTTCGGAGGATTTTTGCCTCCAAAAAAAGGCGAGCGACGCAAAAGGCTTGAAGAAGTTCGTGAAATTCCTGCAACCTTGATTTTCTACGAGGCGCCGCATCGCCTTGCTAAATCGCTGGCCGATTGCCATGAAGTTCTCGGCGACCGAAACGCAGTAGTAGCACGTGAATTGACCAAGGTTCACGAAGATATTACGCGAGGCGATCTTGCCGAACTGGCGAAAATCTACTCAAAAACAAAGGTCAAAGGCGAGATAGTTTTAGTGATCGAGCGAGGAACGAAAAAAACTATTACCCGTGAAAATACATCGAAAATTACGCTCGCGGAACGCATCAAACAACTCGAAAACGAAGGCCTTGACTCAAAATCCGCGCTCAAAAAGGCCGCAAAGGAATTCGGCCTGAGAAAATCAGAGGCCTATCGACAAGTGCTCATTAAAAAGCAGCCTGCATAGCATTTGATCCATCATAAACCGTTTATTACTTACAAGAAGCAATTGCTTCTAAATTCATTATCATTTACGAGACTTTAGTTTAATCACATTATGAAGAAATATATTTTTGCATTTTCATTGTTAATAATATCGAGTGTTTTGGCATCGGCGCAAAACTCGGACGATTACAAAAAGGGTAAATTTTTCATTGGATATTCGCATGGGCTAGTGGACGGCTCGACATATCGATTTGTCGATACCCAGCAAGGCTTCGGCGATACGGGACCGAGCAAGTTTCACGGTTTTAATGCCGCGGGCGTGTATAACGTTTCGCGCTATGTAGGTCTCAAAGCCGACTTTTCGGGAACGTATAACGGCGGCAATATCAACATTTCCGTGAATCCGACAACATCTATTACAGGCCGTGCCGATAACTCACTTTATAATGTCTTGGGTGGAGTTCAGTTTAAGGATAATTCCTCTGACCGAAGGCTAAAGCCTTTTGCCCATTTCCTTGCCGGCGTCGGTCTTGCACGCACCAAGGTCGAAGCTGCTTGTGCACCGACTGCCAACTGCACAGGAGTTATCCCCCCTGCTTCGAGTAATGAAACCGGTTTTTCCGGAGCGTTCGGCGCCGGATTTGATTTGAAGTTGAATGACCGCTTTGACCTGCGACTTGTGCAAATGGATTACAATCCAGTCAATCTCGACAGCGGCATGCTTCACAATGTCCGTATCGGTGTCGGCATTGTCATCAAATAGAAAAAAGTGAAAAAGGTTAAAAGGGAAAAAGGTTAAAAGTGAAAATTGATAGACCACAACTACTTTCCCCTTTTTAACCTTTTGACCTCTTCCCCCTTTGCTAACGCTGCGTCAATTCCGGCGGAAGCTGCTTATCGATTTTTGGGCGTTCTTTGAGGTCGGCCAATTTTAACAGAGTGACAAAGATCGTCCGCGCGATCTTTTCCAATTTGTTGTAGTCGATTTTGTGCGCCTCGTCGCCGGGCTGGTGGTAATCTTCGTGAACGCCGCTGAACCAGAACGCGACCGGAATGCCGTTGACGGCGTAGTGGAAATGATCCGAGCGGAAAAAGAAGCGTTCCTCATCCTTTGGATCGTCGTATTTGTAGTCGTAACGAAGATTCAGAAAACCAGAGTTCGCTTGCTTCACAACTGATCCAAGAGTCGAGCTCATCATTTCAGAACCGATCACGTAAGTCGAATTTTCGTCCGTCAGATCTTTGTTCTTCGGGTTTGTGTCGCCAGCCTTCCGGCTGCGGCCTATCATATCGATGTTGAGCTGCGCGATCACCTGCTTAATATCAACGGTTGGGAATTTGTTAAAATACTCGGCTCCCCACAAACCCTTTTCTTCGCCCGCGTGCCATACAAACAGCACTGATCTTTTCGGCCGTTTCGGCGCCTTCGCAAGTGCCTCGGCAATCGACAAAACCGAAACCGTGCCTGAGCCGTCGTCGTCCGCGCCGTTCCAAATCTTGTCTTCGCCGGGCGCGTTCTGGTTTGTGCCGACATGATCGTAATGCGCGCCGATCGCGACCATTTCATTTTTCAAAACCGCATCGCTGCCTTCCCAGATCGCGACTACATTCTGCGTCATCAGTTTTACAGATTTGCTGGCGGCAATCAGTTTGCCGGTTTTCGAGGTCGCAAATGCGGAAGTTGAAGTTTTGTTTCCGGTTTCCCCGGCAAAGATCGCATCGCCGACTTTTTCCGAAACCAGAAAAGTCGGAATATCGCTGAGGTCAGCGGGAACTTCCCGCAGCTTATCGACATACAGTCCGCCGCGGCCAAAAATCGAGCGCAAAGATTGCCACACGTTTTTCAGCTCCGGCGGCGCTATCATGATCACTGCTGCGGCGCCTTTCTTCTGCGCATAAGCAAACGGGCTCGCCCAATCGACTCCGACTTCACCTTTCAAATCGTCCTGCGTTACGCCATTCGGCATCGGAATGATCGTCGATTGACTAAATCCGGGACTCGAAAGAACAACGATCTTTCCGGCAACATCGACACCCGCAAACGCGTCTATGTTTTTTGACTTGACCATCCATCCATCTTTGCCAAACACCACCGGGCCATTTGCCGGACCTGTTCCACCGATGCGATAAAAATCCTCGTTAAAGGTAAAACTCTGGCCGCCGATCTCGAGCGACGTGGCCGCTGGGTCGAAGCTTTCGCGGGTCATAGCCATTTTCTGAAAAAAAGTGCCGTTATCGCCCGCCGGCTTGAAACCCCAACGTGACAGGTTCATTTTCAAAAACTCCGCAGTTGCGTTAAGCCCCTGCGAAGGCGTGTCGCGCCCAGCCATCGCGTCAGATGCGACGAAATAAAGATAGTCGCTCAGTTGCTTTGCCGTCACGCCTTCAGCGACCTTGCGCTCGACGGGGGTAACTTTCAGATTGGCAGTCTGCGCAAATGCCGACTGCAAAAGAAATGTGCTTATCAGTAAAAATGCAAAAATATTCTTTCTCATTATTTGTCTATGTGTCCTCTGTGTCTCTGTGGTGAAATTTTCTGTTTCTATTACGCGGTTTTTGTTGAATTAGTTTCCCGCTTCGATCCGATGACACAAATCTTGTTCGCGTTTGCCAACGCGACCATTTCATCGCGATCAAATATGAGTGTTTTTCCGGCAGTGATCGAGAGGCAATTCGCTCCGGCTTCAATCATCGATGATATCGTCGGAACGCCGACAACCGGAACATCAAAACGCATATCCTGATTCGGTTTTGCTACTTTAACGACTGTAAGTTTGCCGTTAGCGAGTTCGCCAGCCCGCTTGATGGTCGCATCGGTTCCTTCCATTGCTTCGATCGCAACACACGCCTTTGCGCTGACAACGATCGTCTGTCCAAGATCGAGCCGAGCTATCTCATCGGCGATGTGAAGTCCGTATTCTATATTTTCTTTTTCACTTTCAGTAGGTTTTCGTTTTGTTAACACGCCCTCAGGCGCAAGCTGATCCTGAATAAAGTATGTCGAATCAATAATCTCGATGCCTTCTTTTGCAAGTTCATTGGCAACGCCGCCGATCAGCGCATCCGTGTTGCGACGCGGCAAACTCCAGAGCATCTTCACCATCCTTAGATCAGGCACCGCGCCGGAGAATATCTGAACGTGCTTCACCTGCCCCGCCATGATCGCTTTCTCGACGCCTTGATCCTTAAAGAATGAGATCATTTTCCCAAGTTGGCCGATCCCAACCCACACCACATTTTCCGCAACTTTATCAATCAGCGAATCGGTCTCTTCCTTGATAGCGACGACGGCAAGCGAGACACCGGCTTTCCGCGCGCCTTCGACAACAAGAAAAGGGAATTGACCGTTCCCGGCAATGAGGCCGTATTTCATAGGTCCTTTTCAAAAAGTTTTACATCTTCGCCTTCAGGCGTCGTAAAAATCCGGTCGAAATTAAACCCTAGTTTTTCAAGAAGATTAACCGAGACGTCGTTTTCTTGCGAAGTGATGGCCAGAACTGTCTTAAAACCAAGATCATCCCGTCCATATTGCAGGACCGCATTTGCGGACTCGAAACCATAACCTCTGCCCTCAAACTCCGGCAGGAAAGCAAAGCCGAGATCGGGATCAGGCAAAGTGTCGCGTTTCACAAAACCGCACATGCCGACCGGGTTTTTGTTTTCCTTTAATTCAACCGTGTAAAGTCCATAACCGTGGTCACGATAGCTTTGCAGGTAGCGATTCTCAATAAACTCTCTCGCTTGATCGGCTGACCGCACACCGCGGTCGCCTATATACTTTAGAAACTTCGGCGTATTGAGCAGCTCAAAAATAAACTCCGCGTCAATGGCGGAGTCTAATTCACGTAAGGCGAGCCTTTCGGTTTCGAGTATCTTCACATGCGCTATCCCGCAAAAGCCGCAACCTCGCCAGGCTTTCGCAGCATCTTGTTGACCTCGTCGAGATGTTGTTCCTCGAGCAAAATCATCTCGCGGGCATATTCTTCGAGCGAGACGGATTTGCCCTCGACCAGTCGCAGTAATTCATAATACGCTTCAAGAGTCGATTGCTCCTGTTCCAGGCTTTCGCGCAAAATGTCGCCAATGTCGTGCTGGTGCGTTTCGAGCAGCGGCCCGATCTTCAACGACGGATGCCCGCCAAGCATCGTGACGAATTCCCCGGCCTTGTGCGCATGCATCATCGACTCCTCGCCGTTGCCCTTCAGCCACGACACGATCGGAATGCGGTTATAACCAAAAACCATCAGGCTGTAATGCGTATAACGCACCACGCCCGCCAGTTCCAACTCAAGTATCTTGTTCAGTACCTCAATAGCTGCTTGTTTTTCGTTTTCGTTCATAATTTGAAAATTATAGCGCAAATAAGGTTATTATCGCTCGTTCCCTTCCGTCTGTTGGCGAGCATGGTACGAACTTCTAGTCAGTGGAGACGATTCGACGTGTTTGAAGCCCATTGCTTCACCTTGTCTTTTCCATTCGGCGAATTCTTCGGGCGTGACGTAGCGCTCGACGGGCAGGCGTTTTTCGTATGGCTGGAGATATTGGCCGATGGTCATTATGTCGCAAGAAGCTTTGCGCAGGTCGCGCATCAGGTCAAGGACCTCGTCGAAAGTTTCGCCGAGGCCGGCCATGATGCCGCTTTTGGTGAGCATTGACGGCTGATGAGTGTCGCGCCAATGCGCCGCTCGTGTAAGTAACTCCATCGACTGATCGTATTGTGCATCCGGGCGGACGCGCCGATAGAGTCGGGCGATTGTTTCGGTGTTGTGATTGAGCACGTCGGGCCGCGCTCGAATGACGTTGTTCAGCGCATTTTCGTCGCCGTTGAAATCGGGGATCAAAACCTCGACTTTGCAATCGGGATTCATCTCGCGGACGCGGAAGATCGTTTCCGCCCAATGCTTTGACCCTCCGTCGGGTAGATCGTCTCGATTGACTGAAGTGATGACTGCGTGTTTTAGATCAAGGTGTTTTACGGCTTCGGCAACATGAACCGGCTCCAGCGGGTCGAGCGCCATCGGCTTGCCTTTATTAACCGCGCAAAATCCGCAATGCCGCGTGCAGGTGTCGCCACCGAGCATAAAAGTCGCCGTTTTGTCGGTCCAGCATTCAAAAATGTTCGGGCACTTGGCTTCCTGGCAAACGGTGTGCAGATTCAGGCCTGAGATCAAATCAAGCACGGCATTCTGGTTACGTGGATCGCCAAGTTTGATTTTAAGCCAGTCAGGTTTTTTCAACCGCTCGCGTTGCTTGCGGTTGAGAAAATTTTGAACTAAAACGCGTTCCTCGATCATAAATTATAGGCGCAAAAGACGCAAAAAAGATTATCTCATTTTTGCGTCTTTTGCGCCTTTTTGCGGCAATCTCTTAAGCTTTCGCAGTTCCTGCTGTCGAGAGCCTTCCGCTCACGGCGTCCCAGTCGATATTCGAGAAAAACGCCTCGATGTATTTCGGCCGGTCAACCGGCGCGTAATCTTTAATGAAAGCGTGTTCCCAGACGTCCATGATCAGGATCGGCTTGTAGCCTGCGACGTTCCCAGTTTCGTGCAGGTTGATCCAGTGGTTTGAGATCGCGCCGTTCGTCGGGTCTTGATAACAAGCCGCCCAGCCGACGCCGCGCATTTTGCCTGTGTTTACAAAATCCGCCTTCCAAACTTCATAACTGCCAAAGCTGTCAGTCGCCGACTTTGCAAACGCCGACGATTTGTCCGGATCGCCCGTGCCTTGCTTTTTCATATTTTCAAAGTAATATTCGTGCAGCACCATGCCGTTATACTCAAAGCCGAATCTCCTTTTAATTTCAGAAAACGCAGCAACTTTTGTTGCGTCCAATTCACCCTCGCCGATCAGATCGGCAATGCGCTGGTTGTAAGTGTTCGTGTTCGTTACATAACCTTCGTAAAGTTTAAAGTGCATCGCCAGCGTCTCGTTCGAGATGCCTGTCAGATCGCTCAAGTCAAATGTTTTTGCAGTGTAACTAGTAGTTGTTCCCATTTTATCCTGTCTCCTTTTCTCTTGTCTCCCTTTCTTCTTAGTTCTCCGGCCGCGTTCCCGGATCGATACCCATCACGCTTGCCTGGTTGATAACGCGAACATGCAGGTCGTCGCTCAACCTGATCTGGCAAGACAAACGAGTATTCTCACCGATGCCATCTTTAGTAGAAAGAATCGCCGCTTCGTCCTCTGTCCTCTCGCCGACATTGTCCGATAATATCTCGACCCGACAAGTCGTACATCGTGCATTCCCGCCGCAGCGATGCAGGATGTCGATCCCATTGTCCTCTATCGCAAGAACAAGCTTCTTGCCGGCTTCCGCATCAAACTCAATCGTCCCGGTTGCCGTCTCGGCAGTAATATGTAGCATATAATTTTCCTTTAACTTGAATTTGTCATACTCGCCTCGCCAAAGCAACTATCCACTACAGCGATCCGTCAATTTCAGTTGCTAGTTATTAGTTGATAGTGGTTAATCATTTTCCAATTGATATTTTCTTTTGCTCTTCGTCAATGGCAACAAAAATGACTTCAGCTTCCGTCACCTTAACGATCTCTCCCGGCGTGCCGAAACGCTCGGCCTCGACATCGACGTGGATCGTGATCGACGTATTGCCCACCCGCAAAGTCTTTGCATAAAAACTCACAAGATCGCCGATAAAAACCGGCTCGTGAAAGAAAACCTCCTTCATCGCCACCGTCACAAACCGATTGTGCCGCGTATGCCTGATCGCCTCGACGCCGCCGGCCACGTCGATATAACTCAAAATAACACCTCCAAAAACCGTCCCGTGCGCATTAGTATCGCGCGGCATCATCGTCAACCGTATTGCTGCATCTCTCGTATTTTCCATAATCATTTTTCAGTTATTCCGGATAAATTTCTTAGCGTCCAATCACGAACAGCCTCACGCAACTCCCTTAAATGCTCATCAAAAAAATGCCCGCAGTTTTCGAATACGACAAGTTCAGCATCTGTGTTTTTCGACACTTCTTCAACCAGCAGCCGCACATTATCGACTGCGCCAAATTCATCTTTGTCGCCGTGGAGAAAAAGTATCGGCTTTTGCGTTTTGGTCAAAAAATCGTAATCGCCGTATTTATCGATGGGCGTTCCAATACTGATCAGCCTCGAAACTCTCTCGTCATTGTATCCAACATCAAGAGCCGTACGCGAGCCGAATGAAAAACCTGCGAGCGTCAAATCTTCGCCCGCATAATTTGTTTCAATAAATTTAAGCGCGTCGCGGACGTCTTCCTTGCCGCCTTCGATCTCGTTGTGCTCGCCGGTCGAGGCGCCTACCCCGCGAAAATTAAACCGCAGCGTTGCTAATCCGGCATCGACCAACCCGGCCGCCGCTCGAAACACAACCTTATTATGCATCGTCCCGCCGCCAAGCGGATGCGGATGGCAAACCAGCGCGACGCCGCGTTTTTCACCGTCAGGCTCTTTCAATATCGCTTCTAATTTGCCATGTGACGCCGGAATAAGCAGATTGCCTTTGGGATACATAATTGAATCATCAATTCTAGGTTCTACGGTGTGAATTCGCAAACAACCTTAATTTCGTGATACTTTTTCAGTTGATTCATCGTTCTCTGGCCGCGAAAAACTCAAGTCTTTTTTCATGGAAGAAATTTTAAACGAAACCCCGGAAACACCAGATGAAGAACCGGTTGCGACCAGGCTGAGCTGGCGCGAGTTTCTTGAGACTGAAGAGGCTGTTCGCGTCATATATCTCATCTTCGGTTTTTGTGCGATCGCGATGGTGATGACGTTTTTGCAGACGCGGACCGACGCGATCTGCTGCGGCGATTGGGACGGCTATTACCATATCAAATGGAGCTCGCTGATCTGGGAAAATTTCAAGCAGTTTAAGTGGCTCCCTACTTTTGAATGGCTGCCGCTGACAGTGTTAAACCCAAGGGATTACGCCGATCATCACTTCCTATTTCACCTTTTGCAGATACCATTTTTGTGGTTTTTTGAGCCGGTCATGGCGGCTAAGTTTGCGGCTATCGTCTTTTCGACGCTCGCTATTTTTTCGGTGTATTGGATGTTGTATCGTTACGGCGTTCAGCATCAGTTGATTTGGCTCGCGGCGATAATGACGTGCTCAAACGCTTTTTTTTACCGGATGAACATGGCGAAAGCTCCGCCGCTGACCATCATCATTTCGGTGCTCGGAATTCACCTGCTTTTTCAGCGGAAATACGTCTGGCTGTTGCCGCTGATGTTCGCGTTTGTTTGGACATACAGCCTGTTTCCTCTGCTGTGGCTTGCAGCTATCATTTGGACAGCCATCATCGCCTGGAACGAGCGAGTATTCGAGTGGCGTCCTCTAGCTTATACAACCGGCGGCATGATTCTTGGCAATATCATCAACCCGTATTTTCCGAACAACATTTACCTTTTTGTCGGGCATTTCACCGAGAAATTTAAGATCGGCGGTGATTTCGCCGTCGCGGTTGGCGGCGAGTGGTATGCCTATAGCGGTCAGGAATTGTTGATGGGTTTTCCGATCGCTTTGGCGGCGATGCTGCTCGGTTACATTCTCTTTGTCCCGCGCGGCGGCAAAGTGCCGGAGAAAGCTGCTTTTTTTCTCGCGTTTACAACAATTCTGCTCGCGTCGCAGTTTCGCTCAAAGCGTTTTGCCGAGTATTTCCCGCCGTTTGCGATTCTCTTTGCGGCATTTGCCTGGAGGTCGTTCAAGGATCTGCAAAATTCCAATCTGCCTACTGAATTTCTCCACGACATCGGCCAGTATTTCGATGTCAATAAGCCGACTGCGAGGCAGGAATGGTGGAACGCCGCGCGTCAGGCGTCGGTTTGGGTTTTGGGCATCGCGTTATGCATTTTTTGGATATACAACCTGATCGGCCTGCATAGCTGGGGCTTCGACGCGCCGGGAATGATCGACAATATTGTTACTAATGAGCCCGCCGACAAATACCGCCGCGCGATGGAATGGGCAACCACTATTGATGAAGAAACCGGCGATCTAAACATTCCAAAGAGCGAAAGGATCTTCAATTGCACGTGGGACGATTTTCCGAAACTCTTTTTTTACGATACGGATCACACTTACGTTTATGGCCTCGACCCAAACTATCTCTATTCGGAGCATCCTGATCTTTACACACTGCTCAAAGACCTCACCGAGGGTAAAGATGACGATCCCGCGCCGAAAATACGCAACCGCTTCGGCGCGAATTATATCTTCGCCGACGCTGGGGAAAACACGGACATGATCGCAAAAGCGCTCGAGAGCGGCTGGGCCGAAACCGTTTATGAAGACGATGAGGCGCGTCTGTTAAAAATTCGTGAGGTCAAAGGCGAAGCACCCGACGAGACAAAAGACAACCCACCCGAAACGCTTGGGGAATCAGAGGTGCTCAACAATGATGAAAGTATTGACTCGACAAATTTGGATTTAAATTTCGATGAAGGAGAAGATGAAAATTAGGACAGGAATCAGAGTTTCAAGTCTGACTCTTTTCTTGATGTTTTTGCTCGCGTGCGGAGCGAACGAGTCCGTCCTACGATCAGGCAATGAAACGCCTGTGCAGGCAAATACTGTAAACGAGAAAACGCCGTTTGCCCAAGACTTCGACGCGATGCGCACGGCCGGGTTCACGTTTATTTACATCCTGCGTCGCAAGGACAGCGGAACTCTTGAGACGGAAGATATCAGCGTCATTAAACTCCAAACCGCCGACACGAACCGCCGTGTTAAAACCGATAACGACCGTGCAGTGATTATCGGCTCGAATAAAGAAATTCCTAAAGAGAATCTTGATGTGTTATATGCACGTTTTGCGGTGGAGAACTTTTCCGAGCCGCCTGTAGTCGATGCAAACGTTAACGTAAATGCCAACAAATGAGCGTATAGTGTGTAAAGGAAATGGCTGAGAATCAACCACGTGAACAAGAGTACCCTGCGATCAAAGAAATGATCGTCGAGCGGGAACCGCCGCCTCAACGCGTTGTTCTCGACCCGTCATCGCCGTCGGTGCGCTCGATTCTCAGGATCGTCGTCATCACGCTGATCATCGTCTTCATCGCCGGTTCGCTTCAGAGCATCGTCGCTTCGATCACGCCGCTTATTTTTTTGATAATCCTGTCGATTTTGGTTGCGTATCTGATCGACCCGCTGGTTATGGTCATCCGCCATCCTTTCAAGCAGCGCGGCAAGGACAAATGGATGCCGCGTTCGCTCGCCATCGTCATCGCCTACCTTTTGGTGATTTTGATCCTGGGAACCGCGATCGCATCCATCGCGCCGCGTGTCGGCGAACAGGCAAGGGAATTCGGCGCAAATCTGCCGACTTACACCCAGAGTTTTCGCACGCGCGTCAACGAGATCAACCGCCGCTTCGACCGCCTGAGAGTCCCCGACGAAGTCCAGGCCGAGCTAAACAAAAAAGTAACCGATCTTGGAACCGACATTACCGCGTGGGTCGGAAATTTCGTCCTGATCTCAGTCACCTATCTGCCGTGGTTTTTTCTCGTGCCGATACTCGCGTTCTTCTTTTTGAAGGACGTAAATTTGTTTCGGCTTACCGTCCTGAGAATGTTCCCTGCCGGCCGCTGGCGCTACCGGGCAGAATCAGTAATGGCCGACGTCAACACAACCCTTGCCGCCTACACGCGGGCACAATTGATCTCATGTTTTATCATCGCTATCATCTGCACTCTGGGATTTTATCTTATCGGACTAAAATACGCTTTGCTTTTAGGCATTCTCGCGGGCATCTTTGAGTTCGTCCCGCTGCTCGGCCCTTTGACCATCGGTATCATCGTAGTATTGGTTGCCGCAGCCTCTGACGATCCATGGAACGCGCTCTATGTCGCCATCTTTCTCATCGTCCTGCGGCTGATTCACGATTACTTCACTTACCCGCGAATCGTTCGCGGCGGCATTCATCTCCATCCCCTCGCGATCATTTTAGCGGTTCTCGCCGGCGAACAGGTCGCAGGCATTCCAGGCGTCTTTATCTCAATACCGATCGTAGCCGTCGCGACTGTAATCTATCGCCACATTCTCGAACACCAAGGCCGAACCAGCCTTGTCTCAGGCTGGATCGGAAGAGACGAACCGCCCGCCGAGGAGACTGCCTGAAATGTCACTCGCCAAATTTATCGGTTTCTTTTTTATTTTATTGTTTCTCAGTATTCTTGTTTACGCCCTCGTCGTGCGTTTCTTTTACTGGGGCGATAAAAAAGAGCCACCGACAAAAAAACGCTAAAGCAAGGCCGCAAAGGCTGCCGGATCATCTATAAGCATTTCGATTTCAACCACATAGCAGGGAATTTCAAATTTCAAATCCGATAATTTCACAGCATCTTTTGCAGTGGTAAGAAATATTTCAGCACCTTTCTCGCGGGCGAGTATTTCAAGATCATCAACATCCCGCTGAGTATAAAGATGATGATCTCGAAATGTCTCAGTCGCGATAAAGGACAAGCTTTCCTGCCGCAACTGATCAAAAAAATTCTGCGGATTGCCTATCCCACAAAAAACAAAAGCTGTTCGCGTACTCGCCTGAATATTAGTGACGCCAGTTCTTTCCGACGCGTGTTCACCTCTTGGTTTTTCACTTTGCGTTCTTTGCGTCTTCGCGTGAAATTCTTTTAACGGAATAATATGTACAACTTCATTTTTGGCAACAAAAAAACCCGCAACGTTATTCAAATCTGAAATTTCAAATTTCAAATTTGAAATATCTCCAGCCAGATTTGCCCGCGTTATTACAACAATATCTGCACGAGCGAGATTACTAATAGGTTCACGCAAACGACCTGCGGGAAGCGTTTTGCCGCCGCCGAAAGAGTCGGTCGCATCGACACAGACTATATCGACATCACGCTTAGCTTTACGATGTTGAAAACCGTCATCCAAAACAAACGCCGTAATACCAAATTTTCGCTTAGCCCACTCAGCAGCCGAAACACGATCCGCATCGGCGATGACCATTGCTTTTCCAAGCAGTTTTTGCGCTAACTCAAAAGGCTCGTCGCCCGCAACAATTGGATCAGCAAGTATTTGCGCGCCGTCCGACACCAAAACGCGTTTGTTCGCATCTTTGCGGCCATATCCACGCGTCAAAATGCAAACTCGTTCACCTCGCTCGGCAAGAATTGAGGCAACATAGGCAACAAGCGGCGTCTTGCCTGTTCCGCCGGTCGTTATATTTCCGATGCTGATGGTTCGAGCGCCGAGATCGAAGATTTCAAAAACACCACGGTCATATAACTGATTGCGCGCGCTGATGATTTTCGAGTAGATCCAGCTTAACGACATTGCGATTTTCAACTTAACCATCGAAATCGCAAATCGCAAATCTAAAATCGCAAATTATTTTTTGTTGGTGACTTGTATCAATCTATCAAGCCTGTTCTGCGCCATGCCGCTGTCGATTGATTGCTCGGCGAGGCGCGCGGCGTGCATCGGGTCTTTGGCGATGCCGCTGACGACGAGCGCGGCGGCTGCATTCAACACAACCAGCGAACGTGCCTCGTCACGACGGCGGCTTGCCAGCACATCGCGAATTATTGCGGCACTTTCTTTTGGAGATTTTGTTTTCAAATGCGTGATCGGAGCAGGCTTCAGCCCAAAATCAGTCGGGGAGATCGTAATCGCGCGGGCCTCTCCATTTTTAACTTCGCCGACAAGCGTTTTTCCCGAAAGCGTCACCTCATCAAGTCCGTCAAAACCATAAACGACCCAAGCATTCTCGATCTTTAACAATTCGAGGGCTTTCGCGACCGGCTCCACCAGCGACTTGTGCCAGACGCCGATCACTTGACATGAAACATTTGCAGGATTCGATAACAGCCCAAGCACATTCAGGCAGGTGCGAATGCCGAGCCTGCCTCGAACGTCCGCGATGCGCCGCAACTCAGGATGAAATTTTGGTGCAAGGAAAAAGCCTAGTCCGACGCCGCTGAGGCTTGCTTGAGCAGTGCCAGGTTCGATTGCCGCCTTTATGCCAAGCTCGCTGAGAACGTCCGCGCTTCCGCTCTTGCTCGTAACTGCGCGATTGCATTGTTTTGCGACGGTCAGGCCTGCACCTGCGGCGACAAATGCCGCCGCAGTCGATATGTTGAAAGTTTTCGCCGATGAAGAGCCTGTTCCCGCAATGTCGATAGATTTTTTCTGTGATTTGATCTTGACGGCCATCGAGCGAACGACGCTTGCCATTCCGGCCAATTCCTCGAATGTCTCGCCTTTGGTCGTCAGAGCCGCCAGCGCGGCTGCGATCTGGATCGAGCCGACACCTGTATCAGTCATCGAACGAAAGAATTTTGCTGCATCCTCGAACGGCAGATCTTCGCCGCGCATCAGCCGCGCGAGATATGGGAAAAGCGGCGTCTCGGCTTTTCTGTTTGTTGCAGAAATGGGCGCGGAAAGCAGCCAGTCTGATTTATTTCGGGGCATACTACTAAGGCGGAAGAAAAGAATAAGCGGATGGGAAAGCGCGAGACCATCCATACCTACTATCTCAAAGAAGCATAAAGTTTTGCAATAACTTTTTGCCGTGCTCGGTTAGGATCGATTCGGGATGAAACTGCACGCCCTCGATTTTTTTTGTCCGGTGACGCATGGCCATAATGAGTCCGTCAGGCGACGACGCAGAGATTTCGAGACAATCGGGCAAACTGTCGCGATCAATGATCAGCGAATGATAACGCCCGGCGGCAAAGCTTTTCGGAAGATCGCGAAAGATGGTCTTGCCATCATGATCGATTGTCACTGGCTTTCCGTGAACCGGTTCCGGCGCTCGAACTACGTTACCTCCAAAATGCTGCCCGATAGCCTGATGCCCAAGACAAACACCCAATATCGGCAGCTTGTCAGCAAAACGCTCAATTACCTCAAGCGAAATTCCCGCCGAAACCGGCGTGCCCGGCCCGGCAGAGATTAAAATGTGTTCCGGCTTCAGATCATTCTCGATCTCGTCGACCGTTACCTCGTCATTCATCACAACCCGCAACTCAACTCCCAACTCACCAAAATACTGAACGAGGTTGTAGGTGAAAGAGTCGTAATTGTCGATGACCAGTAACATTTAGTCAATGCAAAGTGTTTACTATTTTGCCCGATAACTCTATCATAGACACGCCATCAACCGAGGTCGAATATATGCCGAATAAACTGTTTTTGCTCGTACTCTCATTGCTGCTGAGTGGACTCGCCCTTGCCCAAACAGTGTCTCAACCAAAACCGGACGAAGACACTGCAAAACTCGAAAAAGAAGCAGTCGAATTTCTCCGCGAAACCGCCGGCGAAGTCGGTCGGCTTCGCACGATGGAAAATCGCATCAGCTTTAACGCTGAGCTTGCATCGCTGATGTGGTTTCACGATGAGAAGGAAGCAAAGGCGATGTACGGCGGCGTGGTAAGCAATTTTAAGCAGCTCCTCGCGCAGTTCGATATGCAGATGAACTCGGCAGAGCTTCCCGATGACGACGACTCTCCCGGCGGCCTGTTCGGCGGCTACGGCAAGAGCAAAGTCGAGCGCAAGTTCCGCGTCGCCATGCAGGTTCGCCAACAGATCGCAATGAGCCTCGCCGAGCACGCTCCCGACCTCGCATTCAATTTCTTTTACGACAGCCTCAACCTTATTACGAATCCGCAATTTAAAAAGGAAACCGAGCAGTCGGACAAGAATTTTGAACTTCAGTTAGTAAAGCAAATCGCCGAAACCAACGCCGCAAAAGCCGTCGATTACGGAAAGAATTCGATCAAAGACGGCCTCAACTATAATCACATCGAACTTCTCAAAAAAATCTACGCAAAAGATGCAGATAAAGGAGTTGAATTTGGCGCGGCGATACTCGACCGTCTTAAGACGGATAAGAATATTGACTCATATTTTTACAGCAGCCTCCTGAGTTTTGGGTCCGACAATCTCGCCGCTTCAAAAAAGCCCAACGGAAAAAAGGCCGTTTATGATCAGACCGAGCTGCGCGATATTGCCGATCTTTTTGCCCGATCGATTCTTGCTGAAAGTCCCTATGCACCGCTTGGGACTTCATTCGATCGCTCTTCGGTACTCGGGTATGCCGATCAGATCGACAAGTATTCTCCAGGACAAGGCGCGCAGATCCGGGCGAAGTTCAAAACATCCAAAGCCTCCGTTGACCCTCAACTTCCGCCGATGGCGGTAAACGCAATTAGTACGGCAAGCGGGCAAGGCTCGGGAAGGTCGAATTCCAATACTGCAGGCATTTCGCCGGCTCAGACAGAGCGCGAAACACGTGAAAAGGCTGAAAAGAAAGTAATAGAGGACGTTAAGCGTCTCGGCAATAAAGAGCTTCCAAAGGAGGAACGCGATAAGATCGTTGCGCAGGCGCGCAAAATAATCTCGGAAACGCGCGGCAAAGAAAAAAAGGTCGCTGCTCTCGGCATGTTGGCTGCTCAGGTCGCGCGGCTTGGCGATAAAGACCTGGCCGACGAAATAATGCGCGATGCCGAACGGTTGGTAAATCCTCAGCCGAAAAATTACCAGGATTTTTTGCTCAGTTTGATGCTGGCGAGCGGCTACGCCGAGGCAAGTCCCGACAAGGCCTTTCCACTGCTCGAATCCACGATTCTGCGTGCTAATGAGACGATCTCGGCTTTTGTCAAAGTTGCTGAATTTATCGACGTGGCCGAAGAAATGGTCGAGGATGGGGAAGTGCAGGTCGGCATGTTTGGTGGTTCGATGATACGAAGCATGACGCAGGAACTCGGCATGGCAAACTCCACGATCAAATCACTAAACAAAGCCGATTTTACAAAGACAAAGAATTTAGCTAACACATTCGACCGCACAGAGATCCGTGTTCTGGCAAAAATGATGGTGCTCCGCGCGGTTTTGGATAAGAAAGATCCGGCTAAAACCGATCCGTCTCTCACGTTGGAGATCGATGCTGGCAAAGGTGAAACATACTTACCGCCGGTGCCGGAAAAATGAGCATTCGCATTTGTTAATTCGTAATTCGTATTTGATTCTTAAGAGAGTTTTTCCTATGACAATCAATTACGAATTAACAATTACGAATTACAAATTCTAAGTCGTAAGACTCGTTCCCAGCAGCCAACTTCCGCCATCGACGATGAGCGTCACGCCGTTGATATAGCTCGCTGCGTCGGATGCTAAAAATAAGGCTGCACTTTCGATGTCGGCAATTCGGCCAAAGCGTCCTACAGGTATTTTTCTCATCAATTTCTCTTTGAGTTCAGGCACCAATAAGCGTTTCATTCCTTCGGTGTCTTCGATCGCTCCCGGGGCGATGCCGTTGACGCGGATGCCGTGGCGGCCCCATTCGACCGATAGATTTCGCGTGATCGCATCGACGCCGGCCTTTGCGGCTGAGACGTGTATTTGCATCGGCGTTGCGAGATAATGCAGTGTCGCCGAGATATTGAGAATTTCACCCTTCGATTTTTTTAATTCTTCAAACGCCGCGCGGCAGACGTTGAAAGTGCCTTTTGTATCAATATCGACAACCGTGCCAAAACCATTTGCCGAAAGCTGTTCGGCCGCGCAGAGAAAATTTCCCGCCGCGCCGTTGATGACAATGTCGATCTTGCCGTAATGCTCGACTGTTTTGGCAATGGCATTCTCGACCGCCGCATATTCGCGAACGTCTGCCGCGACAGTAAAACATTCACCACCATTCTCTTCGATAAATTGCTTTTGTGGATTCAGGTTTTCCTCTTTGCGGCTAACGATGGCGAGCTTTGCGCCATGCTCGGCAAACGCCCTTGCCACGCCGCCCGTGATTCCCGTCCCGCCGCCAGTTACAAACGCAACCTTACCCTGTAAAATATTGTCAGCAAAAATTTTGTCCATATTGTTCGGATTTTACCACGAAGATGAAACAACGGATTAACGCGGATCAACACGGATTTAGAAATCCTAAAGCGCAGAAGAATGGGCGGCCTTACAAGCTGCTGCTTTTATCTGTGATAATCTGCGTTAATCCGTTGTTGCTTTTTTCTTGTTCGACCAAGCCGACAGATATTCGAACACTCGCACCGGCTGATTCGCTTATCTATCTAGAAACAAACGACCTCGCCGCCGCGCTGCAGCCGATCGTTGACAGCAAGCCATTTAACGAAGTCGCAAAAACCAAGCCGGATTTTTCAGCGCTAAAAGGCGTGCAGCTTGCGGTTGCCGTCACGGGCTTTGAGACATCCGAAGAAAAGATCAGCGAAGAACAATCCGTCGGCCGCGTCCAGCCGCATTTTGTCGCCATCGCGGACACGCACGCTTGGAATTATCAGGCCGTCGCTTTTGCCGAAAAGAAGCTCGGCTCATTTGTCGAAAATATTTATAACAGCCAGCCGACGCTCGAAAAAACCGACAAACACGGCGGCAAATATTTTACCTGGACAGCCGCCGACGGCGACAAATCTTACGCCCTCGTCATCGACTCGGTGATCTATTTCGCCAACGACGAATCATCAATCGAAAAATGCCTCGCGGTGCGCCGCGGTGAATCGCTCAGCATTGCGAAAACCGAAAGAGTCCTGCCCGCCGACGCGCAAACGCTTGCTTCCGGCTACGTCTCAACCGACGGCATCGCCCAGATCGCCAACATCGTCGGCCTCCAACTCGCGTCCGAGGCAAGCGATGAACCGGAAGTCCAATCCGCCATCGCCGACATCGTGCCGCAGCTTCTAAGAAAGTCGATCACGGATATTAGTTGGACGGCCAGCAAGACCGAGCAGGGAATTGAGGACAGATACTTCTTCTCAATGCCGTCCGTGATGGCGAATTTGTTTAACGAGAAGATGACACCCTCTGAAGGTAGTGCTTCAGAGTTACTAGATGTGTTGCCTCAAAGTGCGACAAAAGTTACCATTTATGAATTCCGTGATGTGCTTGTTGTTTGGCAAAGTCTTCTCTCGATGGCTCGGAAGCAGTTGTCTCCGTCGGCCGAACCAATAATTTCTCCTTTTGCGGAAGTCTTGTTAGAGCCCTATGGAATTGATGATCCCGAACGATTCATAGCCTCAGTCGGACCAGCGATCATAATCGCAAATGATGCGGACGACGGTCAGAAACCGATCATTGTCGCGCCGATAGTCCACTTTGAGGATTTGAAAGCCTCAATCGCGAAGGATACGGTCGTACTGAAAAACGATGCGCAGGCCAACTTTGACAATGACATTCTTGCCGTTTCCTACATTAACGGACGTGTTCACCTCGGTGACGCCAACACCGTTGCCGGAGCCATCGAAAATGAGTTGCGCAGTCCTGACGAGCGGAAACCGTATTTGCGGGATGAGCTATCAAATTCTACGGCACCGATAACTACGTATTTTTACGAGGACCAAATCGCAGCCCAAATCAAAGATATTTTTGAGCTTACATACCAAGGTGAGAACGACAGGGCTGGTTCAAAAGGCAAAACCGAAACCCGCTTCACAAAAACCGGCATGGAGCGCAAAACCATTTCCGACTTCGGCCTGATTGGTTCGATCATCGCTCAGATGGCACAGGATTAATGCTCAATCGTCCATTCAGGGCGGCACACCCGCAGTTTTGAGGCGCAGCCTCATAGAATTTTAGGGAGACTCTTCGGAAAGGTAGAGCCTGTCCGCTCATCGGGCGGCGAAGCCGCTGTGGAATGTGAAATGTGAACATTGAAAAGTGAGCAGTGAAAGTGAAAAGTGAAGGGAATCTTTCTTTAACCATTCAACTATTCACTATTCACTGTCCACTGTTCACTGTTTCATCGCGGCTTCGCCGCCCGATGAACGGTGAGCCTATGGCTCACCGGCACGCTTCTCTAAAAATATTAGAAGCTACGCCTCCTTCCGCCCGGAAAGTTACGTCATATTCGGAAAGTTACGTCATATTCGGAAAGTTGCGTCATATCAAGAAACTTGGTATTTCAAATTGCCCCGGCGTTTGGTATGGTGATGCGGGATAGTGATTTGGCAATCGTTGATATTTGAAAATTTAAGGCAAGCTCAAAGTTGATAACAGCATACTCAAGTTTGGAACGCTGTGGAACGCTTGGAACGCGATGGAACGGTTGGAACGTTTGGAACGATTTTGGCCATCAGCGTTTTTTCGCTTCTTTTTTCAATCGACGCACATTCCGCTCGATCCAGCGTTCGGCTTCTTCGTAGTGGGCGAATTTTTGCTCGTCGCGCTTGAAGGCGGCGGTGTGGTTGTAGCGGCGGCCGTTGACGTGTTTGGTCGGGTGGAAGATGTGGAGCATTTCGTGAAACACGATGTATTCGACGACGTAACGCGGTGTGCTGGGCGAATCGAGCGAGGTGCTGATCGTTATGTGGTCGTGAGTCGAGTCGTGATGGCCGAGGATTCGGTAAGTTTTTTTTGCCGACCATGTGAGGACGGGTTTATCGATAGTGTCTCGGAAATATTTTCGATTAAGGTCGGCAAATATTTCATCGAGGTCATATACCGAGCCTTTTGATGTCGTCACGACCTTGCGGCCGTGTTTGCGGCGGTGTTCGTTGGCCCGAAGTCTTATTGGCTCCGATGAGATAAACGCGGAATAGACCTCGTTCGCTCCGGCGGGTATTTTTCTTCGGAAAAGCTTGCCGACCAGGATGTAGGCGAGGGCTTTGTGACAGGACATCGGCATATCGCGGCAGATGTCGCAGATGCGGACAAAAATTTCGCTGTCGCGTATGCGGATTGTGTTATTTATTCCGATATACGGGTAAAATGAAACGTGGATGACCGGGACTTTACGTTTCTGGTCATACCAGCGAAATGCTTCTTTATAGAGATCGGTTATTTCATCGGAATGGGTCATATGGGACTTATAGGTCTCATACGACCTATGATTTTGTTTTTGTAACAAGTTTAAACGAATTTTATTGACATTTCGGCGGCCAAAATGCTATTCCTTTATATGGGAACAGCATACGCCGAAAAAGCTGTATGCATCAAATCACCCCAAAATCTGTTCGCGAAACCGAGAAAAAAACGGGGTTTCCCGATTCACGCGGGCAGATAATCCTAACGGCCATTATCAACGAACACTTTGTCACGGGCGAGCCTGTAGGTTCGAAAGTGCTTGCAGACAAGTTTGCCAACGCTTCAGGAATGAGCTCGGCGACGATCCGCAACGTGATGGGTGAACTGGAAGAGCTGGGGATGCTCGAGCAGCCTCACACTTCCGCCGGACGCACTCCGACTGATAAAGGATACCGTTTTTACGTTGACAATCTGCTTGGCGTTTTGAGTATTTCGAACGACGATCTTCATCTCATCGGCGAAGAATTCGGTTTGAATTCTCAGGAAACTCCGGACAGGTTGATGGAACGAACCTCTCACCTGCTCTCAGCTCTTTCTAATAATGTAGGCATCGTGGTAACGCCATCTCTCGCGAATGATCGCCTGCAGCATATCGAGTTTGTCAATCTTTCTGACAATCGGATCCTCGTCGTTTTGGTCTCGACACCGAATATTGTGCACAACAAGATTATTCGGCTGAACGTGACTTTTACGAAAGATGAACTCGACCGAACGGCAAATTACCTCAACGCCGAGTTTGCCGGAAAGAGTTTGGCCGAGATTCGTGCAGAGATCATGACATTGATGCACGAGGAAAAGGCCTTGTTTGACAAATTGCTTCAGACGGCTGTGATCCTTTGCTCTCAAAGCATTGAGGACGAAGGAGACCAGCTCGGCGAAGTTTTCGTTGACGGCACGTCGAACATTCTCACCAAACGCGATTTTGCCGATCTCGAACGCCTGCGTGAACTCCTGCACACGATAGGCGAAAAGTCGCGGCTGATGCAGATCGTGACCGAATGCATCGAACGCGACGCGGCAGCCAAAGGCGACGTGCAAGTCGTCATCGGCACCGAAAACCGCACGCCGTCGTTTCAAAACTGCACGCTGATCTCGGCCCCATACCGAATCGCAGGCAGCTCGGCGGTTGGCACATTGAGTGTCCTCGGCCCAACGCGGATCGAATATGCACGAATGATCTCGATAGTCAGCTACGTTGCCCGAACGCTCGAAAAAATGATGTCGAAAGACATCTCGCCAAACTAGAAAAGCCTCATTTTTCTCCCTAGACAAATGAACCCAAACAGCGAAACACAAGAGCCGGAAATATTGCAGCCGGAAGAGACGGTCGAGGAGATCGACGCCGACAGTTATGAGTCGGTCGATGACTTCATCAAAGAGCTCGAGGCCAAGGAAAAAGACCTGCATATTACCGCCGACTATCAGATCGAGGTCACCGAATCCGATGTTGATGACACGAACCCGCCTGCGTTCATTCAGGAGGAACTAGCTGCCGTCAAAAAGCCAACTGCTGCGGCTGTAAACGCTCGAACGGAAGGGATGAAAACCCGCGTATTCGAGCTTGAGAAAGAGGTCGAGTCGTTAAATAACAAGCTCACTGCATTACGCATGGAGCGTAACGACGTTGAGCAAAAAAGCGACCGTCGGCGAAAGGATTTTGAGAGTTACAAATACCGAATGGATCGCGAACGCCGGGGAGCATTCATCAATCAAATAGGAAATCTGGCGACGCAGTTGCTGCCTGTTTTAGACAATCTCGACCGTGCTCTCGATTCGATAAAGGACGTGCCGGAAAAGAAACGGGATGAGTTCAAACAATTCTTTAACGGAATTGAGCTTGTAAATCAGCAGGTAAACGAGGTTTTGTCGGACATGGGCGTTCAGCCGATCACGACCACCGGTGAACTCTTCGATCCGAATTTTCATGAGGCTGTTTCCACAGATGAAAACTCCGATCTGCCGCCAAACAGTATTTCTGCCGAAATGTTGCGCGGTTACAAAATTGGAAATTTGGTGATACGCCATTCAATGGTGCGTGTTACGCCTTCTCAAACCGCAGCCAAAACTGACAAGAAAGATGTAAAAGAAGAAACGCCGGAAACGAGTATCGAAGTCTCCGAAGAAACTCCCGCAGATGCCGGACAGGCATAAACTCTCACAATAAACATAAGGAACTCAAAAATATGAGCAAGGTAATTGGAATCGATTTAGGCACGACAAACTGCTGCGTCTCCGTCCTGGAAGGCGGAACGGTGCAGATCATTTCTAACAAAGAAGGCGGCCGCACGACGCCGTCCGTAGTTGGATTTACCGACAAGGACGAACGTCTCGTCGGCCAGATCGCCAAGCGTCAGGCAGTGACCAATGCGGCGAACACGCTCTACGCCGTCAAGCGCCTAATCGGCCGCAAATTCGATTCGCCTGAAGTCGAAAAGATGCGCGAGACCGTGCCGTTCGACATCGTAAAAGCACCTAACGGCGACGCTCACATTCGCGTTCTCGACCGCATTTACAGCCCGCCAGAGATTTCGGCGATCGTGCTCCAGCGGCTCAAGCTTGCGGCCGAAGAGTTCCTCGGCGACAGAATTACCGAAGCGATCATTACGGTTCCGGCTTATTTTGACGACGCTCAGCGTCAGGCGACTCGTGATGCCGGCAAGATCGCCGGCCTCGAAGTCGAACGCATCATCAACGAGCCGACAGCCGCCGCTCTCGCGTATGGTTTCGGCAAAAGCAAGACCGAAAAGGTCGCCGTTTACGACCTTGGCGGAGGCACGTTCGATATCTCGATCCTCGAGATCAATGACGGTGTTTTTGAAGTTCTTTCAACATCCGGCAACACGTTTCTCGGCGGCGAAGACTTTGACCAACGAATTATGGATTGGCTGGTCCAGGGCTTCAAGACCGAGCATAACATCGACCTAAAGGGCGACAAACTCGCGCTTCAGCGCCTCAAGGAAGCCTCCGAGCGTGCGAAATGCGAGTTGTCGAGCGTTCCCGAAACCAACATCAGCCTGCCGTTCATCGCCGCCGCCGCCGGCGGGCCGAAGCATATCAACGCCACGCTCTCGCGCGTAAAATTTGAAGAGCTTGTCACCGACCTTGTCGAATCGTCGGTCGAGCCGTGCCAAAAAGCGCTTTGGGATGCCAAGCTGCAGCCGTCGGACATCGACAAAGTGATCCTCGTCGGCGGCCAGACTCGTTCGCCGATCATCGCCCGCACCGTGACCGAGGTCTTCGGCAAAGAGCCGTCGGCCGAGATCAATCCGGACGAAGTTGTGGCAATGGGCGCGGCGATTCAGGGCGGCGTTTTGACCGGCGAGGTCAAGGACATCGTGCTGCTCGACGTTCTGCCGCTGAGCCTCGGTTTGGAGACGCGCGGCGGTTTGTTCGTCAAACTGATCTCACGCAACTCGACGATCCCGCTCAAAAATACGATGACGTTTACGACGGTCGTCGATAACCAGCAGTCGGTCGAGATCCACATTCTTCAAGGCGAACGCGAGATCGCAAGCGCCAACCGCAGCCTCGCGAAATTCGAGCTCGTCGGCATTCCGCCGAGCCCGCGCGGTGTGCCGCAGATCGACGTTTCGTTCGAGATCGACGCCAACGGCATCGTCAGCGTTTCGGCCAAGGATAAGATGACCGGCCTCGAACAAGCCATGCAGATCACGCCGTCGTCAGGCCTCTCGCCCGACGAGATCGAGCGGCTCATAATCGACGCCGAAACCTCGATCGAAAAAGATCGCGGAACCAAGGAACTCATCGTCGAGCGCAACCGCCTCGAAACGCTAATCCGAAATGCCCGCCGTGCCATGACCGAGGTCGGCAAATCCTTCGATCTCGAAGAGCAGCAGACCATCAACGGCGTCCTCAACGACGCCGAAGAAAAGCTGTCTTCGGAAAGCATCGACGAGATCAAGATCCAACTCGGCCAGGTCGAAAGCGCCGCCAACCGCATCACCGCCGCCATGCTAGCAATGGCGTAAAACAGTGGTCGGTGGTCAGTTGTCAGTTGTCAGTGGCCTGCAGATGGGAGCTAGCCGCTAGAACTAATAAATTCATCTAAACTTCAGCCGGAGCCGTCATGCTTCGGCTTTTCTTTTCCATTCAAATCGCACTCGATTTCTTCCCCGCAAAAATTGTTTCACAAAATGTGGAACGTTCCACATTTAAAACACCAGGCACGCCAGTTTGTGAGATTTTATGGGCTTTATTCGCGTTTATATGCCGCCGAATTAGCCAATAATATGTATCTAATTACCGCTTTTGCCCCATCTACGTCTCACTTTTTTCACGCGGTCGAAGGACGACATCCCAGTCGTTAATCCACGTTAGCCTCAATAACATTTTCCACTCATTTTCGCCGTTGTCGTCAATTATTCTTTATCAGTACAGCGTCGCTGTTGACGGTGCCGCGTGAGAGGGCGAGTTGCGTCCTGTCAGGTGAGTAGGCAAAGTTGAAAATGCGTCCGGAATCGAAATTAGTTACCTGAACGGCCGGGCTTCCGTCGATCGGCTGCCGCCAGATGTTTGAAACGCCGTTTTGGTTAACCGCGTAGTCAAAGGCGGAGCCGTCGGCGGTCCAGCGAAGCGTGTTCCTTCCGTATCTTTGAAAGAACAGCGGAGACATTTTGTCGTGTTCAACGAAGGCGGGGCTCCGGTGGCTTTAACAGATGGGCGCGTCGAGGCTTTGGCGAGCAGCTATTAATTACGGGCGGAAACGCGATTGTTAAGGAGCGTGCAGGCACTGTTGAAGCCGCACGCTCGTTCACACTCGCGTTTCCGCCCGCAACTGTTTTAAAGTGTATACGCTTCTGATGAAGCTGCAAGCTCGTTCACACTCGCGTTTCCACCCGTATCGGTCGGGCGATGTTAAATTTTTGTTATTTCGGCCATGCTTCCTTGAATAAATTTTTATTCAGGCGTATGCTTACAGCGATTACTGTTAAATCCGTATAGCTAAAGTTTTATTGACGCACGTTACGAGCCTCCCAGGTTGAGGTGTTTCCGTATTTGTTTAATGTGAGCGAAGTTTAGGCACTTTCCGGGAGATTAAAAGAAATGAAATTGGGAAAATTACATTATTCGTTTGTTATTGTTTTGGCCATTATTGCTGTATTCTGTGGCTCGAAAATTACCACTTCTGCTGCATCGATCGATGAGACGCGTTTTGCTTTTGTTGATCGGGTAGGTGAGTTCTTCGGTTTGCGAACCACAACTGTTTTTTCGAATGCGCAAGAAACGTCAAGTAAGACGCGCGTCGTCGCTAGCGAAGTCTCGCTTGCCGGTGTGCCGGTGGCGGTTTCGATGCCGACGTTGAGCGCTTCACCGGGCGCGCTCGTTATCGTTCCTGTGACGACGGGCGACGTGACTGGCCGGAACGTGATATCATATGACTTTAACGTCGACTACAATCCCGCCGTGTTGCAGCCTGCAGGTGGCCCATCGTGTAGTGGAAGCGCCTGTTTCGATACGGCCGGCACGATCAGCAGCACGATGTCGATTACGCCGAATGCCACGTTTTCCGGACACCTTATCATAACCGCTTTTCAGGCTGCGAATTTGGCCGGCGCAGGAACTCTTATCAATCTGAGATTCAACGTTGTGGGCACAGCCACGGCGGGGCAAACGTCGCCGCTGGCCTTTGCGGATTATACAGACCCGAATACGCTCTTTCATCCGGCGTTCGTTTACAACGAGGGCGATCCGCCATCGACCGCGACAAACGGACTGTTTACGGTGGCAGGATCGACGCCGACTTCGACAAATACAAATACGCCGACGCCGTCAGCGACAAATACATTTACACCGACGAACACGCCGACCGACACGCCTACAAGTACGGCTACAAATACAAATACGCCCACAAACACCGCGACAAACACGCCGTCCGCCAGTCCGACGGGCACGCCTCCGCCGACGCTCGGCGTCTATCCGCCGACGAGCGTTGCCCTGAGCGACAATGTTACGATCACGCCCGATGTGCCGCCGACAATGACGACCGGCATCAGCGTTTCAACGTCAACAAACTTTATCGGCGAGCTGACGGCCGATCCCGTGACCGGCGTTGTCAGCGTGACCAATGCTCATCACGCAAACATCTCTCCCGGAACATATGCGGTCACCGTCACGGCATTCGGCCCGGGCGGCACAGCGCTGACGACATTTGCTCTGACCGTGACGAACGGCAATTTCTGCTTCGGATTTCCGGGCATCACATCACCGACCGTGGCTGAGATCGGTGTCGGTGATTCTCCACGCTCGCTCGCAATTGGCGATTTCAATGGCGATGGAAACCAGGACATGGCCGTGCCCAATTATGTTTCGTCCACCGTTTCGATTCGTCTGGGCGACGGCAGCGCCGGATTTACTTCGCCGGTCGTGCCGGAAGTTTCCGTCGGTGCTTTCCCGAGATCGGTTGCTGTCGGCGATTTTAATAACGACGGCAAACAAGATATTGCGACGACGGGTTTCGCATTGGGTCTTGTCTCGATCCGTTTGGGTGACGGCACGGGCGGTTTCACCGGTTCCACTGAAGTTTCGGTTGATAAAGGACCTTACTCGATAGCGGTCGGCGATTTCAACGGCGACGGTTTCTCCGACTTTGCCACCGCCAACTCGTCCTCTGCAAACGTCTCGATCCGTCTGGGCGACGGCCTCGGCGGATTCACTCCGGCGGTCGTGCCTGCTGTTGACGTTGTCGGCAACCCGCGCTCGGTAGTGATTGCGGATTTCAACGGCGACGGGAAACAGGATTTTGCCACAGCTAACTCGGCTGCGGCTAACGTCTCGATTCGGTTAGGCGATGGCCTAGGCGGATTTACTTCGCCTGTTACGCCTGAAGTCAGCCTTGGAGCAGCCAATAAACCGAGGTCGTTGGCTATCGGCGACTTTAACGGTGACGGCAGCCAGGATTTACTGGCGGCCAATTTCGAAGCAAACAACGTGTCGGTTCTTTTGGGCAACGGCAGCGGCGGATTCACTCCGGCGGCGGTGCCTCAGGTTTCGGTCGGCAACGCTCCTCAGTCGGTTGCTGTCGGTGACCTTAATAACGACGGCAAACAGGACTTTGTAACCGCAAGCTCGAGCGCATCAACCGTCTCGATCCGTTACGGAGACGGCAGCGGCGCATTTACTTTGCCGGCAACTGCGGAAGTTACTCTCGGCGGCACGACGCCGCTCGCGGTCGCGATAGGCGATTTCAACGGCGATGCCAGACAGGATTTTGCCACGGCCAACGACGGCGCTGACAACGTCTCGCTCCGACTCGGAACCTGCTCGCCGTTCACCATTGCCGGAACCGTCACTTACGGCAACGCGGCCGGCTCGCCTAACCCGCGATATGTTTCGAACGCGACGGTAACCGCCAACGGTTCGCCAATCGTCACGACAACTACGGGTGCGCCGGGGCCGACCGAAGGCCAGTATTTGCTAAACGTATTTGGCCCTGGCCCGTACACCGTCTCGCTTTCCAAAACGAACATAATTGATGGCACGATAAGCTCCTTCGACGCCGCGCTGATCGCCGCGCATGTTACCGCAGTCAGCTTCTTGTCCGGTAACCAGTTGGTGGTAGCGGACACCAGCGGAAACAACCTTATTCAGTCGTTCGATGCGGCGCTGATTGCTCGTTACGTCACCGCGCTGCCGGGCAGCACGGGACAGACCGGAAACTGGAGGTTTTACACCGTCCCGAGTATTCCGTTCCCGCCAGGCACCACGCCGACGAGCAGGACGTATCCAACCGTCAACGCCAACATTGCCGGTGAGGATTACACTGGATTGCGCATGGGCGAGGTTTCCGGAAACTGGCAAAACACCGGTTTGAGACCGGCCGCTAACAACCGCGGACCGGAGCGAGGCATCGCCGTCGATGTACCGCGTCTCGCAACTGCGGCGGGCAGCGAAGTAACCGTGCCCGTCAGCGTTGGCAATGTTGTGAACAAGGGAATCGTATCTTACGAGTTTGTTCTTAGATACGACCCTGCCGTGCTGCAGCCTTTGGCAAATGTGGTCGATCTCGCGGGCACGGTCAGCCGCGGGCTTTCCGTCGTGGCAAATGCTCAGGAACCGGGCGTCCTCCGAGTCGCCGTTTACGGCCCGATGCCGATAGCCGAAAACGGCGTGCTCTTGAATCTCAGATTCGCTTGCATAGGCCCGACCGGCTCCGAGTCGCCCTTGACGTGGGAACGCATAATGTTCAACGAAGGCGAGCCTCGGCTAACGGTCACAGACGGCCTGATTGAGATCGGAAAAAACAATTGAGAATGGACAATTGAGAATGGAAAATCCTTCCCTGATTTTCCATTCTCCGTTCTCAATTTTCCACTAATTTCCTTCCCCCAAAAATTGTTTCACAAAATGTGGAACGTTCCACACTTTAAACGGTGCGAATGTCGCTTTGTGCGATTTTTACGGGCTTAATTTACTCATTCAAGCCGCTGAATTTGTATCAAACACGCATCTAAGTACACGTTTTTGCCCACTTACGTTCCACTTTTTCCACGTAGCCGGGAGACGAAATCCCCGTCGTTATACTGCGTTGTCGTCATTAACATTTTCCACTCATTTTCTTCGCTGTCGTCGTCCATGCAGGAGGCTTTCTGCGTTTCGCGGCACATAGCCACGTCCCCTTAGGGCGAGGTCAGTGTTCGTTCGGAAATCCCCAGCCCGTTTCAACGGGCTTGCTCCGTTGCGGCTTAAGCCAAAAGAAATAAGGACGTTGAAACGCCCTCAGAATAATTTGTTCGACATTTACCACGCCCTAAAGGAACGTGGCTATGCAGAAAAAGAAAATGCTGACCACCGACCACCGATTTTCTGCTTGCATAATCACCACAGCGGGAGTAACATCAAGCAAATTAGCGTCTTAGGCCGATCTTCCTTGATCGACAAATTTCGTTTGCGAGGATAACGATGAAGTATCCGCTGAGTCTTTTTTCGCTGACTCTTGTTATTTTGTGGACGGCGACATCGATCGGCGCTCAAACTCTGAAAGCCGATTATCAATTTCAGGGTAATATGACTAACTCGGTCGCCGGAGCGCCGTCTGCGACGAATCTTTTCGGAACCGAGGCTAATTCATTCGTAACGGATACGGTGGACGGCTATACTCGCCAAACTCTGCGGTTTCCTTTCAACAGCGGCCTCAGCGTGAGACTTCCCGGCGTGATGGTACCGGGCAATAGTTATACAATAGTCGGGCTTTTTAGGTTTGATGAGGTAACCGGTTATCGCCGCGTTGGCGGGGACAATCCCAGCGAAGACGAAGGCGCGTACATTCTGGATGGACGCTTGGAAGGCGAAAACACGGCGAACGTTCCCTTCCTTCCAAATCATTACATTCAGGTAGTTTTTGTAAGAGAGTCGAACGGGACCGTGCGGGCCTACAGGGACGGAACTCTCCGCCTAACCGTTAACGACACCAACGGCACGTTCATCTTTAACACTTTTTTTCGAATGTTTAAGGATGATGCCAATCCACCCACGGAAGCATCTGCCGGCAACATAGCGCGGCTGCGTCTCTTTGACGCCCCAATGTCAACAACCCAGGTCAGAGCCTTAGACCGCGTAGCAAATGCCACCGGCGGCGGCGAACAGTACTTGCTCTTCAACTCACAGCGGGATGGGTTTTCTGAGATTTATACGATGAATCCGGACGGCTCGAATCAAAAGAGGTTGACAAATAATGAGGTGCCCGACTTCAATGCAAAATGGTCACCAGATAGATCGAAAATCGCATTCGTGAGGCAGATCGCCAGCGTGAGCCAGATCTGGATAATGAACGCTGACGGCAGCGGCCAAACCCAACTGACGGCTGCCGGAACCGAGGCACATGCGCCCTCATGGAGGCCCGACGGTCAAAAGATCCTATTTTCGATATGCGACTCGAGCTTTGTATGTGATCTTTTTACCATGAATCCGGACGGAACGGCGCAGACTCCGTTTCCGTTGGTCAACACAGAGAACGACGAAGATTTCGCGACCTACTCACCGGACGGCTCGAAGATCGCATTTATTTGTTCGAGCGGCGGATCGTCGTTTTTGGACGATAACATTTGTGTAGCAAATGCGGCCGGCAGCGGCCGGCAAAATGTGACCAACACTGTGTCTCCGGTAGGCAACACCACTCCGGCATTCTCATCAAACAGCAGTCAAATTGCTTTTGTTCGATATTCGCTTACCACGGATATAACAACTGCCGAGATCTACAGGATGAATTCCGACGGCGCAGGACTCATCAGGCTTACGGATAACATTTTTTTTGATTCTATCCCCTCGTGGTCGCCCAACGGTCAGCAGATCGCGTTTCAAAGCACACGCGAAGCTGCATTTAATGAGATATATGTAATGGATTCAAGCGATGGAGGTTCTCTTCAGCGCTTGACCGTGAATTCCGTTGCCGATGCTTTTCCTGATTGGTACAGGATTCCCGGCGCGACTCCGACGCCGACGAATACGTTTACCGCCACAGCGACCGCAACTGCGACTCCGTGTCTTGCGGGCAGCCTCGACGCTTCCTTCGACGGCGACGGCAAAGCTATAACGCAGCTTAGCGATCCGCTCACCGCCCGGCCCAGGTCGGTCGCAATTCAAGCTGACGGGCGAATAGTCGTAGCCGGTGACAATAACATAAGCGGTCTCAATTCCGATTTTGCCCTGGTTCGATACAACACAGACGGCTCGCGCGACATGTCATTCGACGGCGACGGGAGAGTGTTTACGCCGGTTAGCAGCAGCACAGACGAAGCTTATGCAGTCGCGATACAATCAGACGGGAAAATAGTCGTTGCGGGTACCGTTTTTGGGGATTCTACTAACGACTTTGCGGTAGTTCGATACAACTCGGACGGCACGCTCGATATGTCGTTTGACGGCGACGGTAAGGTGATCACACCGGTCGGCGGCGGCGGCGACAATGCTTACTCGCTCGCGATTCAACCGGATGGCCGGATTGTCGTGGCAGGTCTCAGCAACATTGACTTTACGCCTAACTTTGCCTTGGTTCGGTACAACGCTAACGGCACGCTCGATTCCTCATTTGACGGCGATGGCAAAGTGGTCACGCAGATCGGAAGCATTGCAAGCTCCGCTTACTCCGTGGCAATCCAACCCGACGGCCGGATAGTTGCGGCGGGCGACAGTTATAACGGCTCGAATAATGATTTTGCAGTAGCACGGTACCAAACTGACGGCACACTCGATACGTCCTTTGACGGTGACGGCAAGGCGACGACGCCGGTTGGCGGCGGCAGCTCAGGCGCTTTTTCGGTCGCCCTGCAAACCGACGGCCGAATCGTCGCGGCCGGCTGCATCGAGTGTTATGACTTCAAGGAACCGTTTCCCGACTTTGCGGTTGTTCGCTACAATGCCAATGGCACACTCGACACCTCGTTTGACGGCGACGGCAAGGTGATCACGCCCGTATCTCTGCACGGCGGCGAAGATTTCGCCAGGTCAGTCGCAGTTCAAACCGACGGCCGAATAGTCGCTGCAGGTTTTAGCTATGACCCATCGTCCGATGACTTTGCGATAGTTCGATATAACGTTGATGGTACGCTCGATACATCGTTTGATGGCGACGGCAAGGTGACAACAACGACCACGGCCGACCCTTTCGACAGCGCTTACGGGGTCGCAATTCAAACCGATGGCCGGATTGTCGCGGCCGGCATCAGTTCCTTCCGCTTTGCGGCTGTCCGGTATCTTGGTCAATCGTCCTGCTCACTAACGCCAACTAATACTCCGACTAGTGTGCCAACGGCGACAGCGACCTCTACGCCCAGCGGGCCTTCTATCACCGGCACATTAACTTATGGCAATGCCATTGGAGCGCCGACGCCGAGGTTTGTTTCTAATGTGAATGTCTCGGCGACAGGACCGTCTAATATCTTTACGACGACCATTTTTCCGAATGGAAATTACTCGCTTTCGGGATTTCAGCCGGGTACGTATGTAGTCACGCCGACGAAGAGCGGCGGTGTAAATGCGGCGATAAGCTCGTTTGATGCCGGTAGGGTTTCGCAGCATGTGGCGGGGGTTAATGCTTTGACGGGGAATCAGTTGGTTGTGGCGGATGTGAGCGGGAATGGGACTTTGTCGTCTTTCGATGCGGGGCAGATCGCGCGTTGGGTGGCTGGGGTTCCGGGATTTGGTTTGACTGCAAACTGGATATTTATTCCGGTGAACAGGGTTTATGATTCGGTTACAACCAATATTACAGGCCAGGATTATTCGGCGTTGCTGATGGGCGAGGTTTCGGGGAATTGGGCGAATTCGGCGGCAAGGCCTGAGGGCGGCTCGGCTGCGCCGATCTATTTGCGGCGAAGCTCTGCTTCGCCGGTGTCGTCCAACCAAGCCTCCGCGGCTGTGCCGCCGGCGGCGGAGCCGCAAGATTCAAATTGGCGTGCGTCGGAAAAGCAGAGCTTTTCCGCAAATAGAACGGCGGAGCCGTGGGTTTCTGCGGGAACGGAGCGAACTGTGGGTGTTGCATTACCGAATTTGGTTTTGGATGCCGGCAAAGATATTGTCGTTCCGGTAAATGTTCAGGGCGTCGCGGATAAGGGGATTATCTCTTATGAGTTTGATCTGAGATACGACCCTTCGTTGATTCAGCCGTCGTCCGAGCCGGTTAATTTATCGGGAACGGTTAGCCGAGGATTATCGGTGGTGACGAATGCAACAGAGCTTGGGATTTTGAGAGTTGTGGTTTATGGAGCTTTTCCGATTGAAGGCGACGGCGTGCTTTTGAATTTGAGATTTACGACTGTTGGAGCGGCTGGTTCTGTTTCGACGCTGGCGGTTGAGCGGATTATGTTCAACGAGGGTGAGGCAGGCGTTATGGTGACGGATGGGCAGGTTGAGTTGGCGGAGTGAGGCAGAACCGCTTGCGTAAGCAGGTGGCAGAGCGCTGATGAGGCCGCACGCTCGTTCACACTCGCGTTTCCGCCCGCTGGCGTATCTTGAGTGTTCCGCCCTTACTTACGTGCGGGCTTTTGCAATAGCGGTTGTGCCACTCGCTTACGCGAGCGGTTCTGCCTTCTTTGCCGCGTTGAGCGTTCCGCCCTTACTAACGTGCGGGCTTTCGCATCTTGTTGATCCTTGAAATAAATACCTATCAGGTGTATGCTACTCGCAACTAAACTCTCCTGGAGCTAATTTTATGAATCAAGATAATACCGCAGGTGACCAGCCGCGTCGGTTTCGGTCGTTTATTGCTGGATTCGTAGTGTTGATTTTGGTTGTCTTTTCGTTTTCGGATAGCGGGAAGCGAATTGTGAACGCTGATGACGAGGCGAAGTCGTTGGCGTCTAGCGGCGAGAGAAGCGTTGTTGATTCGGGCGTTGGCAGCGCGAGGAGTTTGGGTAATACGACGGTGACTTTTCAGGATGGCGTGAGCGGCTATACGGGGACGAGGGATACCTATATTTATAATGTCAGTCCGGCGACTGTTCGTGGTGCTGAGAATCTCATAATCCAGGATAGAAATCCGAGCAATGTTCCGGAAGACGAACGCACATCATTGCTTCGATTTGATCTTTCCTCGATCCCGATAAATTCCACGATTCTTTCGGCACAGCTTGATTTTTATGTTGACAGTGAAGGGCAGGGTTTCGGCATGTACCGCATGCAGATTCCCTGGAACGAGGCGACGGCGAGCTTTGCTTCGATAGGCAGCAGGCATTTTGTGCCGGACGGCGTTGAGGCCGAGATCGCAAGAAGCGAAAACTGGCCGGGCGTTGATGGCTATGTCGGGCCCATTACGGTTTCTGTTTCGCCCGCGACGATCAGTGACTGGGTCAACGGCGTGATGGTGAATAACGGCTGGCTGATGGTCTCGGCGCATGCCGACGACGGCGTGCAATTGCGCTCAAGCGAACACGCCACGATCGCGAACCGCCCGAAACTGACGGTGGTATATAATGAGACGCCGCCCAATTTCGCTCCTGCTCAGCCGGTGGTTGTTTCGCCTTTGCATGGCGCGACAGATGTTTCCACTTCGCCTAATCTCGAAGTCAGCGTTGCCGATCCGAATGCCGACGGCCTGACGGTCACCTATTACGGACGCGCTCCTTCGACTGTAGTGCCGGGTGCGGATTTCACTATCGTCGCAATGCCGGACACGCAGCATTACGTTGACAACGGCGGAGCCAATGCGGCCCAATTTGCCGCGCAGACACAATGGATAGTTGATAACAAGGATGCTCTCAATATTAAGTTCGTTAGCGGTTTGGGTGACATCGTGGAGAACGGAAATGCACTCGATTCGGAATGGCTGATAGCCAGTAACGCCTACGCCACGATTGAAGACCCAATTACAACAAACCTGCTGGACGGTATTCCCTACGGGCTTGTAGTGGGCAACCACGACCAAACCCCTATCGGCGGCGGCAATAGCGCCAGCACCGCAAAGTTTAACCAATACTTCGGCATAAGCCGTTTTACCGGGCGCGCGTATTACGGCGGGCATTACGGCTCGGATAATGACAACAATTTTGAGTTGTTCAGCGGGGGCGGCCATAATTATATCGCCCTTCATCTTGAATTCGATCCCGTGCCGCTCCCGGCAGTGGTGGCATGGGCTGACAATTTACTGCAAACCTACAGCGATCGGCGCGCCATTGTTTCGACACATCATGCCGTCGGCATAGGTTTTCCGGCGGCTTTTAGCAGTCAGGCGACCACTATTTATAACACCCTAAGGAACCGGCCCAACTTTTTCCTGTTCCTGGGCGGGCACGTCCACGGCGAAGGCCGCAGGCAGGACACGTTTCAGGGAAGAACCGTCTGGTCGATCCTCTCCGACTATCAGGCTCGGCCCAACGGCGGCAACGGCCTGCTGCGGATCATGACCTTTTCTCCCGCCAATAACACGATCTCGGTGAAGACCTACTCGCCGACGCTTGGACAATTTGAGACCGACTACGATAGTCAATTTACTATCAGTTATGACATGTCCGGTTCCGCTCCGTTCGCTGTGATCGGAACGAACACAGGCGTGCCTTCGGGAACGAACACATTGCTTAACTGGCCGGGATTAGCAGCCGGAACGGAATACGAATGGTATGCAACGGTAAGTGACGGTACGCTCACAACCACCGGGCCGGTTTGGAGTTTTACGACGACTGCCACTACGCCCTCTCCAACAAATTCATCAACAAATACGCCATCGCCGACGCCGACGTGTATTCCGGTTTCTATTCCTAATGTTCAGTCATTTTCGGGCGTCCCGGTTACGGTGCCGGTCAATATCGGCGACGTGACGGGCAGCGGTGTCATATCGTTAGACATGCAAATAACGTATGATCCCGTGGTGCTTAGCCCGGGCTCGCCTGCGGTGACACAGGGCCCGGTTGCCAGCGGAACCTCGATGACGGTCAACGGAGCTACGCCCGGAACGCTCATTATTTCGCTTTTTGGACCAATGACTGGCTCCGGCGTGTTAGTGAATCTGCACTTTAATGTAGTTGGAGCTCCTGGAACGTCGAGTGCTTTGAACTTAGCAATTCCCGATGGCACGCCTTGCTTTACGACCACGAACGGCAGCGTTACGGTCATTCCGGGCTCGATCGCCGGAACAGTGACATATGGCAATGCGATAGGTGCTCCGAACCCGCGTTTTGTTTCAAATGTGTTGTTGAGCGGAGCCGGCTCGGTTCCGGTTTCCGCTTTGACCGGTTCCACCGACGGCGATTATTTGCTCAGCGGTTTTGGCACGGGCTCATACACGGTCACGCCGTCAAAGGCTACAGAATTAAATACTACGATAACCTCGTTCGACGCGGCATTGATAGCTCGGCATACGTTGTCGATAATTACTTTGAACGCCACGCAGCAAACTGTCGCTGACGTTAGCGGAACCGGCGGAATCTCGTCGTTCGACGCGGCCTTGGTCGCGCGTCACGCGGTTGCGTCTGCGTCGCCGGCCGGTTCGTCGGGAACCTGGACATTTACTCCTGTAAACAGCACATACTCATCGGTGAACTCGAACATCACTGGAGAAGACTACTCCGCGTTTTTGATGGGCGAGGTTTCGGGTAATTGGACGGATACAGGAGCGCGAACAGTGGACAGTAAAAACGTTGATGAAACTGATAAGCCTATTATCGTAAATGCTCCGCATTTGGTGACACCGGCGGGCAAGGAAGTTGTCATACCCGTTTCGGTTCAGGGTCTTGTGGAAAAGGGAATTATCGCTTATGAATTTGACTTGAGATTCGATCCTTCGGTCATGCAGCCGCAGGAAAATCCGGTCGATGTGGCAGGAACGGTGAGCCGAGGGCTTTTCGCTCTTTCCAACCTAGTCGAGCCCGGACTTTTGCTAGTGGTCGTTTACGGCCCAATGCCAATTGATGAAAACGGCGTGCTGCTGAACCTCAAATTCACTACCGTCGGCGCGTTTGGCGCAGTTTCGCCGCTGACTTTTGAGAGGATCATCTTCAACGAAGGCGACTTGCAAGTAGTCTTAACTGAGGGATTGGTAGAGATTTTGTAATTACGGGCGGAAACGAGTGCGAACGAGCGTGCGTGCGCTGATGAAGCCGCACGCTCGTTCACACTCGCGTTTCCGCCCGTATTTTTACTTGTAAAAACCATCTGTTAGATATAACATCTAGCTAAAAAGCGTCCACAGCACAGACTTTATTGCTTTTTAGGGTGTCCAAGGGGTTTTCTGAAGCGCTTGAATTGTATTTTCAAAAGACACAGCTAAGGAGACAAGAATTATGTTGCGCCTATCGTCGTCACGCATTGCAGTTATTATTTCGATCTTTATCGTTTTGGCCGCTCTGTCGGCCAACGGGTTTTTGAGTAGTGGATTTAACGTTGCTCAGTCTGCGGCTGTTGAAACTCAAGACGATTTTGCGACGGAGTCCGCAACGTCGAAGCCGATAGCAATGACCACGCCGCTGAATGCCATAACGTCATTCGATGCGGCGCTGATCGTGAGGCGGACTCTCAATCTTCAACCTGCATTCAATGCCGACCAGATGGTTGTGGCTGATTCTACCGGCATTGATGGGATTACAAGTCTCGATGCAACCAGCGTCGGGAATTATGTCGTGAATAATTCCTTCACTTACCGCGTGGGCAGCACTGTTCCACCCGGTTTGCTGATAGGTGACGTGTCGGGAGTCGGACCGCACTACGACGGGTCACCCGGCACCGGCAGTTTCATTGCCGACGATAAATGCGACGACAGGGGTCTTTACAGTCCCGATAACAGTCGACAATCTAACAGGTCTGGGAGCGATATCTTATGATTTTCAGGTGTCATTCGATCCAACGGTTTTGACGCCTAATGCAACACCGGTCGACACGAACGGAACATTGTGCGCCAATATTTGCTCAGTATTACGGAATGCCAACAACCCCGGACACCTTATTGTCTCGGCTTTTCCTTTTGGTTCCGGCATATTGACCGGCTCTGGAACATTGCTGAACTTGAGGTTCAACATTGTAGGCTCATCCGGGCAGTCAACGGCGCTTGTCTTTGAAGATTACACGGATCCGAGCGGCAGAGCTCATCAAAGTTTTCTTTTTAATGAGGGAACACCGTCTGTCAGCACGACAAATGGAAGTGTGACGATCGGCGCATTTACACCGACGCCAACGGGTACGCCTACAAATACGCCGACGCCGACGAATACGGCGACGCCTACATCGACGGCAACTTTTACGGCGACGGGAACGCCGTCACCGACTGATACTGCGACGCCGACGCCAACACCGGTCTATCCCTTTGCGACGGTTACGCTGCCGACTATGGCGGCAGTGCCGGGGTCAACGATCTCGGTTCCAGTCACGGTCGGAAATATTACGGGTCTCGGTGTTGTTGCGTATGACCTTCATGTATCGTTCAATCCGGGAGTTTTAACGCCCGCGTCTCCGGCTTTCGACAGCACCGGGACAATAAGCAGCGGGATGCAATTCTCGCCGAATACAAGTAACTCTGCACATCTGATCCTCTCTGCCGATGTGCCGGGAGCAAACCCGACACTCGAGGGATCTGGAACGCTGATCAATCTGAAGTTCGATGTTGTCGGATCGCCCGGACAGGCGACTATTTTAGGCTTTGAAAACTACAGAGATTCGAGCAATGTCACCTATCCTGCATTTAGTTTCAACGAAGGCATTCCAGTGGCAATAAAAACAAATGGCAGCGTTACGATCGCAGCTAATTTTACGCCGACGCCAACATATACCGGAACGCCCGTACCCACGGCGACTGCCACGCCTGTAGCCTCGCCAATAATCAGCGGCAGGGTTAGTTATGCCAACCCGATTGGAATACCGGCGCCGCGTCATGTTTCAGGCGTATTGATGAGCGGCGAAGGAACACCGCCGGTTTCGGCTTTAACCGACAGTATTGGTGCCTATTTGCTCTCCGGTTTGGGATTCAGTCCCTACACCGTCACGCCTTCAAAGACTGGCGGGCGTAAATAATGCGATTACTTCATTCGATGCGGCAAGAGTCGCACAGAGGGTAACGGGCACTGGACCTCCTTTTAACGCGGTACAGAATTTTGTGGCTGATGTCAGCGGCAACGGCGGCATTACATCGCTCGACGCGGGGTATGGTAGCAAAATTTGTTGCCGGCCCGCCCTACACTGCGCCGGGTATAGGAAATACCGCAACATGGAGATTTGGCCCGTCAGCGATGTCATACCTATATGTGGTATCGAACAGAGACAATGAGAATTATAATGGATTTCTTATGGGTGAGGTTTCCGGTAATTGGTTGAACACAGGCGCGCGAACAGTGGTCGGTGGTCAGTGGTCCGTGGTCAGTGAAAGCAACAAGATAGAGAAACCGATCACCGTTACGCCCCAGCATTTGGCGTCATCGGCTGAGAAAGAGATCGTCATCCCGGTTTCGGTTGAGGGCATATCGGATAGTGGAATAATCTCTTACGAATTTGATCTCAAGTATGATGCATCGGTGATTCAACCGCTTGGCGAATCGATTGATTTGGGTGGAACTGTAAGCCGCGGGCTTTCCTTTGTGACGAATGCGGTTGAGCCGGGGCTTTTGAGAGTGGTGGTGTATGGAGCGATGCCGATTGATAGCGACGGTGTGTTGCTGAATTTGAGATTTAAGGCGGTCGGGGCAGTTGGTTCGGGGTCGCCGTTGACGTTTGAGAGGATAATTTTTAATGAAGGCGAATCGCAGGTATCTCTGATTACTGGGCAGGTAGAGATTTCGGCTGCGAGGTAATAATACGGGCGGCAACGCGAGCGTTAACGAGCGTGCAGGCGCGGATGAAGCCGCACGCTCGTTCACACTCGCGTTACCGCCCGTATGTTCGGCAAACGCCGCCACTGCTGTCATTTATTACTTGAGAAAATGTGGCGGATGTCGCAGAATATAGAGAGCGTCAGTTCAAGCGATTTGGACTGGCGCTTTTGAGATTTCAGATTTGAGATCTCAAATTTGAAATTCGATTCGAAATGGCGAAAAGAGATTACTACGAAATTTTAGGCGTTCAAAAAAACGCTACTGATGCTGATATTAAGCGGGCGTATCGTGGGCTCGCGGTGCAGTTTCATCCGGATAAGAATCCGGACAATCCGCAGGCTGAGGAGAAATTTAAGGAAGCGGCCGAGGCCTATTCGGTGCTTTCGGACACGCAGAAGCGGGCGACTTATGACCGGTTTGGGCATCAGGGCGTTGGAGCGGGCGGGTTCGATCCCGGGTTTTCGAATATCGAAGACATTTTCGATATGTTCGGGTTTGGCGATATGTTCGGGCAGCGTTCGTCGCGTCGAACGACCGTTCAGCGCGGCTCCGATCTTCGCTACGATCTTGAAATTTCTTTGGAAGACGCTGCGACAGGCAAAGACGAAAAGCTTCGCATTCCGCGTCTCGAAAAATGCGGAGAGTGCGACGGCAGCGGCGCCGAAAAGGGAACCAGCGCCGAGAGTTGCATCACTTGCAACGGCAGCGGGCAGACTCGCTATCAACAAGGCTTTTTCAGCGTGATGCGCACCTGCGGAAATTGCCAGGGGCAAGGCCAGATAATAAAAACGCCGTGCAAAAAATGCTTCGGCAAGGGACGCGTCGAAAAGGAAAAGACGATCGAGATCAAGATCCCTGCCGGCGTCGAAACGGGTTCGCGTCTTCGTGTAACAGGCGAGGGCGAAGCGGGGGTAAACGGCGGGCCTTCGGGCGATTTGTTTATTGTTCTCCACGTCGCGGCTCACGAGAATTTTGAGCGACAGGGTGCAAATCTTTATTCAGCCGTTCCGGTCACATTCGCCCAGGCCGCGCTCGGCGCCGAGGTGAATGTTAAAACGCTCGACGGCGAAGAAGAGTTGAAAATTCCCGCCGGTACGCAGACCGGAACGATCTTTCGCATCAAAGGCCACGGCATGCCAAACCTCGGCGGGCGCGGAAAAGGAGACCTCTTCGTCGCCGTGACGCTCGTCACTCCAAAAACACTTACTAAAGAACAGCGCAAACTTCTCGAACAACTCGCCGAAATCGAGGACGCCGATTTCGCCGACGAATCGCTGATGGACAAGGTTCGGAATATCTTTGGTTAATGCACAGTGCAGAATGCTCAATGCACAATAAAGAGATTTCAAGTGTGCACTGTGCATTCTGCATTGTGCATTAGCTTGATTGCGGCGATTATTCCAAACAAAACCCACAAGTGTCTTGTGTCTTCGTATGAGCCGGTCAGGCTTTGGTAGAAGAAAGCGTCGAGCATCGCGAGCAGCAGGCATAGCCGAATCGTCTTGTAAGAATCATTTTCCGGTTTCCAACGGAGCAAACTAAAAGTTACACAACAAACGAGGCTTATAAACGTTAAAAAACCGAGCAATCCGGTTTCGCCAAGAACGCTGATGTAGGTGTTGTGCGCGTCGGTGAGAAGTTGGGTGTTGCCGGACGGGTCGGTGTATAGTGCATTTGCTATCGGCATTCCGACGCCGCGACCAAGAATAGGTTCCTGGAGAAATGTTTCGAATCCGGTTTGCCAGGACTGCGCGCGATGTGAAATGGAAATTTCACCATCTAACAACGGAATGCGTGTACCGGACGAATCATAAGCAAAGAGCGTAACGCACGCCGCAAGTAGAAAGGCCGCAGCAATTCCCAAACCTGAACCAAAAGCCAGGCGTCCAAAATTACTTTTTATTTTCTCTCGCAAAAAATATCCTGTGGCGAGAAAAATTCCGCCCAGGCCCGGAGTCAATGTGAATGCATCAACAATAAAAAGCGCAATGCCGAATAGCCAGAACACTCGTTCCCGCAGCCAGCCGTTCGACCAAAGAGCGAGCGTGAGCATCCACGTAACGCCGAGAAAGTTGCAGAGTATCGAAGGATATGAAAAGAATCCTTCGATACGCGGGTAATTTCCGGTCGGCAGACTTCCGAAGATGGGATGCACAACGATATTTTGAGCGGCGTCGCGCAGGCCGGAGTAGAACAAGACGATGCCAAGCAAGCTGCAAAATAAAACGACGCTTGCTCCCAACAGCCACGCTTGCATCACTCGTTTAAAGACGCCGATAGACGAGATGATATTGAATGTCAAAAACGCGACGGCGATCAAATAAAATTTGCCTGCGAGTTTGACCGAGCTGCGCGTCGGATCGATTGAGGTTATTGTAGAGAGCGTGACAGCAACCGCATACGCGGCGAGGCAAAGATAAAACCAACTCCAGCGGAGCTTTGTCCGGCGTGCCGCAAAAGAAATAAACCAGAACACCGCTGTCACTAAAAACATGACATCGGACGACTGTAACGGCGCACCGAGAAAATTAAACGGCGTGGCGAAGGGAAGCGTGAAGACAAACAAACAGTAAAGCCACTGCTCAACTCGAAGTTTGTCTTCCGTTGAAGATTGCATTATGCCGACAATTTTGCTTTTACGGCATCGCTCACCATTTTGCCGTCGGCGGATTTTCCGGCCAAGTGAACCATCGCGGCTTTCATCACGTTGCCCATGTCCTTCATCGAAGCAGCGCCTGTTTCGGCGATCGCGGCGGTGACTGCGGCGTCGATCTCATCGGCAGTCGCGGCTTGTGGCAGGTATGCTTCGATGACGGCGATCTCGGCAGTTTCTTTTGCCGCGAGTTCGCTGCGACCCGCGTTTTCATATTGCTCAACTGAATCGCGTCTTTGTTTTACGAGCGACTGTAGTGCTTTTATTATCTCTTCGTCTGTCAACTCGCCGCCCTTGTCGATCTGGCGGTTCATCAGGTTCGACTTGACAAGGCGCAGCGTCGAAAGCTTGTCCGCGTCCTTCGCCTTCATCGCAGCGGTCAGGTCAGTCACTATTTTATCTTTTAAGCTCATATCAAAATTAAAGATCTACTTGGAACCAAAAATATAGTTGATTACACCGATTGTTTTTACAGGTTTGCCGTCTATGAGTGTCGGTGAGAAACGAGATGCACAGGCAGCCTTGCGGCTTTCATCGTGAAATCCGTGCCAACCGCCGACGGCTCCTGCCTGAATTACCTTTCCCGATTCGTCTATCAATATCTCAATGGTAGCCATCCCACTTTTCCTATGTCCCTCAGCGGCTAAAGGAAAAGGCGGTCTGACGAGACTGATAGCCCGGCCGTTCAAAACGCCTCCCTTTACCACGGAAGGAATAGGTTTGCCACTGGCAATTGCTTCTTCTATCTCCCGTTGCTGTTGCGCCTTTCTATATGCTTCCCCGATCGCAAATGTAAAAGACACATCGGCTTCGATTGCCTTGCCGTCTTTCATAGCCGGCTGAAACTTGGTCTTTAACACGTTTTCTTTGATGGCCTTGCGAACGGCTTCAAGCTCTTTTTTTGGCGATGTACCGCAAGGCCAAGCCGGCCCGGCCCAAATTCCGACTGATTTGACCGTACCATCTTTTCTGATTGTTACGTAAACCGAAATATTCCCGTCAATTCCGGCGGCTTCAGCTTCGGCTGAAAGTAGAAATTCCGGAGAGCTTATTAACTTGGCGTCGGAGTCTTGAGCATTTACCGTCCCACTTGGAAGGACGATTGCCAAGGCGAAAATGAAGTGGATCTTAAACGAATCGGCGACGGTCATTTACCATCAAGTCTAAATAAGCTGAGCCGCTCGCGCAAATGGACAGTGGATATTGGATAATGGACAATGTTTAGAGCATTTTCCGTTGTCCGTTTTCCATTATGAAATTGCGCTGGCGTTTTGGGATTGTTGCGGGGCTGTTTTTGGCGGTGTTTTCGCTGTATCCGCAGTTGAAGATGGTCTATAACCGCGGCAACGAGTTCCACGGGCATTATGCGTATAACGACATTGATGAGGTTGCTTATGCGTCTTATCTGAAAGCTTTGATCGACGGGCGGCCGAGGAAGAATGATCCTTACACGGGGCGAGACGACAAGCCCGAAGATCCGCAGCCGGAATCGTTGTTTTCGATTCAGTTTGCGGCGCCTTATTCGATTGCGATTCCGGCACGTGTTTTGGGCATCGGCGCGCCTTGGGCGATGACGATCTCGGGCGCGGTTGCGGCGTTTTTGACGGCGTTGGCGATATTTTGGCTGATCGGGATGATCACGGGTGATTCGCTTTTTGCGATGGCAGGCAGCTTGGTCGTTTTGTGCGGCGGAGCGCTCTTTGCCGGCGAAGGAGCCATCGGCGAGATACTCGGCACCAGCTATTCATATCCGTATTTTCCGGGCTTCCGACGATACATTCCGGCAATGGCGTTCCCGGCATTTTTTGTGTTGGTCGCGTTAGTCTGGAAGATATTGGCCAACGGAAAACACGAAACAAATCTCAAATCTGAAATTTCAAATCTCAAATCAAAACTCTCACCACCTCATTATCTCATTATCTCACTTTCTACTCTGGCGTTCGGCTACACGGTTTTCTCGTACTTCTTCGTCTGGACGACGGCGGCGGCTTGGCTTGGGTGTTTGGGATTAGTTTGGCTCGTCGTGCGGCCGGAAGGTTTTTGGCGGGACATAAAAATACTCGGAGTTCTCGGCGTTGGTTGCGGGCTATCTCTTATTCCTTACGCCTATCTGTTATCGAAACGTGCACGTTCGATGGACGAAGTGCAGATGTTAGTTAACACGCACGCGCCCGACCTGACGCGGACGCCGGAACTAATCAGCTTTGTCGTTCTGGCGGGAATCGCAATTGGTATTCTTTTGAAAGTGTTTAGGTTAAAGGATCGCGGAACTTTGTTTACAATTTCGCTCGCCCTTACGCAGGTCGTTATATTTAACCAGCAGGTCATAACCGGACAGGAACTACAGCCGATACATTACCAGGTTTTTATCGGGAATTATGTCGCGGGATTGGCGGTAGTGGTGATGTTTGCGCTTGTTTGGCGGAACGTGAAAGAGCGTGAAACATTGCAATGGAGACTAGTCGTCGCGGGCTTTGCTCTTCTCGCTGTGGCGTGGGGTTTTGTCGAATGTCATTACACCGTCCGTATTCTCGACGATGTGAATATTGCCCGCGATGAGGCGTTTCCGGTTGCGCAGCGGCTGGCTGAAATCGGTCGCGACGATCCGAATGCGTATAAAAAGGTCGTTCTGCATCTTGGCCTTGCAGAAGCTGACGATCTGCCGACCGTTGCTCCGCAGTCGGTGCTTTGGGCACGGCATCAGCATGTTTTTACGGGCACGAACTGGCAAGAGAACAAGGAGCGATATTACCAACTGCTTTGTTATCAAGGCGTCAGCGGCGAACGACTTGCGCAGGGAATGAAGCGCGACGGTGATTTTGTCTCGATGATCGCACTTTTCGGCTGGGGCAGACATACTGACAGGTTGAATTCGATTTACAAACCGTTGACCTTTGGCGAGATAGATGAAGAGGCTCAAAAGTATGACGATTACTGTCGGAACTTCGATGCCGCAAGGCCGGATGTTAAACGGCTTGATTATCTGATCGCACCTGCTGATCGCGTGGAGTATTTGGACTATATTGACAAATGGTATGAACGGGATTCAAGTGAGACGTTTGGAAAATACGTATTGTTTAAGTTAAAACTTAAGGCAGAACCGCCCGCGTAAGCGGGTGGCAAGGGCTATCGGTTATTCAACGTTGATTTTATGAGAACGTTCACGCCACCTGCTTACTCAGGCGGTTCTGCCTTGCACCAAAAAAGAGGCCGCCCCGAAGGACGGCCTGGAATTTGTATTACTATTGCAGTATTAAAGCTAATTGTTAAGCGGCCAAAAGGTCGTTTGAAGTTTCGGCAAACACACGTCTGCCGTTCAGAGCATCGTCGATGATCTCTCTTACTGCCGAGGCATCTGGATTTACATCCATTCGGGCACAAGCCCGCAGGTGTCGGATGATGCCTTCCGCTGCGATATCCACAGCGTTGCCGGACAGTTTAGAGAAGCGACGCGCCTGGATATGGTCAATTTGCAAGACTCGGTCTTGCAGCGTCATTGGTCTAGCTGCTGCCACTATTTTTTATTCTCCTCTGTTTCAAATTTTCCTTCCCAGCGAAGGAATTAAATACGGGAAATGCATGAAACTAAACGCGTTTCCTAAAATAAGTCGATGTTTCAGCCATGAACTAGCGCTGAAAATGCTCGGTAGCTTTCGCCTCAACTTGTAACACAATATTAACAAAAAAAATCGCCTTTGTCACGATTTTTTTTTCGTGACCGTGATTTCTTGTCAAAACCGCCATAAACAAAGGAAAACCGGCAAACCACAAGATTTGCCGGTCGGCTAAAAAACTATCGCAAAATAAAGTATAGCTTAGGCGACGGCGTCTTTCATCGCTTTGCCGATGCTGAACTTGACTGTCGTCTTAGCAGGGATCTTGATAACGGCACCCGTCGCAGGATTACGTCCGTCGCGCGCCTTGCGGTGAGTCTTCTTGAGTTTGCCGAAGCCGGGAACGGTGAATTCGCCATTCTTTTTGACTTCGTCTGTTGCCATTTCTGCCAAAGCGTCAAACATACCTTTGATGTCCGTTTTCTTGCATCCGCACGCGTCCGCCATCTTGCTGATGATCTCCGATTGTGTCATACGAGCCATATTTTTATATAACCTCCAGTTTGGTTGAATTTATAAACATTTGCCGGCAAAAAAGAGAAGTCGGCAAACAAGGGGGAAAAGATACCAGCCAAATCGATCATGACTGGTCGGGGCGGCAAGATTCGAACTTGCGGCCTCACGGTCCCAAACCGTGCGCACTACCAGGCTGTGCTACGCCCCGTTGTTTCAATAAAAGAAACGATTCCAAGAGTCGAATTCTATGCGCAAGATGCATCTACGTCAAGTCAAATCGCCGTAAAAGTGCGTAAAAACGGCATTATTTCGCAAAAAGCACGAAATCTATGGCTGATTTTTTGTTTTACGTCGTTTGGAAGCTCGCCAAACGTCTTTTCAAAACCATCCGGAATGAACAGCGGATCGTATCCAAAACCGCCTGTTCCGCGTGCATTTTCTGCTATCGTCCCGCTGCAAATGCCTTCGGAAGTACGCACGATTTCGCCTTCCGGATTTGCAATCGCCATCGAGCAAACGAATCGCGCCTTTCTCTGCGTGTCACCCGTTTTTTCAATCTCATCGAGCAGCATCAACATCTTCTCATCAAACCCAAGCTCCGCACCGCCGTATCTCGCCGAATAAACGCCCGGCCGATTCTCCAAAGCCTCAACCTCAAGCCCCGAATCGTCAGCCAGCGTCAAAATGCCCGCCCGCTGCGCATATCCGCTCGCCTTCAAAACCGCATTCTCGCCAAACGTCAAACCAGTTTCCTCGATCTCATCCGTGATGCCGATGTCGCCAAGACTCAATAGATCAATCGGCACATCGACTAATAGGTCGTTCAACTCTGCGAGTTTATCCTTATTGTTAGTGGCGACGAGCAGCTTTGATCGTTCGTTCGGCATTATGTGAGTATATCTCACATGAAACCGTTCCAAACGTTCCAACCGTTCCACGCGTTGCATCCGTTCCACAGCGTTCCAAACTTGAGTGAGTTGTCATCAACTTTGTATATCGCCGCATTAAATTTTCAAAGATCCCGAACGTTAGATTTCAACGATTCCGCCTCATCCTGACACACGCCCACGCAAATTGAAATACCAACTTTCCGAATATGACGCAACTTTCTCAATTCGACGCAACTTTCCGACCGGACGACGGGGTTGACAATCCACTTAACCTGCACTATGGTTATTCCGCATCAATTTATATTTAGAACGGGAAAACCAATGAAAACCTTTTCCCAATTTGTCCGGTTTGTTTCCAATGGTCGTGTTTTGCCGACTTATTCCAAACCTTGACCAAGAATGGTTATTCGACGACTTCACTTAGTTAGAATTTAGGATGTTATGAAAACTATTCAAAAATTGGAAGTTGGGTTTGGCTTGGCGACTTTGGTGGGGACTTTGACTTTTTTTTGTTCGATTGTTTTGCGTTACTCGCTTGAAAGAATAGCTGATGACGGTTGGAAAGAGGTTGAACAAATACTACCTGCTGGTTTTGTATTTATTATTCTTCCTGGTCTTATGGTTGGAATCGGATCCGTTACTCATGCGGTGAAACAAAGATTTGTTGGGTTCATCTTAGTTCTGCTTGGTGGCATCACACTGGTTTTATGTTTTGGCCTTCTTACAGTTTTTGTAATCAGCAAGTTTCAAGATTACGGACTGATTTTCAATACAATTGTTGTTTTATCTTTTGTCTCTGCAATACTCACAACTTTTTTCGCAATCTTGTTCGCAATCCGCGCAAAAAATCCAAAAAACTTAAGGGGTAACCTAATATGACTTTCTCCATTCGCCTGGGAATTTTTGTTTTGTCTTTTTTTAGCCTGATTTTGAGTGTGCAGTCTCAGAACCCCAACGGGGAATGGATATTTCAATACTACCATCGTTTTCCTCATCCGAACTGGGGCTGTCCATCTTGCAGTCAGATAATCGGTGTCGGAGATTTGCCGCAAACGAAGATCGCATATGCATCCAATGGCTCTACATGTGTTCCTGGTTCCGGATGCAACTATCATCAGGATTTAAGTCTTTTCGCAACTCTCAATGGCGGAAGGTTGATGGGCGGCAATTTCGAAGATTCCATCTGCGAATACAGGACTTTTGGATACGGCACTGTAAACCTCCCCTTCTTAGCGCCAGTTTAAACTGGAGTAATCCGGGTTATGTTTTGTGAGATATTCGCTGGGAGGCATGCCTCCCAGCGAATCGTGCGGACGGTGATGGTTGTATGTTGCGAGC
>JBJXHF010000053.1:0-22906 GCA_046160805.1 Pyrinomonadaceae bacterium
GGCTCGCAACATACAACCATCACCGTCCGCACGATTCGCTGGGAGGCATGCCTCCCAGCGAATATCTCACAAAACATAACCCGGATTACTCCAGTTTAAACTGGCGCTAAGAAGGGGAGGTTTACAATCGAGACAATTCTAAGTCTGGTCTTTTTTGTGAAGCGCCTACAGGAAAAGGCTAACTTTATGGTGGGAATTTGGGTGGGAACATGAAACGGGCACCGAATCGGTGCCCGTAACTTGTTGATTTAATTGGCTCCGCAGGTAAGACTCGAACTTACAACCCTTCGGTTAACAGCCGTTGCGTTCTTGTAACATACGATAACATACGGTATCAAACAAAAGTTCATAAGTGGCCGTAACCTTTTGTTGCCCCTTGATTTAGAGCCGTTTTGGATTGCTGCTGATATCATGCGATATCATAGATTATCATCCTCATCCTAGATAACTTTCTAGATAACCTGAGCGACCCGGATTCGGGATTGCGGCCCTCCCGTCCCATTAAACCTAGCCATTTTCCATATTTTAGTTCAGTGTTATCTTGGGGCTGAGTTTCACGCGTACTCTTGGAAGCCACATCCTGAGGTGTCTTTACGACTTTTGCCGGGTCGAAACTCAAGGATTCGGCTCGACCAAGAATCGCCTGATACACCATTTGGCCTATCGTTGGTTTCCTGCTCAGAATCCAGAAATAAGACCGCGACGGGTCTCCGATCGCAACCCATTCGTAATTTGCGTCCAGGTCGATTATCCAATAGTCGCCCCATACAAAGGGCAAAAATGACAGGAACGAGGGCGCGAACCGCACTTTTAGTTTTGCTTTCGAAGTGTCGTCCGTCACCTTCGCTTCGCCAATTGCCAATATTTTCTGGCCGTTCTTTTTGAGACATTCGTTGAGCACTTCTATCTTGCCGTTCGCTTTGAGTGTGTACTGGGCCGTCACGTTACCTGTGCATTTCTTCTGAAACCTATTTGGATACTTTGCTATCTCATACCATTTCCCGGCATAACGCTGAAGATCGACCTTCGGAACCGTTTTCAATTCACCTGGCCCGGCCTTTTGTCCGAAAGCGGACATCGAAATAGATAATGTAAACGAAATTGAAGTAATCAGGATCAGGCAAAGGTTTTTCATATTGGAAATTGTTACGTGATCTCTTCTTCTAAGCGCGGTACCATAAACTTAATTTGTTGCGCAACTCATTAATTTGGGACGGGGAAGCCTAAACGAGAAACCTTCCTTCTGTCGGCTATTTCCGAATAGACAATTGGGGTTTCCCAATTATGCCCGCCACGACGGTTAAGGCGAGGAGGGTTGACCCTTGCGTTTTGTCTCCGGTACACGTTTGTTCTTCGCGTCGTGCATCTCCAAGACGACGCTCGAAAAGATGCCGAAAACTACAAGAGTCGAAACAACGAGCCCTACGATGAATACTATTATGTCGTTCAAGTGGCCCTCCGTGACGGCGATCCATACAATCCGAGTGTAAGAATTGAGGGAACCCAGATGCCTACAAATACTGCTGTGTCACGATTACCCGGACCTAAAACCCCGAACCAAAGCGAGACGGAGAAAAGAAACGATAAAAAAGCAGCCGTTAGAATAAATACTTCTGATCGATTGAGTTTCATATATTTGATTTGATGTTCGAAGCTGTTAAAAGAACTTAAATTGCTTAAAAACTGATTTCGCTAATATTGGAAAATCAGATTTAAATTCTGTCTCGTAAATAAACTCGTTTGCAATCTCGTCTGACATAATAAAGTGGCTTGGCGATCTCTTCGAGATCAAAGGTACACTTCCTGAATTCTTCGCATCGTCTTGCCAAAGAGGAAATCGCCTATTCCCGCTGTCTCGTGCGAGAGATCGTAACCGACCAACTCCACATATGCGCGACCAGTGGTGGTGGCGTTATTTTTTAAGCCTTTTGCTTCACAAACTCCTTCCCAATAGACGATCATCGTCGAGCCTCGCGTATCCAGTTCCTGGTCGTCGATCAACGGTTTGAGGCGGATGTCGATGTCGAGACTCGGGACGCAAATCTGCCATCCGGCCGGATATTCGGCACCCGTACTTGGACTGATCCACGTTGAAAGAACGTCGATCTCGAAATCGCTGCGTTTCAGATATGTGCATTTGCCGTCCCGAGTCACATAAGTACCGGTCGATTCACCATCCATTTCGCCGGTTTTGGTCTTAAACTGATACAGCATCAACTCGGTCTCATCATTAAACTGAATACTGAACCAGTCCCAAACGCCATGTTCCCAACTTCCGAACTCGCGATCCATCCACGCAGAGCCGGTAAAAGTCTCTGCATTGTCTGACTCAAGGATCTGTCCCGTCATATCCATCCGAGTGAAAGAAAAATGGTTTGAGGACCCCTCACCTTTCCTGGCGATTCCGCTGCCGCCGTCACCGTTGAGCACCAACGGTTTGGCGGATTCAAGGACAGCGTCAAACACAAGGCCATCTTCAAGAGTGGCGTGCAAAACGTGCTTACCCGCTATTTCGCGCAGCGACCACGGGCCAAGCCTGACATCGCACGTTGTTTCGCTAAACAGAACGGGCACATCCAGCGGTTTATTGAAGCTTCGAATATGGTCATAACGAAAACGCTGCCGCGTGATGTCGGAAATGGCAAAATGTGCGAAATACATCGGGTTCGCGAGCACCGTCATAGGGATAATGCCCAGACGGTCATGATCAGTTCGTCTCTTGAAAAACACGAGCTCAAAGCCGAATTCGCGTCCCGATTGTGTTTTACAGTGGCCCGTGTAATACCACCATTCAGTTTGAACATCACGCTTAGCGAAAAGATCGTCAGGCAGCGTGACGTGTCCGTTAGTCGGCGGATCACACAACGCATTCCCTTTGTTTCCCAAAAGACCGGCTACACCGTCCAAAACTGACGCGGCGAAGTCCTCGAAAGGTTGAAATAATCGTCCGTACATAAAAATGGTTTTCGTGCGGAGTGATCTTTCGGTTTCGTATCAGCTATCGAAAAACGCTGCCTGCATTCGGCGGATGATCAATTTCTTATTTTTTGACCGGTTAGAAAATCCTCGAACCGCGGCTCATTCGCCAGAAGTTCAACCTCCTCGACCGCCCAGGGAGAATATCCATTCGCCGCATCGCTTACTTCACTTACGAACGTTTTCCAATTTACCCATTTCAAATCGTTGACTTCGTCCGGGTTTGGTTCTGGCTGCGTTGACGTAAAGCCAACGAGAACCGGGCATATCTCATTTTCGACTATGCCATCTTTTTGGGCACGGTAGCGAAAATGCGGGAGGATGAGATGCAGTTCACCAACCCTTATTCCGAGTTCATATTTCAAGCGACGGCGAGCGGCATTCTCGACCGATTCATGAAGCATCACATGGCCGCAGCACGAATTTGACCAGACTCCGGGCCAGGTTTTCTTGGTCAATGCGCGTTGCTGCAGCAGCAGTTCGCCTTTGTCATTGAACAGAAAAACGGAAAAGGCACGGTGACGTTTCGTGTCTCCGTCATGGGCAGTTAATTTGCGGGCGGTGCCGATCGGATTATCATTCTCATCAACCATAACTATCATGTCGTCAAATGCGTAATATCGGCTCACGTAAAAAATGCAAAGTCCAAGCAAGATCACGAAGCCGAGCAGCATCGGGACTGTCATGCCAGAAAAAAGGGCGATTGCGGTCCAGAAAAAAACGATGAGAAATCCACTGGAAATTAGTTGAACCGGAACAGGCAAAAGCGGTTTCCGTTTGTAAATGAAGATCTCGAAAACAATTGCAGCGATTGCGCCGGAACACATCCAACCAACAAAATTTGACATCGGCACGCCATAAAAGACCCCGCCACCTTCGTACCTCCAGAACCCTAACTTAACAGCTCCCGGATCCACAACCAGATCAAAGGCTACGAGCAGCAAAGCAACCAATACGATCCTTATCAAGGTGTTATCGACCAGTCGGCGGACCACAGCATATGAGGCAATCACCAGCGGTGTCCACGCCAGGAAAACGGTCCAAGGAGTGTAGCCAAATAATCGATAGCCGAGCAGATCAGAGTACGCAAAATGTCCGTAAGGAAAGCCCGTCGCTATGGCCGAAGTTTCGATCGCCAAAGCTAAGAAACCGAGTACGATAAATAAGGTAGTTGCATTCAGTTGTCCAAGCCATTTTGTGCAAGCCCAAAAAGCGGGAATCGCAAAAAGAATTACGTTGATGCCCGAAACCCAACTGGCCTCTGCCGGAATGACCACATTGGCCATAAAAAATGCACCGGTCGCCAGGAATGCAAGAACGGCAACGACGGCGACAATCTGTCTGTAGCTGAACACATTGCTTGAGCTATACTTCATCAATATCTATGTCCGATCTCCGATTTTTGCTAAAAGTAAGCCGGCCCCGCTTCTGGTTCTATGTTTTTGGACCATATATCGTGGGTCTGGTCGCGAGTGCCGCGTCGACAAACGAACTTCTCAATTGGCGAACTGGTCTTTTCGCTCTCTATTTCTTATTTCCAGCTAATCTACTTATATACGGCATTAACGACGTCTTCGATTATGAAACCGACAAGGTGAATAAAAAAAAGGTCGAATATGAAACGCTTGTTGATCGCGATCGCCACAAAACAATTGCTCTTTGGATACTGTTCTTAAATATCCCTTTTTTGATCATCGCGGTTATTGTCGTACCGGCTACGATTCCGTCTCTCGCCGGTTTCCTCTTCTTTTCTGTCTTCTATTCGGCTTCACCGATTCGGGCGAAAGCAATTCCATTTTTAGACTCGGCTTTTAACATCCTTTATATATTTCCCGGTGCCTTCGGCTATCAACTTTTATCGGGAAATTTTCCACCGATCGCTCTGATGTTCGCGGCCGGGCTTTGGACAGCCGCGATGCATGCATATTCGGCAATTCCGGATATCGAAGCCGATAGAGCCGCAGGGTTAAAAACGATCGCGACCGTGCTTGGGCCGTTACGGACACTGATTGCCTGCGCCTTGCTTTACATTACAGCCGCGTTTCTAGCCTCTGAACATCTTGGCTTCGTCAGCTTTTCGCTTGGAGCCGTTTACGTAATATTAATGCTCGCCTCGATCCGGTCCTTAAAGACCGGAACTCTCTTCAAACTATACAGAGCATTTCCGCTGATAAATGTCATGGCCGGCTTCATAATCTTTTGGCAGATCGCTCTCGAAAAACTGTTCTAGAGTGCTTCCAACGGTTCAGCGGTCGTAATGCCAAGAACACGCTTATAGGCGAGTTCCGCGCTTATCAGGCATATTTGCGTTCCAATTCCCGGATTTGTACCCGCTCCGACGTAATACAAATTCTCGACCTTCTTCGACTTATTTTTAGGACGGAATATCGCAGTCTGCCGCAGCGTATGGGCAAGGCCGAGCGCAGACCCCTTTAGGCTGTTGTAATCGACCGCGAAATCGTCCACCGAATAAATTCGTTTGTATTCTATCTTCTCGCGAAGCCCCGGCAGGTTCATTTCAGTTTCCATTAACGCCAGAATGCGGTCGGCATATTTCTCCTTGTCTTCATCTTTGATAGACAGGCCGGATGCGATCGGTACTAGAACAAAAAGGTTCTCCTTACCTTGCGGGGCCACCGACGCATCGGTAAAGCTCGGCGCGCATACATATAATGACGGCTCGTCCGGCAAACAGGGGTCTTTATAGATATCATCGAAGTTCTTTCGCCAGTCTTCTGAGAACAATAGGTTGTGGTGGATAAGTGAAGGCAGTTTTTCACTAACGCCCAAGTACATAATGAATGCCGACGGAGCCATAGTGCGTTTTTGCCAATATTTTTCTTTGTGTGTCTGATCAGGCAAGTCGAGCAGTTTTGTTTCAGTGAACCACATATCGGCATTTGAGATGACGATGTCAGCGTCGATCATCTCATCGCCTTCGAGCTTGACGCCCACAGCTTTTCCGCTGCGGACGATGATCTTCTTAACCGGCGAATCATCGCGCAAAACCGCTCCGTTCTTCTCCGCGATACTCGCAAGAGCTTTGATGAGCTCGTAAAAACCACCCTGCGGATAAAATACGCCCTGATTAAAATCCATATGCGACATTAAGTTATACAGGGCCGGGGCCTCGTACGGCGAAGTGCCTAGAAAGACCATCGTGTATTCCATCACCTGCTGCAGCTTTTTCGATTTGAAGAATTTCGAGACAAATCGGTGCATCGTTGAAAAAACGGACAGTTTTTGACCCTCGGTCATCACCCGTCTGTTAAAGAAATCGAATATCGTATCGTAGTTCTTGAACATGAAGCTCTGAGTCGCGACTTCATATTGATACTTTGACTGCTTGAGATACGCCCGCAGTTTTTCGCCCGCACCTGATTCGATCGCCTCAAAAGTGGCAGTGTCACTCTCAATATTGGAATTTATGTCAAGGCTTTCACCGTTGTTGCGAAAGAAAATTCTATATGACGGCGTGAGGCGTTCCAGTTTGAGATGATCTTCGACCTTTTCGCCGACGAGATCGAAAAAATGTTCAAAAATGTCCGGAGCCAAATACCACGACGGGCCCATGTCGAATTTGAAACCGTTGTGTTCGAAAATATTAGCCCTGCCGCCGAGGTTCGTATTCTTTTCGACAACAGTTACTTCATAACCTTTTTTTGCAAAAAGGCCTGCTGCACCGAGACCGCCGATACCGGCGCCGATAATTACGACCTTCTTATTCATAAATGCCGGCCAGGGCCTTCATCGATAACCAAACCTTTTGCCGAAAATTTGTCCGAACGCATCCACGGTAAACATTGTAGCCAGCACGCTCGATCTCGGCTAATATCGCCTTGTATAGGACGTAAGAGACCCGCACGGCGAGACGGCCTCGCCATGCCAACATTGGAATTCCAGCTAAAGCTTCCTTGTAGACCCCACGGTTTCGGGCTATCTGCCATTTCATGAATGCGATGAAGCGATCATCACATTTCTGTTTCGAGATATCGTCATTGCTTAGACCAAACCTCTCAAGCTCATCCTGCGGCATGTACACGCGGCCAAGTTCTTCATAATCTTCGCGGATGTCCCGGAGAAAATTTGTTAACTGAAACGCATAACCCAGTTTTAATGCATGCGGAAAAGCCTCCTCAGACGAAAAACCTACTATCCGGGTAACCATCAACCCGATCACGCCCGCCGAGCCGTACATATACTCTTCAAGCTCCGCATAATTAGCGTAAGTAGATTTTTCTTCGTCCATGAACATCGAACGCAGAAACGCTTCACCTTCTTCAACCGGTATCTTGTATTTGTGGAATGTATGCACGATCGCATTCATCACATCGTCATCGCTGCGTCCCGCTTTCATCGCGGCCAGCCATCTGTCCCGCCACTCATTCAACTGATCGATCGCCGTAGCCTTGCCTTCCTTTTCATGATCGTCAACGATCTCGTCGGGAATTCGGGCAAACGAATATATCGCGTAGATTCCGTTTCGAGTTTCCGGCGGAAAGAACTGGGTCGCGAAAAAAAAGCTCGTCCCGAATTTACGAGTGATAGCCTTGCATTTTTGTAAACCCCCAGACAGAAAACCGATTTTTTCGCGTGAATCGTCCATTAATATCATTAAAATTGTTATTATTATGTTCTCAGATAGGGATATTGGAAACGTTGGTACAAAGAAATTGAGTTCGTACTTTAATTTTCTTTAGATTCAAAGATATCCTTTTTATTCGAATCCGAATAAAGTATTGTCACGAATCCTTTACGTCGACTGATTCCCTGGGAACGTTTCATTTGAAAGGATCAGCATCAATGAAAGCGGTCGAAAAAGTTTCTGACGTGAGCATCTGGCGGTTTGTTGAGTATCACTTGCCGGCAATAGAACGCGCGCTTGAGGAGAATTTGCCACTCGCTCCGCCTGAGATCGAAACGCAATTTAACGAAGCCGTCAGATACTTGATCTTCCCTGGTGGAAAGCGGCTTCGGCCTGTTTTGACCATCCTTGGAGCCGAGCTTTTTGGCGGCAAAGGGGCGGATGTCATGCCCGCCGCGGCAGCTGTCGAATATATTCATACGAGCTCGATCATCTTCGATGACCTTCCGTGTATGGACAACTCGTCTCATCGACGCGGCCAGCTTTCCTTGCATGAAAAATATGGTGAGGGACTTTCAACCCTTGTTGCCATAGGGTTTCTTAACCATTCGTACCGGCTGGTCACGATTGGCGGACAGGGCGATGCCAAGCGTTCGCTCGATGCCGTTCTGGAGATCGTCGATTGTGTCGGCCCGGCCGGAATGGTCGGCGGCCAATCGGTTGACCTGATGGTTTTTAGCAAAGCTGAATGCAGAACATGCTCGATTAGAAGCTCTCGCGATCTGCAGAACCTAAAAACATCGGCACTTATCCGCCTCTCGCTGCGGCTTGGAGCTATCCTCACCGGTGCAAGCGACGAAGCACTCGCACAATTGTCATGTTTCGCAGATTGTCTCGGCCATGCCTATCAGATCAGTGATGACATCATAGACGTGGAGCAGGACTCTTTGGCAAACGGCTTTGAAATTCGTAAAAATGCTGTTCACTCGCTCTCGTCGCTTCGTTCTGGCCTGACAGTCTCTGCGAATCGAGCAAGAGCGATCCTACTCAACAATTTTGCTCCATGCGAGGCACGTGATTGTCTAATGCAATTGGTCGATTACGTTGCGACTCGAAAAGACTGACGTCCAATACTCGGATTAGGCATCATAAGGAAGTCGTCGCCGGTCCTGACTCTCGCGCCCGACGGCAGGATTTTGAGCCGTATATCGTTGTATTAAAATAGTTTTCCCGCTTCAGGATACAATGTAAAAAGCACCTAAAAACCTCTGTCCAGCCCACAATCCAACATTTCGTCAAATAATCTGGTGCGATTCAGGAACTAGGACAATTTCTGACATCACGCCCTCGCCTTCCTGCGTCGCGGCAAAAAAGATGCTGCGCGCCGCTGCGTCAACTGTGAGCATCATGTCGCGTTGCACTTTCATCTCGATGTTGTCCCAAAATGAAGAATCGACGCCGCCGAAGTGCATCAAAGAAAATCGAACACTATGACGCTTATACTCCTGAGCAAGACATTTGATCATCCCCGTCAGCGCGTATTTTGCCGCGCAATAACCGGCGGCCTGAATCATCGGCGCCTTGCCGAGAATACCTGGAATCGCCACGACGCGCCCAAATTTCTGCCCTGCCATCTGTGGCAGAACGGCTTGCAAAACATTGAAAGCAGTCCGGACGTTTGCGTCTATCAACGAGTCGAACTCGGCGGACGTAATTTCGGTAAACGGTTTAAGGACGCCCAGTCCCGCCGAGAGAACGAGATAGTCAACTGAGTTGAATTTGTCAATCGATTGATCTACGAGCGCTTTTACATCCGTCTTATCGCTAGCGTCAGCTGGTACACCCAAAACGTTTTGATTGCCGCTCTTGTTGAGTTTGTGCTCAACTTCCGCCAACTCGGCCTCGTTGCGCGAGGTAATGACTACGTTGGCATCGGCATCAGAAAAAAGCTGGGCAGCCCGCCGCCCGATACCGCGACCGGCCCCGACGATCAAAACAGTTTTTCCTTCCAAACTAATCATAGAGTCCTGCCGGTAAATTGATGAAATGACCCATTTCATCACGCTTGGTTTTCAAATATCTGGCGAGATTTTGGTGAAACTTAATCAGGAGCGGCACCCGCTCGACTACCTCTAAACCGCAGGTTCTCAGCGTTCGGATTTTTTCAGGATTGTTTGACATCAATCGCACTTGACGGAGGCCAAGATCGAGTAGAATTTCGGCACATTGATCGTAGCGGCGCGAATCAATATCTAGACCCAGCCGCTCGTTGGCCTCAATTGTATCCGCTCCGTCGTCTTGCAAGGCATAGGCCCGAATTTTGTTGATGATTCCTATACCGCGTCCTTCCTGTTGCTGGTAGACGATCGCTCCGCACTCTTCTTCAGCAATCAGCCTCATTGCTGCTTCCATCTGCTGCCCGCAATCGCATTTAACTGAGCCGAAAACATCTCCGGTTAAACATTGCGAATGAATGCGCACAAGTGCCGGTTTTTCGGCCTCAAAAACACCTCGCGTCAGTACGACAAATTCTTCATCGGAAACGAGCGAGCGGTAGCCGATGATCCGGAACTCGCCGAACTTTGTCGGCAACTTCGCTTCGGCCGCCCGCTCAATAGTCCTTGATTGATATTGCTCATTGTCGGCGTATATAGATTGTGGTGGCGGCTGAGGTTTCAGACTTACGCTCGAATTGTTCGGATTTACAATCATTTTATTGCCTTTTTGTTATTCCCTGTTTGTATTACTTGTTTTGTGGTTCGTACCCATTTCATGAATCGTGTAAGCGAACAGTGCGTAACAAACCGCTGTGCCCACGATCAGCCCGACTATGAAGATGAAGATCGTCATAATACCTGCCTTCCTTTCGGGCTCGTCTTAAAGAAAAGGCCAAGAGTAAGGATCGAAGGCACCCATAATCCGACAAAGATCCCGGCATCCTTATTTTCCGCACCAAACATGCCAAACCATAAAGAGACCGAAAATAAAAAAGAGACAAAAGCTGCAATTAAAATGATGTAATCTGGTTTACTGAACATAAATAAATAAACTCCTTCAATAAAATAAAAAATGTAAAATGGACAGAATCTCTAAACGAATTCCGATATTCTGTCCATCGTTCCCCCTTGTTCGTTCGGTACATCTATGTTTGCCACAGACATTTCTTTGGCATATAGACCCGATTTGATCAACCGACGCAGGGCGATCATCGCGATCGCCTCTTTTTCCGTTGACTGGATGTTGCTGGAGGTTTCGCAGTATCGCCAAATATCGATAAAAATTTCCTCTGACGCCCTTTCCGCCTCTGTGCGTGACTTGGTGAGCTTTCTTGCCAACGCCCAGATGAAAGTACCGTAAGCGTCGATGCAGTCTTTAACGGCAGTCTTATCCTTTTTCGCGATTCTTCGCAGAATTGTCGAGGCTTCCGTTACTTGGATTGTTCCAGTCGCTAAAGAAATCATAGCTATTTGTTAACCCGGTCCGAACCCGCCAATTTCACCAGTTTGTTGTAAACCCCAAGTAGCAAAAAAGGTGAGACCCACTGACCGACAAACCGGCTCTTTTCCGGATTTCCCTTCAGTTCAAAAAAAAGTGAAATGCCGATAGAGCCGATTGCGCCCCAAAGAAAGATGTCTGACGGCAATTTAGCCGTTTGTTCCTCAATCGTTCGGGCGACGATTCCTTCTGAATGTTCCTGTGCTTCGTTTGTAGCTGCTTGTTGTGTTGCTGTTCCTGTCATTGAGTTTCTCCTTAAAAATTCTTAATTAGTGATGCCTACGTTCCGCCGGCCCTCGTGCATAACCCATGCACCTTAATTGATTGCGTCAATCGTTACGTGCGGATTGTGCGATTTGAATGTTATCTGTTATTTCTAAGCCTGTCAACCCCTTGGCGAAAATATTTATATTTTGTTCTCAAATTTTGAATATTCGCCGAGGTCGCCGATCTATTGCCGTTACCGACTTAGTATCTTGTGCGATTTGTGCGTATTATGTATAGTAGACGTATCGCAATATGTATAGTAGACATATCGCAATGCTTAACCCCCTTTAATGGCATTAAGATTTTTTTATAGGATACTAATTTCAAGATGGCGGACATAAAAGGTTTTACAACAATAGAAGTTGCTCGGCTGTGCCGCGTTAGTGACGCGACCGTTAAACGATGGGAAGAGGCTGGCCTTCTAAGATCCGAACGTACGAACGGCGGTCATCGGCGTTTTCGAGCCGAAGAAGTGGCTCGTTTTCAGCGTGAACAGGGACTAGGACTGAAACAAAGTCACGGTGACGAATCCGTTAAAAGGACGACCAACCGCGTTCGTGATAACAAAATTTATTCCGCTTCAACATTCCTTCAATCGCTGATTGATGGAGGGGAGGAAGCGGCGTCGAACTTTTTGATCACCGCGCATTTGGAAGGCAAACCGTTGACGGAAATCATTGATCGCGATATTTGTCCGGCGATGGTCGAAGTGGGCGAAATGTGGCATCGAGAGGAGATCAGCGTGACCCAGGAACACTTGGCAACCCGTACCGTTTTGGCTGCAATATACAAACTCAGAAACGCGCTTCCGATCCCCGAAATGAAGAACAAACTGGCAATCTGCTGCGCGATGGAAGGCGACCTTCACGAACTCCCGACGCTGCTGGCCCAAATAGCCGTTGAAAACGAAGGATTAGAAGTCATAAATTTTGGCGCTGCCACGCCGCTTTATTGTATGGCTGACGAGGTTGTTCGGCATGCTCCGGACTTTCTATGCATTTCCGCGACCATAATAAGTGATTTGGAAAGGCTGACACGCGATTACAAAGCTTTCAGAAAAGAAGTAGCTAGCCTCAAAATTCCAATTCTTCTCGGCGGAAGAGTTTTTAAGGACGTCAATATACGCCAGCGTTTCAAGGGTGAATTTTATGCCAGTAGCTTTACTGAAGTCGCAGAGTATGCGCGGAACCTTTATCAACGGTAGGACGATGCTCTGGTTTTTCGTCTAGGGTAGATGGTGAAGTGGCAGTTCCTGGGCCGATCCCCACACGAAGTCTGAATACCATTATATTAATGAACATCGTTAAATCTGAATGAACATCGTGAGATCTACATCCGGCGGTGGGCAATGCGTCGCACTGTTTTCTTCCATCCTGGTGGATTTTGATTCACACGCGAATTATTACATTTCATGCAATTTCAAACAAGATTTTCGGCGTCGGAGTGAAGCTCCGAATTTTATGACGGTAACGATGCGTTCGAATTCGGCAGCGACTCGAACGGGAAAACTCTAGATCGAGCTATTGCGGAATCCAGTTTCCATCATTTTGTCGACTACACAGTTAAGATACGGACTCGGTTTGTCCTCCGCTCGCCGAAGCCCAACCTCACCATCTTGCCGATTAGGGCAACGAGGAAGTTGCATAATTTTCACTGGCCTCCGACGGCAATTTCTGTATTGATATACGGTGTTAAATAAATGGCCAACAAAAAGGCCCTGATCTGAGTGTTTAACATTCCCAGATTGGCCGGGTTTTTTGACACCTGTGAGGGTCGTGGTTTGTTGACATTCTATTCTTTATTCGCGAGGAACGGTTACAATTGCCTGCATTATTTATGGTCTTTAAATATTTTTTCCCTCGCGAACGTTAATTGGGAAGTTAATTGAAGACAGTGGCTGGTGGCGATTTCCCTGCTTTTCGGTTCGTGCCAGATCAATATTCCCACTCCGATAATTCCTGCAATAGGGAGTCCTATATCTTCCAGAATACCCAGGGAGAATGCCGCTGAAAAACCGATCAGAGACCATAAGAACGGAATCGGCAACACGTACCACGGAACTTTTCTATCCGACCACAACAGCAACCCAAAGGTAAGAATCGTCGTCGGACAAGGAAGGCCAAAGGTCGGTGATCTTGGATAAATATGTCCGAAAAGCATTCCGAGTATCGGATAAACGACCATGGCAAAAATAATAAACAGGACCCCAATCGTTCCCTCCATCCAAAGTGAAAACCAAACGACAATTTATTGTTCAAGACGCCTGCATAAAATAAAATCAGCGACTGAAAAATAAAGAATATGCCGTAGGCAAATGCCCCACGATTTATGCTTGAGAAAAAGACGAGATGATACACAATTCCCATCCACAGCCAGAGACAAGCAAGAATTGTCGTAACCGCCTTGCCGGAAATTTTGTTAGGTCGAATCGCCAGAAAGATCGCAACCAACGCCGCCGAGACAAGAACCAACTGCATCGGAAAAACCGCTCGGTTATAGGCCGCAAAAACTTCCAGAAATTGTTCAGTTGTAAAAGGCATCAAATAAGAGCAATCAAACCAGCAAGAGAGTAGTATTCCGGAAAGCTTTAGGAGGTACATCATCTCAATAAATGAACTTTCCGAGCTCTACTTTTCCCCGAGAGATCCAATAAACTATTGCCGTGTACGTCAAAACAATGGCATTCGGATTATTGCGATCGTGAGCGCTGTGCCCAGTGTTTTTTTGCGACAAATCATTTCCGCAAAAACCATTCGACCGGCCGACGCAGCGAAACCGGTGGAGGATAATTTTTTAAATAACCGGCCCGCAACAAGAATTGAACGCTGTCGCTCACTCCGATCGACTGATTCAACGTCTGCCTCGTTGATGTTTCTTCCAGGATCTGTGTCATCGGGTGAATAGCGATACGTTTCTCTCTGACCTTTAGGAAAAGTCTTTGCATTCGCCTGCCGGTCTCGAGCAGTGTCTCGACAGAATCGTCTTTACTGGTAATCAGGATCCAACCAGCCGATTGCCCCACTTGAGACGTAACCTTTTCTAGGCCCGTTTCTCTGAAATCGGTTTTCATTACATCGTCCTTATCGTAAAAATTGCGCACCACAAAGCCGGATATGCCCTCGATCTCCATGCTTGCTGTTGTCAGTCCGTCGCGGTATTTCGCAGCGTCATTGCTTGAGAATCTGAACCACTCGGCCAGCTCTTGCTGGGCGGGATCGCGATAGGTCTGAAGGCGATTGGCTTCGATGGTCTGTTCGTCGATATACCTACTTTCTTTGCTGGTAGCGGGTAGATACTGGATGAGTTCGCTTTCCGGGTCGACAATATATTCAAGGTCTTCTTTTTTTAGTAAGTCACCCAAGAACTCCGAGCGGACTGTCCGGCGGTTTCGAATTGTTGATGTGTCAAAAGCATTTGCGGATCCTTGCTTGATTAGCTTTACTTCGGCTACCCGTTCATCTTGATTAGTTGCAGCCAATAAATTCCAATTGCAGACGTAGCCGAGAGAGCCAGCGGCGTATTCAAGATTTTGGATGAAAGTGCCTATCGACAAGATCGTTTCTCTTTGAGCCGGGTCAACGGCGGGCAGCCATTTCGTTTTGTCGTTGCCGATGATCCAATGATACGGTTCGAGGTGTTGGACGAACCAAGGCTGCGTGTTGTGGCCACTCGGCGCTAGTGAGGCGAGGGACAGGATGTCGTTCTCGTCGCGTGTTAGAATCTCGCCGGTGTCGGCCGACGGTTCCAGATCTACCCGTCCAAGACTACTCTTATCGCTTAAGAAATATGCCGTTGTCCCGACCGCAACCAGGGTACCGCCCGCAATGCCGATAAAACGTCGCCTATTCATATTCTATCGACCCCCATTTCAGTTCAGACTCAATTTTCTGCGCTAGCTACCCTTAAAATTGGTATACAACGGGATCCCGCATCTTTAAAAAATCTCAATTTTAATTCGACCAGTTATCTGGCCAAGCGTCCGTGCGCTGACGCACTGACGGTACTTTCTATTCTGTTAACCTCAGATAATAGATGCGGAGGCGATACAATGACCCAAGTCGAAGAATTATCGGATACGGAAATTAATCAGATACCGGCCGCGTGGGTTATGGGCATCTTGCGTGCTCGCGGGACGATCAACCATATGTGGTGCCCGTTCACTATGCCTTCATGGGCGGCGAGGTCTTCATTTATACGACCGAGGGTAAAAAATTTGAGATCATCAAAGGAAATCCGCGTGTATGTCTCCAAGTCGAAGAGGTCTCCGACAACCAACACTGGAAAAGCGTTATCGTCGATGGCGTTGCCGAACAAATCACTGACCTAGCGGAACGCGAGAAGGCCGTGAAGTTGGTTATTGCCGTTAATCCGACGCTTACGCCGGCCATAAGCATTAGATGGATGGACAACTGGGTACGTGAAAACATCGAGGTGGTTTACCGTATTACACCAACTTCGACAAGCGGCAGACAAACAGGAAACAAAATGTAATCGTGAATCCTCTGTCCGATCACTGAAGTTCCCACTCGCCACCCTGAGCACGCGAGTAAACAGAAAAATCTCGGTATTTTTGGCGTTCACTCAACCGCAAACCCAATATTTACAACGGCTGTCATATCTTTATCGATCGAGGAAGTATCACTGATTCCCGCGTCCGAAACCTCAGTCGAATCGGCGGCTGTGATTTGTAGAACGCCCATTCGGGCTGAACGAACGGTGCCGATCTTATTTCCCGTGCTCGCGGCAATCTTCTCCGCGCGTATTTTTGCATCCTTTGCCGCTTCCCCAAGCATTTCAATTTTTAGATCTCCTAGCTGCGTATAGAGATACTGCGGAGGATTTGATTCGATCAAGATATCCTGATTGATTAGTTCGGTTGCTTCACGAGCAATCTGAGCGATCTTATCGACATCGTTCGACCTGACTTCCAACTGTTGCCTGAGAGAGTAACCGGTAATTTCCGATGTCTCCGCCCCGTTAGCGTCCTGTCTCTTTAACATTGTCGTCGAAATGGAAGAGATCGTGATTTGGTTTTCGGCAATTCCCTTGCTTATCAGATACTGCTTCACGCGGGGAACGCTTTCCGAGAGTGAACGATATGCGTCAGCCAATTTCGGGGCCTGGTAGGTTACCCCGGCGTTCCAAACAACCAAGTCTGACTTGATACGTTTTTTTGCCGAGCCCGTGACGGTAATCGAGTCGTCGCTTTTCTTAGTTTTAGAAAAGAACCATCCGAAAATGATAGACGATAACACCAATCCAATTGCGAGAGCAGCGCCCGCGTTGAGCCAATAATTATTTCTTGGGCTGTCCATTCGTTATCTCCCTGATTTCTGGCGGGTGCTGCAAGGTTATTCGCTGGAAGCAGCCAGATAATTTGCTTCAAGCTGGTCAAAATAGTGGTTCCGGACTTTTGCTACGATCTGCGGATCGGTCATGTGATCTGCGGGTTCCACCTACAATTCTCCCCTTATACCGGGCATGTGCCAGTCGTTTTTCAAGCTCGCCTTTTGCCTCACCCGGACCAAATATAAATGCCAATTCGGTGTCACGTATTGTTGCTACGACTTCGTCGTAGTACTTGTTCAGGTGTTCCGTCTCCTGATTTTGGCGTGTGTCATCACCTTGCATCGACGCTCACGATTGGTCCTGGTTGCTTTTAATGTCCGAACTGATCTCACTCTGCTCATGAGCGTTGCGCGAAACAAACACTATCACGGCCTTTTCATGATCGATCCATAAACCAACTTTCGATTTCATAAATTTCTCCTTTGGATCCTGCTGAAGCCAATTGTTAATGTGTATACCGAAGAATATCAGCCAGAAACGTCCGCGTCGGTGCGCTAGCACACCTCCTATATTTCGTTATATGCATGGACTTGAATGATCGAAACGGCGTTGGGCCGATGCGTCTTTCCGCCGCTCATTGTTTGAGATTAATCAGTGTTTCCTTAGTTAGCCGGAGTTCACTGAGGGATCCTGAGCGCATCCGAACCGACCGTAAATAATTAACAGGCTTCCAATTCCGGAGCCGCTTTTTCGGCCTTCACGAACCCGCAAGGCTAAACAGTTCCCGCGTACTAACCTTTCGAGGAGCTAGCAGCGATAAGACGCGCTGTATCGCGAGCGATCAGCAATTCTTCGTTAGTCGGAATGACAAAAATCTGTAGACGCGACGCGTCCTTGCTGATGATCCCCTCAAGTCCGCCAATGATCGATTCATTAGATTGTGAATCTAGTTCGATTCCAAACCATGACAAGTTCTCACAAATCAGCTGGCGCACCTCCGACGAATTTTCGCCAATTCCGCCAGTAAAAATGATGGCGTCGGTGCCGTTCATGGCCGCCAAATACGAACCGATGTATTTGCTCGCTCGGTAACAGAAAATTTCTATCGCAAGACGAGAGCGCCGGTCTCCGTTTTCTTTCGATTCGGCGAGCAATTCGCGCATATCGTTTGTCAGGCCGGATACTCCCAATAAACCAGATTGCTTATTGACCAAGGATTCGATCTCCAATGCTGACAAACCCTCTTTTGCGGCGATAAAATCTATTATCGCCGGATCGAAGTCGCCCGCACGCGTTCCCATTACTAGCCCTTCGAGAGGTGTCATTCCCATCGAAGTATCGATCGATTTACCACCTTTTATTGCAGTTGCAGAGCAACCGTTGCCAAGGTGGAGCGTAATAACATTTACCTGTTCTCGCGGAATCTCCAGCAAAGTGCGGTACCGGTAAGAGACGTAGCGATTTGAAGTCCCGTGAAACCCATACCGGCGAATTTTATGACGTCGGTAAAGTTGATAGGGCAATGCATAAAGGAATGATTTTTCTGGCAACGTTTGGTGGAATGCAGTATCAAAAACTGCTACTTGTGTAATTCCCTTCCCAAAGATCTCACGGGCTGCAAGAATTCCGATGATATTCGCCGGATTATGAAGCGGGGCGAGTTCAATGCAGTCTTCGATACCCCGAAGAACGTCGTCAGTGATAATTGCTGACTCAGAAAAGTGTTCCCCGCCATGGACAACGCGATGACCGATCGCTTGAATGTCCGCGATACCATTCATGTTCGCGATCGCTGAGGCATCGGAAACTATCCAACGAACGATCGTTTCAACAGCCGATCTCATGTCTCTTACCGGAGCGGCCGAGCGTTGGGGTATTTGTCCTTCAGCCGTAAGCGTTATGATGGCGGCACCGCCGATCCGCTCGATCGTACCGTGTGCCAACCGCCTATCATCATTTCGCTCGATGCGTTCGAGGTCAGTTGCTATCAATTGAAATTTTAGCGACGAGCTGCCGCAATTCAGCACCAGAATATTCATCTTGTTGATTGTTCTAACATCTTAAGCTTGACTTCCTTGTAGGGCGGCAACAAGGACCCTTAACAACTAGTCATGAGTTTTGCGCCTGGCTAATAGCTTTGTGATCTCTACAATAACGATCGGAGCAAGAATCGAAAGAAGTATTACGCCAAAGTCAGTTACCGTTGGCCTTACTGTATCAAGGATTCGGGCAAGTGGCGGGAAGTAGATCGCGAGCATCTGCAAAACGATGACGGCACCGGTCGCGGCAAAAATATAAGGATTTCGAAAAAATCCGTTAAAAACCGAGTGTGTGCGTGAACGGCAGTTGTAAAGATGTCCAAGCTGCGAACCCACGACTGCCAAGAGAGTGACCGTTTGGGTGTGGGATCCCTCACCATAAGTTTGCAAAGACCAGAAGTAGGCCGCTAGCGCAATCATTGCGAGCATTGCTCCCTGCCAAGAGATCAAGAGCAAGAACGGCCTGGATAGCAAATTTTCCCGCGACACTTGGTATGCGTTCAGATATATTTCTCTTTTATTTCTCGCATTTGTTAGGTTTCGGGCTTGTTAGTGTTGCCGATATATATGGGAGATCGGCGTTACGTTGAGTGACGGCGGGCAGGTGAGGCCGGTCGTCATTCACTTTTTTCCCGGGCGTTAGACCAAGTATTTTCGAACCAGCATACGGATCTTATGAAGCTTATTTCATTTTCGATGTATTACTGCAAATTACAATTTGGCCTGCTCACGGGCCGCTCAAACATAACTCTTCCAATGAACGTAAATTGGCGATGGAACTATTGGCTCCGATGCATCCACAACCAGCCCCGCCCGCGGCTGAGCGGAATAAGTTAATAGAGGGATCGACTGTTGGAATCCTTATCCATTAGTACGCCAACACACGGCCAAAAAAAGTGTTTAAGCATATTTACGACTATGTTGTTTGTTACAATCAACACAGCTTTTCATACCAAAGTATTTTCCACATCCAATCTTAAATCCCCGTGTCTCAAGAGACCCGATTCAGACGTTGATTTGATGTCGTCAAAGTTCGAGAATCGTGTCGGGGAACCGTGGATGAGTTTTATGGAAAAATGCCTTGCAGGGTTATATTCACAACGATGCTGTCATACGGAATCACGTTATTTTCGCTTGCGTTAATAATTTCCCCATGCTATAAATTATTCGAGTCTGTTATGCATGAACTCCGACTCCATGTCGTTGCCTGAGTATTCGGGCTTAGTGCATTTACGGACTCATTTTGTTTTCCGCTGTTAACGGGTTTCCCTTCTTGTAGTAATTTTTATTTCCTTTGTATTTCTCGGAATCATATAGATCGATCACGAGCGAGATCTTATCAAAGAGATAATCGTAAAAACGCGTCTCGCCCCGCTCGTAGATTCTCTGTATCGTCCAACAAAAATAGTCTGCCGCGTCGAGCAATGGTTCGGTTCGGTGATTTTGAACGTTGAATTCGATATTTGTCGATGTTGCCTTTTCGGGGCGAGTTGCGGCAAACCGTGCCTCGGCTTTTTGTTTGGCCATTTCAAGGACCGAATTTCGCGTTGTCTTTCCACGCTGCGCTATAGTCAAAACCAATTTTTCATCTCCGGAAAACTTATTTTTGAGGAGATGCGACAGCAGATCAGCGTAAAATTCTGATTCGTTACCGTTGTGCTTCTTTTCGTAAAGCGAAACTGCCTTTCGGCCAACAACAGCCTCAAAACTGCAATCGAATCCCAAAATAACGTCAAAAAACTCTTTTCGAACTTCGGGCAGATCGTCCGTTGCGTGAAAGTAAAATCCACCGCCATCCATTCGTTTCAAAACGCTTGGAACGCCTTTAAAATAATTTGATGTGACGATCTCATTCCTTGCTTCCAGAATTCGCGTCCGGACATCCGCCAAAGGCTCACGAAACTTTACCATGCCAAGAATAAAGCAGTTTGAAACACCATTCGACCCGATAATCGGCACTTTTCCTTTACCGTAAAACGTAGTGTCACCTGCCTCATCCAGAAACCGGTGATTGGTGCTTGCTTTATCGGAAGACGCCATTGGAAAACCTCAACGAGTCGTCAGATATCTGCAACGATATCCTTTGAGCCTGCGGCCGTCGCAATATGATTGAGACGGGGTTCATCTTACGGACTATTCAGAATCGGATTGTCGCTCATTTTGGATAAATCTTATCACAAGCTAGACTTGCCGCAATTCTACAACTCGACGATTCGTCCGAACACTTTTTGTTAAGATCTGACGGTTCCTGACAAAAACCTCACCTCCGGCGATCGCGCCAAAGACGTAACCGTAATAACGCCGTTCCCAATCGCTTTCGCCAAAAAGAAAACGAGCCAACTCCGCGTAACGTTTGGATAACGAGCGGGCAGTGTTTGATTTCGTGGGCTTGGTTTCGCCGCACAGGCTACGGCGGACGATCAAAGGATCGTACCTGTCAACTCTAACGCCTCGGCTCCGTACGAAGTTTTCTATTAGCATATCGATCAAAACGACGCCGGCCGAATGTAGCTGTTGGCGATTGAGTTCCGGGACTAAAACCGTTCGGATCGCATATCTTTCAACGAGTTTCGCGAGGATCTTTTTCACTGCGTGAAGTAATTCCGTTTCCGAGCGGAATTGTCGTAGCGACTTTCCGACATAGTAAATTAATGTGCCATTCTGAAAAACGGCGACGCCAAGGCGACTCCGGCCAGGTGTGATAGATAGTATGGAATGTCGGTTTTGCAACATAGAATTGTGGATCTAGATGTGGTCGTAAATGGGCAGCCAAACTGCAAAAGAACCTGGAAGGTCAAACTTACAAACGGGCCAGTGATTTTGCCAGCTTTGTTATGTGATCTCGGACCAACCGGCCCTTTTGTTCGTTCAGTTCGGGTTCTTCAAGCAGGCGTTCATAACCACAAGCATTGAGATTCTCGAATATCCTTGATTCCGCAGAGGGCGTGAAAATCGCCCTGGGCAATCTCAAGGCTTTCGATGTTAGCTCGGCGCGGTAAGATTCGAGGCGTTCTGGAAAAAGGTTCTCGATCGGGCACTCGTAAATAACCGCAAGCCGAAGCCCCGTCAAAAGGCTTGGCGTGCGTTCACCCCGTTCATAGCTCGATACGAGGTTTGATGTTTTATGGCCCAGGAGCCACGCAACCTGTTTCAGTTCCAATCCCCGGCTTCGACGGATTCAAAGTAATGGTCATAAATATCCTCGACATTTAAAAGGCTTTCGTATCTGTCAGTTTTCTTTGCGATTGTTGCAGCCATCACAGCAATGCGTGCATTGCCTTTCGCGACTGATTCAATTCTTTCCAAAAAATGGACATTTGTAATTCCGAATTCCGCAGATATGAAACTTCTCAACTTGTCCTTCTCAAACGGCTTCAAAGCAAACGACGAGTTATCGTAGCCCTTTGTTATTTCCAAGACCGACCTTTGAGCATACTCTCGAACTGTAAGCACAATTCGTATGTTTCTCGTTGCGGAGTTGTCATGTATTAAGCGAAGCAGATGTTGGAGTTCTGAAACTCTATTTGCGTCATCAACAAAAACTAAATAATTTCCGTCAAATCCTAAGTAGTCCTTTAAATCGTTATAAAATGAAATACCTTGCTTGTTAAATAAACAATAAACTGTCCAATCGCTATTTGAATTGTGAAACTTGGTCAATGCCTCAATCGCCAGTCTTGATTTTCCAACGCCAGGCTCGCCAGAGAGAATTACAATATCGTGGGATTCAATCAGTGCAAGAACATCTTCAAGCTCTTTGTCTCTTGAAAAAAAAGCAGTGTCCAATCGTGTTGAAAATGGATTTTTGTGATACTCGGATAGGAAATCGGCAAGACTTAGTATCTGACCCGAATCAATCTCGATTGCCAAATAATCAGAAGCAAGTTTTGGAAAGTATAAAAATAGGTCTTGAGCTAAATTATCAATATCTATAACGTGAACCTTTATGCCTTGTTCTTTGCAAAACTCAAAAAGGCGATTCTCGTCATTCAAGTGAAGCCTCCCATTGTGGCATAGGAAAATTGAGAGAATATCAGAAGTAGCAATACCTGTTTTGGCTTCATCCAAGCACTTTTTCAAATCATCGATGAATTTGTCAACAACTCCTTCTCTTTGAGTTGTGTATTCAGTGTAAACCTCCCCTTCTTAGCGCCAGTTTAAACTGGAGTAATCCGGGTTATGTTTTGTGAGATATTCGCTGGGAGGCATGCCTCCCAGCGAATCGTGCGGACGGTGATGGTTGTATGTTGCGAGC
>JBJXHF010000054.1:0-55646 GCA_046160805.1 Pyrinomonadaceae bacterium
CGGTACACGCGACGCCAGCGTGTACCGCCCTTACTTACGTGCGGGCTTGCGCATTTAACTTAAAATCGCCTCAAGTATATCGAGAAGCCTTTCGCGATCTTCTCTCATATCGCGCGAGCCTCTCGCAGAACGCGTTCGCGAATCCTGGGACGCAAGCCTTTCTCTGTGACAACATCAACAGGCCGCCCCAGTAGCTCCTGTAGATCCATCAGCAACCCGCCAAGATCGAGCAAACTTCTCCCCTTCTCCAAATCAACCAAAAAATCCACATCGCTGTCATTATCAGCTTCACCGCGAGCGAGCGATCCAAAAACACGAATATTCGTCGCCCCATGCCGCCGCGCGATTCGTTCAATTTCACTTCGCTTTTTTGAAACCAAGTCTATATTCATCGTGCAAATTATTCCAATATTAACTTAACACAATCTCGTCCAAGGAAACCTTCTCATAACGGAGCAGTTCTTCGAATCACGTCAATCAGGCGATCTGTCGCGCCATCTCTGCGTAATTCATCTTCTCGGTCTTTCGTTAACGGCTCGAAAAGCCCGCGTTGCCGGATTCTAGAAACAAGATACCCTATTAACTGACTCTTGTTTCTGAACGATCCGTTTGGAAGCTTTGCATTAAGAGCAGTGATAATATCGGAAAATGAAAGCTCATTTTTAGTCGGTATGCATGCTGATCTTCCTGGCACTCCGCAGGATGGAGTATTTTTGTTCGTCGCATTAATTACGGGAATAGAACGCATCGAGGAGCAGGATGTTGTCGGGTTTCAGGTCACGGTGAACGAAATTGCGCGAATGAAGGTGCTCGATCCCGCTTAAAATACCGATCATCATCTCGACGGCTTCCTCTTGAAACGGCGCTTTGCCGCCGGATTTTTTTAGCCAGGCGGCGACCGAGCCTCCGTCTGCGTATTCGCTGGCGATGACGATATGGCCCGCACGTTAGTAAGGGATCAACGCGGTCTGATGACAACGTTGAGCCCTTACTAACGTGCGGGCTACGGACACTTGGCTACGAATCTAGTTACCTGCTATCTGTGGAACTACCGCATTAACTGAAGTATTCAGCCCTTTGCGCTCGATGCGGTAGACGCCGGATGAGTGGGTGGCGGCGAAGATGCGGTTTGGGTCTTGCGGGTCGAACGACATCGACCAGAAGCGTCGGCTGGCAAGCTTCATGTCGTTTGAATCGATGCGTTTCCATTTGTTGCCGGCGTCGGAGGAAATGAAGATGCCGCCGTTTGAATCTAAAGCGCTGGAGAGCAAAATCTCGTCGCTGTTATTCGGGTTGATCAGAATGCTCGTAAAATTGCCGAGAGGCAAATTGCCGCCGCGGCGGTTCCAGGTCTGACCGTTGTCGCGGCTGACGTAAAATGTCTGAGCCGTGCCGACATAAATATAATCGGGCCGACGCGGATCGGAAGTTATCGAGCTGACCGGAACGTCGTCGAGAGCTCCGCCCGTTCTTGCCCAGGTCTTGCCGCCGTCGCGTGAGACGAGAACGCCTGTTTTTGCCGTTCCTGCCCAGATCGTGTCCGGCCTTTCGGCGGCGACGTGGATGGCGAAGACATTTTCATTCATTCCGGGCGGAAGAGATAATTTCTGCCAGCCTTTCGTCACGTCATGGCTTCGATAGAGGCCTTTGTCGGTCCCCGCAAGCAGGCTCTTTCCGTCGGGCAAAAATTCGACGATCTTGATCTTTTCCGTCAAAGCCGGAAGTAATGCGGGTGCTAAAGGTGTCGTCGTTTTGGCTGTTGTCGCGGCCGCAGTTTTCTTTGCAGGTTTTTTTGCAACACGCCTGACAGGTTTTTTCGCAATCTTGGGCGCCGTCATTTGCGTCCAGGTATCTCCGCGATCGAACGAAGTAAAAAGCCCGACGTTTGTGCCGAGATACATCAGATTAGGATTTGCCTTGTTCTGGCGAACGACGAACGGCGTGACGCGGCCTACGTCGAGATTTCTCGCCTGCGTCCAAGTCCGTCCGTTGTCGGTGCTCGTAAAGAAGAAACCGCCGCCCGTCGCAATGTTGTGCGTCAACGCGTAGAGACGGTTCGGCTGTGAAGTGTCCGGAATTATCGAATACGTAAAGCGGCTTGTAAAGCTGACGTTCGTTTGGGCAAAATTGCGCCCGCCGTCATTCGAGACCATTACGCCGTAATTGTTGGTGCCGATAAATACGCGGTTCGGCTCGCTTGGGTGGACGGCGATCGAGTTGATCTCAAGGTTTCGCTGCGTCGTCATCGCCCACGACTTGCCGCCAGTCGTGCTCATCCAGAATCCTTCGGTCGTCGCGGCGTAAACAACTCCCGGCATCGTCGGGTGCAGCATGATGTCGCGCGTCCGACGTGATTGCGAAGGAATGCCCTGGATCTTTGCCCATTTTTCGCCGGCGTTATGCGAATCGTAAATGCCGCTGCAGGCAGACGAAATTATGTAATCGGGGTTTTTCGGGTCGATGTTGATCGCAAAAACGTCGGAATCGTCGATCATGCCGTCCTTGATCAATCGCCAGTTCTTGCCCGAGTCGGTCGATTTATATGCGCGCCACCAAGTGCCTGCGTACATCGTGGTGGTGTTTCGGGGGTCTATCGCCAATGAATCGATATTTGTCGGCATGGTGGGCGAAGATATCCTGTGCCAATCGCCGCCTGAATTTTTTGAGATCCACACGCCAGAGACCGTACCGGCAAGCAGAACTTTCGGATCGAAAATAGATTGCGTCATCGAATGGATCGATTCGTTTTCGAGCTCTTTGGATTTCTTCCAGGTGGCGCCGCCGTCGGTTGATCTGAAAAATCCGCCCGGAGCCTTATGACGATGGCCGGAGGCGTAAATGAGTTTGGAATCCTGCGAATCGACAAAAAGCTGGTCGAGAACCAGCTCAGGCTGATTAAGATTTACAAGCAGCCGCCACGAATTGCCGCCGTCTGCGGATGTATGTATCTGCCCGTCGAGCGTGCTTATATAGAGCCGGTTCTTGTCACGCGGGTCGATCGCGATCACGCGAACATCGCCGCCGCTCGGGCCGACGATCGCCCAATCATTGAATTTTTCCGGTTCGACAATCTCACCGGCGCGAGAAGGTGAAACAAAAAACGAAATGTGTATGATGGCGAGGGCGAATATGAACGAAACGATCCGCTTGCCTTTCGTTATCTTTAACATAATTTTCGTACTTCCTAAGGGCAAAATTTAATGGAAATGAAATTGTGCAGATCGGATCAGGCGTTCGCCGTTCTCCAAGAAGGTCAGATGACAAAAATCACTGTTTGGTTTGCGCGAGATGCGCGTTTTGCTTTCTGATTTGACGGCTAAGACAAGCCGCATTTGTGACTAACAAATTTTAACTTTAGCAGAAACTAATAAAAAAATCAATACAAAATGCGCAAGCCCGCACGTAAGTAAGGGCGGTACATTCAACGCCAGCGTGTGCCGCCCTTACTAACGTGCGGGCTTGTGCAAAAAAAGCGGTTGAGGCTATAAGCCTCAACCGCTTTGAAATGTTTGCATCCATTTGGGATGCAAAGCTGTTGCTTTCTTAGTCAGCAGTGGGCGTCGGAGCCCCCGGAGGCACAACCAGGAATCTGGTCTTGATGCCTTCGCCGGTATCACGACCGTCAATGAACGTCACGCGGCTGACATCATGGGGATCTCCTGGACGATTGATTGCCCTCATTATCTGAGCTCGGCGAGCCCTGATCTGAGCCGGAGTTCCGTAGTTGATAATGAAACCTTGTGCATTCGGATTCTGGTTCAACTGTAGGAAGAAGTTGTCAACGCGGGCCTTAACTTCGTCATCCTTCTGAACGCCAAATTCGTCAACCGGGATAGCAACTGATTCCGGAACGATGCTTCCCGTAGCCGAACCATTCGTCACGCAGCCGCAGTCGGGCGGCACACCTGCGATATCAACAGTGGCCGTTACATTGCTACCCGGAGCAAGACCGGATGTATTTACCGTAATGCTCGGCGTTCCCAGACCGGATTCAATCGTTCCAGCCGAAACCGACCAGTTATAAGTGACATCCGCTCCGCTTACGGATGCCGTAAACGTCATCGGCGCACCCACAGCCGTAAGGCCGGAAGGTCCGTCCACGCTAAACGTCGGACACGTGCAGGATTCCACGCAATCACATTCTTTGACGGTGATCGTCTGGGTATTCGTCCTGCCGCACACGCCGCAGCCGTCATTGACGCCTGTGGTGATCGTGTAGGTTCCCGGCTGAGCACCGCTCATATCCCAGGTAACATTGGCGCCCTGGCCGTTGATACGTCCGCCTGAAACCGTGTAGTTATACGTCAGCACATCGTTCTCAAGATCGCTCGCCTTGGTAGCAACACTGATCGTCTTATTGTCGTCGCATGAACCCGACCGAGGTCTTTGTCCGGGACGGCATGGTAGTGTAATAACCGTTGTGTTCAAATTTACCGAATCGACATTCGCGGGTTGGTTCACGACCGCACCCTGACGCTCGTCGCGTCGTCCGATCCACATCTGGCCGATAAAGCCGCTCGGGCTCGTCGAAAGCTGGAATCCGGGAGGCGCTCCGCGGAAGGTAGTTACGATAGGCGTGCCGCCGGCGTTAGAAGTAATTGTTTGCGAATCCTGATTAAAACTGTTCTGATCCTGCTGATTGAGATTGGCTCGATAAGCGGCTCCAAAACCCCACCAGCGTCGTGGAAATACGCGAATTCCGGCAAGAGCGTCGAGCGGATCTCTCTCAAACGCATTCGGAGTGCGTCCGCCTACATATTGCAGCGAGCGGAACTCCCCAATAAATTGCAGATGTTTATTAACCGGAAAATCTACGCCTACCGATGCCAAAAGCTCATCGCCCCGATCGAGCAGCGTAAAATCATTGCCGTTGAAAGTGCCCTTCGGATTCGTTGTATAGGTGTAGCCGACATTGCCCGACAAATTGATATGATCGGTCAAACGGGCATCGCCAAAGAACGTAAGATTGATGTCGCCGCGATCGGCTCCGGGGCCGGAGCCGCGCTGCATCATGTTGAACCCGGAAAGATCGCTAGCCCGATCCAGATACCATCTGTACGATGCGATCAAGCCATAACCGACAGCCTCTTCGACATTGTTCATACGCCATTTGACGCCGAAATCCAGTGAGTTGAATGACGAAGTGCCCCAGCCTCTGTTAATGAAAGGAGCATCACCCAAATAGGACGGAGCAACCGTGAACACCGTAGGCACTTCTAAGGTGCCACCACCGCCTTCAGGCCCTCCTGGTGTATCGACAAAGGTGGTTGCAAGTACTACACCAGGCAGAATGCCGCCAAAGGGCGAACCTATGCCCGGGAAAATGTCAGCCGCTCCGCCGCCGTCACGCGGTCCGTTGCTAGTAACGCCGGGATAGAATGGGTATTGTACAAAAGGCTGAGAGCCTGTTGCGCGAAAGAACGATGTATTCGCAAAAGTGCCGCTCGGCCCGATGATTATCGCCGGCGCGCTTCTAAGGCCGCCGTTAATAAAAAGCTGCGTGTTCGGCAGATAAAAGCCGGAAAGGTTGCGTCGTGCGTTAACCTTAACACCGCGATAGGCTTCGGTTCCAAAAAACAACTCGACGTTGTTCGAAACGCCTATCTGAAAGCTGAGCGGGATCGAGCTGATATCGACATCGCCCGGATCGCGGTCATAATTACTGTAGGCAAAACTAAGAGTGTATTCACCCTTTCTCAGAGTTTGCCCGTCATAAACCGTAAATAGACCTGTCGGTCCGCCGACAGGACCGCCGGTGCCAACTGTCGGTGCCGTGTTTCGATCGTCCTTGTCGGACCGTTGTTGGGCCGACACCGCAAACACGAGCGTTAGCAACATTAACGTAACAACGTACGCTTTATTAGCCAATTTCATCACATTCCTCCGCCGAAAATAAAAATTTAATTTCAAATAAGTAGCCATAGCTACCTAAATCATGCCACACCTAAAAATTACTGTTTGTCTGACACCAGACAAACCGAATCAAGCGTAGCTAAAAAACGATAAGTCCATATCTTACGCTAAGGTATAACGGAGTATTGCATTAAAGTCAATGAGCGCAATTCGTGACTTTAACCCTCCACGCTACGACAATAACCCACAATCAATCTAAAATCAAGCAATATCGCTGAAATTCAATGTATTTTTTAGGCGTAGATGCCGCGCATTCTTGTGTCATAAGCGACTCGATCAATCGCCAGCATATACGCTGCCGTTCTCGTATCGACATCGTGCTTTGTCGCATAATGGCAAAGCTCGTTAAAGCTCGCCACCATCTTGTCCTCAAGTCGGGCATTTACCTCAGCCTCAGACCAAAAATAACCTATGCGATCCTGAACCCATTCAAAATACGAAACCGTCACGCCGCCGGCATTTGCAAGAATGTCCGGAATGACAAAAATTCCCTTGTCGTGCAGTATTTTGTCCGCTTTTGGTGTTGTCGGGCCGTTTGCGCCCTCGGCAAGTATCTTGCACTTGATGCGGTCGGCGTTTTCGGAGGTGATCTGGTTTTCAGTCGCGCACGGTGCAAGAACGTCGCACTCGATCTCCAAAAGAGCCTTGTTATCGACGTGCTCCGCCTCCGAATAGCCTTCAAGCGATTTGTTATTTGCGAGATATTTGAGCACTTTCGGAATATCAAGCCCGTTTTTATTATAAATTGCGCTGCCGATGTCGGAGATCGCAACTACCTTATAACCTTTTTCGTGCATCAACTCAGCACCGATGCCGCCGACGTTTCCTGAACCCTGAACGACAACCGAGGTCTGCTCCGGCGTGAGGTTGAATCGTTTGATAGCCTCATTCACGGTAAACAAAACTCCGCGCCCCGTCGCCTCGCGTCGTCCAAGCGAGCCGCCCAGAGCGACTGGCTTGCCGGTCACGACGGCATTCACCGTATGCCGCATGTGCATCGAATAGGTGTCCATGATCCACGCCATGGTTTGCTCGCCGGTGTTCATATCCGGTGCCGGCACGTCCTTATCAGGCCCGATAAAATCAATCAGTTCCGATGTATATCGGCGAGTCATCCTTTCGATCTCGCCAAGCGACATCTGATGCGGGTCGCAGATAATGCCGCCCTTTGCACCGCCAAAAGGAACGTTAACGACCGCGCATTTCCATGTCATCCAGGCCGAAAGAGCTTTGACCTCGTCGAGCGATACGTCAGGCGCATATCTGATGCCGCCCTTAGCCGGTCCGCGTGCAAAATTGTGCTGCACGCGAAAACCCTCAAACACCTGGATGTGCCCAGTGTCCATTCTCACCGGAATATAAACTTTTAGTTCGCGGCTCGGCACACGCATGACCGCATATAAGTCTTCTTCAAGATTGAGCAGCTTCGCCGCGCGGTCAAAGCGCTCGCTCATCGCCTCGAACGGGTTCTTCTCGTCGCTGCCCTTAAACCGCCGCATGTCATCAGCCATCGGATTTGCCATTTTTTAAAAATTCTCCAACCAAATATTGCTTTCCACGCTCGACCAACAGTTCTACTCGCGTCGGCATCTGAATAAAAGTTACCGGGAAATTCTTATAGAGAAATGCGATCATTTCCGGCAGGAAAACGCTCGTTTGTGGTTTCGCGTCCAATTTGAAAATCTTAACGCACGAAAAAGTCATAACGCAAATCTTTGAGATAAAAACTCGATTAAAAAAATTAGATGATTTTTCCGGTAAGTGCTAGCATAGATAAAACGTAAAAAAGCTAGTAGCTGGAAGCTGGCAGCTAGCAGCTAGAACAAAGTGAAAAGTGAAAAGTTAAAAGGTAAAAATTTACTGGCAACAGATTTTGTCTTACGTTCTGTCCGCATCGCAATTTATTTTTCACTTATCACTTTTTGTTTTTCATTAACGAGCGTTTTCGCTCAGGACGACGAACCCGCTCCGCCGCCTATCAAGTTCGTTACCAAAGAAGAACGCACAAAGCTTGACGGCGAACCTGACATAAAAAACCGGACTAAACTCGCAGTCGAGATGATGAAGCTGCGGATCGACGAAGCGGAAAAGCTGAATGTGTCCGAGGATTTTGACGGCGTGTTTCGCGAGTTCGGACATTTTCGCGGACTGCTGGATTACACGCTTGCTTTTTTAGAGCCGCTTGATACGAAACAAAACCGAACCCTTGATAATTACAAGCGGCTAGAACTCTGCCTCCGCGCCGCCGCGCCGCGCATTGAGGCCATCCGCCGCGAACTTCCAATGCGATACGAAGATTACACCAGCGAGCTTTTGATCTACATCCGCGACGCGCGCAGAAAAATAAACGATTCAATGTTCAGCGACACAGTAATCCCAAATGGAGGGAAAAGTGAATAGTGAACAGCGAACAGTGAACAGTGAAGGAGCAGTTGTGCTCATTGAGCGGGTTGGCCACTCGGTATGTTTTTATTCACTAATAGTTTTTACTCTTTCACTGTTCACTGTTAGTTGTTCACTATTAACTGTGTCCGCACAGAGCCGCGACTATCTCACCGACGTAGAGATCGAGCTGATCCGCGATGCACAGCAAATAGATAAGCGTATCGAAATGCTGACAAAGATCATCGACCGCCGCTTTCTGCTGCTGAATATAAATGTCAACGGCGCAAAGCCTTCGGGCAAAGAATGGGGTGAGCCACCAAAGGGCACGCGTGTCGAATTGTTTTCCGACATCAAGAATATCCTGCAAAAAGCCGTTGACGACATAGACAATCTCGCCGCTCGGCCCGATTCAATGGTCATCGAACCGGACGAGAATAAAAAGAAAAAGAAAGGCTTCTCCGACCTTTTCCCCAAAGCCGTCCGCATCCTCGCCGCCTCCGCACAACGCTATGAACCTGCCCTGAAACAATCACTCGATACCGCCAAAGACGACCGCGAAAAAGACCTCATCTCCGCCTCCATCGACCTCTGCAATGACATCATCGTCGCCGTTGGGAAACTTAAGTAATCCGTAAAGAGGAACACTGTGACAAATAAATCTTTTAAAAATCGTAGAATCACTTGCCTGACTCTGTTTTTGTCTTTTCCGTTGATCTTGTTACCGATCGTCGGGGCTTCGCAAGACAAGTCCAAAGACGAGGATAGGATCAAGACCGCTGTCGAGCAGTCAAAAGTGGCGAACGACATTCTCAAGCAGGTCGCTGCCCTTCCGGAAGCTAAGGGTATTCCAAAAAAACTTACCGAAAAGATGAACTCGATCGGCGTGACGCCTGGCGTGTCAGTGAAGTCATTAGATTCATTTAATAGCAATGGCGTTCGCGGGGTTACGTCGCTAAGGCAGGATAACGGCTGGAGTTTGCCCGCCTTTTTTATCGGCAAAGGCGTCAGGTTTGACCTTGCTGAGATAGGCGCGAAACATTTCGACTTAGTAGTCGTCATCGTTAACGCAAGATTCAAACGCAAAAACGATAAGAATAATAATGAGCCGCCAGATAAAAAAGACAAGTCGGATAAGCCACAAATCTACTTCTTTTATGCCTTCGCGAATGGAGTTCTCAAGCCGATCACGCTCAAATCCGGAAACACCACAGCGATGGGTGGCGCCCATATGACTATTTACGACGACAAACTAAACAAAGCTGTATTCGGGGCGAAGGGAGAGGATATCCATTTGTTCCAGATCGACGCCGCAAGACAGATCCCGCGCGAAATTACTGCCTTCCGTGACACGTTGGATCAACTGTACCCCGCCAAGAAATAAGGTTGAGAAAAGAACAGGTCGAGCCTACGAATGTTTAAGTTGCCGCTAGCTTTAGCTAGTAGCAACTTACTTACTGACTTGCCCGACAAAGTTCTCTAAATTACACTTCATCTTTATGTCTGACGTGGAATTGAAGAAAACTCCGCTCAATGCAGTGCATCGCGGGCTTGGCGGGCGGATGGTCGATTTTGGCGGGTGGGATATGCCTGTTCAATATCCGGCGGGTGTTATCGAGGAGCACATGCGCACCAGAACATCCGCGGGGCTTTTTGACGTGTCGCATATGGGCGAGATCTGGGTCGAAGGCCCCGACGCCATTGCATTTGTAAACCGCCTGACGACCAACGACGTTAAAAAGCTCGTTGACGGACAGGCGCATTATTCGGCTTTGACAAACGAGCGCGGTGGCGTGGTTGACGACCTGCTCGTTTACCGATTGAATGAAGAAAAGCTCCTGCTAGTAGTCAATGCCGGAACAACGGAGAAGGATTGGGTGTGGATCACCACCCATCACACCGACGCCGACGACTGCGAACTGACGAACGCAAGCAGCGACTTTTGCCAAATCGCTGTTCAAGGACCGAATGCCGTCGCCATTGTCCAGCAGCTAACCAAGACCGATCTTTCCTCGATCGGCTATTATCATTTTACCGAAGGCATAGTTGACAGCGTCGAATCTATCATCTCGCGAACGGGCTATACGGGCGAGGACGGATTTGAGATCTACGCCGCTCCTAGATATGCTGAGCAGCTTTGGAACAAGCTTTTAGAGGTTGGTAAATATGGTGCAGACGGCGGAATACTTCCCTGCGGATTGGCAGCACGAAATACGCTGAGGCTTGAATCCGCCATGTCGCTCTACGGCCACGAGCTCGGCGACGACATCACGCCGCTCGAAGCAAATCTCGGCTGGATCACAAAACTGCAGAAAGGCGAATTCATCGGCTCAGATGCTCTTGTAAAACAAAAAGAAGCCGGCCTGACACGCAAGATCGCCGGTTTTGAGATGATCGATGCGGGTATAGCACGCGACGGTTTTGATGTTTATGTCGATGACGAAAAGGTCGGCGTCGTGACAAGCGGCTCACCTGCTCCCTACTTAAAAAAGAACATCGGCCTCGCCTTCTTGCCGCCGCAATTTACAAATATCGGTCAGGAAATTAAAATCGATGTAAGAGGCAAGCATTTAAAAGCACAGATAGTGCCAACGCCTTTTTATAGAAGGCAAAAATAGTTTTTGAATCTGGTAAGAGGATTCGCAGTTAAAATTATGTCAAACGTTCCTGAGAATTTACGTTACACGAAAGATCACGAGTGGATCGAGGTCAGCGGCGAAACGGCCGCAGTCGGAATTACGGATTACGCCCAGCATGCGCTTGGCGACGTAGTCTATATAGATATGCCGCGTGTCGGCGACAAGTTTTCGACGCACGAGGCTTTCGGCTCGGTCGAATCCGTAAAAGCGGTGTCGGAGGTCTTCATGCCCGTCGGCGGCGAGATCGTCGAGGTCAATGACGGCATCAACGATGCGCCGGAAAACGTAAACAACGACCCTTACGCCGCCGGCTGGATGGTCAAGGTCAAGATGGACAACCCGCTCGAAGCCGACGCGATGCTGTCGTCGATAGAATACGAGGAATACCTTTCTGCTAATGCATAGTGAACAGTGAACAGTGAATAGTGAATAGTGTGAAGACCGCTTTCATTTTTTCACTGTTCACTGTTCACTATTCACTGTTCACTGTTTTATGAGATACATACCTAACTCGCCCGAAGAGCGTGGCGAAATGCTCGCTGTCATTGGCCTCGATTCAGCCGAAGAACTTTTCCGCTCGATTCCCAAAGAGGTTCAGCTTGGGCGCAAGCTGAACGTTACCGATCCGCTCGCCGAAAGCGAGGTCATTGCCTCAATGGAACTGATGGCGGCAAAAAATACCGCTTCGACAAAACCTTCGTTTCTCGGTGCCGGAGTTTATTCGCATTTTTCGCCGACCATCGTCGATCACCTTATACAGCGTTCCGAGTTTTTCACTTCATACACGCCTTACCAGCCCGAAATCGCACAAGGCACGCTGCAATACATTTTTGAGTTCCAAACGCTCGTCTGCCAACTGACCGGAATGGAAGTCGCAAACGCTTCGATGTACGACGGCTCGACCGCAATGGCCGAGGCGTATCTTATGGCGCAGCGAGTCACGCGGCGTGACAAGATCGTTGTCGCAAAAAGCGTTCATCCCGAATACCGCGAAGTTGCAAGAACATACACGCAGCACGGTGCGGCCGACATAGTTGAGATCGACTTTGACGAATCAACCGGCCGCGTTGCCGATCTCTCAGCTCTTAATGATAAAACTGCGGCACTTGTCGTCCAGTCGCCAAATTTCTTTGGCTGCATTGAAGATTTAATAGAGTTGGCAGCCGCCGCTCACGCCGTCGGCGCTTTATTTGTTGTCGTGGTAACAGAAGCGATCTCGTTCGGCCTGCTCAAATCACCGGGTGCTTGCGGAGCAGACATCGTTGTCGGTGAAGGCCAGTCGTGGGGAATACCGATGGGCTTCGGCGGCCCGCATGTCGGCCTGTTTGCAACGCAGGAAAAATTCGTCCGCCAAATGCCCGGACGCCTCTGCGGCGTTGCCTATGACAAAAACGGCAATCGCGGATTCGTGCTCACATTATCAACGCGCGAGCAGCACATTCGCCGCGAAAAAGCGACCTCGAACATCTGCACAAACCAAGGCCTCATCGCCCTCGCCGCCACGATCTACATGGAAACAATGGGCAAAAAAGGCCTCCAGGAAGTCGCCATGCAAAACGCCCAAAAAGCAGCTTATGCAGCTAAACAGCTCACGGCCATCAATGGTTATTCATTGCCACTTTCAGCACCGACATTTAACGAATTCATTGTTCGCGGCCCTCATCCAGCGACCGAAGTTTTGGAGAAACTAAGAACAGAGAACGGCATCATTGGCGGACTGCCTTTGTCGAAATATTACGCCGGACATGACAACGACTTTCTCGTCTGTGTAACTGAAACGAATAGAAAGGAGCAAATAGACGATCTGGCAGCAAGCCTGTCGTCGTAAAGTAATTTTGGACGATTTCAGTCTTTACGATTTTGCAAAGTCACTATCGGATGCGGGCTGGGTAGCTCTGACACTCGGATTGATCGCGAGTGTTTATGTCATTTCTAAAGGAACAGAGTTACTTGTAAGCAAACGCTGTCCGTTTTGTGAGAAACGAATTTCAAGACGCTCCACCGAATGCAGGTTCTGCAAGAAGCGCGTCGGATAAGAAAGGCCACCGAAAAATGCTGTTGAAAAGCGTGATATAATTGTGATTATGAGTAATGTAATCGTTCTAGACGATGCTATTTTTACGAAGCTCGAAAAAAACGCGCAGAAAAGGGGCGTGACGCCCGAAGTGTGGATCGAAAATGTCGTGGATAAGGAATTTGAAATTGCAAACCTTCCCAGATTTTCTAAAGGCGAACGAACAGCTGCAAATGAGTACTCCAAAGAATTAGACCGTCGATACGCTGAACTGATGAAAAAGAAACGTCTTAAAAAGATGGGTCTCGATAAGAAATGATTATTGACACAGGACCACTCGTCTTACTTTTGACTGAGAAGAGCGATAATCGATACAAAAAGTGCGCAACTATATTCGAGACACTTCAAGGTGATCTTATTACGACCTATCCTTGTCTGACTGAGGCAATGCATCTTTTAGAGGTATGGCATTACCGAGATCGCCTCTGGAAATGGATCTTGAACTCCTCTATACGTGTTTATGATCTGTCAGAAACAGATCTGAAACGTATGAAGATTTTAATGGAGAAATTCAAAGATACTCCGATGGACTTTGCAGATGCATCGTTGGTTGCTCTCGCCGAAGCTATAAACTTGAACCAGATCTTCACTCTGGACTCGGATTTTGATGTCTATCGATATCGAGACAAAATACCTTTTGAAATTATTCCATGAGCATTAAGAAAGTCACACAACACCCAACGCAGAATGAGGCGTTGATATTTGAGCGGTCGCAGACCGGTCGCGTCGGTTATCGGCTGCCAAAGCTTGACGTTGATGAAACGAATATCGACGATATCGTGCCGGCAGAATTGCGTCGCGACGACGATCTCGACGGCGTGCCTGAGGTTTCTGAGGTTGACGTCGTGCGGCATTTTACGCGGATCTCGACATGGAATTACTCGATCGATCTCGGAATGTATCCGCTCGGTTCGTGCACGATGAAATACAACTCACGGCTCAACGAAAAAGTCGCGCGAATCGGCGGTTTTGCAGGTTTGCATCCGCTCGCGCCCGAAGAAGAATCGCAAGGCGCGTTGGAGTTGATCTATAGACTGCAAAACGACCTTTGCGAGATCACGGGTTTGCCGGGAATTTCGCTTCAACCTGCGGCAGGCGCGCAGGGCGAGATGACGGGGGTGATGTTAATCAGAGCGTTTCTCGATCAGCGTGACGGCGAGGCTTCGAAAGATCGCCGCGTGATGCTCATTCCCGATTCGGCCCATGGAACAAATCCCGCTTCAGCCGCGATGTCGGGCTTTACCGTGAAGACTATCCGCTCAACCTCCGAAGGGCTGACGGATATGAACCACCTCCACGAGCTTTGCGGTGAAGGCGGCATCGCCGGATTGATGCTGACAAACCCGAACACTGTTGGCATCTTCGAAACGAACATTCGCGAGATCTGCGACACCATCCACAAAGCCGGCGGCCTGGTCTATATGGACGGCGCAAATATGAACGCCCTCGTCGGCGTCGCGCGTCCCGGCGACATGGGCGTTGACGTAATTCACCTCAATCTGCACAAAACATTCTCGACACCGCACGGCGGCGGCGGTCCCGGCTGCGGCCCGTGTTTGTGCTCATCTGATCTCGCTCCATTTTTACCTGTTCCGCGAATCGAAAAAGTGTCAGAATCCCGACAAGTCGGGATAGCGACCGGATTCCGATACCGCCTCAACTACGACTATCCGCATTCCATAGGCCGCGTCAAAGCATTCTTCGGCAACTTCGGAATGATGGTTCGGGCACTTTCCTATATCCAAACCCACGGCGCCGAAGGACTCAAAGAAGCGACCGAAACCGCCGTTCTGAATGCCAGATATGTCTCGCACGAGCTTGAAGATACCTTCGACAAACCATTCCACGGCGACTGCATGCACGAAGCGATCTTTTCGCATAAGAACCAGTCCAAAAATGGCGTTGTTACCCTCGACATCGCCAAACGCCTGATCGACTACGGCTTCCACCCGATGACGGTTTACTTCCCGCTCGTCGTCGAGGGAGCGATGCTGATCGAGCCGACCGAATCCGTCGGCCGTGCCGATCTTGACGCCTTTATCGAGGCGATGAAGGACATCGACCGCGAAGCGCGGGAAAATCCTCAACTCGTCATCGACGCACCGCATTCCACCCGCATCGGCCGCCTCGACGAAGCAACCGCCGCCCGCAAGCCCGCCCTTCGCTGGCGTCCTGATATGGAAGCCGTCGGGAAACCGGCCTAGAAAACATAGCCACGAATGCACGAATAAAATCTCTTTTGAAGTATTCGTGCATTCGTGGCTAGTTCTTACGTGCGCTATAATTCGTCACAGTTATAAACAGGAGGACCACTATGGACAGATTTCTTGGAAGGTACTCAACATATATATATGCAATACTGCGCATCGTCTCCGGCTTTTTATTTATGTGGCACGGAACGCAAAAGCTGTTCGGCTATCCGCCATCGGGCTCGCCGTCGTCAGGTGAAGGCATTTCGCCATTGATGGCTGTCGGCGGGACTATCGAATTCGTTGGCGGCATTATGATAATGATCGGGCTGTTCACTACATTTGCCGCATTTTTGTCGAGCGGCATGATGGCCGTCGCTTATTTCATGGCGCATTTCAGCACCCAGGCTTTTTTGCCTGTCGTCAACAAAGGCGAACTCGCTGTCGTTTATTGCTTTCTATTTCTCTACATTGCATCGCGCGGCTCCGGCGTCTGGAGCGTCGATTCGCTCTTTAGAAGCAGCGGGTCAAACGGCGGTTAATATTGGCAAACTTCAGAGCTTAAACCACATCTAATCACGGAGAAAAACTATGCAAGATTTTACAAGCACATTTGGCAATTCGGTGGCTCAGGCTGCTCCGCTCGAACGCGCGGCCTTCATCCGTAAAACTTATTTGCTGTTAGCATCAGCCGTTCTGGCTTTCATCGGTGTCGAAGTTTTCTTCTTTACCACCGGTATCGCAGACGTAATTACAAGGCTTATTTTTTCCGGCGGCAGCATCGGCTGGCTTGTTGTTTTGGGTCTGTTTATGGGTATTTCGTTCCTCGCGAACCGTTGGGCAGTTTCGGAAACTTCGGCGGCGGTTCAATATATGGGGCTCGGAATATTCATCATCGCCGAGGCGATAATCTTCGTGCCGCTGCTTATGATCGCGACATACTATTCGGGCGATTCAAGTGTGATCATGAAGGCCGGCATCGTTTCGCTTGGCCTTTTTGCCGGACTGACATTTACAGTGCTCGTCACGAGAACTGATTTTTCATGGCTCGCTCCAATCCTCGCCATCGGCGGATTTGCGGCACTGGGCTTTATTGTTGCGAGCGCGTTATTCGGCTTTTCTCTGGGAAACGTGTTCGCGTTTATAATGGTCGCATTTGCCGGAACGGCGATCCTGTATCAAACGTCGCAGGTTCTGCATCATTTCAATACCAAACAACACGTCGCCGCCGCTTTAACATTATTTGCAAGCGTCGCTCTTTTGTTCTGGTACATTCTGACTATCTTCAGTTCGCGGGATGAGTAATAATTAAGAAATTTTCAACACAAAGACGCAAATGCCGCAAAGAAGAATAATATAGGTAAAATACCTTATTTCTTAACTTTGCGGCCTTTGCGTCTTGCGTTAAAAAAAGTCTTCTAGTCAGCGTCGAGTTTAGTCGCGGTTAATCCGCCGTTCGAATCCTTCATCAATATCTCGATCCGACGCTCGGCGTTTGTCAGACGCTCGCGGCATACGCGCGAGAGCTTGATTCCCTTCTCAAACAGCTCAAGGCTCTCCTCAAGCGGCAGATCGCCGCCCTCGAGTTTCCCAACAATCTTCTCAAGCTCAACCAACGATGTCTCAAACGATTTTTCCATACAAGATGATTAAGTGTAGAGAATTTTTAACGCGGATTGTACGGATCATGCGGATTTTGGCGGATTTAATTTCATATCCGCTCTTATCCGCTTAATCTGCCCAATCCGCGTAAAAAAATCGCAGCATAAAAAAACTTCCACTCGACTTGTTACTATTTCACCATCTCCTCTGCCTGCCGCATAAGATCGCTCAAGTTCCCGACGCCGAATCTTTCGGCAGTATCCTTGCCGCCGTTCGTGGCAACGAAAATAATCTCCTGGCCGATCTTTCGAGCGATGTCGGTTGCGAGTCTGTCATCCTTGACGCCAACGATCGTCCAACGGTCGCCGTTCCAACGCATGGTCATCGAAAGCGGACGATTTTCCAGCTTACTGTTTACAGTGGCCACATCGTCGGTAACCGAAACGCCAAGATATTTATTTGCTCCCAGAACCATGGCAAAAAAAGGCACGTCGCCGTATTTTGCCGTCCGGTCACGAATAACGCGCGGCAGCTCGGCGCGTGCCCGATTTTTTACCGCCGGCATCAGCGGCTGAGCAAGTATAAACACTTTCTGAACCGTCTCGGGCGGCAGGCCTCGGCCGTATAATTCGATGGCCTTGCCGGTCACCTGCGGCATAAAGTTCTCGACAACGGCGTCATAGTCAACGATCGTTTCTATCTCGTCCGCATCGTCGCGCTTTGCGGCGTCAACCAGCAACGCCAGCGAATACTGCGGCGAGGATTTTAACATCTGATAGTAGATCAGCCCGCCGATTCCCGCTACAACGACGAGCGTCAAAACAACCGTCCCGATAATTACAAATAACTGTCTCGGCATACTACACTTCAGACGACAAAACCTCGGCGTTTAGTTTCCCACGCTCCAGGCGTATTTTCAATTTGTCGCCTTCTTTGGCGAGCGCAGCGTCGCGCAGGATGCTTCCATTCTCTGCCTGCGTAATTGAATAGCCGCGCGTCAGCACCGCAAGCGGCGATAGCGCATTAAGCTTCGCCATTTGAACTTTTAAATTTTCAGATCTGAGATCAACGGTTCTGGCGACAGCGGAAGTCTGCCGTTGTTCGAGTATTCCCAGCCGATTTGTCAAAGCCGCCGTCTTTGCCGTCAAAGTCGCAGGCGTCAGCCGCGCCCCAATGTCCGAAAATCGCATCTTAGTCCGCTGCACCGATGCCGAGAATCCAGCTTGCATCCTGCTGACCGCCTCACGAAGATGCGTCGTCGCGTCGAGCATCTTATAATCCAAAATACTCGAGAGCCTTTCCTCGCAAGCACGAAGATCGCGAACAATATCTTCTTCCCTGCCCGCAACGATCTCAGCCGCAGCCGAAGGCGTCGCCGCCCGCAAATCGGCGACAAAATCCGCAATCGTCACATCGATCTCGTGCCCGACCGCCGAGATCACCGGAATCGCGCTCGCCCTGATCGCGCGTGCCAGCATCTCGTCATTGAAAGCCCACAGATCCTCAGCCGATCCGCCGCCACGCCCCACAATTAGTACATCAATTCGTTGAAGCGCTTCAAGCGTAAGATTATATTTATTCGCGTGTTCAACGGCTGCCCGAATGCTGTCCGCCGAGCCTTCACCCTGAACAAGAGCCGGAATCAACAAAATACTAACCGACCGAGCCCGCCGCGTCAGCACCGTCACTATATCGTGATACGCCGCACCGGAACGGCTCGTAATAACCGCCACTTTGCGCGGCAGAAAAGGTATCGGACGTTTTAACTCCTGCGCAAAAAGCCCTTCGCGATCAAGCTTCGCCCTTATCTGCTCATAAGCCGCCGCCAGCGCGCCTTCGCCCGATGGCTCCAATGATTCGACAACTAACTGCGTCTCGCCCTTCGCCTCGTAAAAGCTAATGCGTCCGCGAATTCGAACCGTAATACCGTTCTGCGGCTTAAACCGCACGCGGTAATTCGTCCCCTTCCAACAAACACACTTGATCTGCGACACACCGTCATTCAAATTAAAATACCAATGCCCCGACCCATGCGCCGTAAAATTAACAAGCTCCCCCTCAACCCAAACGCTCGCAAATCGGGTCTCAAGCAAAGCGCGCACCTCCGCATTCAGCTCCGACACAGTCATCGGCCGCCGTTCAGTCTCGTCAAATAGAAATTGCAAAAGTGGTTCGTCCAAATTAATTACCGCTCCACCGATAATTCCATTTTCCTAATGATGCGAAGAAACTCGTCCGGATCAACGATCTTCAAATTCCTGAATCTCTGTCTGAATTCCTTGGCCTCAACAGTATAATCCGTCATCAGGCCAAGCAGATCATTGTCCCGCGTTATCAGATATTCCGCGCGTGATTCGATCGCCAAATCAATATATTTTGCGTCTTTTGGATCGCGGTCGAATTTGTAGGTTGACTTCGGTCTTCGAAGGTTTGAAAAGGTCAAAATGTCCTCGATGAGGGACTCGATCTGGGATACAGATAAATCCGGAAGAAGGGTTGAGAGGTGAGGTCGAAATATTACGTCGCGAAACTCATTTATCGTCTCCGTCGAAACGAAAAGAACTATAACCCTATTTCTTTCCAATTCCAAGCAATCCGCAGCCCCACCGTTTGGATTCAAAAGTGACTGAATGAATACATTGCAATCAAAAACCGCGCTGATTTGGCTCATTAGCTAGTCGGCATTCCGTGCTTTTCGTCCCAGATTGCCTGCCGCTCAGATTCGATCAACGCATCCAGCTCGTCTTCAGTCATTCCGCTCTTTTTAAATCCCTCACGAATCGGAGCGAGAATCTCATCAAATGAAGGGCGGTTGACTTCTTTTGTCACTAAATCCTCAACGAATTCAGTCGCTTTCCGCTTACTAAGCTTAGCTTTATTCTCTAAAGCAACGCCGACATCCTTGGGCAAATTAATCGTTAAAGTCATCGTTTCCATAAGCGTAACTTTACCATAAATCATTATCCCGTCACAGCAAAAATATCCAAAGGATTGCTCCGCATTCAGTTCCGAAACCGCCATTGGCCGGTGTTCCTTTTCATCGAATTACGGGCGGAAACGCGACTGTAAAGGAGCGTGCGTTTGGCAAAGAGGCCTCGTCGCTAAGTGCACGCTCGTTAACACTCGCGTTTCCGCCCGTATCGAAAAGGAAACATCGTCAAAAGTCTGGCGTTGATGGAATTGCAAAGCCCGTAAATTAGGTAAATGGCGCACGAAACCTAACTAACCTCCTCAAGAAACTCTGCTTCAAGTCGGATATCGTTCATAAAACTGCCACAGCTCTCGTCTATATCGGCGCTCACGTCGAGCACAAATAAACCGTGTGCGTCAATCTCCTTGATGCAATAGGTGCGTCCCAAGCAGAACTCAAACACTCGGCGACTCTCATCGGGAAGATTGTCAACCCACTCAGGCATCCTAGCGAATCTAACTGTACTGCCGGGCTGAATCATGATGAGTGTGAAACTCCTAAACCGGCGGCGATCACGGAGCCGCGACGACGGAGGTAATAGTTGAATAAACGCCCTCGCGTTTTGATTTGATCTTTAGACGTGGGCTAACGCCGCCCGTCGTTCCGGCATCCGAACGAAACGTGATGTTATATGCCGAACGCATTTGGACGACGATGTCTTCGTAGGCTTTTTGGATTTGGCTGATCTGCGTTATCGGGTAATATACGCCCCCGGAAACTTTGGCGAGGCGTTCGCCTTCGCCTTCGCTTTTGGCGGTGAGGGACATATATTTTCTTCGCGTCGGGTCGATATCGACGTTTGGGTTTGCTGCTGCAGCGGCGATCAAACCGGAAGGAACGTGAAGCGGATAGATGAGCGCTCCGCTTTCCTGTATCGAGCCGAGCAGCGACTCAAACGCCAAAAACGAGCGGTTGTCGTCGCCGTCCGTAAGGATGACGATTGCGGTGCGCTCACCTTTCAGAGGCCGCAGCGTTTCAGCTATCGTGTACGCAAGTGCATCGTAATAAGCCGTACCGCCGCCGGCGTCGAATGTGTCGAGGCTCTCCGACAGTTTGCCTTTGTCGGTAGTAAATTTCGAGAGCACCTTTACATCATCGTTAAACGTGACTATCGAAACGCGGTCATTCTTGTCAACCGTATCGACAAAATTCCGTGCGGCTTTGCGGATGAAATTGACGTAATTTTCAACGCTGCCCGAAACGTCGAGCAGCAGCACAAGATTAAACGGCGCCGTCGAACGCTCGACCGAGACGATCTCGCGTGAATTACCGTTTTCGACAACCTCAAAGTCGCTTGCTTCAAGCCCGGCGACAGCGCGATTGTTAACATCAGTGACGCGAACCAAAGCCTTTTTCATCTCGACTCCCGAAACATCACTTCGCTCGGCTTTAACGGCAAATTTCGGCGCGCGTTCAAACGGCGGAAGTGTGCGAGCGTAATCGCCAAAATACTTCGGCGAAGCGCGCCTGATCGCCTCCATCAACAGCGAATCGCCGCTGCGAATGATCGCCTTAGCCGCGTTCGTCAAAGGCCGCTCGCGCAGATCGCTCATCACCTCGCTCGGCGGAACATTCAGCAAAATAATGCCGCGTGCTGTTGTGAAATTGAGTGAGACCGATCTTTGATCTTTGACTTTTGATCTTTGATCTTTGGATTTGGATATTTCAGATTTCAAATTTGAGATTTCAGATTGGCTTTCTGTAGCAGCGTCGGGAAATCCGGTCGCTATCCCGATCTGTCGGGATTCTGACTTTTCCCCCTTTTCCCTTTTCCCCTTTTCTCCTCTTCTTCCCCGGACTTCAAACCGCCCGCCGGACTTTTCCCTGACTACGGCGATCTCAAAATCTGCCAGATATCGCGGCCTCGATTCCGTCCACAGGAATTGGTATTTCAGATCGTCTTCGGGAACATCGACGGCAACTGTGCCTGTTTCCGTTTTGGCGTCGATCGACGCAAAGTTTCCTTTGATCTCGACCGCTCCGGCGAGTGTTTCGACTTTTATGTTTGTGCGTTCGGGCAGAATGAGCGTGAGGTCGATGCGTTTTTGTTTATCGGCGGGCTCGACGGTAATAACAATATTTCCTGAGCCACCCGAAATTTTAACAGCCGAGTCAGGCACACCTTTTAGAGATGAGGCGGTCAGTTGGGTGACAAATGGTTTTTCATCGGCGGCAAACTCTGCCTTTGCGCTGACACGGCCATAATTGTTTACAATCGAGACCGTTCCGCCTTCGCGCACGTTTAGTTCGCGTTTTAAATCCTGTGCAGATACAGCCAGCGATAACGAAACTACAACAAATAATATGAATGGAAGTCTTTTGCCGGAAAACAGCATTTCTTAAGGTTTGCTCGGTATTCGTCCCGATTGGATGAGGCGTTGGCGGACGCGTTCCTGCCACTTTTTTACTGGACGCTCGTCGTCCTCAAATCGTTCGATGAGATCGTTCATCGATTCGCCGCCTGCGAGGCGTGTTTTCAAATACAGCAACGCTACTATGATAGCAGAAAATGAAAACACGATGATCTGCACCGGCAGCCACAGCAACTGAATAAACGATTCGAGCACGGCATGCTTGACCTTTGTCTGCATATCCATTTCCTCGTCAGGGCCCAATTGAACTGACGGCTGCTTGCCTAGACTAAATTTAATTCCTGGTTTCTTTTCTTCGGGCTGAGCGGCAGGTGAAGTCTCGGACTCGCCGGTCGCATCGCTTTCTTTTTGAACGCTCTCAACCTCCGCCTCCGGTGTCGTGTCAAACGCCTTGCCCGACGCATTCACAACAAACGAGATCGTCCCGGCGATGATCGCGGGTATCAGGAGAATGATGAATGCGGCACCTGCCGAAGTCATGAACGAACGCTTGACCAGTCTTCTCGAACGCCTCAGCGCTTCAACGGCGCTCCTGTTTTCGAGCATAACTATCGGCGACACAAGTAACCAGAAAGTATAAGCCGTAAAAAATCCCAGTAGTCCAAGCAGTGCGGCGCCGATAATAGCAGAGACCGCGATAGGACCAAAGGATTCTGTAAACGGATACGATATCGCTCCGAGTAGTCCAAAAACAACTGCACCTGCGAGCGCCGCAACACCGGCGACGACAAACGGCAGCACCGCCGCAAGAATGCCGCTGCCGGCGATCACCTTCCATTTCTTGCGTGCCTCTTTGAGTGCCGGCCGCAGTCGTATCGGCCGCAGAGGCATCGACAAATATTGCGTCACGATCCACGCGTTTGTCCCGACGATCAGATTGATGCAAAAGGCGCTCGTAATGGTCAGGATGAATCCGAAAAACCCAGCCGCAATTCCCGCTGCGGTTTCGCTGACCGCGCCGCTGACCTTCAGAAAAGAAACCGTCACCATCATCAGCGTCAGCAGAATTATCGGCAGGGAGAAAAAGCCTGTGAGCATAAGGAATTTCGGCAGGTGCTCGCTGTAAATGACTAGCGACCGGCGCAGCAAGCCGAAAATGCCTTCGGAACGCGCTCGCAGCAAACTCGAAAACGCCTCAGCCGTTTGCGGTCGCTTTTCGGGGTCTTTCTCTAGCGCCGCGTGTATTGCCTGCTTTAATTTCCGACGTGCCTGTTTTGCGTCTAAAGGCTGCGGCTCGACCGACTTATGCGATTCCATCACATCCTTGAAATCGCCTTCAAACGGCGGCGAGCCGGAAAGCATCTGGTAAGCAATGACGCCCAAGCTGTAAATATCCGAACGCGCATCGAGATGCTCGCCGCGACACTGTTCCGGCGACATGTAAAGCGGCGTGCCCAAAACGGCACCCACACGCGTCAGGTCAGCCGAGTTTTTCGAATCATAGAGTGAGCGACCCGTCGTGCGCTTTTGATCGGTATCGCCCGCTTCGAAAATTATCTTCGTCCCGACCGAGTCCTGAAAATCACCCGATACATCGCCGTCATTGAATATCGCCGTCTCGCTTTCGGAACTCATAGAGCCGTGGCGGGAATCCGTCTCAAAAAGTCGCGTGCCATGCTCGGCAGACGGGGCAACAGTCGCTGCCGCCGGAATTTTTGTATCCGAAACCGCATCCGACATCGTGCCTTCCGGTTCGCCTCCGCCAAGAGTGACGTTGCCGCTTGAAGCTATCGTCGGCAGCGAGCTTCGCAGCCGTGCATCGAGATCGTCGTCACCGCTAACATCCGTTTCTTCTAATTTTGCGATACCGAAATCGAGAACCTTTACCGTGTAGCCGCCGCGCTGATTTGGTTCGAGCCAGATGTTGTCGGGTTTCAGATCGCGGTGAATGATGCCCTGCTCGTGCGCTTCGTGAACGGCCGAGCAGACCTGTTCGAGAATGTCGAGCGTCCAGCTAACCGGCAGATTTTTCTCTTCGTCAAGCACCTCGCCAAGCGTGCAGCCGTCGAGATATTCCATCACGAGATACGCAACCTGCCCCTGCGCCGTCTCGGCAAAACCAAAATCCGTCACGTCAACAACATTCGGATGCCGCAAACGTCCTGCAGCCCGCGCCTCGCGCCGAAACCGTTCGATAAACTCGCCCCGTAGCATAAACTCCGGCGCGATAACCTTCACCGCAACCGGCCGCTCCGTCCCAAGATGCGTCGCCAAATAAACCGCACCCATCCCGCCACGCCCAAGCTCGCGCGTCATCTGATACTTGCCGTCCAAAGTCTGGCTGATGAGGTCAGGACAATTCATCGCTTCTTTCTGCAAACTCTAACCGCAATTGCAAGCGCAATCAAGTAATTACGACTTCGCCTGCGATTAAGTTTTGTGATTTAATGTGTTATTGTTTGAAAAAAGCAACCTTCTATTTTTGATTAATGTCAGATCCGCTCATTAATAAAACTTTAGGAAGATTCAAAATCCTTAGTGAAATTAATAAAGGAGGGATGGGAAAGGTCTATCTCGCAGAACATATCTTCACGCATAAAAAGATCGCGGTAAAAACTATTCTGATGGGTTGGCTATCGGATCTGAATGAATCCGAAAGGGGTGAAATTGAAGAGCGCTTTCGCCGCGAGGCGCAAGCGGCGTCCCAAATCGGTCACGAAAACATCGGCGAAATTTACGATTTTGATGTAGCAAGAGAGAATATTCCAGCCTACATTGCAATGGAGTTTTTGACCGGTGAATCGCTGGAAAAATTACTAGAAAGAGGTGAAAGAATATTATTTCAAAGAGCATTTCCTCTAATGGTCCAGATCGACGAAGGCATGGCGGAAGCTCATGCAAAAGGCCTCGTTCATCGTGACCTGAAGCCAGCCAACATAATGATCATTCCGTCAGCAAACACCGACAAAAAGGAAATGGTCAAAATTGTCGATTTCGGCATTGCCAGGGTCTTCAACTCGGAGATGACAAGGATAACAAAACACGGTCAGTTGCTTGGTACGCCTTCTCATATATCGCCTGAACAATGGAGCGGATTAGAAACTGACGAAAGAGCTGACGTTTATGCCCTAGGCTTGATTTTTTATGAAATGTTGAGCGGATCGATGCCGTTTCGCGGAAATGGACTTCAGGGTTGGGCTTCTTGTCATTTATATGAAAAGCCACGGCCGATGTCCGAAGATGTCCCGGCACCGTTAGCAAAGCTAATTATGCAGGCTTTGGACAAAAACCGCGACAACCGACCGAAATCTGCTTTAGTACTAAAAGATAAGTTAGTTGAATTACAAATACAGATCCAGAATGAGGAGCAGGCAGCCGCAAATCTCACCATATCGAGTCTAACCAAAGAAAATGCAAATCTGCGATACCAGTTAAAAAGTTTAAATCAAATTAAGAATGCATTATCTGCCTCGTTGCCCGTTGTTGAGGTGCATGCTACCTCGCATACCGGCGCGGTCCGTAAAAGTAATGAAGATAATTATCTCATGCTAGACATTTCACGAGCAAAAGCATGGACCAGTGCGCAGGATGACGGTGAGTTTATTATCGAGAGTCAAGATTTTGAGATCGACGAAAAGGGCATGGTCGTCGCCGTTGCAGACGGCATGGGAGCTCTCGCCGGCGAGGTCGCGAGCACGATGGCGGTTGAAACCGTCAGCGAAAAGCTGGTCGACGAAGATCCCTACGAAACTATCCCAGAAGACGGCGGCGGCGATCACTATCTTATTCACAAGCTTCACAACGCGACGATTTTTGCCAATCAGCTGATCTATCAACAGGCAAAAAGCGACCCGCAATTTCAGGGAATGAGCGCGAACTTCACCGGCATCGGCCTAACGCCGACGGCCGCCGACCTCATTCAGGTCGGTAGCAGCCGCGCTTATCTTGTCCGCAACAGCAAGATATATCAAGTGACAAAGGACCAGTCACTCGTTCAGCAACTGATCGACGCTCGGCAAATCTCAGCGGAAGAGGCCGAAACTCATGAGTTAAGAAATGTAGTTCTACAGTCGCTTGGCGCAAGTAATGAGATATATCCCGTCTCCGCCCGTATGATGCTTCACAGAAACGACGTTTTTCTTCTTTGCAGCCACGGATTATCCAACAAGGTTTCGGCAGCGGAAATGCAGAATATTGTAAACTCGAATATGAACGAGCTTCAAAAGGCCTGTGTCGAGCTTGTAACCCAGGCCATGCAAAAAGGCGGCGAGAACAATATCACAGTCATATTGGTGAAGTTAGTCGGAAACGCTTTTCCTGAACCTGCCAGCGACCAAGTGAAGTTGGAGCTAATCGATTTTGGAGATGTCGCTGATATCGAAAAATAAAATACGAGAAAATTATCCCAAAACCTAAGAACGCCGCTAACTTACGACTTGTAATTACAATTGGTTTTCCCGAATAAAAATTCATTCGTTCATGGCTCCGCTCCGTAACCATCTTGACCGAAATTTCCGCAAGGTCTCGCTCGTAGCGCCGTACTCGTTTATATTACATGCTAGTTGTACCAGAAGCCCGCACGTCAGTAAGGGCGGTACATTCAACACTGAATCTACCGCCCCCTATCTTTCGGCTACGCCGATCTATTTGCGGCGAAGTTTCACTTCGCCGTTACGTTTATAAAATACATTTCGCGGCTACGCCGCCCGGCGGCATAGCCGCAGTTCGTTTTCCAGTCATACCGGAAAAGCAAAGCCGTTTTGAACTAAAAAAGATCAACCTGTCCGCCGGTCGCATTTACTTGCGGCTCGCCCTCGTTAAACATTATCCGTTCCCAAGCAAGCGGCGATGTCGAACCCGGCTTTCCGACCGCCGTGAATTTGAGGTTCAGCAGAACGCCATCATCGCTTATCGGCATCGCCCCATACATGACGACTCTCAAAAGTCCAGGTTCATTTGGGTTGGCCACTGCCATAAGCCCGCGACTCGCCGTTCCTTTCACATCTACCGGGTTCTCCTGAGGCTGTATCACCGAAGAATCGTATCTGAGGTTGAATTCATAAGAGATAATCCCCTTATTCGCCGCTCCTTCGATAACGACTGGGACAACAACCTCATTGGCGACCGGCGTCACCAGACGCGGCAAGCTAACTACAGTGTTTCTCTCAGGCCCGTTGGCCGGGCGTGGAGCAGTCCAGTTTCCCGTAACCTCACCAACGAGCAGGGCAGTGTAATCCTGGCCCGTGATGGGGCCACTGCTCGCCGGGTCCGAGTATGTCCTGTTCATAGCCGTCGCACCCGGCGGGAACGGAACAATCGATACGGTATAAAATCTCCAGGTTCCTGCTAATCCGAAAGGCGGCGTGCCGCTACTTACAAACTTAGCGAGCTGTGCCGCATCGAATGAGCTGATCACGCCATTTCCGCTGACATCCGCCCCGACCATCTGGTTGCTGCTGGTAAGAGGGACGAGATTTGAAGTATGCTGTGCGATCCTCGCGCAATCGGCTGAGGATATGCCGTTTATGCCAGTGTTTATTCTGGACGGCGTGACCGTGTAAACACAATTTAACCCCGAGGTAAATCCGATGAGCGGAAGCGTATAAGCGCCGAGTAGCGTGCTAGCTGGATTCGTCGCACAACCGACAGTAGTACTTACAGCATCCATCGATACATTTGAAAGCAATTTCGTCGACCCGGGCGGATTACCGTATGTAACTGTTCCGGAGATCTGCGCCGTAACCCGCAGAGTGGGCATCAGGCAAAGAGCGGCAATAACAGCAAACGAAAATAGACTTGAAAGACAGGGACGAAGTGATGAGAATTTGTGTGGCATAGACCGACCTCCATTGTGATTTTGCAAATACACAATTCACGCTCGCCAGAGGAACCTGTGGTGTCAACTTAAAACGCAAGTGAAGATTGGTCTGAAACGTAAATTCGCAGTAAGCATACATCCAACCCGCTTTTTTTGCAAATCAAATATCGCCCACAACACAGGAACTTCTCATCAACGGACCCTCGACCATCTTCACCAAAATCCCTGCAACGTCGCGCTCGAATCGGCGGACTCGTTTCTTTGAATCGTAGTTGTACCAGATGATCGGTTTGCCGGTGTATTCGTCTTCCTTTTCGATAAATATCTCGCGGCCATAGCCGTCAAAGCCGCGTTTCAGATCGGTAACGTGGATTCGCCTCAGTGCCGCTGCGAATGGTATTGCGGATATATTGATCGGGTAAGAAAAAGAGTTATTTGCCGCAGATAAACGCGGATGGCGCGGATCAGGCAAATCAAGCAAATCAGATTTCTTTTCCTGATCCGCGTTATCTGCGTTTATCTGCGGCGAAATTTCTTTTTCCACTTGTTCGACGACGAGATCCTTTTCCAAATCCGCCGTCCATTTTTTATTTAGCCGAAATACGGTTGATTTCGCGATGCCGAGTTCGTCGGCGATCTCGCGGTAGCTCGCGCCGGCGTCGCGGCGCCATTTTACGTTGCAGATCGACTGCCGCGTCTCTTCGTCCACCTCGGCGACGAAGCGCTCGTCGAATGAAAAGCCGAGAAAACCGTCGTCCGAGCGCTTTATAAGACACATCGGAACATTATCGACATTCCATTTGATCGCGGCGCTCTGCGAGCGTGTTTGAACCAGGTAACGCCATTGCGGATTTCCCGCGTGCACGCCGAGAGCAAAAACGCTGTCCGCCGCGTCGCACAATACGAGCGAACGCATCATATGAACTTCGCTGATAAGCTCGCCTCGACACTGCTCGCGCGAACCCGCAAGCACGAGCACCGACACGTCCAATTCGTCCTTTAGCTGCCTTAACTCGCGCATCAGTTTTAGCGTCTCGCGCGTGCCGTCATATGTCTGTCGTATCGCTGAAAGATCGTCGATGACCACCACGCGAAAGCCGTTTTCGCTGATCACCGAACGCAGCCATTCGCATAGCGGTTTATTTAACGGCGGCGTGTCGTGAGACAGATTTTCCGAGAGCTTATATTGCTTTCCTTCGTTAGCGTAACGCATTCCGAACTGCCGCTCCGACAACTTCAGATCGACATATAAAACCTTGTGCCGACGCTCCGTCATTACAAAACCGTCAATAGCGCGCCCGCGTGCTATCGCTTCGGCAACCTGAACCGCCAGAATGCTCTTGCCAGTTCCCTGCGGCCCAAACAGCAACGCAAGCTCGCCCTCGCACCAAAAATCGTCAAACAACTTCTCGGGCGGCTTGAGATGTTTCACGCTCATAATAATCTCGTTCACCTTTCTTAGCCGCTTTGATGTCGTAACCGTTGTAAATTTTCCGTCTGCCATATAATCAATCCTCCTTAGGTCATTTATGTCTTTTCTGTCGTTTCGTATTACCGAAAAAAACCTTGACAAAATTGTATGTAATACAATACAATATTTTACAGATGAAACATCAATTGTGTCAAGAACTTTTTTCAAAATTCGTGGAACGCGGTCAAATTATGGCAGTAAGTTCACTGCTGACAATATTTACACTGTCCCACTCCGAGTTGGAACGTTCCTGGGACAAGAAACGGATGATCTCGGGTGGCAGTGTCCGTAGCCCGCACATAAGTAAGGGCTCAACATTGTCATTAGACCGCGTTGAGCCCTTACTCACGTGCGGGCTACGGACACGTCGAGCATTAGGCTTGATATTTAAAGACCATTGGGCTAGACTTTTCCAATAATCGAAAGATTCTTGCCTTTTCCTTGTTTCTAGTGTTGCATTTGTGAAACGCATGTGTTACAACTACACCTACGTTGCATAAACGCAACATTCTAAAACTTGGAAAGGAGCAAACAAAATGGACGGAGGAGCAACCGGAATGGATAAGGGAAAAGCGATCGAGTCGGCATTGGCGCAGATCGAGAAAAAATTTGGCAAGGGCGCGATAATGCGTCTCGGCGAGCGGCCGCACGAGGAGATCGGCGCGATCTCGACGCTCTGTCTGAGTCTCGATGCCGCTATCGGCGTCGGCGGATTTCCACGCGGCCGCATAATCGAAGTTTACGGGCCGGAAAGCTCGGGCAAGACGACGCTTGCGTTGACGGTCGTCGCTTCGGCGCAAAAAACCGGCGGCATCTGTGCTTACATCGACGCCGAGCACGCGATGGACCCGGAATACGCGACCAAGCTTGGCGTCAACATAGACGACATGCTTATCTCGCAGCCCGATTCCGGCGAGCAGGCGCTCGAGATCGCCGAGACGCTCGTGCGTTCGAACAGCGTCGATGTAATCGTGATCGATTCGGTCGCGGCGCTCGTGCCGCGTGCCGAGCTTGACGGCGAAATGGGCGATTCGCTGCCCGGTTTGCAGGCACGTCTGATGTCGCAGGCTCTGCGCAAGATCACGGCCATCGTCTCAAACTCGAACACCTGTTTTGTCTTTATCAATCAGCTTCGCGAAAAGATCGGCGTCTTTTTCGGCTCGCCCGAAACGACCACCGGCGGCAAGGCTCTGAAATTTTACGCGAGTCTTCGGCTCGACATCCGCCGCATCGGCGCGATCAAGGACGGCGATAAAGTCGTCGGCAACCGAACTCGCGTCAAGGTCGTCAAAAACAAATGCGCGCCGCCGTTCCGCGAATCCGAGTTCGACATCATGTACGGCGAAGGCATCTCGCGCGAAGGCGACCTCATCGACCTCGCCGTAACGCACAACATCGTTGATAAAAGCGGCTCGTGGTTCTCATACAAAAGCGAACGCCTCGGCCAGGGCCGCGACAATGTAAAGAACATGCTCAAGGAGAACCAAGACCTCCTCGAACGCATCGAGGCCGACGTAAAAGCGGAACTGGGATTCACCAAATCTGAAGCGGTAGCAGGATAAGAATTTCACCACAAAGGCACAAAGGGCACAAAGGATTTTAGGGGAATTAATGCTGGGGACACGCTCTTTAGACAATGATGTTAAATCACTAAAAGATAAAAAAACTTTGTGCCCTTAGTGCCTTTGTGGTGAATTATGATCTTTGAAAAAATACCAGACCGAGTAGATTTTCTATCGAATCGCGTCATAAATGCTGCGATCAAAGTTCACAAAGAGCTTGGTCCAGGTTTGATTGAAAGCGTTTATGAAAAATGTCTGGTTTATGAATTGAAAAAGGCAGGTTTTGAACCAGAACGGCAAGTAAAGCTGCCAATTATTTATGACGGCATAAAATTAGGTTCAGATTTATGTATAGACATATGGCTTGAGCGATGTCTTATTGTCGAATTGAAAGCCGTGGAAACCGTCCTGCCGGTTCATCATGCTCAGCTCATGACATATCTAAAGCTGACAAGAAACCGGCTCGGACTTCTTATCAATTTCAATGTTCCACTGCTAAAGAATGGAATCAAACGAATCGTTCTTTAGCAAAATATTAAGTTGATTTTACTTTGTGCCCTTCGTGCCTTTGTGGTGAACTTCTTATCTTTTCGGCAAGCCCATCTGCTTGCGGATGTTGGCTTCGTCAGGAATTCCTGGGATCGGTGTTTTGCCGGGCTTGAAACCTTTCTTTATTTGCTCGGCCGACGGAATTCCGGGAACTGGTTTATTGCCTATAGGCAAATTGACAGCGTTGACCGAAATCCCCGGCGGCATATTCGCCGATGGCGGCAAAGGCTTGGCCGACAAGCCGGGCGGCATGTTTGCCGGGTCGATTTTTATCTCTTTGGGGATCATGTTTGAATCGTTCGTATTGGACGCAACGTTCGATGGGCTGCCCGAGCCGCAGCCGCATAAGATTAAGGCAAGGCCGAAAAGTATAGCGAGATTTTTGAACATATGATTTTAAAAATATCTGTGCCGGTTTGAATGTTGCGTCACCAGAGGGCAGCGACGGCGTCCAAACCGGCACGGGTAGGCAATTGATTTAAGTCACGGCTGAAATAGGGCAAACAGCCGCCAACTTTCGATTATAGCCTCTCTGATTTTGTTGTCAACGACAATTTGAGACGGCAGCGAAGTACGACGCGATTTTTCCAGATATTTGACAAGCTAAGACCGCTTATTTACACTTACAAATTCGCCCGCTTCTCGCGTAGCGGGCGATGTGGGCCAGATAGCTCAGTTGGTAGAGCAGCGGACTGAAAATCCGCGTGTCGGCGGTTCGACCCCGTCTCTGGCCACCATTAATATCAGTGATTAGGGCCGCCGGTTTAGCGGCCTTTTTCGTTTCGTGATTGCGATGTCGTAACGCGCAGCAGCTCGGCGACGCTCCAGGCTTGGGCGGCGGCTCCGCGATGAGCGTACGGTGGTTCGGCGTCAAAGATCTCCGACATCTGGCCTATCATTGTTTCGGAAAAATGCGCTGTCAGCCCGGAAATAATTACGGAGACGCGCCTTTCTGTTTTCGCTCCGCGTGGATGAACTTTTCGATAGGCATCGATGAACGGTCCGATAAGCCAGCCCCAAACTGTTCCCTGATGATAAGCAGAATCACGCTCGTGCGGTGTGCCGGTATAGGCGCCGCAATAACGCGAATCTCTTGGCGATAGAGAGCGAAGGCCGTAGGGCGTAAACAGGTCGGCCTCGACCTTGTCGACAACTTTGCGTGCCTGTGCCGCGTTGAGCATCGTGAATGGCAAGCTGACGGCAAAGATTTGGTTTGGCCTGATCGAAGAGTCTTTTTCGCCGCCGTTTATTACGTCGTAGAGACACTGCTCTTCATCATTCCAAAATTGCGAGCTAAAGCTCTTCTTCGCCGCAGCGGCCATCGAGGCAAAACGCTTCTTGCCTTTGGCGTCGCCAAATCTTTCAGCGAGCGTGGACATTACGCAAAGAGCGTTATACCACAAAGCCTGTATTTCGACAGGCTTTCCAGTCCGCGGCGTGACGACCCAATCGCCGATCTTCGCGTCCATCCAGGTCAACTGCACGCCTTCTTCGCCTGCGTAAAGCAAACCGTCAGCATCGACCTGGATTTGATAACGCGTGCCGCGAATGTGCCAGTCGATAATGTCGGTGAGCTTTTCATAAAGCACGTCGCGAACGAAATCGTAGTCGTCAGTAAATTCCGCGTAGGCGCACGCCGCTTGAAAATACCAAAGCGTCGCGTCAACGGTGTTGTAATCGGGTGTCTCGCTTTCGTCGGGAAAACGATTGGGCAGCATTCCTTCGGAGATGTACTTGGAAAATTCGGTCAGTATGCTTTTTGCGATTTCCGCTCGATTGGTTGCGAGCGTCAGGCCGTTCATGGCGATCATCGTGTCTCGGCCCCAGTCGGAGAACCAATGGTAACCGGCGATAACAGACTTGCCTGTGCCGCGCGAGACGATGAATTGATCGGCGGCGAGGACGAGTTGCCGCGAAAAGTCGTCGCGTGCACCCGACTTTGCTATCAATCCGGCGCGCCGCTTCATCTCGCGGGCCTCGAACTTAGCGGCGACGTAACGCAGGCTCTCAGCCGGCGTGTCTGATGTATTATTGTCGGACGCAATCACGACCACGTCATCAGACAGATCAAACTTTAGGCTGAACGGCTGGAACAAATCCTCGCGAAAGTCGAAGCCGCGCTCGCGCTCGATCCCGTACTCGAAGTGTTTATACCAATGATACTGCGGCTCGATGTCGATCGCGTTGTGGGCGAGGTAAAGCCGAGGCATTTCGGGGTAAGGAGCGAGGGACACGACGCCTTCGCCCGCCGAAAACGAGCCGTCGAATGCCGCATCTTCGTGCCGCAGATGATGATGATCGCGGAAAGCGATGAGGGGTAGAAGTTCGAGCATCGGCTGCTGACTGCCGACTGCTGACTGCTGACTGATTCTCCACCGGCAGACAACAGAATTCTCGCCGTCGATCATAAAGACGTACTTTTCGATGACGATTTCGCCAATTGCGTAGGTCCATCGCGGGAATGGGTCGAGGCGGAAGCCGGTTAGATATTGAAAGCCCTGCGGATAGACGGCGTTCGGGTATTGATTGCATGACAAATCAAAGCGCGAGCCGTCTTCGAGGACAAGCGTTTCCTCGAATTTCGAGAGCAGCACTATGCGGCCGAGCGGCGGCTTTGTCGCGGCGACGAGCAGGCCGTGGTAGCGGCGGGTATTTGCCCCGGCGACCGACGACGAAGCGTAGCCGCCGATGCCGTTGGTCTCCAGCCATTCGCTCTGGCTTGCTATTTGGAAGTCACTGCAGATATTTTGGCCGAGTTCGATCATAAAGTGTCTCCATTATAAGACAAAATGCACGCATTTTGTGTCTCCGGGCACGCAGTTTAAGGCAAAATGCACGCATTTTGTGTCTGCTGGCGTGCCGTTTGTGTATCTGGGCGTGTCGTTTGTCTCTCTGGGCGTGCCGTTTGTGTCTCTAGGCGTGCCGTTTGTGTCTGCGGGCACGCACTTAAGGCGGCCGCGGGCGGAAACGCGAGTGTTAACGAGCGTGCGGCTTCATTATAGCGGGCACGCTCCTTAACAGTCGCGTTTCCGCCCGTATTTACTCGCCCGACTGCTGCAAAAGCTTGGCGACGAGGCCTGTCCAGCCGGTTTGGTGCGACGCGCCGAGGCCGCTGCCGTTGTCGCCGTGGAAGTATTCGTGAAAAAGCACGTAATCGCGAAAGTGCCGGTCGTATTGGAACTTCTCCGCCGAGCCGTATATGGGCCGCCGACCGTCCGCGCCTTGCAAAAACAGATGCGAAAGACGCCGCGAAAGTTCTTCGGCAACCTGCCACAGGTTCATCTTCGTGCCGCTGCCGGTCGGGCATTCCACCTTCAGCTCGTCGCCGTAGTAATGATGGAACTTTTGCAGCGATTCGATAAGGAGATAATTCACAGGGAACCATACGGGGCCGCGCCAGTTGGAGTTTCCGCCGAACAGGCCGGTCGTAGATTCCGCCGGCTCGTAGTCAACTCGGTGCTCCGTGCCGTCAACGTGCAGAATGTAAGGCGAGTCCTTGTGAAAACGCGACAGCGCGCGAATGCCGTAGGGCGACAGGAACTCGCTTTCGTCGAGCATGATCTTCAAAACCCGCTCAAGCCTCTCCCTGTGAGCTATCGCCAGCAAATATCGCTCGCCCTTGCCCGGTTTGCGCGCCGTGTTTATGTGCGCAGTCAAATCCGGCCGGTTGTCGATGAACCATTTCATCCGCCTTCGAAACGCCGGCATCTGGTGCAAAACCGTCGGCTCGATCGTCGCCACCGCAAACAACGGTATCAACCCCACCATCGACCGAACGCGGATCGGCACGCTCGTGTTTCGCTCGTCATTGTGCAGCACGTCGTAGTAAAAGCCGTCCTCGTCGTCCCACAGCGACAAGTGTGTGTCGCCGATGTTGTTCATCGCGTCCGCGATATAGACGAAGTGCTCCCAAAACTTGCTCGCGACGTCCTCATACGAATCGTCTTCCGTCGAAAGCTCAAGCGCGATTGCCAGCATGTTGAGGCAATACATCGCCATCCAGCTTGTGCCGTCCGACTGCACAAGCACGCCGCCCGTCGGCAAAGGCTGCGACCGGTCGAACACACCGATGTTATCCAGTCCCAAAAAGCCGCCCTCGAAAACATTGCGGCCATCAGCGTCCTTTCGGTTCACCCACCACGTAAAATTGAGGAGGAGTTTCTGAAATATGCGTGCGAGGAAACACCTGTCAGCCCTTCCATGATGTTTCTTCTCGATCTGATATACCCTCAAAGCCGCCCATGCGTGAACCGGCGGATTTACGTCCCCAAACGCCCACTCGTATGCGGGTATCTGCCCATTCGGATGCATATACCACTCGCGGAGCATAAGAATAAGCTGCTCCTTTGCAAATTCCGGATCGACAATCGCCAGCGGCAAACAGTGAAATGCCAAATCCCAGGCCGCGTACCACGGATACTCCCACTTGTCCGGCATCGAGATCACGTCCGCGTTGTAAAGATGCTGCCATTTGTGGTTCCGCCCCTCCGATCTCGTGGTTGCTGGCTTCGGAAAGGCCGGATCGCCCTCAAGCCAGTCCTTTACCACGTAATGGTAAAACTGCTTCGACCACAACATCCCCGCAAACGCCTGACGCTGCACATTCTTGGCATCGTCCGAAAGTTCCTGCGGCGCAAGTTCGTCATAAAACTCATCCGCCTCCAGCTTTCGCTGCTCGAAAATGTCAGAATCCCGACGCGTCGGGACGTAAGCGGGCGGCATCGGCGCTTTTGCAGCGGCGACGTTAGCTTTCTTTCGCGTTTTTGCACTACGAGCGCCTTTGCTGTCCACTGTCGCAGGCGGTTCGGACAGTCTGGCTGTGATCACCACTTCGCCGCCGGCAGGAATCTTCAACTTGTAATTCGCCGCCGCCTTCGTTCCAGTTCGCTCGGGATTCACGGCGTCCGACTTCTCGTTGACTACAAACTCGTTTATCCCGTCCTTCACATACGGCGTCCGGTTTTCGCCGCCAAACAACTTCGCGTTATTCGTCTCGTTCTCTGTAAACAGCAACTGCGGCTCGCCGTCAAAATGCAAATACCTCTCGCCAAGAGCCTCTGTGAAAATGCTTACAGCGTTGTCGCCGACTGCCGAGATCTTTCCAGTCGGCTCATGTCCGCTCCACGACCAATCGTTCCGCAGCCATACGGTCGGCAGAATATTTATCTCCGCGTCTTCGGAAGCGCGGTTAGCGACGGTTACTTTTATCAGGATGTCTTCGATGTTGGCCTTTGCGTATTCGACAAACACATCGAAATATTTGTCCTCGTTAAAAATTCCCGTGTCGATCAAGTCGAACTCGCTCTCGCGCTTGCTGCGGTCACGATTCGCCATTATCAGCCAGAGGTAAGGAAACTCAGCCTGCGGATATTTATACAGGTATTTCATGTAGGAGTGCGTCGGCGTCGAGTCGAGGTAGTAATAAATTTCCTTGACATCTTCGCCGTGATTGCCCTCGTTGCCGGTAAGGCCAAAAAGCCGCTCCTTCAGGATAGGATCAACGCCATTCCACAACGCCACCGAAAAACAAATGTTCTGATGACGGTCGCAAATCCCTGCAATTCCATCCTCGTTCCACCGATATGCCCTGCTTCGCGCATGATCGTGCGGAAAGTATTCCCACGCCGACCCGTAATCCGAATAATCCTCGCGCACCGTTCCCCAGGCGCGCTCGCTGAGATACGGGCCCCATCGTTTCCAATGTTTCGTTCGCTCGTTCGATTCCGCAAGTCGTTTCGCTTCGGCTTTCATTTATATTCCTTTCGGAATAAGTTAGTGCTTATTAGCGAAAAGTGCAAACTTCGAACCTTTTACCTCTCACCTATCACTTATTCCGAAAGAGATTTCGCTATAATTGCAGCTATGGAACCGCTCGCCAATCAGATCCGCCCCGCAAGCCTCGACGAATTCGTCGGCCAGAATCATCTCGTCGGCGAAGGCAAGCCTCTGCGTCTCGCTATCGAACAAGGCCACGTATTTTCCTTCGTCCTCTGGGGCACGCCGGGAACAGGCAAAACTACGCTCGCGCGAATTTATGCCAATGCGATAAATGCAGAGTTTTATGAACTTTCGGCGGTCTCGGCTGGCAAAGAAGACATTCGAAAAATTTTACGCAGCCGGAACGCGGGCATCCTGCCCGCAAGTGATTCGCAGGCTGGAAGCCTGCGGTCCGACGGGCCGCGAGTTTTGTTTCTCGACGAGATCCATCGCTTCAACAAAGCGCAGCAGGATTTCCTGCTGCCGTATGTAGAGAACGGTGAACTGGTTCTGATCGGAGCAACAACTGAGAATCCGAGCTTTGAAGTCATTCCGGCGTTGCTCTCGCGAATGCGCGTTTTTGTGCTCGAAGAGTTGTCAGATGATGACATGGGAGAGATCATCGATCGCACAGGTTTTGAGCTAGATGAAACAGCGAAGCAATGGCTCATCGAAATGGCAAACGGCGACGCTCGGCAAGCCATCACGATGATCGAGAACACTTCGCGTTTATACGACAAGATAAATCTCGAAACACTAAAGGAAACTTTGCAGTCAAAGTTTCTCCGCTACGACAAAAAAGGCGAGGAGCATTACAACGTAATTTCGGCATTTATTAAATCGATGCGTGCCAGCAAGCCGGACGCGGCGATGTATTATCTCGCCCGCATGATCGAAGCTGGCGAAGACCCGAAATTCATCGCCCGCCGAATGGTCATCTTCGCATCGGAAGACATCGGCCTCGCGCAGCCGACTGCGCTCGTCGTCGCAAATGCCGTTTTCCGAGCCGTAGAGACGATCGGCTATCCCGAATGCACTTTAAATTTGGCTCACGGAGTTGCTTATCTCGCAAACGCTGCCAAAGACCGTTCTGCAACAAGCGCAGTTGGCGCGGCGATGGACGACGCAAAAAAATTCGGCAATCTGCCTGTTCCGATGAAGATTCGCAATGCACCGACAAAATTGATGAAAGATCTCGGCTACGGAAAAGACGAAGGCAACGATCCCGAAGGCGACCTGATGCCCGCAAAGCTGAAAGGAAGAAAGTATTTCGTAAATCGTGAATCGTAAATAGAAAACCCGTCTTTCCATTGACGACTTACGATTTACGATTTACAATTATGACCAGATAACGTTTTTGGTCATTAGTCATTTATGAAAGACGCTGTAAGACAAAAAACAACCCGCGAGGCAATTCTCGACGCGACTGACAGGCTGCTCACTCGGTACGGTTATAAAAAAATGACGATCGACGATCTCGCCCAGGAGGTCGGCATCGGAAAGGGCAGCGTTTACCTGCACTTTTCGAGTAAAGAGGAAATCGCTCTCTCGCACATTGACCGCATTATTGAAAGACTCAAAAGAAATCTGACGGCTATCGCGGAAAAGCCTTTGAGCGTGGAAGAACGTCTGCGTGAAATGTTGATCGAACGGGTGATTTATCGCTTCGACAGCGTTCAGCATTATTCCAAAAGCCTTGACGACCTTTTGTCGTATATTCGCCCGCAGCTACTGGAACGCAGAAAACGTTATTTTGACGAGGAATCTCGCATTTTTGCAGTAGTGATAGACGAGGGGCAAAATTCGTCTGCTTTTGCCGAGGGGGACCCAGTGGACATCGCTCTGACGCTTCTTTCCGCGACAAATTCACTTTTGCCTTACAGCCTGAGCACCATAGAACTCAACGACCGAAACAAGATTCTCGAACGCACGCAAAAAACCGCCGACTTATTGATTAAAGGTTTGTCGTGTTGATAGCGAAAAATAAGGAGCAACCGCAACAATGAAAACCATCGTACTCATTGCCCAGTTTATAGTCTTCGTAATCCTTGCGCTGCTTTTTCTTCGATTTATCGGTTAATTCAGATGCAAAAGCCCGCACGTAAGTAAGGGCGGAACACACAACGTTGCGAGTTACGCCCTTACTAACGTGCGGGCTTTCGCATCGTTTACCGCTTCCAATAGTTTTTTATCTTCAGATCGAGCATCGGGAAAGCGCAGTATTCAACATTGCGTCCTGATTCACGCAGCTTTTGCACCATAGGAATAGCGGCATCGGCATTCCGCGTGTGGACGACTATCGTCGCGGCCCGTTGGAGATCGCGGTGCTCATCGAGCCATTCAGCAATGGCATAACCGGTGTTGGCTTGATCGCCGTGATCGTTTGATTCATAATGATGCGGGAGCAGGTCGTGATCGAGAAAGATCGCATCGTAATTGCCTGCACTCAAGAATTCCTTTGCTTCCTGGACGTTTTCGGCAACGTCGAGAATGTCACCCGTGAATCGCTTTTGAAACCAGCGGTGCCTGCGATCATCGTCATCCAGCAGAAGCACACTGATCGGCGTCCGCTCCGCACCAAGATCGGCTAATTTCAGCTTTATCAATATACTGCGAAAAAGGCTCATATAAATTTATTAGATCACAATATAACATAATAAAATTACGTTCGCTGACGACACCTTGAATACAAAATTACGAGTGGTATAATTCACACACCGAACGCCCGATTATAGAGTTATGCCCCAGGAAAAAACAAAGAAACACAACCTCAAAGCTGTTCCGAAACCGGCCTCAAAGCTTGAATCTGACGATGTCAGCCAGCAGTCTGACGAATGCCCAAAATGTTACGGTACAGGAATGGAAATGGTCCGCGGCAAGGGCGCGCGAATTTGCGCGTGCCGAAAACTAAGATCACAACACGGCCAATTTGAAAGTGTTCGCCTCCCAAAAAGATACGACGGATTTCATTTCGGAAATTACAAACCTCAGAACGAATCACAAACAATTGCTTTAAAAAGCGCGATGGCTTTCGCGATGGAATATCCGGCCGTTGATCGTGGCTTGTTGCTAATGGGAAGCGTAGGAGTTGGCAAGACCCACCTCGCCGTCTCAATATTGAAAGGCCTGACCGAACGTGGATTTTCTTGTTTGTTCTATGAATTCGGCTCGCTGCTAAAGGAGATTCAGGGCTCTTATAATGACAGCACGCAGTCTTCCGAGCTCGGTGTCCTCGCGCCGGTGTTGAACGCCGACGTGCTTGTCCTTGATGAGCTCGGCTCTTCAAAACCAACCGACTGGGTTCGCGATACGATGGCTCATATTATCAACACGAGATATAACGAAAAGAAATTTACCATCTTTACGACAAACTATCTCGATGATCGGCCGAATGAGCGGGAAGATACTTTAGAAGATCGCATCGGCATCCGCGTCCGCTCGCGGCTTTATGAGATGTGCAAGACTATTTGGATGGACGGTAAGGATTACCGCAGAACCTTCGACCGTTCGATGGCCGCAAAGAAATAAGTTCTGAGTCCCGCCTTTAGGCGGCTTTTTTCGCAGAACAAATGCCGCCTAAAGGCGGAACTCAGAACTTTAATAATTCCCGGCAACTATCGTCGATTTTATTCCGCTCGCTTCCTGAGCGATCTTAACGCCGACAGACGCGCCTATGCGTGTTGCACCGGCCTCGAACATCGCACGAGCGTCTTCGATTCCCTTTACGCCGCCGGACGCTTTGACGCCCAGAGCCTTGCCGACTGTGTGCCGCATTAGCGCGACGTCGTTGGCTGTTGCTCCGCCTTTTGCGAAACCGGTCGAGGTTTTTACAAAGTCGGCGCCGGCGTTTTTCGCGGCCAGACATGCACGGACTTTTTCTTCGTCTGTTAAAAGAGCGGTCTCAATTATTACTTTGCAGAGAATGTGATTTTCGTGCGCGGCTTCGACAACGGCTTTAATGTCGTCCTCGACTGCGCAGTCGTCGCCCGATTTCAACGCGCCGATATTGATCACCATATCGACCTCGCGGGCGCCGTTAAATATCGATCGCCGCGCTTCGTACGCCTTTACATCCGGCAGCGTCGCTCCGAGCGGAAATCCGATGACTGTGCAAACCGGCACGCCCGAGCCTTTCAAAAATTCCGAAGCCCTTTTGACCCAACCCGGATTTACGCATACGGACGCAAAACCAAACTGAGCCGCTTCGTCGCAGAGTTTTTTTATGTCCGATTCCGACGCTTCCGGCTTTAGCAGCGTGTGATCGATCAGGCTCGCCCAATCGTGAGCCGTCGCCGTTTCGCCAAGAACAATTCCGATACGCTCAGCCCCAGCGTCAACTATCCGCTCAAAATCGGCGTGGCAAAACGTCGGGCAATATTCCTCGCCGCTAAGCTTTGCCAGCACCATGTCGGTGATCTGGTCGATCAGTTGTTCGTAATTGCCGTTTTGCATCGTCGGAACGCAGGCTGCTAGCCTGCGAGTCATCGAATATATTGTCGTTCAATTGCCTCGATCTTACCAACACGTTTCTTGTGCCGCTCTTCTGAAATATCTGTTGAAATAAACGCTTCGACAACTTGCTTTACTTCATCAAACGAATTTTGCCCAGCACCGAGCGTCAATACATTTGCTGCATTGTGCTCACGTGAGTTTTTTGCTAATGCTACAGAATAACAAGCCGCGGCGCGGACGTTAGGAACTTTGTTGGCGGTCATAGCACTGCCGATGCCCGCGCCGTCAATGATAATGCCTATATCAACCTGTCTTCCGCTCACAGATTTTGCAACGGCATGTGCAAAATCAGGGTAATCAACCGCTTCTTCGCTCTCGGTTCCGAAGTCGCGCACTTGCAAGCCAAAATCTGTGAGAAAATCTTTCAACTGCTCCTTCATCTTAAATCCACCGTGATCGGAACCTATCGCAACGGAACGAACTTTTGTCGTATTTTGCCGAGACTGTTTGCGAATGAGTTCGATGTTCCGGTCATTTACTATGTCCTGAGCAAGCGCTGTGAATTTAACATTCTGCGCAACACGCAACCGCGAGCCCGGCTCTAACCCGCGCAGGTCGTCCTCGGTTAATAGAGATTTAGCCGATTCATCGCGGTCAAATTCCCTGCCAAGCTTGTCTTGCAGTGAATTAACGATGACATGCTCGACTGCTGCGGCCGGTGTTTTTGCCTCTTGTCGCGTTTCGCCTTCCGTCGGCACTGTAGCGAGGACTTGCCGCACCAAAGCGCGGACGCGGTCGCGTGTTTCGTTATTTACATCGGCCATTTTGATTCGCAGGTGTAGCCAACTTGAAAGTCGGTCTATGTTTGAATAGTATTTGTAATTGCAATTTCAATCAAATCACGAGAAAAACTATGACCGCCGAAACCACAAAAATGGCATCTACCGAATTCACCAACTCGAATCTTGAAGTCCTGTATTCCGAATCTGAAATACAGAATAGGATCAATGAATTAGGCGCGCAGATAACCGCAGATTACGCTGGTAAGGAACTCGTTTTAGTGAGCGTTCTAAAGGGTTCTTGTGTATTTCTTGCCGACCTGATGCGCTCCATCGATCTAAGATTAACCATAGATTTTATGTCGGTTTCGAGCTACAAAGACGGAACGAAATCTACGGGCGATGTTGAGATTCTAAAAGACTTAAGTAATTCAATTCGCGGTAAAGATGTGCTCGTTGTCGAAGACATCATCGACACTGGGCTAACACTCTCGCGTCTTTTGGACATACTCGGCTCGCGCGGCGCAAACTCAATAAAACTCTCAAGCTTTCTCGATAAACCCGAACCGCGTATCAAGACCGAATTGAAGATCGATTATACAGGCTTCGTCGTTCCCAATAAATTTGTCGTCGGCTACGGCCTCGACGCGGCCGGACGTTATCGCAATCTGCCGTTTATCGCGATCGTAAAAGACCCGACGGCTGCATGAGTTTTTCTGGCTAGAAGCTGTAAGCCAGCAGCTAACAGCTAGAATGTAAAATCTTTTTCGCTCAACCTAATTCGCTACCTATGACAACAATAGGCATCCCAAAAGAAATTCATCCCGGCGAAAAGCGCGTCGCGGCGACGCCGCAGACTATTCTCAAACTGAAAAAACTCGGCTTTGACGTCGTAGTCGAATCACATGCAGGCCATGGGATAAACTGCATCGACAGCGAATACCGCGAAGCCGGCGCGGTCGTTATCGACGACACAAAGGAACTTTGGGCTGCTTCGGATGTCGTCATGAAGGTTCGTCCGCCGGAGGAAAACAAGGAATTAGGAGTCCACGAAGCCGAACTTCTGAAGGAAGGTTCAACGCTTGTTGGTTTTATCTGGCCGGCGCAGAATCGCGAGCTTCTTGACCGTCTGGCTGCGCGAAAAGCAACCGTTTTCGGCATGGATTGCGTCCCGCGCATTACTCGCGCGCAGAAAATGGATACGCTCTCCGTGATGGCGAATATCGCCGGGTACCGCGCCATAATCGAAGCGGCAAATCATTTCCCCCGATTCTTTACCGGTCAGATCACAGCCGCCGGACGCATCGATCCCGCAAAGGTGCTTGTTATCGGCGCAGGCGTTGCGGGCTTGTCAGCGATCGGCGCGGCGAGGAGTTTGGGTGCGATCGTGCGTGCGTTCGATCCGCGTTCTGCGACAAAAGACCAGGTCGCATCGATGGGCGCCGAGTTTCTCGAAATAAATGTCGAAGAAGAAGGCGAAGGCAAGGGCGGTTACGCCAAGCAGATGTCGGACGACTTTCTCAAAGTCGAGATGGCTCTGTTTGCGGCCCAGGCAATGCAGGTTGATATTATCGTCACGACGGCGCTAATTCCCGGCAAACCGGCTCCCAAACTCATAACAACCGGCATGGTCGAGTCAATGAAGCCGGGCAGCGTCATCGTCGATCTCGCCGCCGAGCAAGGAGGCAACTGTGCGCTGACCGATCCCGGCAAAGTGACTCATCACAAAGGTGTCACGATCATAGGCTACACCGACCTGCCGTCGCGGATGGCATCCATGTCGAGCCAACTTTACGGCGCATGCATCGTCGCATTGCTCAGCGACCTTGTCAGTAGTCCGAGTGTCCGTAGCCCGCACGTAAGTAAGGGCTCAACGGAAACAGAAGTCAACGCGACGGAAACCGAGGAAGCCATAATACACATCAATCTCGAAGACGAGGTCGTTCGCGGAGCCATCGTCCTGCACGAAGGCAAAATGATGTGGCCGCCGCCCGCACCGCCGACGCCTGCTGCGCCGCCGGAGCCTGGTGTGCCTACAAAAAGCTCAGCGAGTGTCGCCGTCACCAAGGCAGCTTCAACGGGTCACGGCCAGGACGAAGGCAAAGGAATCAACCCGCTCGTTTTGGTAGTAATCGGTATCATTCTGCTTGGCCTTGGCTTCATTGCTCCGGAAAAGACGCTTTCGCATTTTACGGTGTTCATGCTTGCGATCTTCGTCGGTTTTCAGGTCGTCTGGAACGTCAAACCGGCGCTGCACACGCCGCTCATGAGCGTTACCAACGCCATCAGCGGCATCATCCTCGTCGGCGGAATGCTCCAGCTGATATCGTCCACGCTGAACCTGACCGTCATCCTCGGCGCCATCGCCGTCCTAATCGCCGCCATCAACATCGCCGGAGGATTTTTGGTCACAAATCGAATGTTGGGGATGTTTAGGAAGTAGGATAAGTTTGTTGTCCAGGTTTGCGTTGAGTGAATTGTGGGTTGAGTTGAGAATTCGCTTGAGAATGTCAGTCTTCGTTCGTGAAGGCGGCAAATGTGAGAATCTTCCATTTGCCTTGCTCTCTTTGCCAAAGAGTTAATAAGCCGAACGGTTGGAACTTCTCTTTTACTTTGATCTGGTGAAGAACATAGTAAACATTCGGCGCCGAGATTTTTTGCCGAAACGAGAGGTTTTCGTCGAACTTGCAAACATAGCCGTTGTCCGAAACGTCTTCAAACGGCTTAAGACGAAGTATGCGGAAGTAGCTTTCATTTTTATGGTTGATAAAATCCGAGTCGGAATCTGAAATTACGTCCGTGCCGTCGCTTGAAATATATGCTGACAAAGATCGCGATCGAGGAACCTTTTTTAGTGTCACGGTTAGTGCTTGTCGAAGTATGCCACGAACGTCACTGCGAGTTATTCGCTTTTTCTTATCTAACGCCTCTGAGGTCATACAATTGCCGAGGATAGGGCGAGAACTGAGGGAACTGATTGCTGCGTCAACGTTCCTCGAAACAAACCAGGTTTGGAGAAAACTCTTAACGCCGTTTGATAGACCAATTGGAGCCGTTTCCTGTGAATTAACAGTGAGCGCCACGCAAAGAATGATTAGAGTGGATAAGAAAGTCTTCTGAAGAACCGTCAACATGTTGAAATTATACAATAAGCATATGAGGTCGATTCATTTAATCGCGACGCGATCCCCATCGAAACGGATCAGATTTGTCTAAATGCAACAAAGCCTAATCACAATCGCCTACATCGCCGCAAGTGCGTTGTTTATTTTAAGTCTTGGCGGGTTGTCGCGGCAGGAGACGGCGCGGCGGGGGAATCTTTATGGGATTCTTGGGATGCTGATCGCGTTGGTGGCGACGGCGGCTGGGATGAGCGTCGAGGGCTTGCCAATTTTGGCGGCGGCGTTGGTGCCAGGGCTTGTGATCGGGGCGATATTGGCGTCGCGGGTGCAGATGACATCGATGCCGGAGCTTGTGGCTATGCTGCACAGTTTTGTGGGGCTGGCGGCGGTTTTGGTTGGGTTTGCGACGTATCTTGGGCCGCAGCAGACGATGACGGCAGGCGAACACAGCTTGCATATGGTCGAGATATTCATCGGCGTCTGTATCGGTTCGATCACGTTCACCGGATCGGTCATCGCTTTCCTTAAATTAAAAGGAAGCATCGGCGGCAAGCCGTTTATGCTGCCCGGGCGGCACATGATAAATCTCGCGATGCTGCTCGTGACCATCGGGCTTGGCGTCGCGTTCTTTATGTCGCCGAGCACAACCGCCGGACAATGGCCGCTGTTGATCGCGACGATAATCACAGGCATTCTCGGCGTGCATTTCATCATGGCGATCGGCGGTGCGGACATGCCGGTGGTCGTTTCGATGCTCAACAGCTATTCCGGCTGGGCGGCGGCGGCGGCGGGCTTTATGCTTGGCAACGACCTGCTGATCATCACCGGAGCTCTCGTCGGATCAAGCGGCGCGATCCTCAGCTACATAATGTGCAAGGGCATGAACCGCTCGTTCGTCAGCGTGATGCTCGGCGGATTCGGCACAGAAAGCGGAACGGTAGCTTCATCGGCAAGCGGCGAACCGCAAGGCGAGGTCAAATCCGTCGACGCCGCGGGAGCCGCCGAACTCCTCACCAACGCCAAAAAGATCATCATCGTTCCCGGCTACGGTTTGGCTGTGGCGCAGGCGCAGCATTCGCTTGCGGAGGTCTGCAAGATCCTAAAGTCCAAGAACATCGACGTCAAATTCGCGATCCACCCGGTCGCCGGACGCCTGCCCGGCCACATGAACGTCCTGCTCGCCGAGGCCAACATCCCTTACGACATCGTTTTCGAGATGGACGAGGTGAATGATCTCTTCAAAGAAACCGACGTTTCGTGGGTGATCGGCGCCAACGACATCGTCAATCCGTCCGCGATGGACGACCCCGGTAGCCCAATCGCCGGCATGCCCGTCCTCCACGTCTGGGAAGCCCGCGACACGATCGTCATGAAACGCGGCATGGCCAGCGGCTACGCCGGCGTCGATAACCCGCTCTTCTACAAAGACAACACGCTAATGCTCTTCGGCGACGCAAAGAAGGTCGTGGATGAAATACTGACCGCGATGCGAGGCTAAAGCTATCATTTCGATGAGTGACTGCATCTTAGTCTGAAATGAGAATCCTACTTCTATTATTGTCTATCCAGATTGCGTTCGCTGGAGCAGTCAAAGCTCAAGCAATTCCCGAAGTCGATTTTTGTGCGCTGTTTGATTCGTACGATAAGTACGAGGGAAAGACCATCTCGTCCACAGCGTTGATGACCCATTCTACTGTGACTCGAGTCCACGGCGACTGGAGTGAGTTTTACTCCTTGAAATGTAACGATCAAGATCATTTTGCGCTTCCCTCGGGTGGATCGAGCAAAACATGGAACTTCCTCAATGACCTTAAACCCGAAAGCAATTTTATTTTTGAAATAAAATTTGTTGGCCGAATAACAATTAGTGAGTTATTAGATTTTGGTGACATGGGATGGACTCGGGCAGAAATCAAAATCCAGAGGATCAAATCATCACAGCTCGTCGGTACTGAAGTGACCAGGCCGAATTGGGATGCATCTGCACCTCTGACGGAACGAGCGAAGCGGCTACAGTGGGACGCTCAGAATTTTTTGAAATCAGTAGTTATTGCGCCTAAAAGAATGGAGATAGATATTCCTTCACTTCTCTCTAATGATTTTGTATTTACTAGTAAGGGAGGATCTCTTAACAGGAATGAATATCTTAATCTTAATTCTCCCCTTGTCGTGAACTCAGGAGAGTTTAGCTATGGAAATTTGTCTACAAAACGCGATAAAGAAGGATTAACTGTAAATGGCGTCATAGAAACAGATCGTCGCACGAAGGATTCAAAGACTTTTAACTGCACAATGAAATATGTCCTTAAGGACGGTTTCTGGGTAATAAAATCTGCTCAACTGAAATAGCATCGTCATAGAAAATTGACCGAAACGCCTAGATCATTGCTTGAAAGGCTGTTGATGTGATGCGTTACAGGCTTAATGCGATACGGCGCAGGCTTAGTGTGAGGCGTTACATCGTTAGTGTGATGCGTCGCAGGCTTAGTGTGAGGCGTTACATCGTTAGTGTGATGCGTTGCATCGCTAGTGTGGAGCGTCGCATCGTTAGTGTGTTGCGTGACAATAGGCGTTTGTGATAGGGTTATTGCGGTGCGATTATTAACAATCGCCCTTCTAAATCAACAACTTAACGGAGGATGTCAATATGGCAATCGATAAGACTCGTAGGCTCAACCCGACAATACTTTCCCGAGACCTCGACGCATTTGCGGCGTTGCAGGCGATAGTCGGCTACACGCCCGCAAACCCGGCCTTCACGGTCGCAAACGGGCTAAACGCAAAAACGCTGGAGCTAAACACGCAGGCCTCGGAAGCCCAAGCCAACGCCGCCGCCGCCGCCGCCCGTGACATCGCCGTCGCCGCAGAATGGGCGTTTCACGACTTCATGCTCGGCGCCAAAGACCAGGTCAAGGCTCAGTTCGGCTCAAGCTCCAACGAACTCCAAGGCCTCGGCCTCAAGAAAAAGTCCGAGTACGATAAACCAACAAAGAAGCCCACGCCTTAACGGTAGGCGCTGCAAAAAAACGTCGTTGATAATACCGAAATTGGTGTATTATCAACGACATCAGCAATCTCGACAGAAAATGGAGGTAAAATGATTCGAATCTATATTACTTTGGTCTTTGTTCTCGCCCTAGCATCTGGCATTCAGGGACAGGTTAAAAGAAAGCCTGTCCCAAAAGCGCCGGAGAAACCTGTCACGACTCAGTCGGCAACGACGGATGACGGCAAGCGTGTTGTCTTAAGGTCTGACGGCACTTGGGCATTCGATGTGACTGGCGGTTCTACGGAGACACCAGCCACACAACCAAAAGAAACGTCAAAAACAGAAACAAAAGCCGCTCCGGTCAAAACAGGAAATATTGATCTAGAAGCTGGGCTAGTCTTTAATAGCGGCGACGTCAAACCTGTTGGACGAGCAACCTTCTATCTTTTGAAAGAAGACCCAAGTAAAGTCATCTTGACTCAAGCAAACCTAGACGTGTATAACTCGGATAAATCTCGGTTCGGAACCTCTGAAACCCTCGAAAAGTGGAGCATGTACGGAGCAGTCTTGTATATGGACGGGGCACTGACACCAAATTTTGCACTCGCAGTTAAGAAGTCGATAGACGCTGCGTCAGTGGCTCAAGCGACGACCGGTTTCGATGGGAAAGCCAGCTTCGAAGGTATTCCGGCGGGCGATTACTTTTTGTTCGGCTATTACAAGTTTGGCAAACAAACAACCTATTGGAGGATTCCGATCACCGTTAAAGCCGGTGCGAACAAGGTTGTTCTAGACAATGAGAATATGAGGGGCTAACAAGTTCATGAAAACACGCGTTGGAGTTATTTTTGGCGGCCACTAATTCCCTAACTTTATCAACGCCAGTCTTTTGACGACGTTTCCTTTTTCGATGTGTTCTTCGATGATCTCGGCGGCGTCTGCGGGTTGGACCTGGGCGTAGAGCGTGCCGTCGGGGTAGACCATTACGGCGGTGCCGATCGAGCAGAAGCCGATCGAGCCGCATTCGGTCAGGAGGACCTTGCCCAACGGGTTGCGGCCCTTTGACTCTTTGCCCTGACGCAGGCCCTTCGCTTCGAGAATGCGTGCGAACTCGGCCTTTACCTCCTCGCCGCCGACGGCTTTGCAAGACTTTCCAGTGCAGACGAAGACCTGCCGTGTGATCGGAGCCTTGAGCATCGGTGCGAGCTTTTCGAGCTCTTCGCGGTCGGTGATGAACTTTTTCATAACGAACAGTGAACAACGAACAGTGAACAGTGAAAGAAATAGTTTAATACGCAAGGTTTTTGGTATGCTAATCACAGTTAACAGTTATAAGCGAACTGTTCACTGTTCACTATTCACTGTTCACTGTTTCAGATGGCATCGGGCATAATTATTCACATCACGGTCGGCATTGAGAGGCGGACCGAATTCTTCTCGCAGGAGCGGATTCGGGTTGGTTCGGATGAGACGAGCGACTTGCAGATACACACACCTAACGCGAACGGCGGCGGCGTGTGGTTCGATCTTGAGAACGCCGACGGCAGTTACCGGATAACCGACTTCGACGCGACGTTAAATTTAAAAATCAATGACAAGCCCATTCGCCGCTTTATCGCGATCGCTGACGGAGATTTTATAGAAGTTGGCGAGTCGGACATTTCGTTCGCGTTCTTTTCGCTGGCGACAAAATCTTCGCTGATAACGACCAATCGCGACCTGCCGCACATCTCGCGGTTTATCGAAGAGGCGGCGATAGGTGCGGCGACTTCCACACAGCGCGACGACGCAAAGGCTTTCCTGCGCGAATTCGTCCGCGAACTGTCGAGAGAAATTTCGTGGACGACGAAATTAATCGGGATCGTGTTGATGGTCGCGCTCATCACCGGCGTTTTGTATGTCGGATGGGCGGTGACGAGGGAGTTGCGCGACGCGCGGGAGAAGGCGCAGGAGCAAAACACGCTAATCCAGCGGCTCGAAGCAAAGCTCGACGAGACGAGCGGGCAGCTTGGCGATCTCGACAAGTCGAACAAGGAGTTGATCAAAACCGTATCGCTCGCGCCGAATTTGCGCGTGGAGTATGGCGGCGGAGTTTGCCTGATAGTTGGTGTTTACGATCTTGTAGAGAAGAAAAGCGGCAAGGTTTTGAGGTATGCCGATCCGCAGAGTTTTCGCCCCAATCCGTTCGAGCCCGCTCAGACGGAGGATCCGACTCTAATTCCGCAGCAGCCGCAAATCGGCATCACGACCGAAGGTGGAGGCTCGACAGTTGAATACGATTTCATCGGGACGGGCTTTCACGTCGGCGGCGGATATATCGTGACCAACCGTCACGTCGTCCAACCGTGGGAGGAAGACGACCAGGTCAAGCAGATGATGAAGGCCGGCAACGGCAGGGCGAGGATAAGAAGACTGGTAATTTACTTTCCCAACTTCGCGCAGCCATATCCTTTAAAGGTTAGACAAGTCGGCCGGCGCGAAGACATCGCTATTGGGACGATAGACACATCGTTGCTGCCGCAGGAAGTTGCGACACTGCCGCTTGAAGCCGACGGCGATTCGGCGGCGGTTGGTAAAACAGTGGTAACGATGGGCTACCCAAGCGGGCCTGACAGGCTGCTGGCGATGGTTGACGACGACGAGGCGAAATCCATCAACCAACGATTTGGAAACTCGCGGCAAAATCTGATCAACTTCCTCGCCCAGTCGCAAAAGATCGTGCCGCTGACGACGCAGGGTGCTATCACCGACCTCGACGCGCGCCGCATCGTGCACGACGCCAAGACCGCCGAAGGCGGAAGCGGCGCACCGCTGTTCGGTCAGAGCGGTAAGGTAATAGGCATCAACTTCGGCGTGTTTACCGAGAATACCGCGGCGAACATGGCCGTTCCGGTTCGGTTTGCAGTCGAGCTATTGCGGAAAGCCGGTTGGAAATCCGCAGAAGATCTAAAACTCGAAGCCGAACAGAAGGAACAAACTTCTGCGGCAGACGCAAATTCCAACTCCGCCGTTCCAAGATAATTTTGTTGAATGAATAAGTCACTGAAGCTTATCACTATTAATGTTCTTGTCGTCACGCTTTCAGTCGCGTTCCTCTCTACGCAAGCTGCATTCTCGCAAACAAAGAAGTCAACCAAAACAAAGAAATCTGTTCGTGCTGTCAAACTTGTGACTTCGCCGCCAGCCATTGTTCCTATCGCAAAGGCTGAGCCAAAGACTGTTGGATTGTCCATCGAGCGTTACATAAGCAACATCGATGTAGCGTCCGACGGCACATTTGTTCAAACCCTAGAAGTGCTTCAGCGTTTTAACTCTAAGACAGCCATAGACCACTTTAAGCGAGTCGAGAAGATCTTTAACCGGGATCTAGAGGAGATCGAAGTTTCCGACACATATATTCTCAAGGCAAACGGCCGCAAGATCGCAACTCCCGCAAGCGCCGTTGAAATAAAGCGAACGCCGCAGGCCGAAGCCGCTCCGTCATTTTCGTCAATGATGATGGTTGAGATCAATTTCGATGGAATGGAAGTCGGTGATGCGGCTCACTATTCGTTAAAATTTCGCAAAAAGAAAACATTCTTCGATAAACATTTCGATCAGATCGATTATTTGGCGTCTATATTCGATTGGAAATCTGCCGAAATCAATTTAAGTGCGCCGCTCGATTATCCGATCTTTATCGAAGCCGTCGGTCTCGATGGCGGGCGTCTGCCGGACAGCGACGGCCGCGCTCGCTGGCAGTGGAAAAAGAAGGAGCAGCCGGCTCTCGAAGTTGAAATGCTGATGTTCGATATTATCGCAACGAGTTCCCGTGTTTTGATGACAAGCTTCAAAAATTTTGATGAGTTGGGCGCGGCTTATTGGAAGGAGGCTTCTAATAAATCCATCGTATCTCCTGAGATTGCAACGCTTGCCGATGAGATCACAAAAGACATTACGACTCCCGAAAAACAGGCCAACGCGATCTATCTTTGGGTCAATAAAAACATTCGTTATCTTTCGATTGTCGCAGATCGGAGCGGTTGGATACCGCACAATGCAAACGACATACTCGCCAATCGATACGGCGACTGCAAAGATTATGCAACGATTCTTAATACTCTGCTGAAAGCCAAGGGCATCGAAAGTTATCCTGTCATTATCCGCGCAGATTTGGGTGAGTGGTTTCCAACCGTTGCCGCGCCGTCGTATTTCAATCATGCGATCCTCTATATTCCCAGCCTCGATCTCTTTGCCGACGGCACGTCGCCTAATTCTAGGCTTGGGCTGATACCTCAACACATCGTCGGAAAACAAGGTTTTCTGGCCGGAAGTAAAACTGGCGTGATCGAAACACCCGCAAATCGCCCGGATGATAATCAGATGGTTAGCTCCGTGAACGTAGAGTTGTCGCCGACTGGTAACCTCAAGGCAAGATCCGTCAATGCATATATAGGCAGGGCTGAATTACTTTTTCGACCAATCCTCAGCGATACAACCTTTACAGAAAAAGGCCTTGTCCCGTTCATGCTCGCATACTATGGCTTGAGCGGTAACGGCAAATTAATTAAGGTCAGTGATCCTTTTCAAGTTGGCGAGCCATTAGAGGCTGAGTTCGAAGTTGAACTTGATAACTACACTACGTTTAACCCGGCGGGCAGTTTCCGCCTTCCTCTGGGCGTAAATTTGAATAACATCACCGTTCTCGCCGATCTTGTAAAGGAAGAAAAACGCACGACCAGCCTCGTACTTGGAGCGATTCGTCTAAAGGAAACTTATCGAATAAAATTTCCCGACGGAGTAACACCTGAGATTCCTGCTAACTCCAGCTTGTCAAACGGGGTCGTTAGTTTTCGCAACGAATTCAAACTGATCGACGACAAGGTCGAAGTGCTGCGTGAGATTGTCATAAACAAAGACAACATCACCATTGATGAATATTCAAAAGCTCGCGAAGTCATTGTCAAAGCGGGCGAGGCTTTTCAAACAGAGATCAAATACTCAGCGAAGCCTGACCTTTTCCTCGCAAAAAGCAAACAGCTTGCCAGAAAACCCGTCGATCCGGTTAAGGCCGCATACGAAGCATACACTGGGATGATGAATGACGGTAAGCCGTTTGTTACGGCTCGCGAGGCAAAGAAACTCGAGGCAAAATTGCTCGCCGACCCTTCCGATGCCGATGCCCGCGTCAAACTTGTCGTCTTTTATTCAGATATGAATGGTAAAGATACGCCTGCAAGAAAATCGGCGAGGACAAAACATCGTCTTTGGTTGATCGAAAATCGCCCCGATAAAAATGACGCCGATATGTTCTTGTTCCAATTAGTCAATTTCAAGCCAGCAGATAAAGACTATTTGACGTTAAAGAACGCCTGGCTTAAACAGATAGAGGCAAACAAAGCGAACTCAAAAACCCGCATCAACGCTTTCACTTTCATAAAAAATATCGAGCCTGATGTAGCCGCTAATATATTACTTGCCGGACAGCAGTTTGATCCTGACAAATACGAACTGTTCCTTCTTCAGGCTCAATTATACGAATCGGAAGTTCCCGGCGTTGGTAAAGAAACGCCTGTTCAGCGCTCCGAGCGATTGAGAAAGCTGCTTGAAAACGGACGTGTTGCATTAGCGGCTTTGAAAAAAGAACGTTCGGACGAACGTGACAACAAGCGTCGTCATTTGCTTCAGAATATAGCTATGGCAGCTTATGAATTAGGCTTAGATGAAGATGCTAAAACGTTCGCGACCGAGCTCATTCTCGACTTTGGTCAAAACGCCGCAGATCTCGGCTATGATGATGCAGCTCATATTGGCAACATCATTCTCGGCCGCGTTGCACTTCGTAAAAAAGACTTGTCAAAAGCTAAAGAATATCTGCTGATCGCGATCCGTGCTCCGCTTAGAAAGAGCAATAGCTGGCTCGGCGAGATCGACATGAAACTTGCAAAAGAGCTACTCGCGGTAGACGAACGAGAGATCGTAATCGAGTATTTGCGGCTTTGCGAGGGGCTTTCAAATCTCAAATCGGAGAAAAAGCTTTTTGAGAATCAATCAAAGGCTCTGAAACTTTGGCAGCAACAGATAAAACAAGGAAAAACTCCGACATTTGATTTTTACAATTAGTAAGTTGGAGCCTGTCAACTAAAGTAACTAGTTTTGGCCGTCATTTCCAGCAAGGGATGCGATCTTAGTCATTAGGTGGTCGGCGATCTCTTTGTGCGTGCGGAGGCGGTTGGGTTTGGAATAAAACTCTGAGAAATTTATCGGCGCTCCGAAGTGGATGCGAATTTTATCGCCGCCGCGCCAGTTGCCGAGGACTTGTTTCGGAAGATTGTTGCCCAATCCCGCGATAAATACAGGGATGACCTGCGGTTTTGCTTCATAAATCACGCGGCCGATGCCGGGTTGAGCGGGCAGGAACGTGTTCTCATCGGGATCGAGGTTGCGTTTGCCCTCAGGATGAAAGCCGACGACGTGATGCTTGCCGCTTTTGCACAATTCTACAAGGCGTTCGAGCGAATACTTGTCGAATTCCCTCTTACTTGCCTCTTTTTGCTCGCGAAAAAACGGCGGATACATCGAAAACCAGCCCATTACAAAATTAACCAGCCAGCCAACCGGACTATCGTAAAAGAATTTTGCCCGCACCGGAAAGAAAAGTTTTATCGGCCGCTTCGTTTGCCTGAACAACACGCTCGACACCGTGTACATGTCGAAGAAGCTCCGGTGATTCGCCGCGAGGACGAGCGGTTTGTCCGGCTTGCTGTTCTGAATGTGCTCAATGCCGCTCACCTCCATCAAATTATAAGTCGCAAGCCTTATCCATAACGACCCCAAATGCCTCTGCCCAAACGTCATCAACCGCTTTCGCCAGCCACCATTCATAAAATGCGCGAGCCTGAACCCAATGCGCTCGGTATTTGACAACACACCCATCTGCGCCTCGTCCGGCACCAGCACCGCCGATTTGTTTGCTCTTGTAAGCTTCTCCGCCATAACCGAATCAAAAGTCTATCATTATCAACTACGGGCGGAAACGCGAGTGTGAACGAGCGTGCACGTGGTGATTCAGCCGCACGCTCGTTC
>JBJXHF010000055.1:0-16816 GCA_046160805.1 Pyrinomonadaceae bacterium
GCTCGCAACATACAACCATCACCGTCCGCACGATTCGCTGGGAGGCATGCCTCCCAGCGAATATCTCACAAAACATAACCCGGATTACTCCAGTTTAAACTGGCGCTAAGAAGGGGAGGTTTACACTTCGACCACCCGCTACCGCAGGTGGTTCTGACTCGTGGCGTAGTAGATTACACCGAGAATGTAGCATTATAGAAGAATAGTAACAAGGCGAGCGGCTGAAATAGAAAGGCCATCCATAAACCAGGTTTATGGACGGCCGCTCATATTATTTTTATAATTTCAATATTAGGTTTTACAGTCCCAGCAGACGCGGATTTGCTTTCTTTTTCAGAAGCCTTTGCAGTTTCAGGCGGGCTTTGTGAAGCTGCGATTTTGAGGTGCCTACGGAACAGCCGAGGATTCTGGCGACCTCTTCGTGCTCGAATCCCTCAACGTCGTGGAGCAGGAAGACATTTTTATAACCTTTAGGCAACTGTGCTACGGCGTTCTCGAGGGCAATCTTGTCCACGATCCGCATTTTGCCCGGGTCTGACGTTCCGGAAACTATTTGGACGGGTGTTTCGCCTTCCTCAGTGGTTTTTTCGTACTTTACAGTTCGCTTGCGGAAGTGCATGAGAACCTGGTTGACCGTCATGCGGTGCAGCCATGTCGTAAAGGCCGAGTCGCCGCGAAAGCTGCCTATCTTGCGATAAAGCTGTATAAAAACGTCCTGCGTCAGGTCTTCTGCCTCGGAAGCGTTTTGCAGCATTCTCAGGCAGACGGAATACACCCGGCGATGATGCCGTTTGTATAACTCTTCGAAAGCAGCCATGTTGCCCTGCGTGGCAACCCTCGCCAGTTCCAAGTCTTTTGCCGTTCCAATATCCTCAACCGCAATCTCGGCTGCAAAAGCAACCACGTCGGTCTTTATCCCTTGCTTACTGTGAAATACCGGAAAATCTATTGTTTGTGTAGTAGTCATTTTCGTATCCCTCCAAACCGGTTATATCTCAATTGCCGTGCCAAACTCCTCTTACTTTCGATCAATAAACCATTTCACGCCATAACCAGCCATTTGTTCAGTTTTTTCGGGCATAGCCCGGCAACTGAACATCATCTAAAACGCACCCACAACCTCGCTTATGTGGCTTGTGGGGCAGAGATTACACCTTATGGTGTAACTGAAAACCTGGGGGACTTTGGGAGCGGAAAAGTGGAAAGAATGCTAAGATTAACACCTGAAAACATCATCCAACCGGGGTATTGTCGAATTGTGATGTTCATAAGATTCCTAACTAGATTCAAAGCCGCGTTATTTCTGGCTTGTTTCCTTACAGTAACGGCTTTTGGCCAATCTTTTGGTTCGCCAGCGTACAATAGCCCCGAAAATGCCGAAATTCCAGTGCTTATCAAGCATTTGCCGGATTGGGATAGCGTTCAAGGTCAAACTACATATGCTAAAAGCGTGGATGAGCTCAAATCTGTTCTCGGTGAGCGTCCGGTGCTTGATCTGGTGGATTTTGCAGGAGGCACCGAGGCTGTAACAGCCCCTTACGAGGCTGGACAACTGCTGATTATCGAATATTCGACGCCTCAAGCCTCAATTGAAGCCGACGCTGAATTTGCTGCAAGATTGGCTTCCGGCGACGACGAGACAACGGTGTATCGCCGAATAGGAAATTATAATGCCTTCGTCTTTGACGCAATCGATCAGTCGGCTGCCAACGCACTTTTGGATCAAGTCAAATACGAAAAAGTCGTTCAATGGCTTGGCAGAAATCCTTATTTGATCAGTGCGGAACGCGCTTTTATTCTCACAACCACCGATATTTTCATATCGACCGTGCTCGCCATCGTGATCGTAATGGGCATTGCCATTTTTGGCGGCTTAGTTACAGGCTATATTTTCTTCTCGATCCGCGCACGCAAACGCGCCGGCATGAAAGCCTTTAGCGACGCCGGCGGACTGACTCGATTGAATCTTGACGGCCTCACGTCTGAGATTTCTCCAAACCGCCTCTTAAAAGATTAATTGCAATTACGGCAGGGCATTTATCAGCCGTTCAATATCCTCGGCGTTATTATAAAAATGCGGTGCGATGCGCAGGCGGTCGCTGCGCGGGCTGACGATTATCTTTTCCTTTGCAAGCTGGTCGGCGATTTGATTTGAGCTCAGGACGCCGCGATGTTTTATGCAGACGATCTGCGACTTTTCGCCGGGCGTGCGAGAGCTGACAATTTCATAATTCTTTTCTGAGAGGCTGTCGCAGAGTTGATCGGACAACTCGTTCAAATGGCGCTCGATTATGTCGGCGCCTGTTTCGTGAAGAAGTTTCAGGCTCTGTTCGAGGCCGTAGAAAAGAGACGACGTGCCGGTTCCGCTTTCCCATGCGAGCGCGGTCTGCTTGAAAGGTTGTTCACGATCTTCAAAATTCCAGGGCGTCTCGACGCTGATCCAGCCGACAAGCGTCGGCTTCACGCGTTCACGGGCGCGATCTGATAGATAGATAATTCCGCACCCTTCCGGCGCGCAGAGCCATTTATGGCTCGCACCGCAAGCTGCATCGACAAGCTGTGTCGGCAGGTCATACTGCAACGCACCAAAACCTTGAATAATGTCAACGCAAAACAGTGCATCGACGTCACGCGCCCTGCGGCCAATGCGTTCGAGATCAGCGTTGTAGCCTGATGCATATTGGACGGAACTGATCGTGACAACCTTCGTATTCGAGTCAATCAGCGAAATAAACTCCTCGAGATCGATGCGGCCGTTTCTTTCAGGGCAAAGCCGAAGCTCGACGCCAAACTCGTCTCTGATTCGCCTCCAAGCATAAAAATTCGCCGGAAATTCGCGCTCGAAGCTGACGATGTTGTCGCCCGCCGCCCAACTCAATCCGTTCGCAACCGACGCAAAGCCGTCTGACGTATTTCGCAAAAAAGCGATTTGATCGGCTCGCACGTGCAGCATTTCGGCGATCAGCGAGCGAGCCCGGGTTTTTGTATCGATCCAATCCTGATAATTTACTGAGCCGTTTGCCGACACATCGGCAAGCTGACTGTTAATAGCCTCAATGGCGACGGTAGGCATCGGTGAGACCGCCGCGCTGTTCAGATATGTAGATCGCTGGGTCGCCGGAAAAAGGCTGCGAATTGATTCATTCATATCTTGAAAGTGAAAAAGGGGAAGAGTGAAAAAGTGAAAAAGAAAGCCCGACAAACTTTTTCACATTTTCACCTTTAAACATTTTCACTTTTCAGATTTGTTTTGACAAAGACGGCGTTTAATCCGATTATTGAATTGGCTGCGAACAGCCAACGCGCTTAGCATTTTAGTACGTCTAAATGGCTTGATTATGTTCGATTTTCAAAAGAAAGACCAATCGGATCTTGGATTCGTCGCAATCGATGACGACCGCGATATCGAAGTGACGCGAATGCGGCGCGAATCGCGTCAAGGCCTTTGGACGGAGGCATTCAAATTATTTCGCGACATATTTCTCATCGTCGTAGTTTTTATCCTTTTCGGCGTGTTTTTTGTCCAGCCGGTCGTTGTCGAAGGAACCTCGATGCTCCCGCAGCTTCACGACGGCGAGCGGCTGCTCGTCAACAAGCTCGTTTACTACAAAATCCAGAGCATCAGGTGGGGACACATCGAGCGCGGCGACATTGTCGTTTTCTGGTATCCGAACGATCCCGATAAGAGCTATGTAAAACGCGTTATCGGCCTGCCCGGCGAGATGGTCGAGGTGCGAAGCGGCAAGGTGTATGTTGACGGACGGCAGCTTGACGAAAATTATCTCGACACCGAGCACAACCAGTCGCTGCCAAGCTGGCCGGCTAAGAAAGTCGATGACCATCATTACTTTGTAATGGGCGACAACCGAGATAATTCTTCGGACTCGCGGTATTGGGGACTTGTTCCCGAAAAATACATCTACGGCAAGGCGTTCTTCCGCTACTGGAAGCCCACAAACATAGGCTTTCTCGAACACGGCGAATACGATAAGAACGTTCCCGTAAAGACCGTGAATAAAGACGACTTTCGATAGGATTTTTCAACGCAAAGCCGCAAAGAAAAAATTGTCCACAGATAAACACAGATGGACACAGATATTTTTTAATTATCTGTGTTTATCTGTGTCCATCTGTGGTTACATTTCCTTATCTTTTGCGTCTTTGCACCTTTGCGACTTTGCGTTAAGATTTCTTTGAATGGATCATTCAAGAAAAGCAATTTTGGTTTTAGAAGACGGGCGCACTTTTCACGGTGCGTCCTTTGGCGCTGACGGCGAAGCATTTGGTGAGATGGTTTTCAACACGTCGATGTCGGGCTACCAGGAGATCTTAACCGATCCGAGCTATGCCGGGCAGATCGTGTGCATGACCTATCCGCTGATCGGCAATTACGGCACAAATGCAGAAGATGTAGAATCGCGGCGGCCGTGGGTCGAGGGTTTTGTTGTCCGCGAAGCCAGCCGCATCGCGTCAAACTTTCGCTCAACGGCGAGTTTGCAAGATTATCTGAAAGACAACAATATAGTAGGCCTTGAACATATCGACACGCGCTCTCTGGTTCGCCACATCCGCGACAAAGGCGCAATGCGCGCCGGCATCTCGACTATTGACACTGACAAAAAGTCGCTGTTGGAAAATGTCTTGTCGTCCCCTGAAATGGCGAACCGCGAGCTATCCAGTGGCGTGACCGTCGATAAGAAGTTTGAATATGAATCAAATGCGAAAATCGACGGTTCAGCAAAATTTCAAATTTCGAATCTCAAATCTCAAATTAATTCCTATCACATCGTAGCCTATGATTTTGGCGTGAAGACAAACAGCCTTCGCGAGTTTGCAAGGTTTGGCTGCCGTGTTACCGTCGTTCCGACTCACACTTCGGCAACGGATACAATGGCCTTAAAACCCGACGGCATTTTTCTCTCAAACGGCCCCGGCGATCCGGCGGCCATGTCCACTGTAATTGCAGAGATCAAAAAACTCGCGGCCACACAAACTCCAATGTTCGGCATCTGCCTCGGCCATCAATTGCTCGGCTCGGCTCTCGGAGCTACGACCTACAAGCTAAAATTCGGCCACCGCGGCGGCAACCAGCCGATCAAAGATTTGACGACCGGCAAGATCGAGATCGCGTCGCACAATCACGGTTTTGCGGTTGCTTCCGAAAGTCTGCCAGCCGATGTCGAGGTCACGCACATCAACCTCAACGACCAAACCGTCGCCGGCCTCCGCCACAAAACCCTTCCAGTTTTCTCTGTTCAGTATCACCCCGAATCCGCTCCGGGTCCGCACGATTCGGAGTATTTGTTTGAAAGGTTTGTTGCGTTGATGAGTGGCAGGTAATAGGACGCATAGGTCGTATGTGACCTATACGTCCCATTCGCTAGTTGCCAATTCCTGCGATATATGGCGCGATCACGAGGGAAACAATCGACATCAGCTTGATGAGGATGTTCATGGACGGGCCAGAAGTGTCCTTGAAAGGGTCGCCTACGGTGTCGCCAGTTACGGATGCCTTGTGAGCTTCGGAGCCTTTATATACCATTTCGCCGTTGATCAGGACGCCTTTTTCAAAGGATTTCTTGGCGTTATCCCATGCGCCGCCGGCATTGGACTGGAAAATTCCCATCAACACGCCCGTTACGGTTACGCCTGCCAACAAGCCGCCCAAGACTTCGGGGCCGAATATGAAGCCGACAATCACCGGTGTGAGCAGGGCGATTGCTCCCGGCATCATCATTTCGCGGATCGAGGCTTTGGTTGAAATAGCGACGCATTTTTCGTATTCGGGTTGTGCTTTGTATTCCATGATGCCTGGAATTTCGCGGAACTGGCGGCGAACTTCCTGCACCATATCCATTGCGGCTTTACCCACGGCCTGAATGCACAGAGCAGAGAAAATGAACGGTATCATTCCACCTACAAATAAACCCGCAAGTACGTTCGCTTTGTAAATATCGATGCTGTCGATGCCCGCGATGCCGACAAACGCGGCGAACAATGCCAATGCCGTCAAAGCTGCTGAAGCGATGGCAAAACCTTTTCCAGTTGCCGCAGTGGTATTGCCAACTGCATCCAGATTGTCCGTGCGTTCGCGCACTTCAGGAGGAAGCTGGCTCATCTCGGCGATGCCGCCGGCGTTATCGGCTATAGGCCCGAAAGCATCTATCGCCAACTGCATCGCGGTCGTCGCCATCATGCCGGCAGCCGCGATGGCGACGCCGTACAAGCCGGCAAAATAATACGAGGCTACGATGCCTCCGGCCAGAGTTAATATTGGGATGACGGTCGATTTCATCCCGACCGCCAGGCCGCCGATGATGTTCGTAGCGTGTCCGGTTGACGATTGCTGAACTATCGACATCACGGGCTTCTTGCCCATCGCTGTGTAGTATTCGGTGACGATGCTCATTATCGCGCCAACGACAGTTCCGACAATGATCGCGAAGAAAACGCTCCATTTATTAAATGTCGTCGTTCGCGACGTGATCGATCCGTCAGGCAGCATCCACCAGACGACAAAGAAAGATGCGATCACAGTCAACAACATCGAAGTCCAGTTTCCGGCGTTCAACGCCTTTTGCACGCTTGAATTATCGTCCTTGATCCTAACGAGCCATGTTCCGGCTATGGAGAAAACAATTCCGAGGCCGCAGATCACCATCGGCAAAAGGATCGGCGACATTCCGCCAAAAGCGTCATTGACCTTGATCTCCTTCCCGAGCACCATCGTCGCCAGAATCGTCGCAACGTAAGAGCCGAAAAGATCCGCGCCCATGCCCGCAACATCGCCTACATTGTCGCCCACATTATCAGCGATTGTGGCTGGGTTGCGAACATCGTCCTCGGGAATTCCGGCTTCGACTTTGCCGACGAGATCGGCGCCGACGTCTGCCGCTTTCGTATAAATGCCGCCGCCGACGCGCGAGAACAAGGCGATGGATTCCGCACCCAGAGAAAAGCCGGTCAGTACTTCGATAGCCGTCGGAATCTGATTTGCGCCCAGTCCTGCGAACAAATTAAGAAAAACAATAAACAAACCGCCAAGCCCCAAAACCGCCAAACCCGCAACGCCGAGACCCATTACCGTTCCGCCCGTAAATGAGACTTTCAGTGCCTGCTTTAGGCTCGTGCGTGCCGCTTGAGTAGTGCGAACGTTTGCCTTGGTCGCAACCTTCATTCCGATAAATCCGGCTGTCGCGGAAAACACCGCGCCGATGATAAATGCAATGGAGATTACCCAGCTAGAGTGAATCTGTCGGCCGTTCACCTCGTGGATCGTGCCCGAATAAGCCAGCAGTGCGGCGGTGAACACCACAAAGATACTCAGCACCTTCCATTCTGCTTTTAGAAACGCCATCGCCCCATCGGCGATGTGACCGGCGAGTTCCTGCATGTTCTTATCGCCTGCGTCCTGCTTGCTAACCCAGGCCGACTTGAAGGCCATCACGACCAACCCCAAAATCCCAAGCGCTGGCGGTAGATAAATTACGTATTGATTCATATTCGTTTTGCTATAAAAACCATTGATTATAAATTATTTGCCGCAAAAAGCACAAAAGACCCAAAAAGTTAGATTTCCTTTGTGTTTTTTGTGCTTTTTGCGACGATAATCCCTAATCACAGCGCCACTGGCCGTTGAGGCGTTTGGCGAAAGAGCCGTCGGTGCCGGGTGTGCCTTGCGAGCAGATGCCTGCATTGTTCTTTCGGCAATCCTTACAATATAGAAAAGCCCCATCCTCGGCTTTTGGCCTGGTGCCTGCGCCGGCTGCCCACGCCTGTATGTCTTTAAATGTGATATTTGGGTCGAACTGCAGCAGGCCGTCGCCGATACGCACGTTGTAGCCAAAAAAATTGGGTCTTCCGTCGATGCGGTTTGGGCCGGTGTCCTCGCCGACGCTGCCGGTCTCGAACATTTTGCGGCCACCGGCAATGCCGGGATTTTGCACCGTTCGTCCGTTCGCGTCCGTGCATCTGCCCGGCAGAACCAACGAGTCGTAACAATAGCGGTCGCCGAGGGACGTGATCGCGACCGTTGGCTCGGCGTCAATCGTCCTGGCACTGTAGTAACTGCCGGTTGAAATAAAATTCAAACGTCCATTGAGATCGATCGTGTCGCCCAATACGCTACCGATCACCGTCAGCATCGACGAGGTGATAGCGCCCGCCGGATTTGTATATATGGCCCGCTGGCTTCGTTCGGCCGTCGATGAAACAATCGTGACCGAACCGGCGGAGTCGATATTCAGAAACGTGCCGCCTATCTGCGGCCCGTAGTTGTATCCGCCTGCGTGCACCTGTTCGATAAGCACCGCGCCGGCCTTTTGCAGCCTGATGCCGTCGCCGGGAGCATTTGACGCAACATAGGCGAAGAACGAATTTGATATTTTCCAATCCGTATTATAAGTGTCGATCCAAATGCCCGTCCGGTTGTTTATAAACATACCGTGATCGACAAGGATGTAATCGAATTGCCAATCGTGGCAGTTTTGCTCGCGCGAATTGCAATTGCCGTCGTTCGCGTTGTGAACATAAAATCCTCGGTCGAGATTTTGGAACGTGACGTTTTCAACGTGAATGCCAACGCTCGGGTTCGGCGATTCGCCCCGTACGCCCGCCAGTTGCCATTTGCCGAGGCCCTCGATGCCGTAAGTTCCCGTCGTGTCGCGCCTTGCTTCACCGTAGAGTTCCGAATTGCCAAGCAGTTCGATCTGCCGCACCGTCACCTGACTAGTACAGCCGCCGATGCGAAAGATCGTCTGGTTCGGATTGCGAAGCCTGATCCTTGTGGCGCCCTGTCTTATCGGAAGGTTGGTCGTCGGCACGGAAACATTCGAGCTTGCTCCTTCGATAACAATGCCGGACGGCAGCGTGATCGCTTCGTATTTCGGATCGCGCCGATTGCCGTCGAGCGTGCCGACAACATAATCGCCGTCCTGAAAACGCAAAGTGCCGCCCTGCCGAGCGGCTATGAATGCGACCGCGTTTCTGATCGTGGTTGTCCAATCAGGCGGATCAAAAAAAGTGTATTGCTGCGTCGCGCTTGATGTTCGTTTTACAGGCCGAAAATCCTTGACGTTATAGAAACCGGTGCTATTCGTAATCGGATACCATAAATACAACTCGCCATTTCGAATCTTTACTTCGTAAAACGGCTCGGGGCCGCTAAAGCACCAACGGCCGTCCCCGTTTGGCAACACGGTGTTGGCGTTTCGTAAGCTACTGTCATCGCACGTCGTCAGATTCGCGGCCGGTGTTTGCTGCTCTGTCCCAGCGATGAAAACGTCGATAGCGTTTCCGTTATTTGCCGACGGAAGATACCAAACCGGGCAAGCTCCTGCATTGTTAGCTTCGACGACCACTGAATAACCTTCGAATTTGTTTTGGCCGTACGCGCTGCCAAATAAAAGAAGGATGACCCCAAGAAAATAAAATGAACTGATCTTTTTCATAATAACGATCGACTCCGAAAATGTTTACCTGCATCCGAGTTTATCAGGAAATCAAAAGCAGTATGACGCAATTTTTGAACGCGGATTAGGCAGATTAAGCGGATGAGAGCGGATATGATATTCAAATCCGCGTTGATCCGCTCTATCCGTTTGAATCCGCGTTCAAAAGTCGTCGCCACCGAAGATTACTTAGGAAGTGTCAACACGACCTATTTCTTTCCTGAACTTATGATTAGCTTTCTTCTTGCCTGAACGATGAGGCCGGAACGTTTTGAAGTGACGTCGATGTTTCGCTCGGAAGCGCCGCGGGTTTCGACGACGGGGATTTTCGGTACGTAAGTGACGACGTAGGTCGAATCGATCATTCGCGCGACCAGCGCCGATTTTTCGATCATTTCGTCGATGCTGTCGGGCAGGATAAATTCGCCGTTCGTATTTTCGGCGAGTTTTTCGAGCTGCTGCTGACTGACTTCAAGATCGGCCTTTCGCGATTTTAGCGTCTTGAGGAGTTTGCGATCCATATTAACGGTTGGGCCGACTTTCGGCCTTTGCGCGGCGATCTTTACATCGGGCGGAAGTTGATTTATCACTTCGTCAGGCAACGCGTTACGGGGCGGTGAGTTCGACGTGCGTTTTGTTCGAGGCTCGATGTCGGCCGCTTCCATCGAAGTAAAGCTGAGCACGTGAACACTAATGTCGGTCGCGAGCAGCCTTTGAAAGGTATCAAATTTGGCTGAAGGTCTGCCATTGCTGTCAGTGCCGTCGGTGATCAGAACGAGATGTTTGTTTTCGATGCTGTCTTTGAGAAGCAAATCGGTTGCGAGGCGCAGAGCATCGACAAACACCGACTTCCTGCCAAAATTTGTTCGTTTCAGCGCGGCCAGTATCTGGCCTTTGTCGCTTGTCCACTCTCCAACGACCTCGGCCTTATCGCTGTATTGCATAAGAGCAACCGAATCGCCGTTTTGCAAAGCCTCGATCAATCTCCGCGCAACGCTTCGGGTCTTATCGAGCGATTTTACGCTTCGCAACTCGCCGCCGGTGTCCATAACGATGAGAACATTCGCCGGCAGACGCCGAACGCTCGCGGGCTGATGCAGAATGTCGCCCTCGACGATGACTAGATCATTTGCCGTCACATCGCGAAAGAATTCGCCCTTATCGTCAAAAGCAAGAACGTTTAGTTTGATCTCTTCTGTAGAAACGCGAACCGTGTCGTCATCGCGAGGCGGAGTAGGCGTTTGCTGCACGCGGCCACTTTGGGCAAAGGCAAGCAAACTCGCACCAAGTAGCACAAAAACGGCAAATGCTACAGATTTTATTGACAATGAAAACGTCCTCATCGTTGTTTTTTTGATGCCTCAAATGTTGATACGTATGCTTAACTTTTGGCTTTCCTTTGCGGGCTTTTGCGTCTTTGCCTGATAAAAAAGAGTTTCACGCAAAGCCGCCAAGAACGCAAAGAAAATCCAATGAACTAAAGCGTCGGATTCTCCTCGACAAAATTGAGCAGAGTGCCCACATAACTGTCGAATCGCGGACATGCTATGTGATGAGGCTCCAACAATCTGTCGGCAACACCGGTGTCATATGTTTGCGAGATAAAGAAATACGGCACGCCGTGATGCGGAAGGCCCGTGATCGCCGGTGAGATGCTCGTATTGAGGAACCATTCGGTAAGACGCGCGGGCGGGCTGTATTCGGATTTTCGCCCTGTCATAGCTTTTGCGATGCCGTCAAATAGCTCGGCAGTCGTCAACGGATTCGGATCGGCAAGCGCGATAGTCTTTCCCGCTGCCCGCTTGTCACGGCCGAGCACGACAATCGCCTCGACGACAAAATCCACCGGCACGAGATTGAGCCGCACTTGTTTATTGCCAACATTCAGCACGCGAAGTATCGACGGAGCTTTACGCAAGTAATTTATCAGATAATAAATGCCGTCGTATTTCGTCGTCTCGCCGGTTTCGGAATCGCCGACAACCACTGACGGGCGAAATATCGTCACCGGCATCGAGGCCTTTAGCTTTTCTACTTCGACCTCGGCGAGATACTTCGTCTCTTCGTAAAAATTGCGAAAGCCGGCCTTGTGTTCGAGGTCGGTTTCGAGAATTTTACCTTCACGTTTACCGGCAACGTAACATGTCGAAACGTAATTATACCTGCGCAGATTTTTTAACGAGCAAACAAGATCATTAACGTTCTTTGTGCCCTGCAGATTTACGTTGAATGCGATGTCTTTAGAAATGGCGAGATCGTAGGCCGCCGCAAGGTGAAAAACGTCGGTAGTTTCATATTGGATGGTTTCAAGATCTGCATCAGAGATACCGAGATTCGACTGCATGACATCCCCCGCGACAAGTACAAAATTATCAAGCGGCGTTTGCGTAAAATCGGCAATCTCCTCGATCTCCTGCATCGCGATCTCGACAAATTGCGGCTGGACAAGCAGATAAAACTGCGTCTGGCTGCCAGCGAGACGTTCGACAAGACGGCCCGCGATAAACCCCGGAAAACCGGTAAGAAATATCGTTTCCCTGAAAAGCATAAATTGCTTTTCCATTTTAACAAGTTCAAGCGTCGAATGCGCACAGCATTTTCTCAATGTGTTTTTCTTTCATCAATAATTATTAGTTAAAAATTAGTAATTATTAATGGAAAGAACTTGGCTTGGAAACGCATTGAGCATCTTGATTGAGATGATACATTAACAAAGATTCCTATCACTTCAACTTAGATTCGATATTGTTCTCTTTCAAGGTATTTCCTGTCGCCCGCTGCAAATCGGCGATGGCCTTGTTCAACTCCGTTCTCGCGCGCAGTTCGTTACTTTGCGCGGCCGTCAATGCAGTTTGCCGTTCGAGAACTCTGTAAATATCCGATTGCCCGGCGTCGAGTTTTCGCTGCTCGGATTCGTATTGCTTTGCGGAATTTTCGCGCGAGATAGCTGCGGAGCGAAGACGAGCTTCGCCAGTCCGAACCGCCTGGAGCGCGTTGCGAACCTCGGATTGAATGGACTGCTCAAGCTGTTCACGCTGAACGTTAATACGCTCGGCTTCTACGAGCGAACGGCCGTAATTCGCCTTTGCCGTTTTGTCGCCAAACAGAGGAAGATTGAAATTCACGCCGACACGAAAAACCGGATATTTGTTTGCAAAAATATCGGTAAACGCGGTTCCAGAGCCGCCGATCTGCGACAGAAATGTCTGCTGTTGTAAAAGTTGCGCGGTCTGACACTGTGCCGGGTTTGGACTGTTCGTACAAAAAGGACTGATGAAATTCGGATTCTGGCTGCCGCCGATGCCGGATGACGAATAGCCCGCAACCAGATCGATCTGCGGTTTTTGCTGATCTTTGAATAATCGCTGATCGATCCTGTTGATCTCTTTGTGGTTGTCGTTAATGTCAAGCTCAGGACGGTTGTCGAGCGCGAGCTCAATTGATTCCCTCAATGTCGGATCGGGAACCGCGATCTCGACGGGCTCGACCGGCATGAGCGCGGCGTTCCAAATTTCGTTTGTGCGGTTTGGTGAGATGAGATTTTTTAGAATATTTTCGGCGACGTTTACTGTGTTTAGCGCGTCATAAACTGCCTGCTCAAAATTTGCAACCTGCGTTTCGCTTGCGACGATATCTATGGGTGCAAGCTGGCCTTCTTCAACCAGCCTGCGATTATGCTCAAGCTGGGATTTTGCATCGCGAACCGCATCGCGCTGCACTTGTAAGTTGCGCAGTGCAAACGTCAGATCCCAATAAGCCTTTTGCACCGCCGCGACAGTCTCAATCGAGCGTTGGCGAAACTGCGTGTCGGTCAACTCTATGTTTTTCTTCGCGATCTCAATCGTCCGCCGCGTTTGATCGAATCTGCGCCCGCGAAACAATGGCTGCGTCACCGAGAAACCAAGACTCGAATTCAGTTGCGGGCTGAGGATAGAGATAGGGTTGTTCGTCGTCGCATTGGTGTTGTTGAACGTGGCGGAAAGCTGCGTTCCGTTGCTCGGCAGCGAACTTGTCAGGCCGACATTGCCGATAATCGAGCTGACGGTATTTTTTTGATTTGTGCTGAAGATGCTGACATTAGGCGTCGTCGAGCGTTCGTAAAGAGTTTGCCCCGCAAGCCGCGGCTGATAAAATCCACGGGCCGCACGCAGGTCGAATTCCGCCATCCTCGCCGTCTTTCTCGTCACTTCGATGTCACGATTGTTTTCAAGTGCGAGCGTGATCGCGTCGTTCATCGTCAAAGCTTTTTGCTGAGTAACATCCACACCGACGCGGCCCAAATCGGGCAGCGAGCGGTCATCAGATCGATAATTAGGAGCAATGGCAGCCGCGAGAACATTCTCCGGCGAAGACGAAGGCGTTTGCGCGTCTATTCCCGCCGCAGACGCAAGCATAGTGAGAATTATGATCAAAAAATAACGCACCATAAAAACTGTCGTTTATTGCTTGCCGAACAACGAAGCAGCACCGGCTGCGAAACGTCGTTTCAGCCCGCCGAATAACCAATTCCCAAAGCGGTTAACATGCCTGAACAAACGCATCTCGGCGAGATCGTCAAATACCGAATAAAAAACCGGCACCGCAAGAAGCGTCAGCAGCAAGCACAACGTTTGCCCGCCGACCACGAGAACGCCAATTGATCTATTCGTTCCAGAACCAGCACCCGTAGAAATGACAAGCGGAATCATGCCCGCGACCAGCGCAATTGTCGTCATCAAGATCGGCCGCAGGCGGTCGCGGTTTGCTTGTATGATCGCGTCGTAGCGGTTCATCCCGTGCGAGCGAAGGTTGTTTGTATGATCAATCTGCAAAATCGCGTTCTTTTTCACAACTCCAAAAAGCAGCAGCAAACCGAGGCCGGAAAAGATGTTCACCGTCTGTCCCGCAATCAACAAACTAAAAATGCCGAATGGTATCGAGAGCGGCAGCGTCAATAAAATCGTGATCGGATGGATGAACGACTCGAACTGCGCGGCCAGCACGATATACATAAAGATAAACGACAATGAGAATGCGAGCAGAAAATAGAATCCTGCTTTTCCCATTTCCTTTGACTGCCCGACATAGCCGGTTTTGTAATCAGACGGGAAATTCAACTCTCTGACGTAACTGTCGATCGCGGATGTAATGCTCGCCGCCGAGCCGCCCGCCCGCGTGTTGGCGAGCAGCGTCACCTGCCGCTGACGATTTGTGCGGTCAACAGAGCTCGGGCCTGAGCCTGTTTTCGATTTCACAACGCGGTCGAGCGTTACCCAGCCGAGTTTTGTCGATGGAACAATCATACGATTTAGACCTTCGAGGCTGGTGCGAAAGGGATTGATTGCCCGAACGGTTACGTCGTATTGTTCGTTGCCCTGATTGTAGGTCGTTGCGTCCTCGCCCGCGACGAGAGTATTGAGAGCCTGCGATACATCACCGATCCGAACGCCTAAGTCTGCAGCCGTGTCGCGGTCAACTTCGAGTTGCACCTCAGGCTTGCCGCTGATTAGCGTCGAATCAATATCGACCGCGTCAGGGATCGTCTTCATCTTTTCGAGTATCTTTGTCGAATACTCTTCCAGCTTTTTCAGGTCCGGCCCGCCGATCATGAACTGCACATTCGCGTTGCGAAAACCGCCGCCCGAAAAAGCCGCAACGGGCTGCACTGACGTTCGATAATCGGGATAATTTTTCAGCAGCTCACGCGCGTCGCTCATCAAATCCTGCTGAGATTTTTCGCGGTTGGGTATGTCGGTCAGCTTAATATAGATCGAGCCGGAATTTACCACGAGCGACTGTCCGCCGCCGACGGTCGAAAGCGTGTCCGTCACGCCGGGAAGCCGTCTTATTTCCGAAGCGATGCGCTCGAATATTTGCGCCGTCGAGCCGAGACTCGTGCCTTCTGGCGTGCGCAGCGCTACTTCGAATTGCGACTGGTCGTCAACCGGCAAAAAGTTCTTGCCGACGAACATAAACAGTGGAACAATGCTGAGAAACACAACGCCGACGAGCGTCAAAATCACCCAGCGATGCCCCATCGAAAATCTCAAAAGCCACGCATAGACGCCGTCAACATGTTTGAACCAGCCCGTGTATTTAGAGTCTTGAGTCTTAAGTCTTGAGTCTTGAGTCGGCGGCTCTGCCTGATCGTCAAGCGGTTCGACCGCAGCATGTTCACTCGCGGCTCCAGACTCCTGACTCCTGACTCGCTTCGGTTTGATTAGCCGCGCGGCAAGCATTGGCGTCATCGTGAACGAGACGATCAGCGATACTGCAACCGCAAACGAAGCGGTCAGGCCAAAGCTCGACATGAATTTGCCGACGATGCCTTGCATAAAGCCGATGGGAATGAACACTGCCATCAGCGAAAGCGTCGTCGCCATGACCGCAAGGCCTATCTCACGAGTACCTTCGATCGCCGCTTGGAACGGATTCATTCCTTTTTCTTCGACAAATCGGTAAATGTTTTCGAGGACTACAATAGCGTCGTCAATTACTATACCGACCATCAGCGTCAGAGCTAGCATCGTGATCTGGTTGAGCGTATAGCCCATCGCATACACAAGCGCGAACGTGGAAATGATCGAAGTCGGAATTGCCAACGCGGCGATAAACGTTGCGCGCCAATTCCACAGGAAAAGAAAAACGACTATCGAAGCAAGAATAGAACCGAGCACCAGATGCTCCTCGATGGCGTTCAGCGAATTTTCGATGAAGATCGAATTGTCGCCGATGATGCGCATCTCATAGCCCTTTGGCAGCGTCGGTTCGATCTCAGTGAGCCGCTCCTTTATTTCACGCGCCACCGCAACTGTGTTTTGGCCGGACTGTTTAGAAACGATCAGCGTCACAGCCGGCTGGCCGTTTAAGCGGGCTTCTGATCTGATCTCCTCGCCGCCGTCTTCGGTGTAGCCGAGGTCTTTGACCTTTACCTGATAGCCGCCGCGCGTTGCGACGACGACATCGTTAAACTGTTCGGGCTTTTGAATCTTGCCGATCGTTCGAACGGCCGTTTCCTTTTGGCCTTCGTCAAGACGGCCGCTCGGAAATTCCATGTTCTGAATTTTCAAAGAACCCGCGATCTCGGCTGCCGTAACGTTATACGAACGCATCTTGTCCGGATCGACCCAGACGTTTATCTGGCGTTCCTGCCCACCGATGATCGTGATCTGGCCGACACCGTTGATGGATTCGATCCTCTCTTTGACTTGATTCTTTGCAACTTCGGTAACGTCGCGCAAAGTGTTCGGCGCGGGCGCTGAAATGGAAATGCGCAGAACCGGCGCAGCGTCCGTGTCGAGTTTTTGCACGGTTGGCTGTTTGGCCGTTTCGGGAAGACGCGGAATAACGGTCTGGACGCGATTCTCAACCTCCTGCGCCGCAACGTT